>DASUHP010000151.1:0-41213 GCA_036273455.1 Micropepsaceae bacterium | reverse complement strand
GGCGCCATCAGCGCAGCCTGACAACCGGCTTCGACCGCATTCAGCATTGCGGCCATTGCGACGACGGTTTTGCCCGAACCGACATCTCCCTGGAGCAGCCGCAACATGCGCGAGCTGTCTTCCATTGCTGCGGTGATTTCGGCGATCGCCGAGAGTTGCGACGCGGTGAGTTTGAACGGGAGCGAGGAGAGCGCTTTGGCACGCAACCGGCCGGAGGATTTCAGCGAACGCCCCGGCTTGCTGCGCATCCGGTTGCGGAACAACGCGAGGGCCAGCTGATTGGCCAGCAATTCGTCGAAGGCAAGTCTCATGCGTGCTGGTGCAGTGGGTGTCAGATCGGCATCTGAAATTGGAGCATGCGCGGCAAGGAGTGCCGTCTTGAATTCGCTCCACCGGCTCTGTTTGCACCAGGCGCTGTCCTGCCACTCGGGCAAATCTGGGAGCCGCTCCAGCGCCCGGCGGATGAGCTTTTGCAGCGAACGCGCAGGCAAACCTTCGGTGGTGCGATAGACCACGTCGAAGGCCGGAACGCCCAACTCGTCCCCAGCCGGCACGACGTAATCCGGATGGACCATTTGCATCCGGTCCTGATAACGGTCGATCCTGCCGGACAGAGTGAGCCGGGCTTTCACCGGCATCTTCTGCTTGATCCAGTCGTCGCGTGCCGTGAAGAACACCACTTCCATGGCCGCAGTGTCATCCGCGACGAGGACGCGAATCGGCTGCCGTGGACTCCGGCGCGGCAGATATTCGAGGACATGCACGGTGACGGTTGCAATCCGCGCGGCCTCGGCCTCGCGCAAGCTCGGCCGGTAGCTGCGGTCGACGATTCCGGATGGCAGGTGGAAAGTGAGATCCACGACCCGTGCCGGTTCGGCGGATGTGCCAAGTGCGCTCGTGAGCAGCCGGGCCACTTTGGGCCCAACACCACTCAGGCTGGTCGCATCGGCAAACAGCGGATTGAGAATCGCAGGTCTCATTCTTGTTACTCTATCGCCAGCTTTGGCATTTCAGACGAGCCGCTATATAGAGCCCGGAATGACCGAACTGAGCCAAATCGAGATCCGCCGGAAAAAGGCCCTGTTCAGGGCGCAGCGGCGCGGCTTTCGTGAACTCGACCTGATTTTTGCGGCCTTTGCCGATGCCCATCTCGACCGGCTGGACGCCAATCGCCTGGCGCGGTTTGAAGACCTGCTATCGGTTCCCGACTGGCAGATTTTTGGCTGGATCATGGGACACGAGACGGTGCCCAGCGCGTATGACCATGACGTTTTCTCCCAGCTTTGTTCCTATCGGGACAATTTGAAGCTCTAGCAAAACCTGTGGAACGACTAACCGCCATAGCCCGTGCGCCGGGGCGCATTACCGTCAGCGGCACGCCGCAAGGCTACGACGCATATGTCGCAGCGGAAGCAGCCTCGCGCAGCAATGGCCTGGTTGTCTTTGTCGCCGCCGACGATGCCAGGGCCGCGGCGGCGCTCGAATGCGTGCAGTTTTTCGCGCCAGATCTGACGCGCATTCATTTTCCGGCCTGGGATTGCCTGCCCTACGACCGGGTGTCGCCGCGCCCGGATATCGAAAGCAGACGTCTGGCAGCGTTGGCGGCACTGGCTGGTCGCGGCGACCGGGCCGGGCCCGCACTGGTGATCACCACCATCAACGCCATCCTTCAGCGCGTGCCGCCGCGCGATATGATTGCGCACGCAAGCTTTCTCGCGCGCACCGGCAAGGAAGTGGATCGCCCGCAGCTGATGCGCTTTCTCGTATGCAACGGTTATTCCAATACGGGCACGGTGCGTGAACCGGGCGAATTCGCGGTGCGCGGCGGCATTGTCGATCTTTGGCCGCCCGGGCATGACGAACCTTTGCGGCTCGATTTCTTCGGCGCGGAACTCGAAACCATGCGCCGGTTCGACGCGGAATCCCAACTCACGACCGGCACCGACGACAGCATTGTGCTGTTGCCGGCGAGCGAAGCACCGCTCGATCCGGACTCCATCAGCCGTTTCCGCAGCAATTACGTCGCGCAGTTCGGCGCCGTGACCGACGAAGATCCGCTTTACGAAGCGGTCAGCGCGGGGCGCAAGCATGCCGGCATGGAGCACTGGCTGCCGCTGTTTTACGAGCGCCTGGAAACTTTGTTCGATTACACCGGTCATGCGGCGATCTTCCTTTCGCCCAATGTCCAGGAAGCCAGGGACGCGCGCATTGAACTGATCGGGGATTATTATGCGACGCGCGATTCCATGCGCTCGGCGAGCGGCGGTATGGCCGCAGTTTACAAACCGTTGAAACCGGAAGCGCTGTATCTCAGCGCTCGGGAATGTGACGCGGCGCTGCAGCACCGCCCGGTGCGCGCGTTGTCCCCGTTCAAGGCGCCGGACGATATGAAATCGACCGACGCTGGCGGCGCACCGGGCCGCGATTTCGCACCGGAACGGGTTCAGGAAAACAAATCGCCGGACGAGGGGCGCACCAATATCTTCGAAGCGGCCGCCGCGCATATTGCAAACCTGCAAGGGCAGGGACGGCGCGTGTTGGTCGCGTGTTGGACCGAAGGTTCGGCCGAGCGCATGGGCGGCGTGTTATCCGATCATGGGGTGGCGGCGCTCAAACGCGTGGGCAATTGGCCGGAAAGCTCGAAGCTGCACAAGAACGCCGTCGGGCTTGTGGTGCTGCAGATCGATCACGGCTTCGAGGCACCGGATTTCGCGGTCATCACCGAACAGGACATTCTCGGCGACCGCATGGTGCGGCCGCGCAGCAGGGCGCGCCGGTCTCAGCATTTCCTGCAGGAAGCTTCCGCACTTACCGCCGGCGATCTGGTCACCCATATCGAACATGGCATCGGCCGCTATCTCGGACTGAAATCGATCGAGGTGCAGGACGAACCGCATGACTGTCTCGAACTGCAATATGACGGCGGCAAACTTTTTCTGCCGGTGGAGAATATCGAACTTCTGACCCGGTTCGGATCGGAAGAAGCCGGAGTGCAGCTTGACCGTCTGGGCGGTGTTGGGTGGCAGCATCGAAAAGCGCGGCTGAAAGCGCGCATTCGCGAGATGGCCGCCGAACTCATTCGCATCGCGGCCGCTCGCGCGATGAAAGAGATGCCGGCGGTCGATCCGCCGCACGGGGAATATGACGAATTCATCGCGCGCTTTGCCTATGCCGAAACCGAAGACCAGGAACGCGCCATCGGTGATGTGGTCGAGGACCTTGCCAGGGGCCGGCCGATGGACCGGCTGGTCTGCGGCGATGTCGGCTTTGGCAAAACCGAAGTGGCTTTGCGTGCGGCATTTCTCGCCGCAATGTCCGGCACCCAGGTTGCTGTGGTAGTTCCGACGACGCTGCTCGCGCGCCAGCATTACCGCACCTTCTGCGAACGCTTCTCCGGCTTGCCCGTGAAGATTGCGCAGCTTTCCCGCTTTGTGACGCCGAAGGAGGCGAGGGACATCAAGGCGGAATTGGCGGAGGGCAAAGTCGATATTGTGATCGGCACCCACGCCTTGCTGGCGAAGAGCATGTCTTTCAAGAATCTCGGTTTGCTGATCGTGGACGAAGAGCAGCATTTCGGAGTCTCGCACAAGGAAAGGCTGAAAAGCCTGCGCGCCGACGTGCATGTGCTGACGCTGACGGCGACGCCGATTCCACGCACCTTGCAATTGGCGCTGACCGGTGTGCGCGATCTGTCGCTGATCACCACGCCCCCGGTCGACCGGCTTGCGGTCAGAACTTACGTCACGCCATTCGATCCGCTGGTCCTGCGTGAGGCGCTGCTGCGTGAACATTATCGCGGCGGGCAAAGCTTCTATGTCGTACCGCGGATTTCCGATCTCGCTGAAGCAATGGAATTCCTGAAAGAGACCGTGCCGGAAGTCCGCGTGGCGGTCGCACACGGACAGATCGGAACCGCGCAGCTCGAAGAGACGATGACCGCCTTTTACGAGGGCAAAATCGATGCGCTGGTGTCGACAAATATCGTTGAATCCGGTCTCGATATCCCGACCGCCAACACGCTGATTGTCCATCGCGCCGACATGTTCGGGCTGGCGCAGCTCTATCAGTTGCGCGGCCGCATTGGCCGTTCGAAGCAGCGCGCCTATGCCTATCTGACAACACCGGCGGACAGGAAACTCACCGAGGGCGCGCAGCGGCGTTTGCAGGTGCTGCAATCGCTGGATCAATTGGGCGCGGGATTTGCCGTCGCCAGCCATGATCTCGATATCCGCGGCGCTGGTAATCTTCTCGGCGAAGAGCAATCCGGCCATGTGCGCGAGGTTGGCATCGAGCTGTACCAGGATATGCTGGAGGAAGCGGTTGCATCGCTGAAGACCGGGCGGGAGAGCGAGGACATTCCCGATACCTGGTCGCCGACCATCAACCTCGGCGCCGCGGTGCTGATCCCGGAGACCTATGTCCCGGATCTGAATGTGCGTATGGCGCTGTACCGCCGGCTATCGGAACTGGATGAACGGGAGATCGACAATTTCGCCGCCGAGATGATCGACCGTTTCGGACCATTGCCGGAAGAAGTCCAACATCTGCTGAAAATCGCCGCGATCAAGCAGCTTTGCCGTGCGGCCATGGTGGCGAAGATCGAAGCGGGACCGAAAGGCGCAACTTTGGCCTTCCGGCACAACTCGTTTCCCAATGCGGTCGGGTTGGTGAAGCTGATTGCCGAACATGCCGGCACAATGAAGGTACGCCCCGACCAGACGGTGGTGGTGATGCGCGACTGGCCGACGCCCGAAGCGCGGATCAAGGGCGCCGAAGCACTGTTGCGGCAACTCTCGCGTCTGGCATTGGCAGCGTAGGCGGCGCGACGGAGCAAATCCGCGCCGAATTTGCGACAGATTTCATCTGCATGCGAACTGCCTCGCAAATAGCATCAAAGTTGAATTGTTACCCACTCATTGGGCGGACTCAGGACTGCGTTAACTTCCGTGCAAGGCTGTGGCGCCATAAAGAGCATGCAGGTATGCGGACCTTCGATTCAGGGGCGCTTCGCTATGGCTAAGACTCTTCCCTCAACCGCCGTGTTGTTCGCGAGCCTTCTATTGCTTGGCGGGTACTCCGAGTCCAGGGCGTCGGAAACCTCTGCTGCCCCGAAAACCTCTGAGACGCTTAGCTTTGCGTCGCAGGAGGCGCCCTCTTCAATAACCTCCGCGCACTCGCATATGAATCGGTTTCAAAGACTCATTTCTGATCTGACTGACGAGTGGAAATCGCTGATTCGCCGGAAGGACCGGGTTGCTCAATCAACAGCTCCGGCTTCTGTGCAGTGGCCGGCCTGGAGAGTCGCCCGGGACATCAGTCCGGAATCGAACCAACAATTTCTTGCCGATAATGCGAAGGCGCCGGGGGTGGTGGTGCTTCCGGATGGCCTCCAATATCGCATCATCAAGAAGGGTGATGGCAAAACACCGACACCGGAAGATCTGGTAACCGTCACCTACCGGGGTTCTTTGATCGATGGGACGGTGTTCGCTGGGACTATGCCTGGAGAGACCGCGACTTTTCCCACCGGTCAGTTGATCGGAGGTTGGGTTGAGGCACTTCTGATCATGAAAGAGGGTGGCGAGTGGAGATTGTTCGTTCCTGCCAATCTTGGCTACGGAGAAGAGGGTAATGGACAAGCCGTCCCGCCAAATCAAACCCTGATATTCGACATTCAGCTGCTGACGGTTGGTAGACCAAATGTTGCCGCCGCTTCACATCCGGAACAGACCGCTCGGGTTCAATAGTCATGAGCCAATTGCCCGGACTTGAGCGGGCACCCGTGCGGTAAAAAAATGGGCCGGCGCGACACCGGCCCATGAATTTGCGGGGCTGTCCCGACTACTGGCCGTACGGGCCATACCCTCCGTAGGAATAGCCGTACGGGTATGTGTTGTAGGCTTGGTTTCCATAGCCGTAATTAAAATTATAGGCGTTCCCGTATCGGTCCGTATGGAACGTGTATGGGTGCGGGTTGCCGTTTTGGTCATACCAATAGCCCACGTGCTTGTTGTGCGGCGCGGCCAGCGCACCGACCGCTGCACCCACGGCGGCACCGCCGATCACCGGCCCAATATTGCCGTGCCCCAACAAGCCGCCGGCGATTGCGCCAATTCCCGCCCCCAACAGTGCGTCTTGTCCTTGAGGGCTTGCCTGCGCTGGAACCACGGGTATCGCAAGCATCGCGCTCAAGCCAGCCACCGCGGCGAAACCGCTCAGTCTGCGCAGTACCATCATGATACTCTCCTGAGGTGCGTTGCTTCGCAAAAGGAAACGTTTGGGAACTCGCGAAGTTTTGCCAAGCACCGGCTTTTGGCGTAACGCAAACGGGAGTTCTGGAATGTGTGCGATCATCGGCTGGTGAACAAGCAGAGGAAAATCGTGGATCGACGCTGCTTCCTCAAATTAAACGCCGCCACCGCCATCGGGCTGACGCTGCGCGGGAGCCCCGCCTTTGCGCAAACTTCTGCCATCAGTCCCGAAATGCTGGCGCTCAGTACCTATATGGCCACCGCCGCCGCCCGCCAGCTTCCTGATGAAACGCTGGAACAGGCGAAGCACCATCTGCTCGATACATTCGCATCCATGCTTTCCGGATCGGAGCTCGCGCCGGGTCAGGCCGCGGAGCGCTACATTCGCGCCTTTGGCGCATCCGGTCCTTCGACCGTCGCGGCGACCATGCTGACGGCAACTCCGCCCGATGCGGCGCTCGCCAACGGTGAAATGGCGCAGGCCGATGAGACCGACGACTCGCATAATGATTCACGTTCGCATCCAGGATGCTCAATCGTGCCCGCCGCGCTTGCGGTCGCCGAGGCGCTCGGCAGCGACGGCGAGCATTTTCTTCGCGCCGTGACGCTCGGCTACGACGTCGGAACGCGAGTTGTAATGGCCATGAATGGCGCCGCCTTCAGCTATGAAAGCAGCCTCGCCACCCACAGCATCGCCGGCACCTTCGGCTCCGCGGCGGCTGCCGCCTGCATCGCGGGTCTTGATGCGCGTCAGATGCGCTGGGTGTTGGATTATGCCGCGCAGCAATCGGCCGGGATCGTTGCCTGGCAACGCGATGCAGACCATATCGAAAAGTCGTTCGTGTTTGCCGGTATGCCGGCCAAGAACGGCGTGACTGCGGCACTCGTGGTCCGCGCCGGATGGAATGGAGTCGACGATATCTTTTCCGGTTCGGGCAACTTCTTTCTCGCCTATGCGCCCAAGGCGGAGCGCGCGCGTCTTGCTGACGGACTGGGCCGACGCTATGAGATCACGCGCACCGATATCAAGAAATGGACGGTAGGTTCCCCGATCCAGGGACCGCTCGATGCGATCGCGGCCATCCGTGAGAAACACCCCTTCGACGCCGATCAGGTGCGGCAGGTCACCGTGCGGCTCGCGCCCAGCGTTGCGGAGGTAGTGGACAATCGCGACATCCCCGACATCTGCCTGCAGCACATGGTCGCCGTGATGCTGCTGGACAAAACCGTTTCGTTCCAGGCGGCGCATGACAAAGGACGCATGCACGACCCAGCTGCACTCAGACAGCGCGCCAAAGTGACCCTCCTCCGCGACGAGGCACTGACCCCATTGCTGCCGGTGCGCGTCGCCATAGTCGAGATTGAATTCACCGATGGAACGATGCAGTCCGGACGCGTCGAAGCTGTGCGCGGCACGCCGCGCAATCCGATGTCACGCGCCGAGGTCATCGATAAGGCACGCAGTCTCGTTGCGCCGGTGATCGGACGCGCAACAGCGGACCGATTAATTGATACTGTCTACAGAATAGAAACGGTTACCGACATACGGAGTCTACGGCCACTCCTCCAGCGTGCGTAAGATGCGACCGCGGCGACGCAGCGAACATCCCGCTCTTTCTGTTATGGCAGGGCTTGACACTGCCAACCAGCAAGTGGGTGTCCGCGCCAATGCCACAACACTGGCGCCGCGGTTCGTGCTAAATTTGTGCTGCGAGAAGCGTGACGGAAGTCATGGCCGATAATCCCGAGGCAGATCAGCCGACGCAATTGACGCTGCTGGCTACGGAGCAGGAGAAGCTGGTCAATGATGCGCGCAAGAGCGGACGCATTGCGGAAATCATCGCCGCCGCCGAACATGCCGCCGACGCGATTGAATACCGCGTGCCGAACACGCAAACGGAGATCTCGGGCGACGAACGGGAAGCGCTAAAATCGGTCAAGCGCTTTCTGTACAACGCCGCCGCTGATTGCTGGCCCGGCTGGTCTTTGGATTCAGCCAGGGGCAGTGACGCCGAGTTGGGGGCCGCACTTTTGCTGGCCCGCCGTTCGGCAAGCCTCGTCGACCGGCTTGGCCTCGGGCCGATGCAGGAGGGAACGGCAAAATGGCTGGTCGGCGCTTTCGAACTCGCGCTCGGCCGGATCGACAACGCGTTGGAATTGTTCGCGCAGGCGGAGGGCTTGTATGAACGCGCGGGAGCGCCTGGCCTAATGCTTCTCGCCCGCGGCTATGGGGCGATTACCCGCGAAGCCTCCCGCCGGTTGCCGGAGCAGGGGCCAGGCAGCCTCGCGGAAGTATTGACGGCGCTCGCCTCCAGCAATTTGGAGCACGGCAAGTTCTTCAGCGAACAATTGGTGATGGCTCATCGCGTTTTCGCGTGATCGGTCTCTCTTTGAGCGAAATAACCGTTGAGTCACAACACCAGCGCCGCCGTTCGTGCTAAGTTTGTGCGGGAACAATCACGGGGGAAGTCATGGCCGGCGAGTCCAACAGGCGTGAATTTGTCCGGGCTGCTGCGGCTGCGGCGTCAGGAATCATGGCAGCCAGCAGTGCTGCGGTTGCCGCGGCGCCCGAACGCGCGGCGGCGCGTCCGTCATCCATGGGTGCTCGTTTCCGTGAATTGCTGAACGGCCCCGAACCGCTGATCTGCGCCAATGCTTTCGATCTGATGACCGCCCGTCTGATTCAGATACATGGCTTCAAGGGTGTGTTTGTCGGCAGCAGCGCGACCAATCAGGAAAAGCTCGCTCTGCCTGATCAGGCGATCGTCACGGTCGGGGAGATCATCGAATATGACAGCATCATCGCCCAGAACGTCGACATTCCGCTGATGGCCGATGTCGACGACTTCGGCACCTCGCCGCTGAATGTCTATCGCTTCGCCAAACAGGCCGAGCGCGGCGGCATCGCCTGCGCCGCCTTTGATGACCGCGCGCCACTCAACCGCGCCACCGGCTATGCCGTGCCGGGCATTTTTCCCAAGGATCAGATGATCGACAGAATCCATGCCGCGGCCGATGCACGCACCGACATGGTTCTGATCGCCCGGTGTCTTGCCCCGACGCCGAATGGTTCGCGCACCGAGATGCTGGACCGCGCCGCCACCTATGCCGAAGCGGGCGCCGACGCGGTTTGGATCGCAATGCCGACGGTCGCGGATTATGTCAAGGCGGCAGATATCGTGAAAAAACCATTGATGGCGGTGTTCGGAAACGGGAATTTCCCCGCGACCCCGGCCGCCCTGAAGGCCGCACGGATTTCCGTCACCCAAACTCCGCCGGTGGTGAACATCGCATTGGGAGCGGTCGACAGGGCGCTCACCGAATTGCAGGCCACGGGTAAAATGACCGAAGCGCAAAAGGGCGCGATCAGCCGCGATCTGTCCGACAAGATTGAGCAGGTCGAAGAACTGAATACCCGCTCGCGCAAATACCGGCTTCCGCAAGGGTCCGCGACCGAACGGTGAATTCCTTTCACTGGGCGCCTGCCGCGCGCAATTTCCTTGCGCGGGAGCGCACTTGTCATGTCACAGAACGTTCAGTTAAGCGCCAGTTAATCCTGCTCTGACCCTATTGTTTCATAACCAATTCAAAACGGGTTTGGTGCATTCCTGTCGGAAAGCATGGTTTTTCACGGGGGGTCGCATGGCAGACGCCATTGGGTTGGTGACTGGAGTGTCTGGCGCCGAAATGACGGTCGCGCTGGACCAGAATCGTGGCAGCGATGGTACTGGTCGCGTCCGGATCGGAGCGCTGGTTAAAGCTGCGACACAGGCCGGAACCGCGATAGGGATTGTCAGCGCAATCCAGAGCGACGCAGATGGCTCGCGTGCCGTGCTGGAGGTCGATCTGCTCGGCGAAATCAGCAAAGTTCTGCGCTTCAGCCGTGGTGTGTCCGTTTATCCGCAGCTCGGCGCGTCCGTGTTTGCCGCCGATTCGAGCGATGCGGATCTCGTCTATGGCCGGCCGGAAGCATTCCACGCGCGGATCGGAACCATCTACCAGGATGAGTCGCATCCGGCATTTCTGATCACCGACGATCTTCTGGCCAAGCATTTTGCCATCGTCGGCTCGACGGGATCCGGCAAATCCTGCGCCGTCACCCTGCTGCTCCGAGCGCTTCTCGACGTTCATCGCTGCGGCCATATCATTCTGCTCGATCCGCACGACGAATATTCCACAGCTTTCGGCAACTCGGCCGAAGTGCTCAATGTCGACAATCTCGAACTCCCGTGTTGGTTGCTCAACTTCGAGGAGCTCGTGGCGGTGCTGGTACGGGGCGGCTCGCCCGAGGAACAGCAGGCCCAGACGAACATTCTCAAGGACGCCGTGCTCCAGGCGCGGCGCAGCCATGGCGGTCAACCGGCAGCAAATGCCTGGATGACCGTCGATACGCCGGTTCCGTTCCGGCCGAGCGATCTGATCCAGATCATCAGCGAAACCATGGGTAAATTGAACAAGGCCGATACTGCCGCGCCATTCCTGCGGCTGCGGGCGCGGATTGAGTCCCTGCAAGCCGATCGTCGGTATAGTTTCATGTTCTCCGGTGGCTCCCATGACAATTTGGCCGCGCTGATCGGCCGCTTGCTGCGTATCCCCGTCGCTGGAAAGCCGCTGACAATTATCGATTTATCGGGATTGCCGTCTGAAATCACGGATGTGGTTGTATCGCTGCTGTTTCGGATGATCTTCGATTTTGCTGTGTGGGCCGAAAGGAACAAGATGCCGCCCGTGCTCGTCGTCTGCGAGGAGGCCCACCGCTATGTACCGGCAGACCGAAATCTGGGCTTCAGCGCCTCTACCCGCGCGATCTCCCGCATTTCCAAGGAAGGCCGGAAATACGGCATCTCGCTCGGTCTGGTTACGCAGCGCCCGTCCGAGCTATCGGCTACGGTGCTGACGCAATGCAGTACACTGTTTGCCCTGCGCATGAGCAATGAACTCGACCAGAAATTCATCTCCAACGCGCTTCCGGATAGTTTGCGCGGCATGCTTGCCTCGCTTCCCAGTTTGCGCCGTCAGGAGGCGGTGGTGGTCGGGGAAGGCGTTGCCGTCCCGATGCGCATCCGCTTCGACAGTCTTGCTGCGGAAAATCGGCCACGCAGCAATAGCGCCCATTTTTCGCACGATTGGCAGATCGATTCCGCCGGGGCCGACTTCATTCAGGAGGGTATCCGCCGCTGGCGCCGGCAGACGCGCGATTTCTCCCAATCGGCCGAGCCGCAAAACGGCGCCGGTACGTCGCCCTCGCGCGATTCGATATTGCGTCTACGCACAATGGTCTCGAACGGGCAGGGTTGACCCCCGCCAAAAGCATCAGCGCGGGTATTGGGGCACGGCGACGCGGCCGAGACTGTCGGGATACGGTGTGCGCGCGTTTGTCACGTCCGATTCGAGTATGATCTGTGTCTCGCCATTCACCAGCGGATTTCGCTGATTGTCGATATCCGGCACGTTTTCCATCCGCGGCCGTTTGTCGTTGCGCTTGACGAAACGTCGCGTGACCGTCCAGGGCGCCGTCAATGCGACCGGGTCCTCGATGGT
This sequence comes from Micropepsaceae bacterium, assembly GCA_036273455.1. Classification (GTDB taxonomy): domain Bacteria; phylum Pseudomonadota; class Alphaproteobacteria; order Micropepsales; family Micropepsaceae; genus CAIYRG01. The sequence continues at coordinate 29,421 of DASUHP010000151.1, read as the reverse complement.
CATCACGTCTTCAAGGGTGGTGTCGCTGGTTTTGCGGATACGTTCAGTCAGGCGTGCTTGGCCAGTCATCGCGAGGCCTGTCCGGTCGATCGGGACATAGCCCTTCATGCTGACGGTCTGAACAACCAGCGTGTCGCCCTCCCAATGGCCGATGGAATAGCCATCGAAGGTCGGCCAGAGTTCGTCGGCCGGCGGGAAGCCGCGTCCATCCGTGTAGATGTAGCGCACGTCGGGATGTTCATGAACGACCCAGACCATTTCGGGCGAGATCACGAATTGGAATCCATAGGGCAGCGTCATCATCCGCGGCACGCCGGCGGGATAGGCGGCGGACAGGGGATCGGTGAATTTGCCCGTCCGCACCACCTCATTGAGAAATTTTGTGTAGGCCGCCTCCCATTCCGGTTTGTAGGGCGGATAGTCGCGCGCCATCGGATTGTTGTTCGGGTTCAACGCGCCGCGCGATTGGTCGAAAAGGGTGCCCGTTCCGGTCCAGATGCCCGACCAGTCGGGAAGCTTCGCAATTGCCCGCGCCCGTTCCGCGGCAGACAGTTCGGCGGCGGCTGCGGGCTGAACCGGCGCAAGCCAGATACCGGCGCCGAAAATACCGGCGAGAAGCGCGATCATGTATCGGGTGTTTCGACCGCTTGTCATCGGCGCGTGTTCGGCCATCGGGAGCGTCCAGGGTTCGACGGAGGCAACAATAACCCCGAACACGCCTCGAATCGATCCGTCAGTGGCGCGAACCTGCTGCCGGCCGGGCGGTGACATTCGGATTAAGATTTAGTACGCCCGAGCGTGGGTCGTGGCACGCGAACGCGCCCATGACCCGATCAGACCGGACCGGCCGGTCGCGGAGCACGGCGAATGCGGGGCACCGATATCAGTTGAGGCAACGAGGATTTCACCGCTACCCGGAATCTCTGCTGCTGGTGTCCCTGATCTCGCCAAGTTTGTTGTCTCGCGTGTAGCAGAACAGAACAGTGTGCTGCGCGTTGCGTGTGGCCGACTCGGTAGGACTGGTCACAAGCTCTGCAAGCCCTAACGTGTATATGTCGGCAGCCACTTCCCCGGCCACGATCGCGCCTTTGCCGATACCGTCCGGACCTGTCGTGTACAATTTGTAAACGTCGCAGTTTTGATTGCCATCCGCGACCGAACCCGTTGGGGTTCCCAACTTTCCAATAACATCGATTCGGTTCGTTATCCCGATCGAGAAATTCCGGATATTCACAGGCTCGGGTCTGGTCGCCTCCAGATATGCTGAGCAGCCGGTAAGCAACAAGGAACAAAGAATTGGCATTGCGACGCGCATGATTTTCCCCGTACCTCTGCAATGATGCCTGCATTATTCACTGACCGTATACGGACAGATCAGTTAATTTGCTGTTTCTGATGCGGACGGGATGTACAAAAGCAGGCCGAGGCTGCTTCGGGCGGTAATCGGGCACACCCGGAGATGACAGCCCCCATGGCTCAGCGCGATGCCGCAAATCTGAATAAAATACAGTCTGTCAATCAATATTGGGAACAACGGCACGGCGCGAGATGCCGCATCCCTGCCTCTGCCATCCGCGAGTAAGGGATTGGCAATCCGGCTCTGTCATTCATGGGAAATGCTGCGCAGGCTCCTGTTGGCCGCCTTGTTATCGTGTACCTGCGTCGCCGGTACCGCCGCGGCTCCGCCGGTTCATGCGTATAAGGAACATGACCCGCGACAACCGGCGGCGAACGGCGCCATCGAGCTTCGGGTGAAGCAGCTGGTCGACCGCTACCGCGCTGACGTCGGCCTTCCTCCCGTGCGGCTCGACGAGAAGCTTTCGCAGGGCTGCATGCAACACGCGGAGTACATGCGGCTCAACAAAGATTCCGATGCGATGGCCGGGCTGAATGCCCATCACGAGCGCCGGTGGCTGCGCGGCGCATCGGCGGAGGGCGCGGCGTGTGGCGAAGCCGCCGACCTGTTTTTCGACGTCTCTGATCTCGCTGTCGCCGTCGATGGGTGGATGGCGGTGCTCTATCACCGCCGGCCGATCCTGTCGCCGGCACTCGAACGCATCGGCGTCGGCTACGCGAAACTTCCCGATGGTTCGTATATGGCCGCGCTGATGTTTGCCGATTCGAACACCGGCGGCCCGCGGGCGAAGTGGCCGATCGCGTACCCGGCCAACAACCAGCGTGGGATACCGCTCGAATTCGGCGGCGAGGTACCCAACCCCGTGCCGGGCGGCGGGCGCGCCGGCTATCCCATAACCATCGAATTCCCGCCATTCGACAAACTGACCGGCGCGCGCGCCACGCTCACGGACGGCAAAGGCAGGGATGTCCCGTTCTACCTGTCTGATCCGGAGCACCCGGCGACTTCGTTTGGTCAATATGGCGTTGTCTGCCTGATTCCCAAACTGCCCCTGCTGCCGAACAGCCGCTACGAAGTGCAGGTGGACGCGATGTGGAACGGCAAGCCGCGCACGTGGCACTGGAGTTTCACGACGCTCGGACTTCGCACCGTCGATGCCGGCAGTGAGGAAGCCGTGACGCGCTCAATCAATGTGGCCAGCACGTTGCGCGGCACGGTGGTTCATGGCGGCATGATGGAGGAGGGTAGTACGGCCTACCTTCAGATCGGGCTGCGCGAGCCGAAGAGGTACAAGATGGTCTTCGTCCTGATTCCGCGCCGGGTCTGGAGTGAGCTCGGTGGCAGGCCCGACCGGTTTATCGGCAGGACGATCGAGGTTGACGGCACGCCGCAACTGATGGACGGAGCCTATGTCGATATTCCGATCACGGTCGGCGGCCAGCTGCGGATGGTTCGCTGACCCGTTGTTGCTCCTGAGACCCTGATCCATCGAACAAGAACGGCGCAGGCGTGGTTCCTCCGGCGCCGCTATGTTAGCCTGAGACATTCTCACGGCTTTGGACGAGGGGTTCTGCATGAAGATGCTTGCAACCAGTTTCGTGGCACTGCTCGCGACGGCCACTACCTGGATGGCATCGGCACAAACACCTGCTGCCGGAATCGACGACGATATCGGTAAAGCGAAAATCGCCGCCGGTCTTGATTGGGCAGGAACATTCCTTCGCCTCTGCATTCCTCCGCCGCGCCAGGGCGAATCCGCAAATGTAGCACCCGCCGGCGTACCTCGCGCAATTCCGGCGCGCGAGACCTGGTATGCCCAACCCGCGAAAGTCGCAGACAATCTGTATTTTCTCGGCACCAAAATTCATAACTCATGGGCGCTGATTGGCAACCAGGGCATCATCATCATCGATACGCTGTATGATTATGCCGCCTATGACGAGATTTTGGCGGGCATGACAAAGCTCGGGCTGGATAAGAACAAGGTCAAATATGTGATCCTGTCGCATGCACATGCCGATCATGATGGCGGCGCCAAAATGCTGCAGGACTCCATTCCGGGCGTGCACCTGATCTATGGCGCGGAAGACTGGAATGCGGTTGACAAATCACTCAGCCACGCCGGCGGTAAACCGAAGCACGATATGGTGGGTGCGGACGGAATGAAGGTGTCGGTGGGCGATGCCTCGGTTCAGATTGTCACAACGCCGGGGCACACCCCGGGGACACTGTCATATCTGTTCGAAATCCGTGATAACGGCAAGCCGCTGCGCATTGCCTATACCGGTGGGACCGCAATTCCGTTCAATGCGAGCGCCGCCTATTATGACGGCTACATCGCCTCCGCGAGGAAGATGGCGAAGGCTGCCGCCGACTATCACGCAACGGCGCTGCTATCCAATCATTCCGAATTCGACAATGCCTGGCTGAAAGCGCATACGGCTGCCGAGCGCCGGGCGGGAGAACCAAACCCGTTCGAGGTCGGCAGTGAAGGCGTGGCGCGCTATTTCAGCACCGTCGAGTATTGCGCCGAAGCTGCAAAACTCCGCGCCACGCGGCAGTAGTAAGAATAGAGTGGGGAGAAGCCATGCGCCGTTTTGTGGTGATGATATTGGCGGCCGCCATGACGCTCGGCGTCTCGCGTGCGGGCGCTGCCGAAGTGCCGGCCGGCTGGGTCGAAGTCAAGGCCGGGCCGATGTTTACTGTCAAAGCGCCGCCCGGCACCACGTTTGAGCGTACCCGTATCGGCGATGCCTTTTCCGGAACATTCCATGGTGCGGGCTTCGATCTCGTCGTTGAATTCGGCTATCACCGCGACGAATTGAATACTCCAGACGGCGCGAAAAATACCTCCGTGCAGAAAGTCGTCATCGACGAGAAACCCGGAAGCATCGCGACCGCATCAATGCCAGACCCGGCGCACCCGTATTACGTCGGCCTGCATGTGCCGGCGGTCGAAAACGACTTGCTCGGACCATTGAGCCTCGTCGTGAACGGACAAGTAGCCAGACCCGAAGACCGCGCCACCGTCGAGCAAATCTACCAAACCGTGAAGTTCGGATTTAAGAATTAACGCGCCTTTCCCATGTCGCGCGGGTCCTCGGCTTTCGGGGGTGGGGCAAAGACGATAATCTTTGGCCATCAGGACGAGGCGGCTTTTCGGGGAGATTCACATGAGCAAGCGCATCATCGCAGCGGTGCTGGTGGCAACCAGCATGGGTGTTGGTCTGGCGTGGTCACAGACGGCCGCGCCGCAGATGCAGAATCACCGCTATTTCACCATGCCACTGGAAAAGGACCCAACGCGCGAAGTCGGCCTGCAGGCTGTCGACATGCCGCCGGGGGCCGGCAATGAATTTCACCGTCATCCCGGCGATCAGTGGACCGCTGTGCAGGAAGGCGAGGTGACCTTCACCATCAAAGGCCAGGCCCCGAAGGTCATGAAAGCAGGCGACTGGAATTATGTCCCGCGCGGCACAATCCACCGGCAGCAGAATCTTTCCGGCAAACCGGCGCGCTATATCGAGATGCGCATCTTCGACAAGGGAAAGCCTGCGGCCGAACAGGTGCCGGATTGACCGGCGGATTGGGGGGAAAATTTCGTTCGGCGGGATTGCCGAGCCGTCCGAAGTGTCCCCCACGGCACTTTTGAAGCGCAAAGAGCGAGCTTGCCAGCAAGGGGAGGCTAAATTCAGCGTCGGACCCGCCGGGGGAAGGCGGAATTAATTTTCGAACCCGGCGAGCGGGACGCCACTTTTGGTGTAGGCTTCATCTTGGGGAGAATGGTCTACATGTAAAAGCCGATTCTGCTGCGCGCCAGGGGGAGGTTGGTTCGCATTTGATGCCGCAGCCAGTGGTAAAATAGAGCCGCAACGGGAGGCGGCAGTCGGGTATGGAAGACGACAGGAAGGACGAGGCCGCCGCATACCGAGAACGCGCCCAGGATCTAATCTGGATTGCGGATATGGTGACGCGTGATGATGCGAGGAAAATTCTCTATCAGACCGCCGCCGAGTACCGTGACCGCGCATGTCGGCTGGAAGAAATTATCAACGCCGAAGAAGCAGCCAGGGCTGCGGCCAAGTCAGCCGGGCCGGTGCAGGTGATGCCGTCGAAGTGGACGCGGCAGCCAAAATTGGCGGGTGACAAGCGCGGCTAGCAGCTACGGGCGCTGTATCCGCTCGGCTGCAAATCGTCTCTGGCGATTGCAGCGCCTCGGCCCACAAGGGCAGAGGTGGAGTTGGCGATTCGACTCGTGGCAAATCGTCTAAACGGTGCGGACCTGACTTGGAGGTCGGGGGATGGAGGGACAGATGATTGAGAGGACCGTCAAATTTGTCGTGGCCGGGGTGATTTCTGCCGGGGCGATGTCGTTCGCCGTAATGCCGGCTTCGGCCGCGAGCGTTGTGGTTGCCTCGCCGACCTACACATCGATTCCGATGGAGATCACCGTCAATCGTCCCGCAGCAGAGGTGTGGGCCCGCATCGGCAAATATTGCGATGTCGCGGAATGGCTCCAGGTTCCGGCGGGGTGCAATATCATATCTGGCAAGGATGGTGAGCTTGGCGCAGTTCGCAATGTGGGTGGCGGCGAAGTGCTGGTCGCGCGAACCGGGTACTCATACACCTATGCGCAGACGCCGAAGGAAGGCATTCCGTTCAATTTGTATCACGGCACGGTTGAAGTACGGCCGCTGACACCAACCACGTCGAGAATCCTCTACACCCTGTTCCTGGACAATTCGATGCTGCCCGACGATGCGGCGCGAGCGAGAGACATTGACGCCCGGCGCGCGAGATTCACGCAAGCCTTGCGCAACATGAAGATACTGGCCGAGGGCGGCAAGCTGCCGCCGGTACCGCATTAGTTCAACCAATCCGATAAAAGATTCGGTCTGACATGATGACGGAGATCGCCCGCTACTGCTCAGCCGCATTGCTGAGTGTCGTCTTGTTTTCGCCGCTGGCATCGGCGCAACAGCTTCCGCCGCTGCCGCCGCTTTCGACCTGTAACTCCGAGCCCAAAGCGGCGTTCTGCAACGCCGTACGCGGCGACCGCACCGAAGGTTGGCTGGCGCAAAGCCGCGCCGAGGTGATGGCGAGCCACGGCATGGTGGCGACAAGCCAGCCACTCGCGGCCCAAGCGGGTCTTCGCATGCTCATGCAGGGCGGCAATGCCGTTGATGCGGCGGTGGCATCGGCCGCGGTGCTCAGCATTGTCGAGCCGATGAATGTCGGCATTGGCGGCGATCTGTTCGCGATTCTCTATATCGCCAAAGAACACAAAATCTATGCGTTAAATGCGAGCGGCATGGCGCCAACCGGTGCGAACCTCGAGCGCTTCAATTCACTCGGATACAAATGGAATCCAAATAACTGGGCCCCCGGCTCGGGCATGCCGGGCCACGGCATACTCACCGTGACGGTGCCGGGCACCGTCTGGGGTTGGGATGCGGTCCTGAAGCGCTTCGGCAAAAAGACGTTCAAGGAGGATCTGGAACCTGCCGTTGATTACGCCGAGAACGGATTTCCGGTTTCGGAACGCATCGCCTATGACTGGCAGCTTCCGCCGGCGCTGCCGCTCAGGAATTGCTGCAGCGATCTCGATCCCGATTCGGTGAAGACCTGGTACGTCAATGGCAAGCAACCTGTTGCCGGCCAGATCTACCGCAATCCCGATCTGGCAAAGACTTTCCGCCTGATTCAGCAGCATGGCGCGAATGGCTTCTACAAAGGCGAAGTCGCGCGTGCCCTGGTGGCCAAATCCAATGCCCTCGGTGGGACCATGACGCTCGACGATCTCGCCAATTACAAAGGCGAATGGGGCGAACCCGCATCCAGCACCTATCACGGCTATACGCTGCTCGAGCTGCCGCCGCCGTCACAGGACTGGGCGGCGAACGAGATGCTGAATGTGCTGGAAGCCTGTGTGCCGAAATGGGCGCCGGGCCAGACGCTAGCAACACTGGGGCCCCGAAGTGCCAAATATTGGCACTTCCTGGTGGAGGCGAAGAAGCTCGCCTACGCCGATCTGTTCACTTACAACGCCGATCCTGATTTCTCGCCGGTGCCGCTGAACCGGTTGCTGTCGAAACCCTATGCGGCAAGCCTGTGCGGGAAAGTCGATCCGGCGAGGGCTTCGTCCACCGGCCCGATGGTCGTTGCGGACAAGGGGCTCGGCGACACCATTGTGCTCTCCGCCGCCGATGCCGAAGGCAATATGGTGTCATGGGTCAACAGCAATTACTCGGGGTTCGGGTCAGGTATAACCGTGCCGGGCTATGGTTTCATCCTGCACAATCGTGGCGCGCTGTTCACCCTCAACCCGAAAAGTCCGAACGCAATTGCGCCGCACAAGCGGCCGTTCAACACCCTGTCTGCCGGCTTCGTCATGCGTGGACCCGCGCCGATGATGGCCTTCCAGCTGATGGGCGGTGACATGCAGGCGCAAGGTCATGCGCAGGTGCTGGTGAATATGCTCGATCTCGGCGCCAATCTTCAGGCGGCGACCGATATGGCGCGCTTCCATCACAGCCAGGTCGGAAATGAACTCGGGCTGGAAGCGCAGCTTTATAATTTGGTGGGAAAAGACCTCACCGCGATGGGCCATCGCGTCCGCCCGATCGGCAGCGGCGCTGTGGGAGGATACCAGGCCATCCTGGTGTCACCCGGACCCGATCCCGCAAATCCGGCCAATGGCCGGTTCTATCGCGCCGGTTCCGATCACCGGAAGGATGGACAGGCCGTCGGCTGGTGACGGTGCCGGCCCGGGTTTGATTTCAAATTGCTCCTGCGCGCCGCCAGGAATTGTCATCGTACAGCTGAGAACCGGCTCTCCTCTCGGCGTCGGTGGCGATCGTTTCCCATGCCGCTGCAATATTCAGCAGCTGTGAGCGCTGCTCCCGGCTGCGCAGATTCTTGGCAATTGAGCGGCATTCGGCTGCGTACTGACGATAGCGCATATACTCGTCCTTCGATAAAACTCAAAAAAATAGGGCGCCCATGCACAACCCGGCGCCCATAAGTCAACCGGGGAACTCGGAGGTCGCGCTTGGGACCTCCAAGTCAATGGTCGGCAAATTTGGGCCGGGTGTATATTGAAAGTTACAATTATAGTTAATTTGCTGCTTCGCCGGGCGGCCGAAGCAAGGGTTCTTTGGTGGATTTCCGAAGGAGCATTCCATGGCTGCGGACATTCGTCTCAACAACCTGTCCCGCCGGCAGTTGCTGATCGCAGCCGGCACCGCATGTGTGCTCCCTCCGATATCGGCATACGCGCAGGGGCAGTGTGGCGGCGCGCGGAAGGGCACGCCTGCATGCGACCGCATGCCTGCCAAACTTCCCTTTGCGCCCACGGGCTGGACAACCGTCCTGCTCGACCGGCTCACCTGCGAAGTCGCGGACTACGGGAAGGAAGCCGCCTTTTATGCCGCGCTGATGAACTGGAAGGTCAGGAGGGACGATGGCCGGCAGGCGGAGATGGATATCGGCAATTGGGGCGGCGTGGTTCTCCGCGGCGGTTATCGGCCGGCGCCAGGTGGGCGCCGTGCATTGTTCGACAGCTTCTGCTGGGGGATCGAGCCGTGGGACGCGCGCAACGTCGAAACGGAGCTGCGCAAGCGCGGGCTTACGCCGATGGCCGACAATGACGGCGAATTTGAGAGCTTCCATGTCAAGGATCCGGACGGCTTCGACCTGCAGATCAGCAATGGCAACCGCAGCAACCGGCGGCAGCGACCCGCCAATGTAAAACTCTCCGCGCCGGCGCCTTTTCCGGCGACCAATTGGACAACCGTGTGGCTGGATCACATCTCTTTCACGGTGTCTGACTATAAGAGATCGGTCGCCTTTTACGCGGCGCTGCTCGGTTGGAAGCCGGGGATGGACGAGGGCAGCCAAAATCAGTGCGAGATTGGCGATGTCGGCGACATCATCATCCGCCGCGGCGGTGGCGCCGGACTCACCGGCCCCGGAACGGGACGCAGCGCTGCGATCGGGCATATCTCATTCGGAATCACGCCGTTCGATCCGGATCGCGTCAAAGCCGAGCTCGTCAGCCGCAAGTTGCCGGCACGCGAGGACACCGGCGGCAGGGGCGACATCCACACATCTTCGTTCAAGAGCTACCACACGGTGACACCGAACGGATTTGATCTCCAGATCAGCGCAACGACGAAAGCGACCCGCGATCCTGCGGGATGAAGCGCTTTCATCGGCGCTTTTTTACCATCGGGTAACGGACTGTCCATAATATGGGGCTGTCACCTCGAGCGAAAAAAGCGATGCGTTCCATTGAATATCGCGGGCTGGCCGATCAATGCCGCAAAATCGCCTCATTACTCAAAGGCGATCCGCGCGCGGAGCTGCTTGAAATCGCGGCGGAATGGGATCGCCTCGCCGAAGACAGCGAAAAAAGATCTGGCAGCTATTTCACTCGTGGACTGACGGCTCGCCCGGCGGCTTAGAGCCGCAATCCCGGTTGAAACGCGAGCGATTCCGCATTATCGAGACCTCGGCGCAATTGCTTTGACCGGATCACGGCTCATTCGACACGCCTGGTAAAAATTCCGCACAAAAGTACTGGCACCGATCGCCTGTCCCGCGATCTAGCCTGGCTCAGTTGATCTGCTGCGTCTCGGCCCGCGCGCGCTGTTCGGCTTCGCGCGCTCGCGCGCTCCATGTTTCAGCGGCGCTGAAATGGCGTGCACGTTCTTCCTCGGTTCGCGCATATTTAGCGAGAACCAAAGTGTGAAGAAGCTGTACCCGATAGTCAGTCTCATGATCGGTCATGGGCAATTGCCGGGGCACCGGTTTCAGTCGCTCAAAGCACCCAAATACAGCAAATGTGCTAATTTTTGCTTAAACGGCGCCGCTCCCATTTAACGGTTTCAGCCGAATCCGGGACTGATCCATACCTTGTCGGGCCGCGTGCCCGTTGCGAGAAAAATCAGGGCAGAGTGGATTTGCCGCCGCACGATAGTGTCCGCCGTAGCTGCGGCGCAGCGAAGGTGGACGGATCGCGTCAATCGTCTCTGATTCTACCTGCCTTCGACTGGCCCGCCGCCCGGCCGAACGAGGCCTTCGCCGGGGGAGCCGGGGGACTCGTCTGCCTGCGCCACGTCGCTGAGACCGATGCGAACGAGTTCTGCCAGGCTCTCGGCCTGCAGCTTTTCCATGATGTTCGACCGGTGAAACTCGACGGTTCTCGGGCTTACAGAAAGGTCGTGAGCAATCACTTTATTCGACTGGCCGGCGATCAGACGATCGAAGACTTGCCGTTCGCGCTCACTCAACTTTTCCAGGCGTGATCTGTCTACGGGAATGTCGCGCGCAAATTTCCTTCGCTCGAATACGCTTTGTGCCTTGCGAACAACAGCGATCAGCGTCTCGTTATCGAACGGCTTTTCGATGAAATCGACGGCGCCGTGCTGGATCGCCTTGACAGCCATCCTGATGTCGCCGTGGCCCGTAATGAGAACGACGGCAAAGCCGGATTTCAACTCCCCCAGACGTTCCAGTAATGCCATGCCATCCAAACCGGGCATGCGCACATCAGACACCACGCATCCGGGTTCCAGAGATGCCCTGCGGTCGAGAAACTCCAGCGCCGAGGAGAACGTCATGGCCGTGATGTCTTCCGACGCGAGGATGGTTGCAATCGTCCTGAGCACCTCAACATCATCGTCGATTACGTAAACAGGCGAGATCGTAGTCATGAATATTCCCCGGAACCCAATGCGGCGCTAAATCGCCGGTACTTGTTTTCTATTTGACTGCGTTTCTGCTTGCAGCCGGATAGCGGCATTCCGCGCATCGTCGTTCCGACTCGCCTGAAGCGATCGCCCTCGTGGCAGGTAAAGCTCTACGGTTGTGCCCAATCCAGGTTTGGACTTCAGGCGCACATGCCCGTTGAGCTGGCGTACAAAGCCGTACACCATACTAAGTCCCAGGCCGCTGCCCTTTCCAAAATCCTTGGTCGTGAAATATGGCTCAAAGGCGCGCTGCAGCGTGGGTTCGTCCATCCCCACGCCGCTGTCGAAGACAGATATCAGTACATATTCTCCGCGAATGGCATCGGTGTGTTTCCCGTCGGTTTCGAGCGCGTCATCGAGGGTTACGTTCTTTGTTCGAATCGAAAGATGTCCGCCATAGGGCATGGCATCGCGCGCGTTCACGGCGAGATTTAGCAGGGCATTTTCCAGTTGCAGCGCATCTACGGACGCGTGCCACAATTCCGGCGCACAGGCGAGTTCGAGGCTGATATTTTCTCCCAGCGCCTTTTGAATAAGCCCCTCAACTCCGGCAATCAGTTCATTGACATCGGCAGGCCGGATGTCCAGGGCTTGTTGACGCGAAAATGCAAGAAGGCGGCTGGTCAATTTGGCGCCGCGTTCGGCCGCCTTGCGAATCAATTCAACCATGTCGTGAAGGCTCTTATCACTGCGGAACCGGCTCTCGAGCAGCCTGGCATTCCCAAGGATGACAGTCAGCAAGTTATTGAAATCATGCGCGATGCCGCCGGTCATTTGCCCCACAGCTTCGAGCCGCTTCGATTGACCGAGCTGGGCCTCCAACATTCTTTGCTGTGTCACGTCGGTGACCATTGTGCACATGGCAATCCGGCCATCCCAATCGATGGGAAATGCGCGATTCTCGATATCAACGGGCAGACCCGTTTTGGTGCTGCACTTCACCGAGAGGTATTCGGGACAATCCAACCCCCTCGCACGCGCATTGTAGAAGTCGGTTACCTGGTCCCATTGCGCGGCGGCGATAAGCTGCCGGACGTCGGGAATCGCAAGAATGTCCTCCTCGCTGTCATAGCCGAACATCCGTGCCAGGGCCCGGTTCGCCGCCACGGGTTTAAACTCCTGATGTACAACAATGCCGACCGTCGCCTCGTCGACGAGCGTTTGCAGACGCCGCTTGACCTCGCCCACTTCCGCTTGTGCCAGCCTGCGTGCGGTTACATCCATGTTGATTCCAATAATTTTCCCACGCCCTCCGTCCAGGCCTGGGAAATATTTCGCTGCGGAGTAAATGTGGCGCTGTCTGCCGTTCCGCGTGATGATCCGGTATTCGCGATACCTTTGATGATCGGGGTCAACCGTTGTGGGGAGGCTCGAAAACAGCGAGGCACGCTCGTCATCGGCGACCAACGACGTCCATAATTCGAAAGAGACGGCGCTGCCGGGCGGTAGATCGTAGAGCGCGCACATCCGGTCGTCCCAGATCAGTTCGCCGGTTGAGGGGACCCACTCCCAGATGCCGATAGCACCGGCATCCAGTGCGACGTTCAAATGCTGTTCTGCTTTGCTGCGCGCCGCCAACTCGGTTTCGGCGCGATGAAACGCACGCCGAATCGAACGCGTCGCCAGGTGAAGAAGCAAAATCACCAACCCCATATAAACGACATTCAGCCACCAATAGGCGAAAGCGCTGTATTGGACGGTTGGCGCGGGCAGCAGGCCGTATCTCTCGCTCAACACCAGAGACAGCCCGATTGCTGCGCATGCAAGCGCCGTCGCAATCCCGGCGCGCACGCCAAGAAGCAGTCCAGCCGCCAGAGCAAACACGTAAAACATCGTGACCCCCGGCGAGCGGATACCCCCGGCGGTAAGCGAATTCCTCGTGACGACCAGAATGGCGCCGGCAACAAACAACCAACTTGCTGCTTTCGTCCAACCGCGGCGATTCAGCGGAAGCACCACCAGCGCCAGGCCCCAGACCTCCACCAGGGTACGCAGGACCCGTGGCATGAGAGCTGGCTGTGCAATGGATATCGCGACGTTCGCGAGGGTCACGACGGACACAAGAGTCAGAAACAGGAGGACGAGAGTTGAGGCTCGCTCCACATTTTCCGGGTCCGAAAGCTTTGGAGATGAGAAGAGCTGGCGCATGGCCCTGGATTGCGAATCCCGTGGAACTAGAGTGGTGAATGGTTGCCACTTCGTAAATGGTTTTGGCCCTTCACCGCATATTGGTTCTGCAGCCAGGTCGGATGGGACAGGGAAGCGGCCAGGGAAGGGACAGCAAATTTCGGCTGTGCCGGTGATATCTGCCCTGGTGCCCGGTATCAGTAGCTCACCGTGACAACCACGTTGTTTCCGGCGAGTGAACCTGCCGATTTGTCTGTCCCGGTTCCCACCGTCACAGCTGCAGGTTGGACGTTCACGGTGTAGGCTTGGCCGTATTGACAGCTGACCTTTACGAAGTTCGTCGAGACGGCCGACGGCGCCGAAGCCGGCGGCGTTACCGAACTGCTGCATGTATTCTGCACGACAGCGGTCACCTGAAGCGGGATCAGGGTGGTTGCTGCGATGGATGGAACAGAAAACGAAGCGACACCGGCCGCTACAAGGGCGGTGATGAGCCAAGGCTGCATATGCCGAAATTGCTTTGCGGCGTCCATGGGGGCAGTGATCACCCAAACTTGCGGTGTTCCGCGACGTCCCCCGTCGCTGCATTACGGTAGGATTCTTAGGCCGTGCAGATCGGCAAATCACCTCGTAAGTTTACTAGTCCGGCGCGTTAACCGATCCGACCCATGACGAGTTCCCGTCTGAAAGGCGTGGATTGGTCTGGAGGATCAGTTCGCCGCCATCTGGGCTAACCGAAGCTGATATATGTGGTTTTGAGCTGGGTGTATTTGTCAATGGCGTGCAGTGACTTATCGCGGCCAAAACCGGATTGCTTATAGCCGCCGAACGGCACTTCGATACCCCCGCCGTCGCGATTGTTAATGGTCACTGTTCCGGCCCGTAACGAGCGGGCGATGCAATGCGCCTTCGTCAGATCATTCGTCCAAAGATTGGCTTCCAGCCCGTATTTGGAATCGTTGGCAATCGCGACTGCTTCTTCGGCGGTCTTGAAGCTGATGGTCGAAAGCACGGGACCGAAAATCTCCTCCCGCGCGATCGTCATGCGGTTTTCGACACGGTCGAAAATCGTCGGTTCGATGTAGCAGCCGCCGGTTTCCTCGCGAACCCGCTTGCCGCCGGTGACCAGCTTTGCCCCTTCCTGCTGCCCCTGTGCGATGAAATTCAACACGCGCCGCGTCTGGGTCTGATCGACCATCGCACCCATTCTGGTTTTTTCGTCCAGCGGATCGGCGGGTTGATAGGCTTGCGCGAATTCCGCGACCCGCGACAGAAAACGGTCGTGGATTTTGTCTTCGACCAGAAGCCGCGACGCGGCATCGCAAACCTGGCCGGAATTGTAAAAAATGCCGTCGGCCGCGCCTTTCGCTGCGGCGTCGAGATCAGGCGTATCGGCAAACACGATGTTCGGAGTCTTCCCACCGCATTCCAGGCTTACGGTTTTCATGTTGGATTCGGCGGAATATTTCAGGAAAAATTTCCCGACTTCCGTTGAGCCGGTGAAGGCAAGCGCATCGACATCCATGTGGCGCCCGAGAGCCTGACCGGCGGTTTCGCCAAAACCCGGCACCACATTGAACACGCCGGGCGGAATTCCGGCGTCGGCCGCGAGTTGGGCAATGCGCAGTGCCGACAATGGCGACTGTTCTGCCGGTTTCAGCACCATGGAATTGCCGGCGGCGAGCGCCGGGGCAAATTTCCACGCCGCCATGAGGAGCGGGAAATTCCATGGCACAACAGCCCCCACAACACCAATCGGTTCGCGCTCTATCAGGGCGAGTGCCGTGCGCGGCGAGGGCGCGATCTCGTCATAGAGTTTGTCGATCGCTTCGCCATACCAGCGCACACATTCGGTGACGGCGCGGAGATCACCATTGCGCGCCACACTGATCGGCTTGCCCATATCGAGAGTTTCGAGCAATGCCAGCTCATTGGCGTTTTCATGGATGAGCTCGGCAAATTTCAGCATCACGCGTTTGCGCGATTTCGGCGACTGGCCAGCCCAGCTTCCTGCCTCGAAACTTTTGCGCGCGGCGTTTACGGCGCGGTCAATGTCTTCTGCGTCACATTCGGCGACTTGCGCCAGCACGGTACCATCGACCGGCGAAGTGCAGGCAAAGCTCTTGCCGCTGGCCGCTGGAACGAATTTGCCGTCGATGAAAGCCTGGTTGCGGAAATTCACGCGCTTCGCTTCCGCGCGCCAATCGACCGCGATGTTCATGGCTCACTCCGTAGCTGGGATTCGGCCATCATAACGATTGGCCGCGAAAAGAGTACGAAAGAGCAAATGGGATTCATCAACCCGCCCCCGAGGGACGGGTCGAAATTGGACAAAGCCCGGCCGGCAGCTACTTAATCTTGCCTTCCTTGAATTCCACATGCTTGCGCACCTTCGGGTCATACTTCCGGACCGTCATTTTTTCGGTCATGGTGCGGGTGTTCTTCTTCGCCACGTAATAGAATCCCGTATTGGCCTCACTGTTGAGACGGATTTTGATCGTCGTTGGCTTGGCCATGGCGGCATTCCTTTGGGCGCAGGAAAGGCGGCCAACTTAGTCGGCCGCCTTCCGCTGTCAAGATACGAGCAGGGTAGGGAAGGGCTTGAGCTGGTCAATGCGCTCGCTCCGCTCGCTATTCCTCCGAAAAGCGGTGTCGCGCTTCGAATTCCATCGCGCGAAGGCTCCAACCCCTTTAAGTCGGATTGCGGCTCTTCGGGCAACACAAGTTCAACTGGCAGTGGTTAAGGTCAGTTCAAAGCGCGCCGAACCCCATTTTTGAGCGCGGGTCTCCACTCCCCGTAATCGCCCAGGGGGGCAGGCGAAGCGCGGCGTAATGGAGGTACAGAAATGCGACTGCGACTCTGGCAAGTGGACGCATTTGCCCGGCACGTGTTCGAGGGCAACCAGGCGGCCATCGTGCCGCTTGAGAGCTGGCTCGCAGACGCGACGATGCAGGCCATCGCGGAGGAAAACAACCTGGCCGAAACTGCATTCTTTGTGCACCGGAACGGGCCCGACTATGATTTGCGCTGGTTCACGCCTGCCGTCGAAGTCCCAATGTGCGGCCATGCCACACTTGCTTCGGCATGGGTGATCTTCTCGGAAATCGTGCCGGAACTCGCGCAGGTGAGGTTTGCTACCAAATCCGGCACCCTGACGGTGGAAAAATCCGCAGACGGACATCATCGTATGGCGCTGCCCGCCGGCGTTGCCGAACCGTTGCTCGTCGGCGGCTTTGGGATGTCATTGGGACAGGCACTCTCGGTCTCCCCTCCGGAGGAGCTTTACCTCGCGCCGACTGGCGCAGGGGGAACACGTGGTGTCATCGCCATCTGGCCCGAAAGCGTTCTGCGTGATCTCAAGCTTTCGGATGCTCTGGCGCCGTTGCTCGCGAGAGCCAAAGCGGGTGGATTGCTGGCAACCGCCAAATCTCAATCCGCGGACTATGACTTCGTGTCACGTTTCTTCGCGCCGGGCATGGGCATAGCGGAAGATCCGGTGACCGGATCCATGCATGCCACACTAGCGCCGTTTTGGGCGGCCCGGTTGGGCAAACCCGAATTGCGCGCCTACCAGGCCTCGCCACGCGGCGGAACCCTGCGCTGCAAAGTGGAAAATACACACGTGACATTATCCGGCCCCTGTGTGCTGTACCTCAAAGGCGAGATCGAAATCTGATGCGCGTACCGCCACTCATTTGTGCCTTGCTCATCGGTTTTTCACCGATTGCCAAAGCTGCAACGACGGTTCCTGTCCATTGGGTCCAATTCGGACCGGGCGGCGCCGCGGAATTGCGGGCGGTCGCCAATGGTGCATCGTGCCCGGATGTGACTATTGACGGCGCCGATTACCCGATGGCGGTACGCGCCGCCCCTGACGCGAATTTTCCCCAAACAGTTTGCGCCATCACCCTGCCAACAGGCGCAACGCAGGCGGTGTTTCAGGGGCAAGCGGTCCCGCTGCCCAAGCTCGCGCCCACACGTATCCTGATCGTCGGCGATACCGGCTGCCGCATCCTCGGGAAAAATGTTCAAGCCTGCAATGACCCGGAAAAATGGCCCTTTGCGGCCATCGCAAGGCAAGCCGCCCGGCTGAATCCAGATGTCGTCATTCACGTCGGCGATTACGATTATCGTGAGTCACCTTGTCCGGAAGGCAATGCCGGATGTGCCGGCGTTGTGTGGGGCGATAATTGGGCAAGCTGGAAGGCAGATTTCTTCGACCCGGCTGCGCCTTTGCTGACAACCGCTCCCTTCGTTTTCGTCCGCGGCAATCATGAGGAGTGTTCGCGTTTTGGCGCGGGTTGGCTACGCCTTCTCGGACCGCTTGCCGTCACTGCCGGCGCGCCCTGTACGGACAACATCGCGCCCTACGCGATCCCGTTGCAGAATATCACGCTCGCGGTTCTGGACGACGCCAGCGCGCCCGACGTCAATGCGCCAGCAAATCTCGTGCAGGTCTATCGCGGCGACCTGAAGGCGATTTCCGCGTTCGGCCCGGCGCCGGTGTGGCTGGCAACGCACCGGCCGATCTCCGGCTATGTGCGGGTACCACCGGGAATTTCGGCCGGAGGAAATCAGACCATATTGGCTGCGATTGTTGCTGACGGTTTTCCACAAAGCATCGAACTGATGCTCGCCGGTCATATCCACGCGTTCGAGGCCATCAATTACAACCGGACGCTGCCGCCGCAACTCATCGCCGGCAACAGCGGCGATACGCTGGACACGGCGCCGGCCGACCTCACGGGACTGAATCTCGGCGGATTGCCGGTTGCGAGCGGCCTCACGCTACCGGGTTTCGGATTCCTGCTGCTGACGCAGCCGGGCCCGAGTTCAGGCTGGAACGTGGATATTTACAACGTACAGGGACAAAAGCAGCGCAGTTGCGCTTTTGCGCAACGCAAACTCACCTGTTGAGTTTGCGCCCCGCTAGATTCGTGCACCATGGCTTTTCAGCATGGCCGTGACCTTGTCGGGATCCTCCAAAACGCCTTGGCGGCGCAATCCCATGGTCAGGACTGTACGGACCCCCGGAGCATATTCGTCGGCTAGCGGTACCCGGATCGAAGTCACAGTCGCGGTATCGATATCGACCTGCGCACCATCGGGGCGCGTGAACGACACCATTGGGGATTCCGGCGCGACCTTTTCAGCCACGATGGATTGCCGGCGAGTGACGGAAGGATTTACGGCCTCCTGCACCGGCGTCTTGGAACCCAGAATATGCGCAATTCCGCGGATGTAATTCCGCGTCTCATCCGGAAGCCCACGAAGTCCTGCGGAATGCTCTGCCTCGGTTGCAGGGCCAGCATTGTATGCCGCGAACATTTTCGGATAGCCGAATTTTCCGTACAGCCATCGAAGATAGGCGGCGCCCGCCATGACATTGTCATGGGGATCGTAAGGATTATGCCCCAAACCGTATTGACGCTGCATCTCACCCCAGGTCTCGGGCATCAATTGCATCAAACCCATGGCGCCGGTTTTTGACGTAATCAGTTTGCCATCGGCTGAATTCGTGTGACCACCGCTCTCCATCCGCATCACGGCCTTGATCCAGTCTTCCGCGATGCCGAACCGCTGCGATGCTTCCTTGATAAACGGGGTCCAGCGCGTGATCAGGGCCGAAGTTCCGGCGGACAATTCGCCGCCCAAACCGGCACGGATGACTGCCGTTGACGTTTTTGAAAACGGCTGGGGTTTCGCTCCCTGTGCCAGGGCCGGGGAGATGGCCGTAATAACGGCACAAACAACGACCACCATTGCACGGCGGCATGACCGATATGACACGTGCTATTCCTGTTGTTCCGACCCGCTTCGCGCCGTCTTGCACGCTGCCCGGCAGCGGCGCGGTGCGATTTTCCGGAAAGGTTCTAAGTCTTTGATCCGGATCAGGTTGTTATTTCATAAGTCAGCTTATATTATGGTTCGCTATAATCCGCAAGGGAGCTGCTGGACAGGCAGCATCCCCGGAATCGGCAATCCGGCGCGAAAATGCGCCCAACTCGTTCTGAGGCATTGCGGTACCGCGCCATGAACAGACAGACACCAGCGGCTCAGGCGGATTTGGCGCAAAGCCTTGCGCTTGAGCTCAAGCCAAAACGGTTTTGGAGCTTAGGCCGTATGATGCTGGTTGCGCTGCTTCTTGCTCTTGGCGCCGGCGGATATTTCTATGCTGGGCACGGTCGCCCATCGCCCTATATCACAGCGGCCACCAGCACGGGGCCTCTGATCGTCTCCGTCAGCGCGACCGGCACATTGCAGCCACATGACCAGGTTGATGTCGGTGCGCAAATTTCCGGCGCCGTCGACGATGTTTACGCTGACTACAATGACCATGTGAAAAAGGGTCAATTGCTGGCGCTGATCAACACGGACCAAATCCGCGCCCAATTGGCGGAGGCGCTGGCCACGCAAAATTCGGCACGCGCCGATGTCGCCAATAACCAGGCGACGGTTGACCTGACACTGAAGCTGCGCGACCGCGCACAGGGGCTGTTCAGGATCGGCGGCATGTCCCAGCAGGATCTCGAAACCGCAGAAGCCAACTATCAGCGTGCTCTGGCCAGCGTCGCCAAATCGAAAGCCGAAGTGGACAATGCCGGGGCGCAGGCGCGTCTCTACCAGACGCAGCTCCAATTCGCGCAGGTGAAATCCCCGATCGACGGCATCGTGCTGGACCGCAAGATCTCCAAGGGTCAAACCGTCGCCGCGGCCTTCCAAACACCCGTGCTGTTCACGCTGGCCAGTGATTTGTCGACCATGCAATTGCAGGTGGACATCGACGAAGCCGACGTCGGGGCAGTGCGCGAGGGGCAGAATGCGACTTTCACGGTTGATGCCTATCCGCACCAGGAATTCACCGCGCGCCTGACTTCGGTTCGCAATTCTCCCAAAACCACCAACGGAGTCGTGACCTATCAGGGCGTTCTGACGGTCGACAATAAATCGATGCTGTTGCGGCCCGGAATGACGGCCAACGCGAACATCACCGTTGCGAAAACCGGGGATGTGCTGCTGGTGCCCAACGGAGCCCTCAGATTCACGCCGCTTGGCGGGGACAATAATTCCGCTGCAGATGCGGCCGGAAAAACCGGGCAGAACACCGGTCGGGTGTGGGTGCTTGAAAACGGCAAGCCGGTGGCGCGGGAGTTGAAGCTCGGACACACCGATGGCCGAAACACTGAAGTTATTTCCGGCGATCTGAAAGCCGGTGAGCACGTCATCACCGACATGGCGGCGGTACCGGCGAGATCCTGAACATGGACCTGATCCGGTTCGATAATGTCACCAAGATTTACGGCCATGGCGAAGCGGCCGTAACTGCGCTCGACCATGTCAGGTTTTCGATCGCGTCCGGTGAATTCGTTGCCGTGCTCGGCCCGTCGGGCTCGGGCAAATCGACGACGATGAATATTCTCGGCTGCCTCGATAGTCCGACCTCTGGTCACTATTATTTTCAGGACGTCGATCTGAAATCTCTGACGCGAGATCAGCTTGCGATGGTGCGGCGGAATTATTTCGGTTTCGTGTTCCAGGGATTCAATCTGTTGCGCCGGACGACGGCGCTGGAAAATCTCGAATTGCCCCTGATTTACCGCGGCACGCCGCGAAAGGAGCGGCATGAACTCGCACGCCGCGCGCTGGGGCTGGTCGGGCTATCCGACCGTGAGAACCATACCGCATCAGAACTTTCCGGAGGTCAGCAGCAGCGCGTCGCAATCGCCCGCGCGCTTGTCACCAATCCCGCTGTCGTATTCGCCGATGAGCCAACCGGAAATCTCGACACGTCTCGCAGTCACGAGATCATGGAGCTGTTCAGCCGGTTGAACGAACAGCACGGCATCACGGTTGTTCTCGTGACGCATGAAGAAGACATTGCAGCCTATGCGCGGCGGCATATTCGTTTTCTGGACGGCCGCATCGCGTCGGATTCGCCTGCCGGCCAACGCAGCACCGCGCCGGCCCGCCAGAGGGCGCTGTCATGATCGAAAACGCACTCATCCTGGCGCTCCGCGAACTGCGCAGGAACATCATGCGCGCCGGGCTGACGACGCTCGGGATTATCATTGGAGTCGCCGCCGTGATTGCAATGGTGACCCTCGGCAATGGCGCAACGGCCAGCGTCACCAACAGCATCAGTTCGCTGGGCCGCAATCTCGCCATCCTGTCCCCGGGAACGCGGAAGATGAGCGGCGCTCAGTCGGATGCCAGTGCCTTTGATCCTTCGGACGTTGAGGCGATCAAGCGCGATATCGGCAATTTGCGTGCCGTCGCTCCGGTCGTGATGCGTTCCGAAGTCGCGGTGGAGGCCGACCAGAATCATCCGACCCAGATCGCCGGAACCGATAACGCCTATTTCGATGCCCGCGAATGGCCGCTGAAATCAGGGCGCCTGTTCACCGATGCCGAAATCAGCAGCGGCAAAGCCGTATGCGTCATCGGCCAGACGATCAGAACCACGTTGTTCGGAAGCGAAGACCCGTTGGGCGCACAAATTCGCGTTCGGGACGTGCCGTGTGATGTCATCGGCACTTTATCCGTCAAGGGCCAATCGACATTCGGTCAGGATCAGGACGACATCATTGTGATGCCGATCCGCACCGTGCAACGTCGTCTCGCCGGCAATACGAATGTCGGAACAATCTGGATCGCGACGGAGCGAGCTGGAGACATGCCGAAAGTCAAAGCGGATCTCACAAAGCTGATGCGCGAACGCCGCCATCTGGCACGCAATACGCCGGATGATTTTCAGACCAACGACATGGCCCAGATCGCCCAGATTGTCCAAACCACGACCGGCGTTTTGACGGTGTTCCTGGCCGCCGTCGCCGCAGTCAGCCTGGTTGTGGGGGGCATCGGAATCATGAACATCATGCTTGTGTCGGTGACGGAGCGGACACGCGAAATCGGCATTCGCCTGGCTATCGGGGCGCGGGAACGCGACGTGCTCACCCAGTTCCTTGTCGAGGCGGTGATGATGTCCGCTTTCGGCGGAGTGATCGGAATTCTGCTGGGACTGGGTGCTTCCGCGCTGGGTACGCATTTCCTGCACTTCGATTTCGTGCCGTCTGCCGGAGTGATCCTGCTCGCGTTTCTGTTCTCCGGCGGCATCGGTGTCGCCTTCGGTTATTTCCCCGCCCGCCGCGCCGCGCGCCTCGACCCGATCGACGCCCTGCGGCACGAATAAAACATCAACCCTGCCCTTGGGGGAGGGTCGAAATCGCTTTAGCGATTTCGGGGAGGGGACCGGCCACAGTTCTCTGCGGTAATACGCAACCGCTCGTTTCAATCCGGTGCCAAATCCATTCAAGCGCCAATTCCCGCTTGGAGGACAGCTCACAATTGGCGATTCGCAACACCTGAAATCCTTCAGATTCAAGCCACCATGTTTCGTGCCTCATCATACGCACGTTGGACTTGTTCGTTGTGCTGACCACCATCAAGTTCAATGATCAGTTTGACGGCGGGACAATAGAAATCGACTATATACGGCCCAATTGGCTGCTGCCGTCGAAAGCGCAGTCCGCCAATCTGTTTCCGGCGTAAGTACGACCAGAACGCTGGCTTCCGGCGTGGGTGGGAAAAGCTGCGGCTGATCTTGGCGCTTATCGAACAAACCGAAATTGTCGCGAAGAAGGACTAAGCGTGCTCCACGTGAACAGGGCCGCCGATGGCCGTAGGCGAAAGATAGAAACTCCATGTACGGTTTATGTGAGCGCCTATAAGCTCGGCGATCATCGACGCCGCGTGCCATGTGAGCGGTTGTTCCCCGGCGAAATCCTCAAACGGGTGCTCAATACCCGCGTTCTTCTTTGCCAGCCGCACCTTGCTCTTGGGAATTTCCTGCATGAACACACGTCTGCCGGTGCGGCGGTCAAACGCTGACAGGCGATAAACCAAAGTACCTGTGTTCATCTATGGCTCCACTGTTCGACCATTTATCGCTTCGCGAGTCATTTGCCCGGTCGTGGGATCGAATTCGCCTTCGTGAACGCCTCTTTTAGAGTAACGCTCCACGGTTCCATGCTGATAATCCCACTCAAAAAATTTACCGTTAGGGCAACGCCATCTTGCGCGGATTTTCCCCGCATTAAAGCGGGTTTTTCCCTCAACGCGTTCGCAGTCCGGGAATGCCTCCAACTGGTCAGGCGGGACATGGTACGCGGCCAAACTTTCGCTTGCCACGGCATCTTCACCTCTGACTGAGATGAAACTGTGACCGTGAATGATTAAGAATCATCCACCTTGCCCCCCTCCGCGCGACGAGAGAATCACAAGGGCAATTATGGAGTCAATGCTTAGGTAATGCTCTTAGACAGGTATGGCGAGTCGTCGGGCCGCGCCCGACTCGGAATTTCAGCGGGCGCGACGAGCGTCCGTTCTGCTTTGGGGACTCTTCCCCCGTTTCGCCTTATGCTTCTTTCCAGCCGCCGTTTGGTGCGGCCAATGAGGGGAAGTCAGCATCTTGTGCAACGTGGCTTTGAACCGGCTCATCGTGCCGATTTCCCCTTCCCTTGGGGGGCGATTGCATACCGGGGGAAGCGGCTTTGATTGAGTCACGGCCTGTCACGGAGCATTATCTATCCGTTGTGCCAATTAACTCACGTATACAATCGCCCCCAAGGGGAGGGTTGATCATTAAAAATCCAGCTTGTCCGCGACCGGCACGTGATAGTCGAACATGTGCAGATTGCCTTCGATGCACACCTGTTCGTCATAGGCGATCCGCACCGGGCGATAGCGCTGGATCGCCGACCACGGCGTGGTGAATGCACCGGGATCTTCCACCGTGATGTCGACTTCAAGCCCTCTGCCATTCAGCTTGTGGAAGCGCTCGACCACGTGCAGTTTGCCGGTATGCGGGGTGCGGTAATTGTCGATCGTTGTCTTGTCGTTGAATCCGATCGTATCCACGACCAGCGTATTGCCCTCATAGCGTCCAACCGATTCTCCGTACCAGGATGGCTTCGGATTCCTCGAATGGGCCACATTCAGATAGACATGCCGGACCTGCTGATCGCCGGAGAAGAACATCAGCACTTCTTTCCGCGCCTGGATGAAATAGATCGGCTCGATGATGAAGTGCTCCCAGCCCGGCACGCCGGCGGGTCTGCAGCTCGACCGTGCCGTCAGCCCAATTCCGCCCGCCAGTACTTCGGCATTGGCCTGCCGCATCTTTTCCGCCGCCCAGGGCTGCAGGATCGGGTTTGCCGTGTCGGCAACGCGGAAATTGGATTGCAGACCGCCGCCGTTGGCAATGTACGGATGCGCGGGATCCGAGCCGATCGGACCGGGCCCCGAGACCGGGGGCTGTAGATCGACATTCGTCGCGGACCATCCACCATCCGGCACGGAAAAATCCGGAATATCCGGCGCGGCGCCGGTCAGCAGCAAAATGGCCGTCGCGCAGGCCGCGGTGAGGGCGAATTTCCTCCGCTGCATCACGTCGCCTCCTTCACGGGCGGACGGCGTGCCAGACATTGCCGATACCGTCACCTTTGATATCGCCGGCATCGCGGTCCAGCAGGAAACGATAAACCGGCTTGCCCCTGTAAGCCCACTGTTTGGTGCCATCTGCGCGTATGATGATTTTCCAACCGCCGCTATCCCGGTCACCCTCGGCGGCATTGAAGGCTGGCCAATTGTGGACGCAATTGTCGTAGCAGTCAGACGTGTTGGGCGTGCGATCCGTGCCGGCGATATAGAGCGTCATGCCTTTTGAGTCGGTGAAAACTCCATTTCGCAGTGCGACGGAGGATGGCATTGCATCGGCAGCGATTGCACCGGCCGCCCACAGGGTCAAACCTGCCGTAAAAGCGCAGGTACGGTTGATCATCGCGCTGCTCCGCGCAAAGCCACTCGCTGCGACGATATCAGCTGACCGGCGCAGCCGCGATTCAAATGACGCCATTTGACGGGCCCGGCCAATTGACCGGTTAACTTCGCACCCTCGCTTCCCACATCAGCCCGATGCCCGCACCTGAAATTCTCGACCCGTATTCCGAACGCGTTGCCGCCGCATTTGAAGCTGTCGGTCCTGCGGTCGCCAGCGTTGTCGCGCTCGATAAGAACGGCCGCGCCGCAGGGCAGGGCTCGGGCGTCGTATTCACGCCCGACGGTTATCTTCTGACCAATAGCCACGTGGTTGGCGGAGCGAAAAATTTTCGCATCACGCTGACGGGCAGGCCAGCCATGGAAGCGGCGCTGACGGGTGACGATCCGGAAACCGATCTCGCCGTATTGCGCCTCTCCCATTCCGGACTGGAATTCGCCCGTTTCGGTCCATCCTCTCAGCTGAGAATCGGCGAACTGGTCGTGGCGATCGGCAATCCGCTGGGTTACGCCTCGACCGTGACCGCAGGCATTGTCAGCGCCCTTGGACGCAGTTTGCGCGCGCGGTCGGGGCGGCTGATCGAAAGCGTTATCCAGACCGATGCTCCGCTCAATCCGGGAAATTCCGGCGGACCGCTGGTCGATGGCCGGGGCAGGGTGGTTGGAATCAATACGGCAATGGCAGGCCCGGCCCAGGGAATCTGCTTTGCCATCGGCAGCGATACGGCCGAAGACGTCGCCGGCCGGCTGATGCGCGACGGCCGGGTCAGGCGCGCGCGGCTCGGTATCGCGGCTCAAACCATTATGCTCGACCGCCGGATGGCACGCCGGTTCGACCGGCCGGCGCAGGCTGCGATGGTTTCGGAGGTGATGCCGGAAGGCGCCGCCGCACGCGCCGGGCTAAGGCCGGGAGACATCCTGCTGAAATTCGACGATCAGATTCTCTCGGGCGTGGACGATCTGCATCGGCTCCTGACCGCTGAACGCGCCGGCAAAGCCTGCGCCGTGACTATTCTTCATCCACCCTCCGTCGAGACGCTCATCGTCACGCCTGTATGCGACGGCCGGTAGGGCTCACCCCGGCGTCTTCAATGCGGCCGGGTCGAGATAG
Organism: Micropepsaceae bacterium; assembly: GCA_036273455.1. Lineage (GTDB taxonomy): Bacteria > Pseudomonadota > Alphaproteobacteria > Micropepsales > Micropepsaceae > CAIYRG01. The sequence goes on along the minus strand of DASUHP010000151.1, from coordinate 3,238 downwards.
CAATCATCGACATAGCACCACGCCCAGGATTTCGGTTGGCTCAGTGGTTCAATGATCGGATGTCCGGTAGTCTCAAAATGCGCACGCGCATGCCTGCCGGTTGAAGAGTCGCAACAGCCGACGTGACCGCAGGTTCGGCATAGCCGCAGCGCCACCCAGCTTGTTCCGGCGCCCATGCATTCCTCACATCCGCCGGTTCTGGCCGGCACCATGTGGACCTGATCCGTGTGACTGCATTTGGTCACTGTTCCGTTCTCCCTCGCTCGTGACACCGCCTATTGTTCATTTTAGGATCGTGCATGTCTGTCAAATCCATCGATCACATCCAGCTTCGCATGCCGCCCGGCGGAGAACCGCAGGCGCGCGCATTCTACCGCGATCAGCTTGGGATTCCGGAAATTCCCAAACCGCCTCATCTGGCAGTGCGCGGCGGGTGCTGGTTCGAGAGCGACACCGTGAAAATCCATGTCGGCGTCGAACAGGATTTCCGGCCAATGCGGAAAGCCCATCCCGGTCTTATCGTCGATGCTCTTCCCGCCATGGTGGCAAGCCTGACCGCCGCCGGCTACCGGATCGATGCCGACCAGCCCCTCGAGGGCTACGACCGGGTTTATGTCGACGATCCCTTCGGCAACCGCATCGAATTATTGCAGCCCAAATAACGAATTTGCGGCCGCGTCGGATAGCCGGAGCGGCGCAAGCTGCGAAGCCCCGGGAGCACTATCGGCGGGACTGAATGCAAATCTCGTTCCTGACTTCTCGCGCGGAAACAGAATGGCCGAGTTTGCGTTTATACGTGCGGCGTATAACGCACGAACGCTGGATGATCATTGGGTTCAAGACTCGCGCCACTGAACGTCTGTTCATGGGCGAACAAACTGGAAAGGCCCATCGCCGCTACGCGGATGCAGCGCTACGCAAGCTCGATATGCTCGACCGCGCACACCGTCTCGAGGATGTCAAAACTGCCCCGGCAAGCAAGTTGAAACGCCTCGTAGGCGATCGCCGCGGCCAGCATTCGATCCACCTCAATTCGCGTTGGCGTATTTGCTTCGTATGGACGAAGGAAGGTCCTGTCGATGTTGAGATCGTCGATTATCATTCCCCAAAAAGACATGGTGTCCGCCGTGACTACACGGATCAAAAAGAAGCTCGCGACCGGAGTCGCGGCGGTATGTCCCGCCGTGGAATGCAAGCCGGTCATCGAACCAAAAAAACCTGACCAAGCCGCCCATCGGCTGACGCATTCCGCGCGGGCGGTGAACGGACGCAAAGCACTTCCGGACCGGATCACTGCCCATCCCGGCGAAGTCCTGCGCGAAGAGTTCCTCAAACCGCTCGGATTGTCCGTCAACGGATTGGCCGCCGGATTGCGTGTTCCGGCGACCCGCATTGGCGCGATTATCAATGGCGAGAGATCGGTGACACCGGATACCGCGCTGAGGCTCGGACGGTTTTTCTGCAACAGTCCGGAGTTCTGGATCAATCTGCAGGCGATGCATGACTTGACTCGCGCGCGCGTCGAATTCGGCCATGCCATCGACCGCGACATCCGGCCGCTGGCGCAATAGGCGGACACCGCTGAATTCCGGGATCTGTCCTATGCCCCGGGGTGCGCTTATCGCGGCTGGAAGGCCGAATGGGCTTCCACGTGCCCAATTCCATACCCGCAGATACCCGATCACCATCCGCAAAGTCCCCGACTCCGCGCGTACTGGCGGCTGCAGAAACCGGGGTAGATAATCGGGTCTAATCGGGTATTATTGGGTGTGGAATCAGATATGAGGGCGCCCCGGGCATGAGGGAGCCCAAGCTCATACTCGGCCCCGGCCTCGTGAAGCTCATCGCAGAAATCGATGAATTCAAAGGGAGGTGGGAGGCCCTTAAGACACTCTCGCCAGACCGCCTCCACGCGCTCCGCAAGGTGGCGACCATCGAGAGCGTCGGCTCTTCTACGCGCATTGAGGGGGCGAAGCTATCAGATGCCGAGGTCGAGAACCTGCTCTCGCGGGCAATCTCGATTAAGTCTTTCACGACGCGTGATGAGCAGGAAGTGGCCGGATACGCCGAGGCGATGGACCTCGTGTTCGAGGCCTACGCCGACATGCGTCTCACCGAGAACCATATCCGCCAAATACACCAAACGTTGCTGCGTCACAGCGACAAGGATGCGCGCCATCGCGGCTCTTACAAGACGCTCTCCAACAATGTCGTGGCCCTCGATGCGGACGGGCGGGAGATCGGCGTCGTGTTCGAAACGGCCTCGCCTTTCGATACTCCGCGCGAGATTGAAGCGCTCGTCGCCTGGACGCGAAAAACGCTGGATGAGGAGGCACTACACCCTCTCCTCGTCATCGCCGTCTTCATCGTGACATTTCTGGCGGTTCATCCTTTTCAAGATGGAAATGGGCGACTCTCGCGCGTTCTCACCACCCTCCTCTTGCTGCGAGCAGGCTACGCTTATGTGCCATACGCCTCGCTGGAGCGCGTGATCGAAGAAAACAAGGATCTGTACTACAAAGCGCTCCGGCGCACGCAGACCACGCTCAAGAGCGAAACGCCGGATTGGGAGCCATGGGGTGGCTTCTTCCTGCGCTGCCTCAAAAAGCAGAAGGATAACCTCGCGGCGCGACTCGACCGTGAGCGGATCGCTCGGAGCAGCGAAGCCGACCTGCCGGAGCTATCGATCCGAGTCCTCCAAGCACTGCGGGCGAAGGAGCGCCTGACAATCGCGCAGCTTGCATCAATCACCGATGCAAATCGGAACACGCTCAAACTACGTCTGCGCGAGCTGGTCGCAGACGGGCGCGTGCGGCAGCATGGCAAGGCACGCGCCACATGGTATTCACTATGAGCGCCGAGCCGCCAACCATCGACCAGGCACAACTCACAGGCATCGGCCCGGCGCACGTCACATTCCGCCTCAGCCGGCATTCACCGGCACCAGGCTGATTGTGTCGTTGCCGAAAATGTCGATCACCTTCACGGCGACGGTGTAGCGCCCTGGCCGGTCATAGCTGTGCATCGGCGTTGCCAGTTCCAGTTCACGGGATTGCCGCGTCCGGAAGCTCTGCCACTCGTTTTCGAAGATATAGCCGACTGATTCCGGGGACACAATACTGAATTGACCGCCAGTTCCGACAGCAGCGCCCGCTTTTCCCCGTCAGACGACCGGCGCCGCGCCGTGAAAACTATCTCATCCGTCGCATTGGTGATCTGTCCGCCACTACCTAACCCG
>DASUHP010000150.1:0-24984 GCA_036273455.1 Micropepsaceae bacterium | reverse complement strand
GGGGGATCTTTTGACCCTGGAAAACACCAGGTCGCACCACCGACTGCAATTTTCGCTTCTCCCCTTGAGGGAGAAGGACGCAGCGCCCGCGCGTAGCTTTGCTACGCGCGCCCTGGCGCTGCTGGATGAGGGGATCGTTTTTTGAGCAACCTTGATCAAAATCCCAGTAGCCGGTGAACACATCCCCCCGCACCACCGACTGCATCATCATCGGTGCCGGCCATGCCGGCCTCGCCATGAGCCGCTGCCTTTCAGAGCGCAGCATCGACCACGCGATTCTCGAACGCGGCGAGACCGCCAATTCCTGGCGGAGCGAACGCTGGGAATCGCTCCGCCTGCTCACGCCCAACTGGCAAAGCCGCCTGCCCGGCTACACCTATGACGGTGACGATCCCGACGGCTACCGCACGGTCAGCGAGGTCGCGACATTCATCAGCCGTTACGCCCGGGTCATCGACGCACCCGTCCACACCCACACCGCGGTGACGGCGCTCACCGGCGATGATTCCGGCTATGTCTTGCAAACGCCTGCCGGCGAATGGCGCGCGCGAGCCGTGGTCATCGCCAGCGGCGCCTGCAATATCGCCGCGGTGCCGACTCTCGCAGATGCGATCCCGCCGCAGATCCGTACCCTGACCACGCTGGATTACAAACACCCGCAACAGCTCGAACCTGGCGGGGTGATGATCGTCGGCGCTTCGGCATCCGGCGTTCAGCTCGCACTCGAAATCCGCCGCGCCGGCCACGAGGTGATTCTCTCGGTCGGCGAGCACGTCAGGGCGCCGCGGATGTATCGCGGGCGCGATATCCAGTGGTGGATGGACGCGAGCGGCCTCTCCGATCAGCATTATGACGAGGTTGACGACATCGTCCGCGCCCGGCGCTTACCCTCGATGCAGCTCATCGGCTCGCCGGAGAAGATGACGCTCGACCTGAACGCATTGCGCCGGATGGGTGTGAAGCTGGTCGGCCGCCTCGCCGGCATTCGCGGCTCACGCGCGCTGTTCTCGGGTTCGTTGCGCAATCAATGCATACTTGCCGATCTCAAGCTCACCCGCCTGCTCGATACATTCGACGCCTGGGTAAAATCCCAAGGCCGCGACGGCGAATTTGATGATCCCGAACGCCTGCCGCCGACCCAAGTCGATTCTTCACCGCCGCTCGAACTTGATCTCGCAAGTGGCGCGATCCGGACCATCATCTGGGCCACCGGCTACCGTCCCGATTATTCCTGGCTGCGACTTCCGATCCTCGACCATAAGGGAAACACGAAGCACGACGGCGGCGTGACTCCTGCGCCCGGGGTGTATGTCATGGGCCTGCCGTTCCTGCGCCGGCGCAAATCCGCCTTCATCGACGGCGCCGCCTCCGACGCCTCCGACCTCTCCGCCCACCTCCACGCCTTCCTGTCCCACTCCCGTGCACAATAACTCTTGTCATTCCCGGCGAGGATCGCGAAGCGATCCGAGGGAAGGCTCGGCGCGCCTTGCGCGCCTCACTTTTTGATTCTGCCGCGGCGCGCCGCGCGCCGCGTGCGGGCATCCGCGCCGCGCTTGCCTTGCGGTAGTCCGGAGGGCGAAGGCAGGTCTGCCGCGCGAATAAATACTTCTTTATTCGCGCGTCCACGCCCGCGAAATTTGGCAACCTTCCGGGACGGCAAAACCGCGCACTATTTTTCGGAGAGCGGACAGAGGCGAAGCGCCGGACTTGATCCGCCGGAGCGTAGTGACCGCATTGGTGCGGGCGGCCTCGTGGTTGAAACGCCGGTCAACGCTTGCGAAAAGACGTCGATGAAAACGATTGAGATTTCCGGCAGCCACGGCACCCTGACCGCGGATGCCAACACCGGACAGGTGATGCACCGAACCGGGGATGGGGATTACTCCAGCATTAGTCGCTTCGATCTCGCGGAATGGCAGCGCACCTATCCGGGCGAGACTTGCAATGGCGGCGACATTCTCGATTTCGCCTACTGGACCACCGATGGTCACTATGAGGATGCAGATTCGGGCTGGCGAGAGGATTTCCGCGCCAATCTCAGAAGCGGGAAGATTCAGGGCCACGCCATGTTGCGCATCACCGTACAGAGATGCCTACACTGCGGCCACGCGTGGGAATGCCGTTGCGAGCTGGCGGACCGATGCCCCCACTGCCGTAACGATCAGATCGTTGAAATCGATGCTTGGGAGGTGGCCGATGGCTAAGCGCTATGGCGAGTTAGGACTGACATTCTCTGGCGGGGGTCCGGATTACCCGCAGCGACCGGTTTCGCGCCGTGCCCGCCCGCCGTCGGCTTCTGGACCAAAAATGTCCACTACGAACCACCGATCGCAGATTTCCGCGCCGAAATGGTTCGCGCCCGCGGCTAAACGCGCGCCGTAGTAAACATCGTGCGTCGTCAAAGCCGCAGAATTCGCAGGCGAGGCGGTAAGGGATGACCGATGCGCCGAATGAGCCGGGCGGGAACTGGACTGCTGCCGAAATCGAGGCAGCCGTTGAAGACTACAAAGACATGCTTGAGCAGCAGCTGAGGGGGATTGCTTATAACAAGACGGTACATCGTCGCGCCTTGATGACTCGTGTCCGCCGGAGCAGAAGTTCGATCGAGTACAGACACCGAAACATAAGCGCAGTGCTGGAGGAGATTGGTAAGGATTGGATAAGTGGCTACAAGCCAGCACGTAATTTTGCCACGTCATCGCAATTGTTGGTGGATTCGGTTGAACGAATAATCGTTCCCATGTTGGAAAAGGTTGCTGCTCCACTGCCGTTCACCATGCCCACTCCGGATGCGGAAAGCGTCTTTGTGGACACCCCTCCTCCGGCCAGCGACCCACCATTACCGCCTCACGTCATAAGATTGGCGCGCAAGATTGATCAGGCCGAACGCGATCACCGAAACAGAGAACTGGGGCGGCTCGGCGAGCAGTTCGTTCTTGAGGTCGAAAAGAGAAAGCTGGTGCATCGACCGGACTTGGCAGCTCGCGTGTCGTGGGATTCGCAAACAAAAGGTGACGGTCTCGGATACGATATCGCTTCCTTCGACGAGAACGGCGAAGAGCTGTTTATCGAGGCCAAAACAACCCGGGGCGGCATTAGGACGCCCTTTTTTCTGAGCGCCGCCGAACTCAACGCCGCAGCGGATATCGGAAAGAGCTATCGGCTCTACCGCCTTTTCCGGTACGGAACGTCGCCGCAGATATACCGATTGAAGCTGCCACTCGAAGCCGCTGTCAAATTGACGCCTGCGATTTTCTCGGCCAAGCCGAAATGAAACGGTCGGCAAAACTGATGCGAGATATTGGAAGTGTCCTCTCTCCACGTACGCTCATTGTGATGTGCAAGGGCGCGCCATCGACCGATAAGAGCCATTGCGCCGAACTCCGCCTTTGGATTTCAAGCTACAGCCGCGGTGAAAGATGCGAACAAATCGCCCGGCAATGGAACCTTAAGACGCCACGTGACTGCCATCGGCATCTCGGATTTATGGCTTACATATGTCGCAGGGCCAAGAAAATAGAATGCTCTGTCGCTGTCATTTAGGCGGGCAAAGAGCATTACACTGCTGCCTTCAGCCACATGATTCTGGTAGCGCCGTCCAGTCGGGCTATCTGCACGTGTCGTCGACTGGCTTTCCCAATGGATCAGTTCCGGACTGATCGCGTAGTCCCGATATCGCGTCGTCGGCGAAAATCGCCCACTTGTTTTATCAAGCGTGAATATTAGAACGTCACTCTGTTCGCCGGCCATGAATCGCACGCCTTCGCGCCACACAGGGACACGGGCCGCTGTTCCATCCCCGAATCCCGCTTGGATTTCGATTCGCGTGTATCGCGCGTGGATGGTGAGGGGCACTGTCGGTCGCTCGTTGAGTCCCCTTCCCACGTGCTGAATGCGGGTGAACAGCACTTCCATCAACTCAAGAAGTTCCGCAACCACTTGGGGATGGCGCGCTACCAATTGGCAGGCTTCCTCGATCGACGCTTTTGCACCTACTGATTCACCAACGATCGATGCGACCAACATGCGCAACTGTCGCCGGTCCGCGACATGCCTATGTTCCTCTGGTGGCGCAAAATTACCGCTGAGAATTCTCTTATGTGCGGCAATCCGCATTTCGTCGTCGACGTGTAGTAGTCGGCCGCATGCCCGTCGGAGTTCGGCTTCCGCAGGACCGCCTTCAAGAACTTGAAGGCCCGCTGCCTCGAGCATATCGGACCAGCTCCTATTTCCCGTGTAGATGTCTTCGAGCGCCAGCCCTGACTGCTCTAGAAAATTTGCCAACGAGATGCGACCACGACCCGCCGTGAGTTGGCGAAGCTCTTCAATTTTTCTCGGCCAAATATCGGGAACGGCCTTTCGAATACTTTCAAGGACTCGCTCGGTCGCGATCCGGTCGAGCTCCATGTGACAGCCCGCCGGAAGAAACGGGAATCCGTCCTGCACTTGTTTTGAAAGTTCGGCACGCGTTCCGCCGAGGAGTGCGCCGAACCGACGGTCGAACCGAAATTCCTTCCTGTGCAGGCCAACGAAATCGATCACCGTACATGCGCTCTTGCCGTGATGCTTCCGGAGCCCTCGACCAAGTTGCTGAAGGAATAGCGTCGGGCTGTCCGTAGGACGTAGCATGATAAGCGTGTCCACCGAAGGAACGTCCACGCCCTCATTGAAAATATCAACCGAGAAGACGACAATTACCCGCCGGTCTTGGAGATCGCGAAGCGCTGCTTCGCGCTCAGCCGCAGGAGTATCCGCCCAAATAGCCTTCGCTGGTATGTTGTGGCTGTTGAATACACGCGCCATGAACCGCGCATGGTCAATACTCACGCAGAATCCGAGTGCGCGTACGCGCCGGACGTCGTCCACCTTGTCCGTCAATGTTTGGATTACTTGACGCGCCCAGGCATCGTCGGCCGTGAATAGGTTTGATAATCCCTCCACGTCATAACCGCGCCCTCGATGCCATGGCACGGCACGAAAGTCTAAGTAGTCCGAGACGCCATAATAGATAAACGGGACCAGCCTCTGTTGATCGATAGCGTCCCATAGCCGCAATTCAGCGGCTATGCGATTGTCGAACCAGCGCAGCACATGAAGTCCATCACTGCGCTCTGGTGTCGCGGTCAGTCCAAGCAGTTCGAGCGGGCGGAGGTGCTCAAGTAGGGCTTGGTAGGACGGTGCTTCTGCGTGGTGAAACTCATCGACAATAACGACATCAAAGTGCGCCCGGCCGAAATTATTCAGGTCGGCAAACCGCAAACTCTGGATTGACGCGAACACGTGTTCGAAGACTGTGGGCCGCGAGTCGCCGGTCCAGAGTTCGCCAAATGCGTTGTTTCTGATGGCGTGGCGAAAAGTCGCGATCGACTGTTGAAGTATCTCCTTGCGATGCGCGACGAAAAGCAGCCGAGCCCTCGGAAGAGTTTCCCGCAACCGCGCATAATCGACCGCCGCCATGACCGTCTTGCCGGTCCCGGTTGCGGAGACCAGCAGATTGCTATGGTGCCCGCGTAGACGCGACAGCGCGATTTGCTCAAGCAGCCTCTCCTGAAACGGCTCGAGGCGCAATTCGATCGGAGAAAGGCTTGGCAGACCGTTCTGGTGTTGGCTCCGTTCGGAGAATTCGGTGCGATCAAATTCGGCAAACTCGCCCGAATTCCAACAAGTGTCGAACGCCGCTTCAACTTTATCGATCACTGATCGGTTTCGGGCGGCCGAAAAGCGTACATTCCATTCCAAGCCGTCAATTTGAGCTGAATGCGTGAGGTTCGACGAACCAATATAAGCGGTGGAGAAACCACTCTCTCTGTAAAACAGCCACGCCTTTGCATGCAGCCGCGTAGCGCTAGTGTCATAAGAGACGCGGACCTCCGCTCCGATGCTGCGAAGTTGTTCAAGTGCCTCGGCCTCCGTGGAGCCGGTGTAGCTGGTCGTCAGCAATCTTAGCCGGCGCCCAAGTTCGCAGTGGCGTCTCAAGACTTCCAACATCGGCCGGATACCGCTACGGCGGATAAATGCCATAATACAATCGATGCGATCCGCGGAGGCGACTTCCTCGATAAGTTGGTGCCCAACTCGAGGTTCGCCGCGGGAATTGGTGAGCAGCGCCGTATCGAGCAGCGGTATCAAAGGCTCACCCAAGCGTTCAGTGCTGCCGTCTGGCTGAACTGCCAGAATTCCCGTCAGGAATTCCCCGGGCATCGCAGGCTTCTCGGGCGACAGGTCTGCCCCGGTTCCCTGAACAATCTTTTGGATTAACTCGCGGGCGAGCGCAACCGCGTCCTTCACACGCGCTTCTTCAGCGACGGCGTTAATTGCCCGCTCGACCACGCGAGAAATATGGGCTGCAATTCGATCTGCGACATCTGCATGATGCAAACCTGCATAGCTGGCGCGGAGATTGGCTTCAAGCGCGCTAAGCTCCGCCCTGATCGATTCCGTTACGAGCGTTTGATACAAGCCACGCGTGAGTCGTGTCATCAGAAACTGTTAATCAGCAGCATCAATAAGCACCGACGAGGGAAGCCGTGTAGTGACCGTCTTATTTATTAAACACGATAAGCCTTACTAAGACACTTTACAGGCATGGTACAGGTGTGCCGCCACACCAGCCGCCCACAATGGCAGGACACGTAATCACCGACCCTGGGAATTTAGCCATGCCGTTTTACACTCCGATTGTTACGCTGCTGACCGTCGCTTGGTATTTTTTTCTCGCGACGCAGGTTGCGGCGGCACATGGCAGGTTCAAGGTGAGCCTTCCCGCAATGACAGGCAATCCGGATTTCGAACGCATTTATCGCGTGCACGTCAATACGCTCGAATGGATGCCGACTTTCATGTTGCCGCTGTGGCTTTGCGCGATTTATCTGAGTGACGTCATCGCCGCGGCGCTCGGTCTGCTGTGGATCATGGGCCGGATCATTTATTTTGCCGGCTATCGTAAGGCGGTGGAAAAGCGTTTGCCGGGATTCTTTATACAGTCCTCGGCGTGTTTTTTGCTGTTTGTTGGCGCGGTCGTGGGAATTGCGATGCATCGGTGAGCGGAGTAACGGGGACGGGTCTGCGGGATCGCTGGTGAAAGGCCCCCCTCCGTCGCGCTGCAGGGCAGTGCGCCACCTCCCCCGCGCGCGGGGGAGGAAACGTGCGCTTTAGCCATTCCTTGTTGGCAGCGGATGCAGCAAAAGAATTTCTTCGCGCCGCGGACGCGGCGCGGATGGGTTCCCTTCCCCTCGCGCTCCCGCCTTCGCTCCTGAGGGCTTCGGCGGACAGTCGCGTTCGGCCGGGAATGACACAGTTTCGTGCAATGAATAAAAAATCCGCGTTTGTCGGCGCGGGGGACGGTAGCCGGGGAGGAACATCGGCGAGTTCGGGCTGGCGGCGCGGATAGCCTCGTCCAGCACGCGTGCAGGGGTTTACAGCCGGAGCAGATGTTCGGCGTTGCCATGGGCGATCTTCGCCCGATCGGCCTCGCTGATCGCCGCCGAGTCCAAAAATGCGCGCCCGGCCCTGTTTGTGCTGAACGGATAATCCACCGCGAACAGAATCCGGCTGGCGCCGATCACCGACATGGCGCACTGGAACGGTGCGTGCGTGAAGAATCCGCTGGTTGTGATCCAGATATTGGTCTGGAAATAATCCGCAACGCGCTGACGCAGCTTCGGTGACACCGGCGTCAGCACGTGATCGGCGCGGGCCAGCATGAACGGCAACATCTCGCCCATATGCCCGATAATCAGTTGCAAACCCGGATGACGGTCGAACACGCCGCTGATGATCATCCTCAATGTGTGGACCCCGGTCTCCGAGTGCCATCCCCAGGCGGCCGTGGACATAAACAAGGAATGCAGCGGATCGAGACCGCCGTAATAGGCATCCATCACGCTCTGCGGCGGGAAAGATGGATGGATATAGAGCGGCACGCCGAGACTTTCGGCGCGCGCCAGCACGGGTTCAAAGACAGGATGATCGAGAAAGCGGTCCTGCACCATGCCATTCACCAGCGCGCCGCGAAATCCGAGCACCTTCACCGCTCGTTCGAGTTCGTCCGCCGCCGCCGCCGGGTCTGACATGGGCAGCGCGGCGAACCCGGCAAAGCGGTCCGGATGTGCGGCCACCGCCTGCGCAAGAGCATCATTGGCCTCACGCGCAAGGATTCTCGCCTGTACGGGCGCGAGCGATTCCGGACCCGGCGGCGTGTGCGAGATGACCTGCACATCGATGCCCGCCGCATCCATGTCCGCCAATCTGGTTTCGCCCAGGTCTTCGAGTTTTTTTTCGATGTCTCGCCAGTGTGCCTGGTCCCTGAACGGGCCAAACCGGTCTGCCGCCTGCCGCACCGGCGGATGAGTGAACGCTTCTTCAATCGCTATGGCTCGCATGCTACGCCTCTCGCCGGCCGCAAATTTCAGGCTACGCCTAAAAACCCGGTTTGTCGGGCGGGGGTGAAGTAGCCGGGAATGAATACCAGCGAGTTGGTGCTGTCGGCGCAGTTCAGTGGCCACTCCTCCGGAGGCGCCAACGCCGCCAGTTGCGGCCGCACTGTTGCCCGCCGCAGGGGCCAACCGACCATCCACAGGATTGATCAATTGCCGCTCTCGAAAGGGTAGCGCGGCGCTGTCACTCTTGCAGCATGTTGCCTGATTCGCTCTCGACCTGGCTCGGTTTTCTGACCTCGCCTGCGGCGCCGCGAACCGCAATGTCGCCCATGGAGCTGGATGGGTATCTCACCGGCATCGCGGTGGCGCCTGAGCCGCTCCCGCCGGAACTGTGGCTCGACCGAATCTTCGGTGCGGATGAACCAGACTTCGACAGCGCCGAACAGGCGGAGAACATTCTCGACGCGGTGATGGAGCATTACGACGGCGTATCCCACATCATCGATGCAGGGTTTAAGAAGCTCGAGGCGGGCAAGCCCATCGGCTATCGGCCCCTGTTCAGCCGCTCCGGCGAAAAGCCAGATCACAAGGTGGTTCGCGCCTGGGTCGGGGGCTTCGCGAAGGCGATGGCGCTCGCGCCTGACGCATGGTTTGCGCTAACCGGGGATGAGCGGACTCAGGTCCTTTTGTTTCCATTTTTTGCATTCCTGGACGAACGCGACAATCCTCTCTTCGATGGGCCGGACGACATAAATGCATGCCGGGACGAAGCCGCTCGCGCGATCCCCCGCGTGGTCATCGCGCTGCGTAAGCTCGCCCAGTTCAGCCGCCGGCCACACCACAAGACCGGACGCAACGATCCCTGCCCGTGCGGCTCGCGTCAAAAATATAAGCGTTGCTGCGGCGCGAGCTGATTCAAAAATCCGGTGTGTCGGCACGGGGGACGGAGTAGCCGGGGAGGAACATCAGCGAGTTCGGGCTGTCGGCGCAGATTGCTTCGTTGAGCGGCCCCTCCTCCGGAGTCGCCAGCGCCGCCAATTCTACGCCTGTCTGCTTCGCGCGCTGCGCCACCAGTTCGAATTTGCGGTAGCGCAACACTGCATTCCACGGCGTGGTGAAGGCGCCGGGATCTTCGACATGCACATCGACCTGCAATTCCTTGCCGCCATCCACAAGATGAAGGCGTTCGATGGTGTGCAGCTGCGTCGTGTGTGGCGTCTTGAATCCATCGACATAAGTCTTGTCATTGAACCCGATGGTGTCGATGACCAGCGTGTCGCCGTCATAATGGCCGATCGAATCCCCTTCCCATGACGGCTGCAGGTCCGGGCGATGCTGATCCGTCAGATAAATGTGCCGGACCTCGCTGAAGCTTTCATTGATCAGCAGCACTTCCTTCGGCGACTGGACTATGAACATCGGCCGCGTCATCGGCGACAGATCGAAGGCGAGCGCGCCGAGCGGCCGGCACGTCGCGAGCTGCGACACGAAAAACTTGCCCGATAGTGTCTCGGCATTCAGCTTGCGCAAAGCATCCGCCGCCCAGGGCTGAAGGATCGGATTGCTTGCATCGGCAAAGGGCGGCGTCGGCTGCCTGCCCGTGGCGCGGAAATCGTCGTTGGAAACCCGCGGATGCGCCTTGTCCTGCATCACCGGCCCCGCGCCGCATTGCGGCGCATTTTTTGCATTCACTGGTGCGGCCGTGCCGCACAAGTCGGGGCCGCTCGCAGGCGCCATCCATTCGCGCGAATAGGAATACCAGGCGCTGCTCGACGTCGGCGCGAAATCGGGGATCGCCAGCGCGGACGTCGCGTACAGCGTGGCGGCCAGTGCAGCGAGCGGAAGTTTCGGCATGCGGCAGGTCCCGGTGGCAACAGGGGCAGTTTACAACGAATTCGCGTGATCCGGGACAGCCACGGCGCGTTTGTGCTATCCTGCCTGCTCAATCAGATGAGCGATATGAGCCCCCTCCTCAAGCGCGTTTCGGTCGATCCGCAAGTCTGCGGCGGCATGCCGTGTATCCGGGGCACTCGAATTTGGGTCGCTCTTATCCTCGACCATCTGGCCGATGGAATGAGCGAGAGCGAGCTGTTGTCGGAATATCCTGAACTGAGCCCTCCTGACATCCGGGCCGCAATAGCATATGGCGCCGAAGCTGCGCGCGAACAGGTTGTTGAAATTCCCCGCTCCGGCCACAGTGAAACTGAAAACTGACGAGATCGCGTCGTTTTCGCCGGCGGCGAAATAGTACCTCAAAAAAGCTCCAGTTACCCCGAAACGCCAGCCGCCTTCGCCAAGGCTCCGGCAGTCGAGTTTAGCACTGCTGGCCCGCTCTTCATGCGCAGGCGGGCGTGCGCGCTTTGCAAACGCGGGCGCTGCCTCTCCGCCATCCGGCTGTTTGACAGCAGGGATGGATAGGACTATATGATAGGCTGACGATCAGGAGTGACGGAATGGCGTTCGATAAAATGAGGGCGCACATCATCGGCGAAATCCGCCGCATCGCCGCCGAAAACGGCGGTAGGCCGCCCGGCATCAAGCGCTTTGCCACTCTGACCGGCATCGGATGCGCCCAATGGCGGGGGAAGATCTGGGCCCGCTGGTCCGAAGCGGTAAAAGAGGCCGGTCTCACGCCCAATCTGCGCCAGGAGCCGCTCGAAAAACCCGAGCTTCTCGCCTGCATGGCCACCGCGATCCGGATGCTGCAGCACATCCCCAGCGAAGCCGAACTCGAACTGTTGCGGCGCAAAGGCCACCGCATTCCAGTCAACCAGACCTATGTGCGGCATTTCGGCGGCAAACCCGGTCTGCTCCGGCATCTGAAACAATGGACGGCGGCAACGCCCGGCTGGTCTGATGTTGCGGCCCTGCTCGCCGATGTGCCCGACGAACCCGAACCGGAAGAGCCAGCCGGGGCGACCGGGGCGGTCTATCTTCTGAAACATGGGCAGCACCACAAAATCGGATGCAGCAAACAGCCCGAACATCGCATCACCGAATTGCGCGTAATGCTGCCGCCGCAGAGCCATTTGGTGCACATCATCAAAACCGATGATCCGTTCGGGGTCGAAACCTATTGGCACCGGCGTTACGCAGAAAAGCGCGTGAACGGCGAGTGGTTCAAACTTACCCCTCAGGATGTCGCCGCCTTCCGCCGCTGGCGCTGCCAGTGAGGAGCGAGTAGCGAGAAGCGAGAAACGAGAGCACCATCCCTGCCGCGACTCAGGCGGTGCTCTCGCTGCTCGCTTCATTTTTCTCGCTTCTCAGGGACCGACATGCTGATTCTAAATAATAACGACGTGACAAAGCTTCTTACCATGGCGGATTGCATCCGGGTGCAGGAAGACGCGTTCCGGAAAATCCCCACCGGCGGCGCGATCCATCGCCCGCGCATCGACATCTATATGCCGTGCGAACGCGACGACGCCTATTACCGCTGGAGCACCATGGAAGGCGCGAATGACGGTTATCTCGCGATCCGCATGAAGTCCGACATCATGACCTGGCCGCGCGACGAGGAGGGCAACTGGACCGAAGAAAAATACTGCATCCAGCCCGGCACCTATTGCGGCATCATCTATCTGCTCTCTTGCCGCAATGGCGAGCCGCTCGCCTTCATCCATGACGGCGTGCTGCAGCATATGCGGGTGGGCGGCGGCGCGGCGATCGGCGTGAAATATCTCTCGCGCGACGACTCGCATGCCGTCGGCATGATCGGCTCCGGGGGCATGGCGCGCACCTTCCTCGAAGCCTTCACCTGCGTGCGCGACATCAGGCTGTGCAAGGTCTACAGCCCGAATGCTGAGCGTCGCGAAACCTATGCCGCGGAAATGCGGAGAACACTTGGCATCGAGGTGCAGCCGGTCGATTCGGCACGCGAGGCGGTCAAGGGCGTCGACATCCTGTCCACCTGCACCGATTCCATGCGCCCGGTCTATGATGCCGACTGGCTGGAGAAAGGCATGCATGTGACCAATCTCGGCCGGCGCGAACAGCCCGATGCCGCGGCGGACAAATTCGATGTCGTGGTGCGTCAGGGTGTGGCCGGTTTGCAGATGCGCCAGACCGAACGCTTCCAGGCCGAGCGCGGCTTGTCGCCCGCCGCCTATATCGGCGGCAACGAAGAAGAAATGAAGCGCGTTCCGGCGAAGAACACCCAGCCGGGTTTTGGCGGCGACTCGCGCGAATTCAGCGACCGCGGCCGCGGCGGCGACAAACCGGAATTTGCCGATCTCGTCACCGGCAAATGCAAGGGCCGCACCTCACGCGACCAGATCACTTTTTATCGCAATGTCGGAAACCAGGGTCTGCAATTCTCCTGCGTCGGCGGCTGGGTGTATGAATGTGCGCGCAAACGCAAATTGGGCCGCGAGATTCCCACCGAATGGTTCCTCCAGGACATAAGGGACTGAAACCGGCGGGCGTGAGGAAAGTGACCTTCCGCCTCCCCCTTGCGGGGAGGCTCGCGAATTTTCGGTTCAGAAAATTCGCGGGTGGGGGGTGCTCGACGAATTACCCCCACCCGAAATTTGCCATGCAAATTTCGACCTCCCCACACCCACAAGGTGGAGGTTATCCTGGATTTTTCGTCCTTGTCCTGATTATCTATAGCGCTGCAATGGTGACAGCGCAGGTAGCGCATGCCCAGGCATTTGCCGGGAAGACAATCGATCTTGAAGTCGGCTTTGGACCGGGCGGTGACAACGACATCTGGGCGCGCACGCTGGCGACGCATCTCGGCGATCACATTGCCGGCCATCCCCGCGTGGTGGTGCAGAACGCGCCCGGCGCCGGCGGATTGCGGCTGATCAACGAGCTTTACAATCTGTCCCCCAAAGACGGCACCGTGATCGGCCTGGTCAATCGCGGCATTCCCTTCGAGCCGCTGCTCGGCGGCGACGGAACCCAGTTCGATCCGCTGAGGATGAACTGGATCGGCAGTCCGGACCGCGACACCACCGTCTGCGCCGCGCGCAAGGATGCGCATGCGCGCAATCCCGGCGATCTGTTCACAACCGGTGTGGTCGTGGGCGCCACCGGATCGGGCGCCGACACTGCTCTGTACCCGGAATTCCTCAATCACCTGCTCGGAATGAAATTCCGCGTGGTCAAGGGCTACCAGGGAACGAAAGAGATTTCGCTCGCCATGGAACGCGGCGAAGTGGAGGGCCTGTGCGTCGCCTATGATTCGCTGATGCATGAGCCGCTGGCGCGCGCGGGTAAGCTCAATATTCTTTTCCAGGTGGCGGCAACACCCGATCCCAGGCTGACGGATGTGCCGGTCGCAACTTCCCTCGCCCGTTCGCAGGCTGATCGCGATGCACTGAGATTATTTCTCGCCCGGGTCGAAGTCGGCCGGCCTCTGGTCATGCCCGAAGGCGTCCCCCCCGACCGAATACAGCAAATTCGCGATGCGTTTCGCGCCACCCTGCAGGACCCACTATTCATCGCCGATGCCAGAAAACAGGGGCTCAACGTCGCTTATCTCAGTGGCGCGGAACTCGCGGGTAAAATCGCCGCCGCATATCGCGCACCCAAAGCGGTGGTCCAGCGGGTCAAAGCCGCATTGGGCCGGTGAACACGCGGCGTTCCAAAGTCCTTACTTCGCCTTCCCCCCGCGAGCACCTCAGTGCGAAGCGTGGGGGAAGCAAGGTGCCCGCAGCCCTGCGAAGCGCGTCGCGCGATGCAGGGCGAATGGCGGGCGGAAGGGGGGCGTTCGGCGCAAACAGTTTCCATCCGGCAGAAACCTGATCTAAGCTTGCCAATCGCGTCCGTTCACCTGCGGAGATGCAGCGATGCCAGTCAGAAAACTGATCGTCTTCAGCAGTTTCATCATTCTGCCGGCGCTCTATGTCGCGATGTATCTCGCCGATATCGGAACGCTGCATCAGCCAATGGCACAAACGCTGAAATTCGAGGCGGTGCTGGTGCTGATCGTGATGATGGTGCTGGAACAGGTCTATGGTTACCGCAATCCGGCTTCGCAGCGCTTTGTTCTCGCCCGCGACATCGTCGCCACCGCGGTGAATAAATATGTCACCGGTGCGGCACTGGCCTTCCTGGTGCTGCCGGTCCTTCTGTATGCCCCGCTGCATTTTCTCGGGCGCAAAGTGCTCATCGCCTCGCCCGGCGCGCTCGGCCCGTTCTGGGTTCAGGTGATCCTGATCCTGTTGATTGTCAGTTTCTTCCGCTACTGGATGCATCGCTGGCAGCACAGCAATGAATTCCTGTGGAAGCTGCATTCCTACCATCACCGCATCACCGATCTGCGGGCGCTGAATACCGAAGTGTCCAACCCGGTCGATTTCGCGCTGCGCAATATCCTGATCTTTCTCATCCTCGGCGTGGTCGGATTCGATCCGCTGGCGATTGTGCTGACCGTGCCGGCGACCAATGTCAGCGGGCAGATCTCGCATTGGGGCGCCGATATCAGGGCAGGCCGGTTGCTGAACACGATTTTCGTCACGCCGGAAGTGCACCGCTGGCACCATTCGGCCATCGTTCCCGAAGGGCACCGGTATTCGGTCAATTACGGCGTTGAATTCGCCTTCTGGGACATATTGTTCGGGACTTATCACCTGCCGCAGGAGAACGGTGTGGCATTGCAGCCGGCACGCCTCGGCCATCCCAGCGGACTCGCCGACGAACCGAATTATCTGAAAGTGCTGCTGGCGCCGTTCGGATTGTACCCGCGGCGGTGGGACAAACCCGCATCCATCCCGGCCGAGTAATTTCAGCCCTTCGTACGCTGTGGTGAATCGCGTATGGCCTAACTCCGCCTCCCCCTTGCGGGGAGGCACGCGAATTTCCCCTTCGGAAATTCGAGGGTGGGGGTATTCTCGACGATTACCCCCACCCGAAATTTGCACGGCAAATTTCGACCTCCCCGCAAGGTGGAGGTAGTGACTGAGCGTGGCGAGCAGCGCGTTTCTACTCCGCCGGAACCGCAGGTTCGGGAATCGGCGCCGGCACCTTATTCAACAGCGCGGGCACCAATGTCAGCGTCACCAGCAGAGTCCAGGCAAGGCAGATGGTCAGCAATTCGCCCATGCTCGCCGTTCCGGGATGGCTGGAAATCCACAACGCGCCGAAGCCGGAAGCGGTCGTCATCGCACTGAACACCACGCCGCGCGTCAGGCTCGACTGCAGGAAATCGCGCCCGCCGCCGCGCCAGAACATCACGAAATAGATGCTGAAGGCGATGCCGATGCCGAGCAGCAGCGGCAACACCACGATGTTCGCGAAGTTCACCTGCATGCGTGCCGCGACACAGGTGGCGAAAGTGAACACGCCAATAACCAGCAGCGGAAACAGGGTCAGCAGCACGTCGCGCGTGCGGCGCAGCAGAATCGCCAACAGCACCACCACGGCGATGAGTGAGATCATGCCGGCGCGCAGGAACGCCGAAAGGATCGTATGGCGCGATTGCTCGATGATCACCAGCGTGCCGGTCGCCTGCGGAATCATGTTCTGAATCTCGGCGGCGAATTTCTCGAGGAAGGCGTCGTCATGCTGTTTGGGCGAAATCTCGAGATGCGCGCGGCCATCGGGCGTGAGCCAGTCGCGGCGCAGGTCCGCCGGCAGAATCTGTAACGACACCTGTGAAGCCTTCATCAGATTGCGCGCACGCGTCAGCGTCACCTGCAACGGCGGAACAACGGCTTTGTCCGCGGCATCGATCAGCCGCGGGCCGGCTTTCTGGAGCTGCGCGAGAACCCCGGCAAAGGCGGTGGCGCTCGCTGCGGCATCGCCCGACGCAGTGGCAGCGACGCGGCGCAGCGACTGTTCGGTCGCCGCCATGCTCGCCAGCGTGTCAGCCTGCGTCGGCGGATCTTTGGCCTCGATCGGATCGAGCGTGGTGTCGAGAATCGATTGCGCATCGGAGATCGCCGCCAGTTTTGCGGTCTGATCCGCGGGCACGAAATTCTGCAGCGTCGTGGTCTTCCCGACATCGGGGACGGCGTTCAATTTCGCCGCCATCCGGTTCGCCGCATCGAGCGACGGCATCAGCACGTCGATGGTGTCGGGCGAAGTGTCGGGATTGCGCATCAGGTCGTACAAAGTCGCGACCGATTCCGTATGCGGGCTGCGCAGATGCAGCGGATTGGCGTCGAAGCGCAGCTTCGGCAGCAGACCGGCGCCGAGCCCGAACAGGAACACGAAAATGATGATGATCGGCCAGGTGTTCTTGCGCAGGAACTGATCGACCGGCGCGAGCTTCAGGAAACCGATCTCCGCCTGCTCGCCGCTGGGCTTAAGCAGAACCAGCAGTGCCGGCAGCATGGTGCCGGTGAGGAACCAGGCCACGATCATCCCGGTGCCGGCAATCACGCCGAGCTCGGCAATGCCGACATAATCGGTCGGATAGAACGAGAAGAAGCAGGCGGCCGTCGCCAGCGCCGCCAAAGTCAGCGACGGACCGATCTTGGCCCCGGCGCGCGCCAGTGCCGGTTCAAGCTCGCGCAGCAAATGACGCTCTGCGCGATAACGCACCGCATATTGAATCTGAAAATCGACACCGAGACCAACAAATAGCGGAATGAACGCGATCGAAATCAGATTGAACGTGCCGAACAGCAACAGTCCACTCGCCGCGGTGATGAAAAAGCCGGTCAGCAGCGTGGCGAGAATCGCCCCGATGATTCGCACCGAACCGACCGCCAGCCACAGGGTCAGCAGGATCGCGCTCATCACCAATATGCCGATCGGCAGCGCCCGCTCCGCAACGGTGGCGAACTCCTCATCCGCCAGCGGAACCGGACCGGTCAGACGGATGGTCACTCCAGTGGCAGGAGTCAGCCCAAGATCGGTGGCAGTCTTGCGGATCAGTGTGCTCGCCGTCGAGCCGGGCTCGAGCTTCTTATAGTCGAGCCGGCCCTGGACCTGCAGCATGCGCAGATTCTCGGACGGCGCCGCATCCTGATGCGTCAACAGATTCTGCCACGACATGGCAGCAGATCTGCCGGCAAGCACATTTCCCAGAACGGAAGTGAATTGCTTGAACGCGCCGGTCAGCTGGTCGAGCGGCGCCTGGCCATGCTCGACGCCGATCAGTGCCGTATTGAGACTGTCCATGACGCCGCGCAGCGAGGGATCGGCGGCCAATGGCCCAAGAAATGGCTGGGCGGCGATCAGTTGCGTGGTCGCGTCCTTGACCTGCTGCGTCTTCAGATACAGAAGGCCGTTCTTCTGGAAAAACGGATCACCTTGCTCATCACGCACGGTCTGGAACACATCGGGCCGTTTCACCAGTGCCGACTTGAGCGCCACCGCCGCCTGTTCGGCGCGCTCCGGCGTCGATCCGGAAATCACGACGAGGGTGAGATTGTCGCGTTGCGGGAAGGCGCGGTCGAATTCGATCTGACGCTGGCGCCACGGAATTGACGCCGAGATCAGGTTTTCGCTGCGGCTGTCGATCTCGAAATGGCGGGCAACATAAACGCCGCTGAGCGCGGCAATCAGCACCACCACGACGAGGATGGATGTCCGCCACACCAGAGATATCCGGACGAGACGATCGAAAATGGCTTCCATGATTTACCCCGCCGCGGAGACTGATTTACAAATCGCTTCCTTGCTTTTGGCGGTGGAAGCCGCCGTCGGCTCGTAGCGGGTCCAGTTTTCTCCGCCGCAGAGAAAGCCCAGGACGCATCCGGTGATGCGCACCGTGTCGTCATGAAGCGCAATGGTGCCGGGGACGGTCTGGCCAAACGCGGAATTGTAGATCGTGCCGGACCATTCATTCTCACCCTTGGGCATCATGCCGAGAACAATCGGCACACCGAGCATTGCCCGATCGCGCAGGTGCGGATCGGGATTGTGAGTGTCCGTGCCTGGCATCGATTCCCACGAGATCACGCCCCACATGGCGCCACCGCAATCGACGATCTGGATGCGCGCATCTTTGTCATGCACCCACCATTCACCGGCCAGCCCGGCAGCTTGCGCATATCCCATGCTCAACATGGCGAGCGCCATACCAGTCAGTGGAGTACGAATGCGTAACCAGACATTGGGCCGATCGGCCCCTGCGAACAGTGATGATGCGGGATTCAATCTTCCAGCCCTGTTTTTATTGATTGCCGCAAGATAAAGACGCCGGACAAAAGGAGCAATCCGCCGGTGACGCTATTCTCCCACAGTTGCCGGCATTTAAAACTCAACTTAGTTTGACTTGCCATGCGGTGTTCCATGAAACCCGGGAACTTTGCGATTGCTGCGATATTGCCCGCGGTTATTGCACTTTCCGCGGCTGCGGGAACTCCGTCGGTCGAGGATCGGGAATTCAGGGAATGCAGTAATTGCCCCGTGATGGTGGCTGTACCCGGCGGTAGCTTTGCCATGGGAAGTCCGTCTGGTGAAGTTGGGCGATTCGATTCCGAGGGTCCGCAGCATGCCGTCAGTATACGGCCATTTGCACTCGGCAAATACGACGTCACCAGTGAACAATTCCTGAATTTCCTGAAGGAGACCGGTTATCAGCCGCTGCCCTGCGATCCGCTGCTGGGCCTCGGCTGGCACTCGCCGGGCAAGGGCGTGGCGCAGCCGCCCTATGTCGGCGAACCGCCGCACTGGCCGGCGGTGTGCCTGAGCTGGGCCGACGCCAATGCCTATACCGATTGGCTCAATCGCAAGGTACGCGAGGCGCGCCCGGGATTGGTGCCCGGCAGTCCCTATCGCTTGCCGACGGAAGCGGAGTGGGAATATGCCGCACGGGCCGGCACCAGAACATCACGCTGGTGGGGCGATGCGCTCGGCCAGGGCAATGCCAACTGCAACGGCTGTGGCAGCCGGTACGATTATCATGTGCTCGCCGATGTTGAGAGTTTCGCGGCCAACCCGTTCGGGTTCTACGGCATGCTCGGCAATGCCTGGCAGTGGACCGCCGACTGCTGGCACGACAGTTATGTCGGCGCACCGGCTGATGGCAGCGCCTGGACCGCGGGCGGTGAGTGCTCCCGGCACGTGATCCGCGGCGGGTCGTGGGACAACCTGCCGATCTTCATACGCTCCGCCGCACGGGTGGGGAGTAGCGGGATCAGCCGCGAATATGATTACTCCACCCTGTCGGGTTTTCGCCTGGCCCGCGACTTGCCGTGAAAGGGTGGGGCCTCCGCAGTTGCAGGCGAAGGCCCCGGGGGGCGGGGCCGGTCTGGTTGTGGGAGGACTAACGGCCCCGATAATCGCGGTGTTAGCACATCAAACTTACAACCCGCTGACGCGGGCGGGGCCATTGGATTAATTCAGCGTATCCTTGGGGCTGAGATTCAGAACCACGTCCAGCGCGCTGGCCGGGGTGCCGGTGGGGAGTGTAATGGGCGACGATAACAGCACGGCGTTACGTGCACTGATGGCAAGCGAGTGATAGGCGGCATCGCTGCGCCGGTCATTCACGATTTCCGCTTTCTTGATCACCCCGTCGGCCGCCAATACGACATGAATGAAGACTGTGGCCCTGCGGTCCTCGAGGGCATCAAGGTCGAGGCTCCATTTGCGCTCGACCTGTGCGCGGATGAAGTCCTTCAGGTCATAGCCGGACGGCCCATTACCCGAGCCGCTGCCGTCGGCCGTCACCGCGCTGTCGCCGGGGATGGTCAGCCTGGAGAATGATTCGAGCCTGCTCTGCAGCTCATCCTTGGGCGGCTGCGGCACCGGCTCGTCTCCCTTTTCCGGCACCGCGGGAGTCTGCTCGAGATGTGGCAAAGGAATCGGTGGCGGCGCGATTCGGGTTTGCGGTCGCAGCGATGCGGTTTGTTGATGGGGCAGGCCGGGTTTTGGCGGCGCCAGAGTCGTCGTGCGATCCGCGAGTTGCACCAGCTCGACCGGGAAGAATTTCGGCGGTTGGGGGTTTTGCATCACCCGCTGCAACAGCATGACGAGAATAATCCCATGCAGCAGGAACGAGCCGGCCAATGCCCAGCGGCGTGGCCAATGATCAGTCTTGGAGAGAATTGCGCTCATCCTGTGCAGGGATTTTATCAGTACGCCCGATCAAGGTCAGCGCTATACTATGCGTCGGCAAAGCTTCGGGAGGGCGGATTTGCGGAACATTTTCATTCCGGCGCTGCTATGCGCCAGCATGTTGGCATCGGCGGCCGATGGGCAGGCGATATCGATTGACCGCAAACAGGTCAGCGCCGCGGCAGCGCGCAGGATGGTGGATGCGTGCCTGACCTATGCGGAGCGGAACAATATCGTGGTTGCCGTTGCGGTGGTCGACATTGCCGGTGTGCTGATCGACTTTCACGCCATGCAGGGCGGCGGACCGACGGTGGCGGAAACCGCGATTTTAAAGGCCAAAACGGCAGCGCACTGGCAGCGCTCGACGGCGATCCTCGAGCAGGATGTGGAGACGCACCGCAACGATGCATCGCTGTGGATACAGGATTTCCCCAAGAAGGGCGCGCTTCCGATCGTGATCGATGGCCAGGTCGCCGGTGCAATCGGCGTTGGCGGGGCACAGAAGCAGGAAGAGTGTGCTCAGGCCGGGATCGATGCAGTAATCCCGAAGCAGCCCGTTTCAGCACAGAGATAAGGGCGCGCGTTTTCTCCCCCGTGAAAACGGGGGAGAAAAGCGGGGGTCATCGTCAGACCGATTCTTTGAGTTCTTTGGCGGCGCGGAACGCGACTTTTTTGCTCGCCTTGATTTTGATCGCTTCGCCGGTGGCGGGATTGCGGCCCATGCGCGCCGGACGCTTGCGCACCTGAAGGATGCCGAGTCCGTTGAGACGGATGCGAACACCTTTCTTGAGCGACTTGGTAATCAGACCGGCGAGATCGTCCATGATCTCGTTTGCCTGCTTTTTGCTGAGCTCGTGCTTTTCCGCGAGCTGTTGCGCCAGCTGGCGGGTGCTGATGGTTTCTGCTTTCGCCTTGGGAGCGGATTTGGAAGAAGCGTTGCCGGTTTCGGCCATCGGGTTTTTCCCCTGAAGAATCAATCGCGATTCAGGCATACAATCGATTCGCCCAATGTCATAGGGCTTAAATCGCATTGCGATGCGATTTTCCCCAGCTACATTGGGTTTTGTGACAATTTGACCCGGCAGCAGGCCGTTTTGCGCATCGCAGCCCCGCATGAGTGAGCCATCACCACCTGCCTGGGAATTCTGGATCGACCGCGGCGGCACCTTTACCGACGTGATCGGCTGGCGGCCCGGGCAGCCGCTGGTGACGCATAAATTGCTGTCGGAAAACCCGCAAGCCTATCCCGACGCCGCCACTGCGGGCATTCGCGAGCTGATGCGCCGCCATGGCGAAGGGCCGATTGCCGCTGTCAAAATGGGCACGACGATTGCCACCAATGCGCTGCTCGAACGCAAGGGTGAACGCACGCTGCTGGCGGTCACGCGCGGGCATCGCGATGCGCTGAAGATCGGATATCAGAGCCGTCCGAAAATCTTTGCGCGGCACATTGTTCTGCCCGAGCCGCTTTGTGCCGCCACGGTTGAGATCGAGGAGCGGCTGGGTGCTGAAGGCGATGTCATCCGTCCACTGAATGAGCCCGGCGCGCGCGAAGCGCTGCAAGCTGCCTATGACGACGGCTTTCGCGCCATTGCGATTGTGCTGCTGCATGCCTGGCGCTTTCCCGCGCATGAAAAACGGTTGGGCGAAATCGCGCGCGACATCGGATTCTCGCAGATATCGCTCAGTCACGAGATCGCGCGGCTGATCAAGCTGATCCCCCGCGGCGATACGACGGTGCTGGATGCCTATCTGACACCGCTGTTGCGCGATTACGCGAAAACCGTGCGCGGCAATCTCGATCGAAAGACGAAGCTGCTGTTCATGCAATCCTCCGGCGGATTGGCCGAGGCGGATGTGTTCCGCGGCCGCGATGCCGTGCTGTCGGGACCGGCGGGCGGCGTCATCGGCATGTCGCGTGTGGCACAGCAGGCAGGGTTTGATTCGGTCATCGGATTCGATATGGGCGGGACCTCGACCGACGTGTCGCATTTCGCAGGCGCGTATGAGCGCACACGCGAGACGATACTGGGCGGTGTGCGCCTGCATGTGCCGATGCTGGAGGTCCACACAATCGCCGCGGGCGGCGGCTCGATCTGCACCTTCGACGGCATGCGTTTCAAGGTCGGGCCGCAATCGGCGGGCGCGATACCGGGACCGGCCTGTTACGGGCATGGCGGTCCGCTGACGGTGACCGACTGCAATGTGATGCTCGGCAAGTTGCAGGCGTCGTTCTTTCCCCGTGTGTTCGGACCGAATGGCGACGCGCCGATCGACGAGGCGGTGGTGCACGCAAAGTTTGCGGCGCTGTCGGATGATGTGGCCGCAGCCACCGGCAAACCGGTGACGCCGCAGAAGATCGCGCAAGGTTTCATCGAGATCGCGGTTGCCAATATGGCCAAGGCGATCCGGCAGATATCGCTCGAGCGCGGGCATGACGTCACGCATCATGTGCTGGCGGCGTTTGGCGGCGCGGCCGGGCAGCACGCCTGTCTCGTTGCGGACCAGCTCGGCATCCGGCGCATCATGGTTCACCCTCTGGCCGGTCTCCTGTCGGCCTATGGAATCGGCATTGCCGAAGTCCGCACGGTTCGGGAGCAGTCGGTAAACCGCACGCTTGGCGAGGTGGATCTCGCGACGCTCGCGGCCACTCTTGCAGGCCAGGTGAAGGAGGGAATTGCGGCACAGGATGTTCCGCTCGCCCGGATCACATGCGAAGCGGCGGCGGAATTGAGCTATGCCGGTGTGGACAGCGCGATTCGTGTGCCGCTTGGGGATCCCAACACCATGCATGCGGAATTCGAATCGCGTCACAGGGAGCGGTTCGGATTTGCGGTTTCGGGCCGCAATATCATCGTGCAGACGCTGTCGGTCGAAGGCATCGGCGTTGTCGGTGCGCAGCCGGACACGGCACCCGGTCAAACTCCGGCGCTCACTTCTCCTACCGCGCGAACTCAGGCGCATTTCGGCGGCCAGCTCTGCGCAATCAGCGTTTACAACCGCGATTCGCTAAAACCCGGCGATGTTGTCAACGGGCCGGCAATCATCCGTGAACCGAATTCAACGACAGTGGTCGAGCCCGGCTGGCGCGCCGGGACAGACCGCCATGCCAATCTGATTCTCACGCGCACAGAGCCGCGCCGGGACGAGGTTGCCGCCGGAACCGCGGCCGAGCCGGTCCTGCTCGAGTTGTTCAACAACGCCTTCATGGCCGTTGCCGAAGAAATGGGCGTGGCGCTGCAAAGCACCGCAACCTCGGTCAACATCAAGGAGCGGCTGGATTTCTCCTGCGCGCTGTTTGCGCCCGATGGCGCCCTGATCGCCAACGCCCCGCACATTCCGGTGCATCTCGGATCGATGGGCGATTCGGTGCGCACCATCATCGCGGCCCGCGGCGAAAACCGCGATGGACGCGGGATCAGGCCGGGCGATGTCTATGTGCTGAACGCACCCTATCGCGGCGGATCGCATCTGCCTGATGTCACCGTCATCATGCCGGCCTTTGATTCGGGCCGAGAACCCGTCGCCTATGTCGCGGCGCGGGGCCATCATTCCGATATCGGCGGATTGACGCCGGGGTCAATGCCGCCGGTGAGCCGCCGCGTCGAAGAAGAAGGGGTGCTGCTCGACAATGTGCTGCTGGTTGATCAGGGCCGGTTTCTTGAAGCGGAAATGCGTGCCCTGCTCGCTTCAGGCCGCTATCCGGCACGCAATCCGGACCAGAATATTTCCGACCTCAAGGCGCAGGTTGCCGCGTGCTTCAAGGGCGTGTCGGGTTTGCGCAGCCTGATTTCCCGTTACGGTCTTGGCGTGGTTCATGCCTATATGGGGCATGTGCAGGACAACGCCGCCGAATCGGTGCGGCGCCTGATTGGGCGGCTGAACAGCGGCAGGTTCGCCTGCGAGATGGACAATGGCGCAGTGATCCGCGTTGCCATTTCCGTGGATCATGCGGCGCGGACAATGCGCATCGACTTTACCGGCACGAGTGCGCAGCTCAACGACAATTTCAACGCACCGCTGTCGGTCTGCCGGGCTGCGGTGCTGTATGTGCTGAGAACGCTGATGGATCATGAGATTCCGCTGAACGAAGGCTGCCTCAGGCCGGTCGAGCTGATCGTCCCGGATGGTTCGATGCTCAATCCGCATTATCCGGCCGCGGTGGTGGCGGGCAATGTCGAGACCAGCCAGGCGATCACGGACGCGCTGTATGCCGCGCTGAATGTGCAGGCGGCGGCGCAAGGCACGATGAACAATCTGACCTTTGGCGATGGCACGCTGCAATATTATGAGACGGTGTGCGGCGGTTCGGGTGCAGGTGCCGACCATGACGGCACCAGCGCGGTGCACACCCATATGACGAATACGCGGCTCACCGATCCCGAAATACTGGAGACGCGCTTTCCGGTGGTGCTGGATGAATTCGCAATTCGCGAAGATTCCGGCGGCGCGGGCCGCCACTCGGGCGGCGACGGCGCGGTACGGAAACTGCGATTCCTCAAGGCGATGACGGCATCGATCCTGTCGAATCGGCGCCGCGTGGTCCCGTTTGGGCTGGAAGGCGGTGGCAACGCGAAGCCGGGGCGCAATCTGGTGCTGCGGCAGGACGGATCGGTTGAGACACTCGGCGCGACAGCAACGGTGG
>DASUHP010000149.1:0-8999 GCA_036273455.1 Micropepsaceae bacterium | reverse complement strand
CCGGCACCACGTCGTGATAGGCGTTGCGCAGATTGCTCTTCGCCTGGGCATAGTCGGGCCTGAGTTCGATGGCGCGCCGGAATGCGGCAACCGCGGCATCAAACCGCCGCTGATCGCGATATGCGACGCCGAGATTGTTCAACGCGTCGGGATAGTCGGGGCGTTCGGAAAGCGCCCGCTCAAAGGCCGCCACGGCGGCATCCAGCCGTCCGGCCGCATTCAGCACCGCGCCGAGATTATTATGCATCTCCGGCGTTGCTCCGGGCAGTTCGGCGGCGCGCTGCAGCAATTCGCAGGCCTCGTCGTTGCGCCCCTGCCGGAAGCGGACGATGCCGAGCAAATGCCACGCCTCCGCATTGTCCGGTACGTCGACCAGCAGGAACTGCAATGCCGTGTCGGCGTCCTCCAGCCGCCCAGCATTGAAATGCCCATAGGCCTGATCCAATTGCTCCATATTCCCCCCGTGCGATCGCGCGGCATCCCGTTTACAATCCTGCCGCTGCCATCAGCCACGGGTCAGGAATGCCGATAGACGTAGCGGCAATAGGGCAATACCGGAAGCCCAAAGAACTGCCATTTGCCATCACGAAACTCGGCCATGTCGTATTGAACTGCTCGGACATGGACCGTTCGGTGCGGTTTTATACCGAAGTGCTTGGGTTCGAGATTTCGGACATTTATCCCGACGAGATGGTGCCGGGCGGCATGGTGTTCATGCGCTTCAATGAGGACCATCACGGTGTCGCGCTGGTCGGCTCGATGACCTCAGCCTCGCCAAATTTCGAGCTGAACCACATTGCGTTCGAAGTCGCGACGCTGGACGAGGTGGTGCGTGCGCGCAATCACCTGAAGAAGCGTGGCGTCACCATCGATTTTGAGGGCCGCCGCCGTGCCGGGGTGCAGATCGCGGTGGAATTCCGCGACCCCGACGGGCATCGGCTGGAAATCTATTGGGGGCTCGATCGCGTCGGGCCTGACGGTTACATCCGCCCATCGTCGGAATGGAAACTGGCGCGCAGCCTGAAGCAGGCGATTGAAGACCCGGTGCGCGGTCAGGACACGACACTGGAAGATCCGCAGTCGCTCGACAAGGTTGTCGAAGCCGGGGACGAATGGCGGCAGGGCGGAAAATCGCGCTGGTGATGCGCCAACTGGTACTCGTCGCAGCGGTGCTGGCCTTTTGCACTCCGGCGCAGGCCGAAGACCCTGCGCTTGTCGCTGCTGCCAAACGCGAGGGTTCGGTTGTCTGGTACACGACACAGATCGTCGACCAGTTCGCCCGGCCCGCGGCGGCTGCATTCGAAAAACTCTATCCCGGCATTCGCGTCACGCTGTCGCGCACCAATGCGACGACGGCGGCGATCAAGATTCTGAACGAGAACCGCGCCGGGAAAAACCAGTCGGATGTGTTCGATGGTACCGTGACGGTCGTGCCGCTGAAAAAAGACGGCTATGTCCTGAAATACATTCCGGATGCGGTGAAATCCTGGCCTGCCGTGTACCGCGATCCGGAAGGTTACTGGGTCTCGACCAACATTTATGTGCTGACACCGGCGTACAACACGCGGCTGATTGCGCCGGGCACGGAGCCAAAGACTTATCAGGCGCTGCTCAATCCCGAATTTCGCGGCAAAATGCTGTGGGGTGTGAGTCTGTCATCTTCGGCCGCAGTGGGCTTCATTGGGACGGTTCTGGACCAGATGGGCGAAGCCAAAGGAATGGATTACTTGCGCGCATTGCGGAAGCAAAACATCGCAGGCGCCGACGTATCCGCCCGCCAAATTCTGGATCAGGTGATTGCCGGCGAATATGCGATCGCGCTGCAGATCTTCAATCATCATGCGGTGATCAGCGCGAAAAAAGGCGCGCCGGTGAAATGGATTCCGATGCAGCCCGCAACCGGGGTATTGTCGGTGGTGTCGATTCCGAAAGCCGCGCCGCATCCCAATGCGGCAAAACTGTTCGAGGATTTCCTCGTCTCGCCGGCGGGCCAGAAAGTCTATCAGCAAGCCTATTACCTGCCGGCAGATCCGCAAATCCCTGCGCTCGATCCGGAATTGAAACCGGAAGACGGACAATTCCGCTCGCGCTTCTTTTCTCCCGAAGAAACCGCCGCGAAAATGCCGCATTGGAAGCAGGTCTACGACGAGCTCTTCCGGTGAACGGCGCACGCGAAAAAGTTGCAGCGCTGCTCAATCCGCGCAACATCGTGATCCTCGGTGCGAGCGACCGCCCCGGCAATTGGGCGCAGCGGGTTTGGCGCAATCTCGCGCGCTACGAATATCCGGGCGCGATTTATCCCTATAACCCGTCGCGCGACAGTGTGTGGGATACGCGCTGCTATCGCAGCTTTGCCGAATTGCCGGAGCCGCCGGATCACCTTGTGGTTTTGATCCCGGCGCATGCGGTGCCTGCAACTCTGGCCGAGGCGGCGCGGTTCGGCGCCCGCAGCGCGACCGTGATGACGTCGGGCTTCGACGAAGCCGAAAACGGGGGTGCATCGGAAGCGGCAGCGCAGTTGCGGCGTGTGCTGGCGGAAACCGGGCTTGCGATTTCCGGTCCGAATTGCCTTGGCAATCTGAACGCGCGCGCGCGCCTGATGACCATGCCGGACGATCGGCCGCAGCGGCTGGCGGCTGGACCGGTCGCAGTGATCGGCCAATCGGGCGGTATCGCCATGGCGCTCAAGCGCAGCCTCGAAGAACGCGGAGTCGACTGCGGCTGGGCGATCACATCGGGCAATGAAACCGGACTGACGACGGCGGACTATATCGAATATTTCGCGCATCAGCCGGGCGTGAAGGTCATCGCGTCATATCTGGAGTCGGTGCATGACGCGCCGCGTTTCCTGGCGGCGTGCAATCAGGCCAAAGCCGCCGGCATTCCGGTTGTGGTCGTGAAGCTTGGCGCATCCGGCGCTGGGCGCGCCGCGGCGCTCGCCCATACCGGCCGGCTTGCTGGCGCGATGGAAGCATTCGATGCGGTCACCAAACCGGCCGGCGTGATCCGTGCCGGCAATCTCGATGCCGCGGTCGAGATCATCGAATTTCTTGCCCATGCCGCGCCGCCGCGCATTCCGTCGATCGGCGCGGTGACATTTTCCGGCGGCTTGCGCGGCATGCTGCTCGATGCCGCCGAGGCTCATGGCGTGATATTCGCGCCGCTCGCACGCGCGACGCGGCAGCAGTTGGGTGCGCTGATGACCACAGGCACGGTGGTCGGCAATCCGCTGGACGCGGGATTTGCCGCGCTGACCAGCCAGGATGCCTATCTGCGCGCCATCAACATCATGCTGGCCGATCCGGGAGTGGGCCTGCTGCTGTTGCAGGAGGAATTGCCGCGCGCAGCCGGTACGGAGCGGAAAGAGTCAAACCTGCGCGCGGTCAATGAGATTGCCGGAAAAGCCGGCAAACCCATCGCGTTTTTCAGCATGATTTCGCACGGCCTGACGGATTACAGCCGG
This sequence comes from Micropepsaceae bacterium, assembly GCA_036273455.1. GTDB lineage: Bacteria > Pseudomonadota > Alphaproteobacteria > Micropepsales > Micropepsaceae > CAIYRG01. The sequence continues at coordinate 5,536 of DASUHP010000149.1, read as the reverse complement.
ACATTGCGCGCCGAATTGGCAAATCTTGCATTCCTGCAGGAGACGGCAAAGGCGATAAGGACGGTCTCATCGCTGACGGCCTTGCCCCAAGCGGGCACACCCGCCTCCTCGCCGGCAGCACGCGCCCGCATGCTTTCCTCCCCCGTTTGCGGGGGAGGTGGCGCGCCGCCCAAGCGGCGCGACGAAGGGGGGAAAATCCACAGTCTTTTGAGTGATAAACCCGGCCCCTGCAACGAAGTCGATTCCAAAACGCTGCTACGCCGCTACGGCATCCGCAATCCGGACGAGTGTCTCGTCGTCACTGAATCCGAAGCCATCCGCGCCGCCCGGCGAATCGGATTTCCGGTCGTCCTGAAAGTCGTCGCCGAAGACATGCCGCACAAGTCTGACGCGGGTTGCGTCGTGCTGGGAATTGAAAATGGCACCCAGCTTCGCGCAGCCTACCGCAATGTCATGCGCGCCGCCAAAGCGCATGGGATTTCACCTGAGGGCATGCTGGTGGCAAAGCAGGTCACAGACGGCATCGAGCTGGCGCTTGGCCTGCATCGCGATCCCGAAATGGGCATGGTGATCATGTGCGGCGCTGGCGGCACCGCGCTGGAGCTGGAGCGCGATGTCGCATTCGGAGCACTTCCGCTGGACGAAACTGCGGCCGAAGCCATGATTGCGGGACTGCGGGTCGCGAAACTGATCGCCGGGTATCGCGGGAACCCCGCGTTGGACAGGAAAGCACTGGTACGCGCGCTGCTGTCGCTGTCCCGCCTGGCGATGGATGCCGGCGATCGCATCGAGTCGGTGGACGTGAATCCGTTTCTGCTGCGCCGCCGCGGTGGAATCGCCCTCGACGCGCTTGTTGTCATGCGGTAGGTGCACAATGGAGAATTGGCTTTTGAATAGAATTGCCGCGCTCTGTGCGAGTTGTGGTTTGTTCGCCGTCTTCTGCTGCAACTGGGCTCAAGCGCGCGAGCTGGATTTGAGCGATCCCTTCAGGGATTACATTGAATCTTCGCAGAAGGAAGGTGTGCCGGGTTTCATTTCCGAATGCCAAATCGATGAAAACGACAAGGCGATGTTGTTTTTCCGCGTCGGGGAGCAAGTCGGTCGCTATGGGTATGTGCAGGAACTCAAAACCGGCCGCCATCTTACGATCGAGCTTGGCGCCATTTACGCCAGTGGTGGCTCTTTACGTTTCTCATCCACTGGCGGACTTACGTCAGGCCCCGCCCAACGTTCCTTGATGAACGTCCTCCTGCACCAACCATTTGTTTTTGTCGAAGCACCTGAGCTGATCAAAGCGTTCGAGGCAAAGTCAGAAATGAAGTGCCCGCTGTAGAATATTATGTTTTTGAAACGAACCCCTCACCGCGGCGCGCGAGCGGCGCGACTACGTCGCGCGGCGCGCCGCCCCCTTCCACAAGGGGAGAGGTGGTCTAATCTGATTAGCCGGGTTTCCGCCGGTATTCGCCGAACCCGGGTTTAAAGCTTTTCTCGTCGAGGAATTGGCGGGTTGCTTCGGCGCGGCCTTTTTCGGGATCGCGATAACGCAACGCGTCGCTCTTGGCGTTCAGGTAATCTGCGGCCTGCTGCACATCCATGTTGCGCACTGCGCGGACACATTCCTTGGTGTAGCGCAAAGCCGCCGGATTCTTCTTTATCAGCATGCGGGCAAACTTGACGGTAGCGGAGCGCAGTTCTGCGAGCGGCACGGAGAAATTCACCAGTTTGATTTCAGCGGCCTTTTTTCCGTCGAACATTTCACCGGTGCAGGCGTAATACATCGCGTCGCGGAAGCTCAGCACCTGGGTGACATTCCAGGCCACGATACCCCCGGGAAGAATCGACCAGTTCACTTCCGACAGACCGAATTTCGCTTCGTCGGCGGCGATGGCGAAGTCGCAGGCGCAAAGCGGTGTGAAGGCGCCGCCAAAACAATAGCCGTTGACCATGGCGATCGTCGGTTTCGCGTATTTCGACAGTTTCTCCCAACGCCAATGATGGGAATCATGCCGCGCACGCGCGCGTGCCCTGGCGTCGTCTTCCGTGCTGCGGAAATAGAGTTTGATGTCCTGACCGGCGGAGAAGGCTTCGCCCGCACCGGTGATGACCACGACTTTGGTGTCTTCGTCGGTCTCGAGTTCGTCCAGCGCCTCGCACATTTCCCGATGCAGTTCGGGGCTCATGGCATTGCGTTTGTCGGGGCGGTTCAGGACGACAAAAGTGATGCCGTCCTCCCGCTCGATTTTGATGCTGTTGTACACGGAGCTACGCCTCCCTCTGTGCCGACGCGATCATCGCGCGCAGGCGGTACGGCAGCAATGGGGCCTCGGTGATTTTAATAGCGAACGGTTCGAGCGCGTTTTCAATCGCCGAGATCACGGTTGCCGGCGCCGCGATCACGCCCGCCTCGCCTGCACCCTTCACGCCCAGTGGGTTCACCGGCGAAGGCGACGAGCTGTAAAAACTTTCAATCGCGGGAATTTCGGATGCGCCGGGCAACAGGTAATCGGCAAATGTGGTCGTCACCGGCTGGGCGCTCTCGTCATAGACCATGTGTTCATACAGAGCGTTGCCGATGCCATGGGCAATGCTGCCGCGCGTCTGACCGTCGACAATCATCGGATTGATCTGCACGCCGTGATCATGCAGCGCGACGTAGCGCAGGATTTCCACGCCACCGGTTTCGATGTCGACCTCGACTTCGGCGGCATGGCAAACATTGGCGTAGGCCATGTGGTCCTGGCGAAACGCAGCCGTCGCTTCCAGTCCCGGCGTAAAACCGGGAGGGAAGCCGTAGCCGGGGCCGCCGCGCAAAAGCCTCGCGAGCTCACCCAGTTGAATCGCGCGCGACGGATCGGATTTGGCGCGCACGGATCCGTCCTGCAATTCCAGCTCGGATGCAGGAAGCTGCATCAGCATGCCGGCGAGATCTTTGGATTTCTGCGCAACCTCACGCGCCGCCTGCAACACCGAACTACCCGCCATCACCGTCTGCCGGCTGGCAAATCCGCCAAGCCCCGCCGGGACCACCGCGGAATCGCCGGCCACCACCGTCACGTCTTCGGGTTTCAGCCCCAGTTCGCCGGCACAGATTTGCGCCATGGCTGTCGCGAATCCCTGACCCATGGCCGATGCGCCGGTCAGGATCGAAACCCGGCCGTTGCCACTGACGCGCACCAAAGCCATTTCGAATGGCCCGCGCCCAGTCCCCTTCAATCCATGCGCAAAGCCCATTCCGATATAGCGCCCGCGCTCCCGCGCTTCACGCTGGCGCAGGCGGAATTCATGCCATCCGGCGCGCTTCAGCAAATCCGTCTGGGTTTTGGGATAGTCGCCGCTGTCGAAAACAATCGCCGTGCCGGAACGCGCCTTGAGCGGAATCTCATAGGGCATCTTCTCCGCAGGGATCAGGTTTCGCAGCCGCAACTCGGCCGGATCGAGCTTCAGTTCACGCGCCGCGAGGTCAAGCAAACGCTCGATGACAAATGTCGCCTGCGGATACCCTGCGCCGCGCACTGACGAAGTCGGCGCCTTGTTGGTGTATGCGACAGTGACATCCATCGCCAGCGCCGGAACGATATACGACCCCGTGAGAGCGGATGCCGAGTTGTACGGAAGATTTACGTCCTGCAGCGCGTAGGCGCCGAGATCGTGGAGCAGCCGGCCACGAATGCCGAGAATGCGGCGGCCACCATCCAGCGCGATTTCGACATTCCAGAACTGGTCGCGCTCCTGAACCGCCGCGACGAAATATTCGCGCCGGTCTTCAACCCATTTCAGCGGGCGCTTCAGTAGTTTTGCCGCCGCGGCGACGGCGACATCTTCAGGATAGACGCAAAGCTTCGGGCCAAACCCACCGCCGATATCGGGCGCAATCACCCGCATTGCGGTTTCATCGACGCGCAGAAAGGTGCTGAGGTTCTGGCAGAGGTCGTGCGCCTTCTGGGTCGACGACCAGAATGTCAGGCCGTCAGTGGCCGGCACATATTCGGCGACACAGCCGCGCGCCTCGAGCGAATGGGCGCTGCCGCGGTGGATGAAGAAATCTTTGCGGATGACATGTGCCGCGGTCCGGAACGCCGCGTCGGCATCGCCATAGCCGACTTTCAGCGTGTTCACGATGTTCGACTTCAACTCTCGGCGCGCGACCGGTGCGGCGGGCGCCGCCGCGGCGCGGACATCGCTGACGACTGCGAGCGGCTCATATTCGACTTCGATTTTCGCCGTAGCGTCTTCGGCAATGTAGCGGCTTTCGGCAATGACCAGAGCAACCGCTTCGCCGACAAAGGCGGTCTCCCCATTGGCCAGCGCGTACGGCCACATCTGTTCGCGCGGCTGACCGCCCTGACCGGGCTGGCGCACCATGCGCTTTTTCGCCAACACCGGCTCAAGGTCGCTGAGCGACAGCACGGCATGAACCCCCGGCAGCCGCTCAGCGGGCGACTTGTCCATGCTGACAATCGCGGCATGGGGATGCGGGCTGCGCAGGAAGGCTGCATGCAACATGCCGGGAATGCGAATGTCGTCGATATACCGGCCCTGGCCGGTGAGCAGGCGCTTGTCTTCCAAACGGCGATAACGCGAACCGATCAAAGCGGTCAATTGATCGCCCGCGTGGCTTTCTGGACCACGTCCTTCGGCGTTGCATAAAGGCCGGCGACAATCGCATCCACTTCGGGACCGCTGACCGGATTGATGTCGATCATTGTTTTTCTGGCATCGGCGAGAAAGGCGGGGTCTTTCATGGTGTCATTGAAAGCCTTGCGCAATACCGCTTTGCGATCCGCAGGGATTCCGGGCGGCGCGACAAATGGCCGTGCCAGCACTTCATTGGCAATCACCATGTCAAGAATCTGCTTTTGCTCGGGCGTATGGACGTATTCCGACGCCATCGGCACATTGGGCAATTCCGGATCGCGCTTCGGCGCTGCCTGCAGCAGGATGTGGATTTTGTTGCCCTTCACCCATTCGGGATAGCGACTCTTGATCGTGCTCCACGAAATGCCGCACAGCCCGTCGACTTCGCCGCGCTGCATCGCGAGCGCGATGTCCGTCGTGCCAGGGAATCCGGTGGCGAGGCGGATTTTGACGCCGAAGACATTTTTGTACAGCTTGGCGAAAATGTCGGGATCGCCGGCCGCACCCTCGCCACCGGCGGTGAACTGCCGGGTCATCGCGTCATTCCAGGTTTTGATCGGCGACGTATTCCAGCTGATACAAACGCTCGTGTCCCTGGTGACGCTGCCGAGCCAGTTGAATTTCCGCGCATCCAGTTTGGCGTCGCCGATCAAGGCGGAGTTGGCGAGTCCACGTGCGAATGTGCCGATCACGCTGCCGTCTTTCGGCGCCGCCGTGTACAGATAAAGCGCCGCCCGGATGCTGCCGGCGCCGGGCATGTTTTGCGGAATGAGGGTGGGAGTGCCTGGGATGTGGTGACCCATATATTGCGCCAGCACCCGGGCATAGAGATCGTAACCGCCGCCGGCCGAATAGCCGACGATCACGGGCATCGTCCGCCCTTTGTAGAACTCCGCCGGAG
>DASUHP010000148.1:0-15007 GCA_036273455.1 Micropepsaceae bacterium | reverse complement strand
CAGGTGGTGGGCAGTTTCGGACGCGTCGGCCGCGGGCCGGGCGAGTTCGAGAATCTGCACAACATCGCGATCGACAAGGAAGGCAATATCTACACCGCCGAGGTGCAGGGCCAGCGCGTGCAGCGGTTCAAGAACATTTCCGGCGCGCCGTAAAAACTCTGTGTCATCCCCGGCGCGCCGCAAGGCGCGGTAAGGGGACCCATCAGGCGCGCGTCTGCGCGCCAAAAGGATTTATTCGCGCCGCAGACGCGGCGCGGATGGGTTCCCTTCCCTCGCCCGCCTTCGCGCTCTGCGCTTCGGCGCGGCTCGCCGGGAATGACAAAGTGTGATTTTTCGGGGAGGGATCATGCGCTACAAAGTCCGTACTCGGATTATTCTGCTTGCCGCCATGATCATGTGCGGTGGCGCTTTGGCAGCGCAGGGGCCGGTGCCGGGGATTGTGGACAGGGGCCGGCCCCCGGACGTCGCGGCCTGTGCCACATGTCACCTGCCGAACGGCGCAGGGCGGCCGAACAGCGCCGCGCTTGCCGGTGAAACCGCGGGCTATTTCAAGCAACAGATCGACAATTTTAGAAACGGCGACCGCAACGGATCGAACGACAACGCACAGAAAACCATGATCGGAATCGCCAAAGCCCTCACGCCCGCCGAAGTCGATGCGGCGGCGGCGTATTACAGCAAATTGCCTCCCCTGCCGGTTGTGAAGGTCGTGGAGTCGCCGATGGCCGGCGATCGTATTGAGGAAATGCCCGATCCGGCGGGCGGCACTTACACGGCCTATGTTCCGCCGGGTTCACTGGCGAAAGGCAAGGAACTGGCAAATGACGAAGCCGGCACCAAGACCGTTGCGTGCAAGGAATGTCATGGCGACGACCTGAAAGGCGACGGCGATCTCGTGCCGTGGATCGCCGGACGTTCGCCGACCTATATCCTGCGGCAGCTCACCAATATCAGAAACAAGACCCGCACCGGGTCATCTGTCCCGATGCAGATGGTGGTGGAAAAGCTGACGCCGGACGATATGGTGGCGATTGCCGCCTATGTCGGCTCACTGAAACCGTGACGGGGACGTGTCAGCGAGGGGAGCACACATGCCCAAACGCATCGATATGGCCTCATTGCCAATCCACACCGGCACTTACTATCCGCCGCCCTACGACGAGCCCTGCCGCGCGCGGCAGCGCAAACGGCTGGGCGATGCCGCGGGACTGACGCAATTCGGGATCAACCAACTGCGCCTGCCGCCGGGCAGCTGGTCGAGTCAGCGGCACTGGCACACGGACGGAGATGAGTTCGTCTTTGTGCTTTCGGGCGAAGTCGTTCTGGTGACGAACGAAGGCGATGAAACCCTGCGCGCCGGCGATGCGGCGGGTTTCAAGGCCGGAGACGAAAACGGCCATCATCTGCAGAACCGTTCGAATGCCGATGCGGTGATTCTGGAAATCGGCACGCGGGTCGAAGGCGACGGTGCGTCTTATCCCGATATCGATCTGGTGCATCCGCCACAGCAGAAGCCGGCCATGTACATCCACCGGGACGGTACGCCGTATACGGACATCCGGCGGCGGACGCCGGCGGATAAATAGGAAGTTCCGGTGAACCGGCGGGATTTCCCCCCTCCGCCCCACTCTGCGAAAGCGCAGAGCCCCGCCACGCCCCCCGCAGCCAGGGAGGAAAAGAGTGGACTGCGTTGGCGTTTTGCTGCCTAAACTATTCCCCAGCGGGGGGTGCGGGATTTGTAGTCGCGGAAGGCGGGGCCGAATTGGCGCTCCATTTTCGCTTCCTCGAAGGGGATGAATGCGGCCTGGATCAGGACAAACAGCAGGACGAGGGCGAGGTAAAACGGCCAGGTGCCGAAATACAGTGCAACGGCAAGCATGACCAGCAGGAGACCGGAATACATCGGATTGCGGGTGTAACGGAACGGACCATGGGCGACGAGTTTGCTGTTGGTGGCCGATGACGGCATCAGCTCGGTTCCGGCATGCACGAAGGTTCTTTCGCCCCAGATCGCGAGGCAAAAGCCGGCGACAAATAGCGCAAAACCCGCAGCATTGGAGTGCAGCAGGATGGGCAGCCGGAATCCGCGCGTCAAACCGTAGGAAATCAGCAGCAGGATAAATGCCCAGACCGGCGGCGGGATGCGAACCACAACCGGTGCGCGCGGCACGGAGGACCCGGTCCGGTTCATCGCTCAACCCCCGATGCGAATGCGGATTCAGTATGCCTGACTGTCTTGATGCATATCAAAATCCAGCCGATTGCGCCGTCCGGGTCGCGCGATGGCTGGCGGACCAGCGAAGAAAATCGCGCCGCTACTCTGACTTTGGGCGGGGTGGCCGCGCCGGCTTCTTGTTCGCGGGCCGCACATCGCCAGTCCCGGCGGGCCCGAAATCTGTGTGCAGCTTGCCCGCAAGCTCCGTCAGACCGCGCGCCAGTTTTATGTAGTCGTTGCGCAGATCGGGGTCCGATGTATGGCGGGCGAGTTCGAGGTATTCCGCCGCCTGTTTCAGGCACTCATCGGCCGTTAGCGCACTACCCATAACTACCCAGCTGCATCATTCAGGCCGCGCTTTGTTACGCACAGCTTACGGTTTCATCAGTCCGCTTTCCGACATAAGGCACCGCATTTTTGCTGCGATCACCATCTGTAACCCCCGCGAGGGGCTTGCGATCTGCTCTACGGGCGGGTTTCGCTGCAGAAGGCGGCGACGTCGTCCGGTGTCAGTCTGAACCATTCGCCCTTTACGCGGCGGGCGGAAAACCGCCGGTGCCAGAGGGCTTCGACGCCGCGCGGATCGGGTGTGCGGATCACATGCACGAGTTCTGCCAGTTCCGGCAGACCGCTCTGGAGATCTTCAATTCGCTTGGCCAGCGTATTGCTCCAGCCGATTTTGAAGAACTCTCCGGACCGCAAAAGATAAACCGCAGGAAGTTCGTCGCGCCGCACCTTTCGATTCCGGTCGCGGCTGCAAAACACCGCAATATCCGCCATCTCCGGTTTTGATTCCGCCCAGCGCCGCAGTCTGTCAATCAGGTTGTGCTTGGTCTCAAAGCGGCGGACCAGGGTGACTTGCGACGGGAAGCCGGGATGGGTCCGCGCGTAGTGGGTCATTTCAACGATAGTCGGAATGCGCTGGTAGTCGCGCACCGCTTCGGCAAGCTTTGACAACAGGGATTCGTCGTCCTTTCCGGCCCTGCGGTGACTGCTGAAACCGGCTTCGCTGAGCGCATCTGTCCACCGCGCCCAGTACTTGCCGCGCCACGTGAAGCCCGGGAATCCGGTCGCCTGCCGGAATGTGGCTTCGGCCGGCGGCAATCCGCCATTGTCTGCCGCGGCTTTGCGAATGGCGCTGATCACGAGGGCCTTTTCGGCGTTGTCGATCGCGCGGGCAGCAGAAGTGGGAATATCATCCATGTTGGTTCTCTCGTTGGTTGCCATCCTATATAGGACTATACTTACCTCCGAGTCAAGCCATTCGCCCCCGGCAAGGGTTGAAAAAATCTCCACTTGGGGGAGTATCCGCCCAGGGCAAATACAAACGTGAAAGCATGAGCGGCGATGTCATCATCACCGACGAAGGAGGTGTCCGGACAATCCGGATGAACCGCGCCGGGAAAAAGAATGCGATCAACCTCGCAATGTATGACGCGATGACCGGGGCGCTGGAAAGCACGAACGCCAGCGATGCCCTGCGCTGCATCATCATCGCCGGCATTCGCGGCGCATTTACGGTGGGCAACGACCTCGCGGATTTTCTTGGCGAAATGGACAACACGGACGGCCCGAACCGCCCGGCGACGCGGTTCCTGCACACGCTGGTTGACTGCCGCAAGCCGATTGTCGCGGCGGTGAATGGACTGGCGATCGGCATCGGCACCACGATGTTGTTGCATTGCGACTTCGTGGTCGCTGCCGGGGATGCGCGGTTTGCCACGCCTTTCGTCGGACTCGGCCTGGTGCCGGAAGCTGCGTCAAGCCTGCTCGCGCCGCTCCATTTCGGGCAGCGGCGCGCATTCGAGATGCTGGTCATGGGCCATTCGTTCACTGCGGCGGAGGCAAGAGCGCTCGGGCTGGTCAATCTTGTGGTTCCCAGCGGCGAAGTGGATGCAGAGGCCGCGAAAGCGGCGCGAGCGATTGCGGATCTCCCGGAAGCTGCCGTCCGGCTGACGCGCGAGCTGATGCGCGGTCCGGTGGATGGATTACATGCGCGCATGGATCAGGAGAACGCGATTTTCATTGAACGCTTACGTTCGGGAGAGCCGAGAGCGGCCATCGAGGCATTCTTCCGCCGCAAGACGCCACCGTCCTGATGCCGATGCGCCGCATTTCGCCGGCGCGTCGAAAGTCGTAGAATGCCGGGCGTGAGCGGCACCCGCACCACGGCATATCGCTATTCCCGGCGCTTCAGACAGGCGATTGACCTGCTCGCAGCCTGCCTCGGGCTGCTTGGCCTGTTGGCCCAGGCGGTTGCACCCGTCTGTCTCACCGGCGGCTTTGCACCATCGCCTGCCAATGGCGGGAATTCCATCATCATCTGCACCGCGCATGGCTATCGCACTGTCGCGCTCGACACATCCGGCCATCCTGCTCCCGTCAAACCGGATAATGGCGGAGACACGCAGTGCCCGATGTGCGCGGCAGCGCATATCACGCCGGTTCTGGTTCAGGTGGCTGCGCTGCTGCTCTTCCTTCTGGTTGTTTCGCGGGCGGACCGTTTCGCCGTTGCATCGCCGGCGATCTTGCGGCGGGTCTATTCGCCGTTCATTACCCGGGCACCTCCGGCTGCTGTTGCAGCATTCCAGTAAGGCGCGGGCGCTTCTCGCGAAGCGCGATCTCTCAGCCGGGGTCTCTCAATGCAAATTCGAATCTTACGCGTTGGCCTTGTCGCCGGCGCGATATGGACAGTCGCCTGTCCGGACACAGCAGATGCGCATGGCTTTGCCGGTGCGCGATTTTTTCCGGCAACACTGATCAGCGATGATCCGTTTGTGGCGGATGAATGGAGTTTTCCGACGACCTCCTGGTCGAAAGACGAGGACGGCACCGCCAATCTCAGCGTATCTGCGGACCTTGCCAAACGGCTCACCAGCAGTTTCGCGGTGGAGATCGCCGCGACCTGGCTTGACGTCCGGCCGCCCGGCGGTCCTGCGGTGGAAGGGTTCGACAATCTCGCACTCGGCGCCAAATACCAGCTTTTCGTCGATCCCGTGCATGAGACCATCCTGGCGATCGGCGGTGATGCCGATATCGGCGGCACCGGCGCGAAACGCATTGGCGCCGACAGCTTCAGCACGATCACGCCGACATTTTATTTCGGCAAAGGCTTCGGCGACATTGCGCCGGCAAGCAGCCTGCTGCGGCCGATTGCGGTCACCGGAACGGCCGGCGTCAGCCTGCCAATAGCGGCACGCGCCACGGGCGGCCCGAATGATGCGCTGCAATTCGGACTCGCTGTAGAATACAGCCTGACCTATTTGCAGACGCAGGTCGTCGACGCCGGACTGCGGCCGCCATTCGACCGCATGATTCCATTGGTTGAATTTTCGCTGCAGAAGCCGATCGACCAAGTCAGCCAGAAAGTGACCGGGAATATCGCTCCCGGGGTGCTGTGGGCGGGGCAATATTTTCAGCTCGGCGCGGAGGCGCTGATTCCGGTGAACCGCGCATCGGGGCGAAGCGTTGGGTTCATCGCGCAGTTTCACCTCTTCATCGACGACCTTTTCCCTCAAACGATTGGCCGGCCATTATTCGGAGCGTGATCATGCGCCAGATGCTTGCAGTCATGGCTGTCTGTTTTGTCGCGATCGGCCCGCGGGCCGAGGCACATGCTTTTCTCGTCAAGGCGCTTCCCGCCGTAGGATCGACCGTCGAACGCGGCCCCAGTGAGCTGAGGCTGGAATTCAGTGAGGCTGTGGAGCTGGTGCTATCCGGCGTGAACATGACGGATGCGCGCGGCGCTGCGGTACCATTGCCAAAATTGCAGTTCGGCGATCCGGCACATCGCGATCTGGTCGCCGGCCTGCCGATGCTGATGCCCGGCAGCTATCGCGTCAGTTGGCATGTGGTTTCTGCCGATACCCACCGTACCGAAGGATCGTTCACCTTTACGGTGAAGCCGTAGGCCGGGGCGGGGATCGACGGGTGACGGGGCGCGCCATATTCGCCGGCAAAGCCGCGGTGCTGGTCATCTCCATACCGGCTTCATCTTCGAAGGTTGCCGGTTATTGGGCGGTGATCGCGGCGCGAATCTTGCTGAGAAGCTGGTTTTCATCAAACGGCTTGTGGAGGATCCGGTCCACGGGTTCATCCGCGAGCGCCTGAATATCGGCATAGCCGGTGACGAACAGGATTGGCAGCTGTGGACGGCTCTTGCGAATGGTCTGTGCCAGTTCGGAGCCGTTCATCCCCGGCATGGCAAAATCGAGAATGACGGCGTCGATGGCGCCGGTGCGCGCCAGCGCATCGATGGCGGCGCCTCCGCTGCCGGCTTCGGAGACGTCGTAACCAGCGTTTTTCAGCATCGCGGCCGTCACTTCGCGCACATCGGGATCGTCATCGACAAGCAAGATACGGCCGGAATGGCTTTGCGAAATTTCGGCCGGCGCGTCGGCAGTTTTTTGCGCCGCGCCAGCCCTTGTGGCGGCGCGCGGCAGATACACGCGCACCGCCGTGCCCCGCCCAGGCACGGAGTCGATATCCACCCCACCTCCGGACTGCTGCGCGAAACCGAGCACCTGGCTGAGCCCAAGGCCCGAGCCGCGTCCAACCCCCTTGGTGGTGAAAAAAGGTTCGAAACATTTCGCCACAACTTCGGGCGTCATGCCGGTTCCTGTGTCGGACACCGCGACCATGACATATTCGCCCGGCGGCGGTTGCTCCGGCCGTTCGGATGCAGCGAGCAGGACATTCGCCGTCGTCACGGTGATGGTGCTGCCGACCTTGCTGGCATCGCGTGCGTTGATGACCAGGTTGAAAATCACGAGTTCGAGTTGGGTCGGATCGGCCAGCGCGGGCCACAGGTCGCCGGCGAGTTCCAGTTCGAGACGAAAGCTGGCGCCGATCGTGCTTCGCATGAGCCCGGAGAGTGTTCCAAGCGCCTCGTTCAGCCCGATGACCTTCGGTTCGAGTTTCTGCCGGCGCGAGAATGCCAGCAACTGTGCTGTCAGTTTCGCTCCGCGTTCGGCGGCGCTGCGCATATAGGACAGCCGCAATCTCGCTTTCTCATCGTCCCTGGGAAGCGAGCGTTCGAGAAAGGTGATGTTGCCGAGCACGACGGTCAGAAGATTATTGAAATCATGGGCGACGCCCGAGGTCAGTTGCCCGACCGCTTCAAGGCGCTGCATCTGCCGCAGAGTGGATTCCACGCGTTCACGTTCATTGATCTGATTCAACAATTGGCGGTTTGCGGTGGCGAGTTCGGAGGTGCGCTCTTCGACGCGCTGTTCCAGATTTTCGTTGAGTTTCGCCAGCCTGTCTTCATTTTCACTCAGGCTGCGGTACAGGCGCGCGTTGTCGATGGCGATGGCAGCCTGCGAGGCAATTCCCGTCACCAACCGCTCGGCGCGGGCATCGAAAACTCCCGTCCGCGAATGGCCGAAGAACAACCCGCCAAGCACCTCGCCGGAGCGCGAGATCACCGGAGCGGCAAGGAAACTGCGAACCGGTGGGTGACCTTCGGGCATTCCGTGATACGGCGCGTTCTTGCCATAACGGGCGTCTTTGGTGACGTCGTCCGAGCGGACAACCGATTCACCACGGAAAACCGGACCAAAAACCTCGGTGTTGCGCGGTTGGGGAAATTTCGCGAAGGCTTCGCGCGGCAGCCCTGAGATTGCATAGAGGGTGAATTTTTCGCCCTGCTTGTCGACGAGGTTGTAGAAGAAAGCACCGAAGTCGGCGCCCGTAAGTTCGGTGGCGGCATCAGTTACGGTCTGCACTGCACGCTCGAGATCGAGTTCGGCAGCGACTGTTGCGCCGACGCGATTGAGGGTTTCGAGCGTACGGGCTTCCTCCTCGAGCCGGTTTTTTTCGCCGCGGCGGACTTCACCGACGGTGAGATTTGTCGCGATGCGGGCAAGTAACTCGCTGGCCGAAAAGGGCTTGGTCAAATAGTCGTCGGCGCCGGCAACGAGACCTTCGGTGCGCGCTTCCTCGCCCGCCCGCGCGGAGAGCAGAATGACCGGGACGTCATGCAGGTCCGGCCGCTCGCGCAGGGCTTTCAACAGCGCAAAGCCATCCATCCTGGGCATCATGACATCGGTGACGATCAGATCGGGAGCGTGCTTTCCGGCTGCGTCGAGCGCCGCTGCCCCGTCCTCTGAGAGCATGACTTCATAACCCGCCTGCCGAAGCAGTCTGCCGGTATAGCTGCGCAGGTCCGCGTTGTCGTCCGCGAACAGAATACGCCCCTGTTGCGGCTCGGCGCGCGCCAATTTGCCGAGTGCGGTATGGACCGGCAGCGCCTCGCCCTGGACGACGTCAGGCAGCCATCGTTCGGCTTCAGCAACAAAGATGTCGGGATTGATGGAGAGGGCGGCGGATTCGCGCGCCGCGTTGATGCGATCACGCGGAAGATGTTCCGAACCTGATGGCAAGGTGATGGTGAACCGGCTGCCCTTGCCGGTTTCGCTGTCGACGCGTATCGCGCCGCCATGCAGTTTCACCAGATCATGGACCAGCGCGAGGCCAATGCCTGATCCTTCAAATGAGCGGCCCTGCTGGCCCTCGATGCGGTGAAAGCGTTCGAACAGGCGCGGCAATTCCTCCGGCGGAATCCCAACTCCGGTATCGGTGACCGACAGTTCGACACCCTGGCCGGCCGGTGTCAGCGCAATCCTGACACCGCCATTGAGCGTATATTTGAACGCGTTCGACAGCAGATTGAGGACGATGCGCTCCCACATGTTGCGGTCGACGAAGACCGTGACGTGCAGCGGGGGGCAATCGACTTCGAATTTCAGACCGGCCTTGTCCATCAGTGGACGGAAATTCGCGGCGAGCTCCGCGGTGAAGGGTCCGAGATCGACCGTTTCAAAGACGGGTTTGATATGGCCGGCTTCGAGGCGCGCGAAATCCAGCAGCGCGTTGACGAGGCGCAGCAGTCTGAGGCCATTGCGATGTGCGATCCCCAACAGATCGCGCGAGGATTGCGCTGGGCGCTTCGCGAGCAGTTCCTCGAGCGGACCCAGGATCAGGGTGAGCGGGGTCCGGAATTCATGACTGATATTGGAAAAGAAGGTGGTTTTCGCGCGATCGATCTCGGCGAGGGCTTCGGCGCGTTTGCGTTCTTCCTCGTAAGCCTGGGCATTACCGATTGCGGCGCCGATCTGGCCCGCCACGAGGCCAAGGAAATCGCGATAGAAGCTGTCGAAAAGCCGATAGGGGTTCAATCCCGCGATCAGAATTCCGGCACGGCCGGTTTCACCGGCCGGCAGGACCGGCACGATCGCAGCTTGGTCGCATGACTTCTCCCACGGCCCGCAGGGTAGCGCGTCCGCGCCCAGAAACCGGCTGGCGAGACCGCCGGCCACCGTAAGCTCATGTCTGGTCAGCGCATCGTCGATCGCCCAGACAGACTCATTGCCTGCCGCGAGCGACTGGGGCGCGGCTGGATGATCGGCCGAGATGCCCGAGCGGGCCACCAGCGAAAGGCCCGGAGTACCGGGGCCGGAGACGTAAATCAGCGCGAAAGGCAGATCGCGGCGATCGGTCGAAAGCGCCTGCGCACTATATTCACATGCATCTCTCCAGTTGCGCGCCTGGGCAGTGCCCGCGGCGAGATCGCGAAGCAATGCGAGTTGACGCTCGCCAATGACTTTTCGCGTATCGTCGGTATTGGCGCAGATGATCCCGGCGGAGCGGCCTTCGTCATCCGGCACCGGACTGTAGGAAAATGTGTAATAGGTTTCTTCGGGATAGCCGTTGCGCTCCATGATGAGACGCTGGGCTTCGACATAAGTCCCCTCGTCGCCGCGCATCGCCTGGTCCAGCATCGGACCGATCTCGTTCCAGATTTCAGCCCAGACCTGTCGTGTCGGTTTGCCCAGCGCCCAGGGATGTTTGCCGCCGATGATGGACTTGTACGGATCATTGTACAGATAGATCAGGTCCGGGCCCCAGCCGATCCAGATCGGTTGGCGCGAGGTGAGCATGATGCGCACGGCCGTCTTGAGGCTGCGCGGCCAGGACGGCGGTGGTCCGAGAGGCGTGCTGGCCCAGTCATAGGCGCGCATGCGCTCGCCCAGTTCACCGCCGCCGGCAAGAAATCGCTCGTCAGAGTCGCCGCCATGTGGCGGCGCCGGCGCAGTACTCACCGAGACTGAGACCCCAAATTTTCCACATCGGCAGCGAGAGCCCCGCCCCACGGGATGACGTGCCAGACGGATGTAATGCAAGTTTTCGGGATTGAAACAAGGGCTGATTGGGGCATTCCAGTGACGTTGCGGGCAAACGGGCGTGGCGGGAACTCGATGGAACCCGCGTCCAATCGCGAAAAGGTTCAATACGTCTCCCATGCATGCGGCGAAAACCGTAATATCGGCGCGACGCTGAGGGACGGGACGAAGGATGACGTGTGCGCTCCACAGGATGATATGTGCTGCGGCGATGGCGGCATTGCCCACGGCAGTATTTGCCGCCGCTGCCATTCCGGATTTGACCGGGCATTGGGGACGCAACGCTTTCAATTTCGAGCCGATTCCCGGCGGCCCGCAACCGGTGATGAATCTGTCGCGCATGCCCAATGGCGCGAGCAATATCGGCCAGCTGGTCGGCGATTACCACAATCCGATTCTGAAGCCCGAGACCTCGGCAATCATCAGGCAGAAGGGCGAGATTTCGCTCAGCGGTCGTGCCTATCCGGATCCGTCGAACCAGTGCCGGCCATACAATCCGCCCTTTACGCTCGCCATGCAGCTTGGCGTCGAAATGCTGCAGGGAAAGAACAGCATCACGTTCATCTATGATCAGGACGATCAGGTTCGCCGGGTCCGGTTGAATTCCGCGCACCCGAAAACTCTCGTGCCGTCACCGATGGGAGATTCGATCGGACATTACGAAGGCGGCGCGCTGGTGGTTGACACCATCGGCGTGAAACCCGGGCCTTATGCGATGGTGGACCGTTACGGATCGCCGGTGACCGATTCGCTGCATGTTGTCGAAACCTACCGTCTGATCGACGGCCCGGCGGCCAAACAGGCGCAGCAGCGCTATGAAAATCTCGATGGACGGCTGAACGCGGCGCCGCGGGAGATCGATCCCGACACCGGCAAGAAGGGCCTGCAGGTTTTTGTGACCGTGGAAGATCCGAAGGTGTTTACGACGCCATGGTCGGGTTACGTGACATACCGGCCCATGGCGCAGAGCATGGCCTGGCTGGAACAGGTTTGTGCCGAGAATCCGGCCGAGTATTACAAGGACCGCTGGATCGGTTTGCCGAAAGCGGAAAAGCCGGATTTTTGACCCGCGATTTACGCGGCCACGACTTCGCCGATTCGCAGAACCGGCCGGATGGTCTTGAAATTCGGACCCGGCGGCGCCCTATCCCGCACGCGGGCGCGTGAGGGATGCGGCCATCGGAATATCGTGGCTGAGCGCCGCTTCAGGGCCCCACGCGCGATAAACAAATCGCCAAAGGCGATTTGCGCGCGTGGGATGCGGCCGGGGAGTTACAATTCAATTTGCATGACGTGCATGCCGGCGTTCCAGTCGCTGACATACATGAGGCCGTCGCGCGTCACCAGACAATCGCAGGTCATGGCGCATTTTGCGACGTTGGGACGTGGATCGATCATGCGGGAGGGCACCGGCGGAATCCACGACGCGATCTCCTTCGGCGCAT
This sequence comes from Micropepsaceae bacterium, assembly GCA_036273455.1. Taxonomy (GTDB): domain Bacteria; phylum Pseudomonadota; class Alphaproteobacteria; order Micropepsales; family Micropepsaceae; genus CAIYRG01. The sequence goes on along the minus strand of DASUHP010000148.1, from coordinate 3,164 downwards.
ATTGGTCGCGGATGTCGAACACGCGCACGCCGGCATCGTGATAGGTGGCGAAGATCATCTCCTCACTGACGAAAAAGCCGGGCCGGTTCTCATGCAGATTGTGCGGCCCGAAATTGCCCAGCCGGCAGTAATCACTGCGGTCGGTGGGCGTGGGCAAAGTCGCGATCGGCACCGGATTGTCGTCCGCACGGACATCGAGCACCCAGGTGTAGAACAGGCCCTTCGCGCAGAAATCCGCGTTGGACTCGTCGGCCACGATCGCAAGCTTGCGGTTTGGCAGCGGCAGCGGCGTATGCGTGCCGCCGGGATAGGGCGGCGACCAGTTGATGTGCGATAAGAGCTTCGGATTATGCGCGTCCGACACGTCGTGGATGGTGAATCCACCGTCGCGCCACGCCGCATAACCGCGGTTTCCCGCGACGATCATGTGATGCAACGCGTAACGCTTGCCTTTCGGCGTGCGGTCCACTTCTCCGGCGGCACGGTTCATGCCGGGCAGCCACCATTTCGAGACGATCTCGGGCTTGGTGATGTTCTGCAGATCGACAATGCACAGGATGTGATCAGTGAAGCCGTCGAAATGCGCCGAGACATAGGCATAGCGCCCGCCGGTCCACCACAGCCGGTTGATGCCGATGCCGGGCATTTGCAGGAACGCAATTTCGCGCGGGCGAGCCGGGTCGGTCTTGATGTCGTGAATCGACAGGCCGGCGCGGAACGGTTTGCGGTTGGTCAGGCTGTCGGCAAGCGTGTTCTCGAAATAGCCGCGCAGACTGTCATAGGATTGCATGGCGACGATGTTGGCGCCATTGGCGAGCAGCATGAGATCTTCGGCGACCTGCAGATGGTGCGTGCGCGTATTCGGGCCGGCGGTGAAAAAATTGACCGGCTTCAGATTGCGCGGATCGCTGGCGTCCAGAGTCGTGACGCCATCGCTGAACATGTGGCCGACATAGATATGGCCGCGGTTGTACATCACCTGCACGCCATCGGGGCGGCCGCCCTGATCGGAATAGGAGATGTGTTTGATGCGCTTGCTGGGAATGCCTTCGGGCGGGATCGGCGGCTGCGGCGCAGGTTGGGCGCGGGATGCAAGGGGAAGTGAAGCGGCGGCGGCGACGCCGGCCAATCCGGCGAGCGAGTCGCGGCGTGTAAGCATGGGCATTTCCTCCAACAACATCAGTGTCATCCCCGGCGAGGATCGCGAAGCGATCCGAGGGAAGGGGATCCATCAGGCGCGCGTCTGCGCGCCAAAAAGTATTTCTTCGCGCCGCCGACGCGTATGGGTCCCCTTCCCCTCGCTTCGCTCGGCCGGGGATGACACTGAGATTTACTATCCGACTTCGCAAGGGCCCGGTGAGATTTCAATCACACACGAAGTCGTTTCCGCTGGTCGGATGGCAGTATTGTGGCCAGCCGCGGGCGCGCCAGTAATCCGCCATGCCGAGATCGCGAACCAGCTTCTTGAACCGGTCTGTGTGGCGCACCGGCGCGAAGGACGGGTGCCAGAACCAGGTGGCGGAGATCGGCTGGAAATAGCCGCCTTTGACCTCGTCTTCATAATATTCGAGGTCGCGTTCGGGCGCGCCGACAAAGAGGAACGTGAAGCTGAGACTGCCGAGTTTCGGCATGCTGTCGGGCGGATTTTGCGCCGGCGCGGTGTCGAGCAGTTTGGCGGCTTTTTCCAGCAACCCGTCGGGCCAGTTGGTCTGCGGCATTTCGCGCAACGCGCCGGCGGCTTCGTGGGTGCGGCCGGAGGCGGCAAGGATCAGCGCCAACTCGAGAGTCCGTCCCGGACGGAAGGGCTGCAGCATCTGGATCGCTTTGTCCGTGTCGCCCGCGACCCAGTAAATCTCGGCGGTATCGGCGGTGTAATTCACGATCGATGGTTCGATCGCCTGCAGATGATCGCGAAGCGCAAGCGATTCCTTGATCTTGCCCATGGCCGCCAAAAACTGGCTATAGCCGTGCAAACCGTCGGCCTGATTGGGATCGAGCCGGAGCGCGGTGCGGAAGGCATCTTCGGCGGCGATCATGTTGTGCTGTACCAGCCGCACATAGCCCAGCGCCACCCAGGCCGTCGCGTCTGTGGGATCGAGCGCAACCGCGCGACGGGCAAAGATATCGGCACGAGGCAGCAGGCGATCGGTGAGCGCGCGTTCTTCGTCGGGGCGGTTGCCGCGCAGCGCCGGCGCGAAGAGCGGCGTCAGCGCATATTCGTAAGCGATCATCGCCGCGGCAGGTTCGAAATCCGGATCACGGACCAGCACCATTTCAAGCAGATCCTTGGCCCCGGAAAGAGCCTGTGCACCGCGTCCACGCGCCACGTCTTTGGCGTGGAGGTAGTCTTCATACGCGGCTACATCCGTGGGACGCTTCATCAAATGCTCGCGGCTCGGCAGGCTCACCGGATAGCCAAGCGTCTTTGCGACGTTCAGAGCAATGTCTTCTTCGATATCAAAAATGTCGGTTAGATCGCGTTCGCCGTAATCTTTGGCCCAAATTTGTGCCGGCGCCGCGCCGGCCACGCGGACAAGGCGGGCCGACACGTGAATCACATCGCCGGACCACGCGACCGATCCCTGAACAAAGTATTGCGTGCCAAGTGTTCTGGAGATGTTGGCGAGTTGTGAAACAGGATTTTTGAAGGTGAAAATGGAAGAACGTCCGACGACTCCGATTCCCGATACTTTGGTCAGGGCGAGCGCAATTTCGTCTGTAAACGAATTGCTGAGGTAATCCGGTACGATCGGCGCGTGCCCTGTGTATGCGACGGCAGGCGCGGTCGCGAAGGGAAGCACCGCTACATTGGTTCGCGTTTGCGCGGCGGCGGGGGCGGTGAAAGCTAAGGCGAGAATCGCGAAAGCTGCTGCGCAAAACACACTTCTTCGCGCCGCAGACGCGGCGCGGATGGGTCCCCGCCTTCGCGGGGATGACACATGAGTTTCAGCAGTCAGCAGCATTCGCAGCCGAAGCCCTCGGGTACGATGAGGGATTCTTTCATCCAGGCATAAGGCAGGTTGTCGGGCGCGACTTCGGCCACCGGCTTGAACAGTTTGAAGTGGTGGCGGGTGTCGTTCTCCCAGAACGCGACCACGGTTTCGAGCGGCGGGCAGCCCGGCAGGTTGCAGGTCACTTCCGAGACCAGGATGGCGGCATCAGGG
>DASUHP010000147.1:0-49403 GCA_036273455.1 Micropepsaceae bacterium | reverse complement strand
AAAATTTCGGGGGCGTTCAACCCGCAGCGGCGCAGATAGTCCGCGGCCGCGACGAACCGGCCGCAGTCCGCCCCGGCGAGCCGCGCCAGCGCGTTGTAGCCAAGCGCCCGGCGCTGATCCGGGGTTGCCGCGGCGGGTGCTGTCGCGGTTTCGACATTCTGCGGCTGATCCATCAGCAGCGCCGTGCGTCCGCCGAGATGCAAACGGATATATCGCCGCGTCGACGCGTCGCCAGGCAGTGGGCGCCGTTCCGCCGCGCCCCAACCCGCGCCGGCGAGAAAATCCGCCATCAGATCCGTACGCGTCCCAACTGCGTTCATGGAACTTCCCTGGTGAAAACTGCCCGCCAGCGCTGCGGGCCGGAAACCCGTATTTCGCGTGCGCTCTGATCAACCACCGCCAACTGAATCGTCAATGCGTCCTCGCGCAGTCGCGCAGGAAGGCCATTCTCCGGCCATTCGACAAGCGCTACGCCGTCGTCCAGCGCATCTTCAAGGCCGAGCTCGTTCATCTCACTTGCGCTCTCCACCCGATAGAGATCGAAATGAAACACGGCCAGATTTTGCGTCCGGTAACGTTGAACAAGAGTGAATGTCGGACTCGGCACGTCTTCCGCAACACCGAGCGAACGCAGAATGGCGCGCGCCAAAGTCGTTTTCCCTGCTCCGAGATCGCCGGAAAGAGCGATCAAATCACCTGTTCCGAGCGCGCCCGCGATCGTCGCGCCAAGCTTCCTGGTCGCGGACTCGTCCGTGAGCACGAAGCTGGTCTCGAACTCCACCACACGCGGTTTGTAGCTGCAACCGGCAGCGTGCTCAACGCGCCAGAGGCCGGTGATCGGCTAAATTGTTCAATTGCCCCCTTCGAGGGGCCATGCTAACCGCGACGGTCCCGACTGTCGGAAAACAGGCCCGAAGACACATGCGATTCGTCATCATAGGCGCAGGCCAGGCTGCGGCGCAGGCGGTGGCGACACTTGCTTCGGAGGGGTTCAGCGGCTCGCTGACGGTGGCCGGGGATGAGGCATATCCTCCCTATCAGCGCCCGCCACTTTCGAAAGCCTATATGGCCGGCGATTTCATTCGCGAAAGGTTGTTTCTGAAGCCGGAGTCGTTCTACGCCGAGAGCCATTGTGAGCTGCGGCTGGGCGTTACAGCGGCCGCCATCGACCGCGCGGGTCGGACGGTGACTTTAAGCGATGGCAATGTTCTCTCATATGACCGTCTGCTGTTCGCGACAGGCGCCCGGGTCAGGAAATTGCCTTGTCCCGGGGCCGATTTGCCGGGCGTCTATTATCTCCGGGGGATCGACGACTCGGACGCGCTGCATCAGCATCTGGTGGCAGGCAAGCGTCTCGCCGTGGTCGGAGGCGGCTATATCGGCCTTGAAGTTGGTGCCGTCGCGCGAAAATACGGGCTGCAGGTCACTGTTGTGGAAGCCCTGGATCGCCTTATGGCGCGCTCGGCTTCGCCGCAAATCTCGGAATTCTATCGCAAGCTGCACGAAAGCCATGGCGTCGATGTCCGCTTTGGCCAGGCGGCCGAAGCCATCGAAGGAAAATCCTGGGTTGAAGCTGTGGCAACAGGGCAGGGGCGCATCCCGGCCGATGTTGTTGTCGCCGGCATAGGTGTGGTGCCGAATTGTGAACTGGCGCTCGCGGCCGGGCTGCCCTGTGACAATGGAATCATTGTCGATGAGTTCGGCGCGACCGCGGATCCGGATATTTTCGCCGCCGGCGATTGCACCAATCACGTGTCGTTCCATGGCAAAAGGGTGCGGCTGGAATCGGTGCAGAACGCCATCGACCAGGCCAAACACGCCGCTCTCGCCATGCTCGGTAAACCCGTGCCGTATCGCGAAGTGCCGTGGTTCTGGTCCGATCAATACGACATCAAGTTGCAGATTGCTGGACTTGTGCAGCCCGGTGACACGGCGGTTGTTCGCGGTGACGCGTCGTCCCGAAAATTCTCCGTCTTCCATCTCCGTGACGGCATTGTGGCCGGCGTGGAGGCGGTCAATGCCGCGCCGGATTACATCGTTGGGCGCAAGCTCATCGCGGCCCACGCCCGGGTCGCGCCGGAACGTATTGTCGACACCGCCGTCCCGGCGAAGCAACTGGGCTGAGTGGCAATGCCGAAAATCACCTATATCGAACAAAATGGAAAGGAGCGGACGGTCGAAGTCCCCGTCGGCTGGTCCGTCATGGAGGGCGCCGTGAAAAACCGCGTGCCCGGAATCGATGCCGATTGCGGCGGCGCCTGCGCCTGCGCCACCTGTCATGTCTATGTCGATCCCTCCTGGCTCGCTAAACTGCCGCAGCGCCAGGAGATGGAGGAACAGATGCTGGATTTCGCCCAGGATGTGAGGTCGAACAGCCGCCTGTCGTGTCAGATCAAAGTGAGTGCCGCGCTCGACGGCCTTATAGTGCGGACGCCCCGTACGCAGCATTAGAAAGGAGGCGGCAATGCACAGGATCTCCATTCCGCAACAGATTATCGACCAGGTGGTCCGCGCACGTGGACGCGAGCACGTATTTGAAGAGTTCGATCCGGCCAAAGCCGCGCTGCTTGTCGTCGATATGCAGAACGGATTCATGATGGACGGCATCGGGCACAGCGTATGTGCAGTGGCCCGCGATATCGTTCCCAACATCAACCGCCTGGCAGAATCGGTCCGGAGCAGCGGCGGGTTGGTGGTCTGGATTCAGAACGCCGCCACGCAAGAAACCCTTCACAGCTGGTCCATTCGCGTCGAAATGGACGGACCACAGCACACGCTGAAGCGGATGGAATCGATGAAGCCCGGCTCGAAAGGATATGAACTCTGGGCATCATTGACCCCGCACGAAGGCGACTTGTTTGTTCAGAAATCCCGCTTTTCCGCGTTCATCCAGGGGGCATCCAATCTCGAAGCAGAGCTGCGCGCGCGCGGCATCGATACCGTCATCATCACCGGCACCGTCACGAATATCTGCTGCGAATCGACTGCCCGCGACGCCATGATGCGGAATTTCCGCACCATCATGGTGACAGACGCTAATGCCGCAATGAGCGATGAACTGCACAACGCGTCGTTGATCGCATTCTACGTTCGGTTCGGCGACATCATGTCGACCGATCACCTGATCGGAGTTCTCAATCGCAATCGCAAGCGCACCCCCGCCGCCGCCGAATGAGAGCCTGGGCGATAAAAAAATACGGAGACAACTCAGTTGTGCATCTAATGGACTTGCCGGAGCCGCGCGTCTCCGAAGACGAAGTTCTGATCCAGGTTAAAGCCGCCAGCATCAATCCAATTGATTTCAAGGTTCGTCAGGGAAAATTAAAAGCGGTCCTGGCCTATTCATTTCCGCTGATCCTTGGGCATGACTGCGCCGGGGTCGTTGCCAAAACAGGCGCCGCAGTTAAGCGATTTCGAATCGGCGATGAGGTGTATACGCGGCCCGATAGAATTGGAACGCTGGCAGAATTCGTAGCGGCCCGGGAACAGCACGTTGCCAAAATGCCAAAAAATACTTCCTTCGAAGAAGCGGCAAGCCTTCCGTTGGTGGGGCTCACGAGCTGGCAAGCTCTCCTGCAACGCGCTGGGATGAAGAACGAAAACAGAGTTTTTGTGCCTGCGGGATCTGGCGGGGTCGGTAGCCTTGCAATTCAGCTCGCCAAACATTTTGGCGCCTACGTCATCACAAATTGCAGCACGAAAAATCTTGGCTTTGTCAGGTCGCTCGGCGCTGACGAAGTTATTGACTACACAAAACAGGATTTCAGCCGAGTAATTTCGGACATTGATATTGTGTTCGATACGGTGGGCGGTGAAACGCAAAAAAAGGCGTTCAGAATTTTAAGATCGGGCGGCACACTTGTCTCAATCAGCGGGCCACCGACTGCCCAATCCATGCGTGAAGCAAATCGCGGCTCCGTTCTTCAGCTGGCCGCTTCGCTACTCAGCTTGAGAGTCTCAATAAGATCGTACCTGACCAGAACGCATTACATCTTTTTTCTCATGCTGCCCGATGGCGAGACGTTAGAGAAGATTGGAGCATTGGTCGAAGGTGGATCGATTCGACCGGTGATTGATCGCACTTTTCCATTCGATAAAGCCAACGAGGCTGTTGAATATGTTGAGGCCGGCCATGCAAGGGGCAAGGTCATCGTCACATCGTGCGCTCCCCCCTAACCTTGGCGGGCATGCCCATTGCGGCACAAAAGCCGGTGTGAATTTCTCGCGGTTACTCCGGCCGTTCCGTAGTCGGATCGATGGTCTTGCGAACCTCGCTGATTTTGGACGCAGGAAATCCGCTCATTTCGGCATGCTTGCGGATCATTCCTTCATTGGCGGCAAGATAGACGCAGAAGATCTTGTCGTCCGTGACATAGCTTTCGACCCATTGGATGTCGGGGCCGAGTTCGCGCAGCACGCCATTGGATTTTGCGGCAGCACCGCGAAGCTGTTCGCGGTCCGCCGTTCCGATTTTCGGGATTTCCCGTTCGATCACAAATTTCCGCAAGGCCATCATACCGTCTCCGCAGGTTCCTGACCTATTATGCCAGCGGGACTTTGGCAGGCAATGCCCTCTGTTTGCGCGTCGCGCGTTTGCGCGGAACGTGGCAGGTCACGCGCGTGCCACCGCCGGATTGGGATTCCAGCTCAACCCAGCCGCCATGCAGTTCGACGAACTGCTTGACCAGTGTCAGGCCGATTCCCGCTCCGCCGCGTGCCACGGCGCCGCCACTGGCGGAAAACCGGTCAAATACGGAAGCCATGATATCGGGCGGTACGCCAGGGCCGGTGTCGGCGACATAAAGCTGCACATCATCGGCAGACATGCGGCCGCCAAGGCTGACCGTGCCCCCCCGCGGTGTATATTTGAATGCATTGGCGATCAGATTGAACAGCACCTGCTTCAGGCGGCGCGGATCGCCCAGAAATGGCGCCTGAGTCGGCCGGCAATCGAGCCGGAAAGTCAGTCCCGCCTTGATCGCCCAGCCACGCACATGTTCCGCGATTCCAGACAGCAGCAGGTGCAGATCGATGCTTTCATATTCCAGTTCGACCGAATGCGCCTCGAGATCGGAAAGGTCGAGCACATCATTGATGAGATCTCTCAGCTGTCCGGACGCCTTGATCACGGCATCGGCATATTCGCGCTGTTTCGCATTCATCGGGCCCGCGGTACCGGCGCGCAGCATTTCCGAAAAGCCCATGATCGAATTCAACGGGGTTCGCAATTCATAGGACATGCGGCGGACGAATTCCGACTTCATCCGGTCGCTGGCTTCCAGCGCGTCGTTGCGCTCCCGCAACGCGGTTTCGATGCGAAAGCGGTCCGTGATGTCGGCAAAACTGACGAACGTCGCGCCGTCGGGAAGCGGCGAAATGCTCAGCCGGATGATGGTACCATCGGAACGTTCCATTTCGTTCCATTCCCGGCTCCGCGACGGCCCTGCCGATGTTACGCTCGCCGTCACGACTTCCCAGATTCGGTCGCCGCCGAACCGTGACCGGCAGGCTTCGGTGAGCTGTTTCAGATGCGGCTCATTGGCGAGCTCCGCCGGTTCGAAGCGCCAAATGCGGGCAAAAGCGAGATTCCTGAGCTTCAGCCGCCCGTCAGGACCGAACACAGCGACGCCCTCCTGCAGCGTATCGAGGCTCGCCTTCTGGACTTTCATCAGAGTGTTATAGGAGCTTTCGAGACGCAGTCTTTCGCTGACATCCTCGAAAAGGAAAGCAACGCCGCCCGCCGGTTGCGGCTGCGCGGTGACGCGCAGACTCTGGCCCCCGGGCAAATGCCAGCGGTCCTCTGCCGCTTCGCGACTTTCAAACGCCTTCGCCTGACCGTGTTTCCAGGCGCGAAAATCCGTCTGCTCCGGCAATTTGCGCAATTCGCGCAGCCGGTCGAGGACCTCCGCGTGAGTGGGCCGGGTATCCAGCCAGGATTTTGGCAACCCCCAAAGTTCGGCAAAGGCAGGATTGTGAAACACCAGGCGCCGGTCGGGTCCGAACATCGCAACCGATGTCGCCATCCGGTCGAGGATATCGGCATGCGCACTGATATGCTGGCGCAAACGCGTTTCGGCTTCGGTCTGCCGCGTCACATCGACGGCTGAACCGGCGACGCCGCCGTCATCCAGCGGCGACAGCGTGAATGCCAGAGCGCGGCGAGTTCCGGACACCATGGCGAAGCGCGTGGCCTCGATCACTTCGGTGCCGCCTTGTGCCGTTTCCGCCAGATCGCGTTCCGAACGGTCGAACGCCGCATTAGAGCTGTACACCGCCTCCTCGCCGGCTCCGGCAAGCGTCAGAAACGCACGATTGACGAAGCGAAGCGCGAGATTGCGGTCACGGATCCACGCGGGCATTGGTATGGCATTCAACGCACCGCGGAAATGCAGTGTTTCGGGTGCTTCACTCTGCTCTTGAAGGAATACAAGCAGACTGCCGCCGGCAGGACGGCCGCGGACGGAGATGTTTCGCTTTTTGTCGGACCGGCAAACCAGCTCGAACGCGATGCCTTGCCCAGTCAATCCTTTCAGCGCCGCGTCGACTGCCGGTGCATCGGGTCCGGCAAGGCAATCCTGCAACAGTTTGTTTCCTTCGCCAAAGCTCGCCGGTTCCGACGCACCCGGGTGGAAGACCAGCAGGGATTCTCGCGCAGCTGAAAGCCATGCCTCCCGCGCGGAAACCAGAGACCTGGTCCGTTCGGACGATGCGCGGAGCGCCTGACGCAAGGCTTCGGTGCTGCGATGTTCCGTCAGTGCCCAGATGGTCATGGCAAGCGCAAAGGATGTTGCGGCCACGATCAGAAGCAGATCCGGTGTCGTGATGGGCAACTCTGCCGCCCATGCCGGCGAGGGCGCCAGCGCGATCAACACGCCAAAATAAACCGAACCGGATGCCAAATACGCCTTCCTGCCCACCCCGGCCGTCGCGGTTGTAGCTGGAATTTGTGCCACTTGCACGCGACGTGTGCGGACAGTTCGGCGAAGGGAAGGCCGGGTCCGCGCGCGGTCCGCATCCGCCATAACGCCCGCGGAGGAGCTAGCCCCGCGGCACAATTGGCGGAATACGGACGATTCAGCCCTGCGGTTTTTACCCAATCCCCCGCTGCCCTCACGCCACCCGGCGAATCACATGGGAAATGGTGGTTAAAAACAGGTAAATCGCCAAGTGTAAAATGGCGGTTCGGGGCGATAATCCGGCCGAATGGCGTTATTCGACGCGCATGGGGGCAGCTCGGCCGGCCGGTCGGGCGTGCGTTGCGCATGACGGATCCCGTGATCGGCGGGCTGAGATCAGTAGCGGTACGTGTCCGGTTTGAACGGTCCTTGCTGCGGCACGCCGATATAGGTCGATTGTTTGTCCGTCAGCTGAGTGAGTTTGGCGCCGATTTTGGCCAGATGCAGGCGTGCGACTTTCTCGTCCAGCGACTTGGGCAATGTGTACACCTTCCGCTGATATTTGCCCGGATTGCGGAAGATCTCCATCTGCGCGAGCGTCTGGTTGGTGAAGGATGCCGACATCACGAAGCTCGGATGGCCCATTGCGTTGCCGAGATTCACAAGGCGGCCCTGTGACAGCAGGATGATCCGCTTGCCATCAGAAAATTCAATTTCATCGACCTGCGGCTTCACATTGTGCCATTTGAAATTCTTCAGCGAAGCAACCTGAATTTCCGAGTCGAAATGTCCGATATTGGCGACAATCGCGCGGTCCTTCATGCGCCGCATGTGATCCAGCGTGATGACATCGACATTTCCGGTCGCGGTGACGAAGATGTCGGCGCGCGGAGCGGCGTCCTCCATGGTCGTAACTTCGTAGCCTTCCATCGCGGCCTGCAGCGCGCAAATCGGATCGATCTCGGCAATCATCACCCGGCACCCGGCATTGCGCAGCGATGCCGCCGATCCCTTGCCGACATCACCGAACCCGGCGACCATCGCCACTTTGCCGGCCATCATCACATCGGTCCCGCGCCGAATCCCGTCGACAAGGCTTTCGCGGCAGCCATACAGATTGTCGAATTTCGACTTTGTGACGGAATCGTTCACATTGATGGCGGGGAACAGCAGCTTGCCTTCCTTTTCCATCTGATAGAGCCGGTGCACACCGGTGGTGGTCTCTTCTGTCACCCCGCGGATGTTCTTCGCCAAATTCCCGAACCAACCCGGCTTTTCCTCGAGTGTGCGAAGGATCAGTCCAAACAGGACTTCCTCTTCCTCATTTGACGCCTGACGGAGGAATCCCTTGTCGCCGGATTCCGCCCTGACTCCGAGATGCACCAACAGCGTGGCGTCACCGCCATCGTCGAGAATCATATTGGGCGTGCCGCCGTCGCCCCATTCAAAGATGCGGCGCGAAAAATCCCAATATTCGGTCAGGGACTCTCCTTTATAGGCGAAGACCGGGGTCCCTGCTGCCGCGATTGCCGCTGCCGCATGGTCCTGGGTCGAATAGATGTTGCACGAGCACCAGCGAATATCGGCGCCAAGCGCCTTCAGCGTCTCGATCAGCACGGCCGTCTGAATCGTCATGTGCAGCGAACCGGCGATTCTTGCCCCTTTCAGCGGCTGTGCGGGGCCGAATTCATCGCGTATCGCCATCAACCCCGGCATCTCGGTTTCTGCGATGGCGATTTCGCGCCGGCCCCATTCGGCCAGTCCAATATCGCTGACGGCGTAATCGTGCTTTTGCTGAGTCATACCTGTCCTGTCATGGCTGAATGCCGGCACCAGGGGCGGCTATAGCAGCCGCCCGTAACCGCGGCAATCGGATATAAAGAAATGTGCATATCCGAATGTCACGGCGAGGCGGCGATGGCAGGGCAGGCGTCGCTGTCTGCCCTGCTGTCCAACAGTCTTTCGACTCGGTAGCCCTCGCCACAAATCAATGCGATCAATCCGTCGCTGCCCGCGATATGAGCCGCGCCGACCGTAATCATGGTCGTGCCCGGGCGCTGCAGCAGCGGGCGGATTGTCGACAGCCAAAGGTGATTGCGCTGCGACAGGAGGAATTTTTCTGTCTCCGGGGATGGGTTAAAGATGCCGGCAAGTTCTGCCGACAGGCGGTCAATATTGCCGCTGCTCCAGGCGGCGAGCAGTTCCGATTCGGTATCGCGGGAACTCGGTAGAGTGTCGATCAGATGTCTCAATTCCGCGATATGCGATGCTTCGCTCCCCGATGTGAGCAGCTCCAACTGCTGCTGAACGCTTTCGAGATATTCTGACTGACGCTTATGTTCGCGGGCGAATGTCATCACTTCGTCATCGGCGCCTCTCAGCGCGGTCAGATCATCCGGATGCAGATAGGCGAGGCCGAGCATCAGTGAGGCGAGCCACGGACGGTAGCGTTCATAATCGCGGGCGCTGAGCCCGGCGGCCTGCATCACCGCCGCATAGCGGTCGAATTCACCTTGCGTAAGCACGCCGCGGATCGATTGCCTCTCCCGCAGCACGCCATATTTCGCGGTGAATTCGCGCTCTTCCGCTCTGGTGTCATTGTCGATCGGGATTTCGAAGACGAACAGATCGGAAGCGTCCATGGCGTCAGCGATGCGCCGCGTCATCCATGGATATCCGTGTGGAAGGATATGAATCGATCCGAACAGATAAACCGTGCTGTCGGCGGAACGGATGCGCCAGATCGCAGGCCCGGAAGCCATTGCGGGCGTTGCGGCGACGGTTGCCGCCATTTGCACGAACAGCGCCCATGCCAAACCGATGGGAAGCAGCGCAAATTTCCGCATGCCGCGATTTTTACCAAAAATCGCCCCCTACGGTCAGCTCTCTTCGTTGAACCGCCCGGAGATCAATTGCTGCAACGCCGCCAGTACCGCGCCGGCATCCGGTCCTTCGGCTTCCAGTTCGATGCTCGTCCCCTGCGACGCGCCCAGCATCATCAATCCCATGATCGAACGCCCCGAGACGGCATTTTCACCTTTTCTGACTGTCACGTCGGACTGGAACCGGGCCACCGTCTCGACGAATTTGGCCGAAGCCCGCGCATGCAAGCCTTTCTTGTTGACGATGGTGGCCGTGGCTGCGAGCTTTCCCGAAGTCACGGTTTCGGGCCAGGAGCTGACGCCAGCTCCGAGGAGCCTGCACGCATATATTTGCGCCCGGACTTGATCGCCTCGTCAACCGCCTTTTCCAGCGGCAGGTCGGCGCGAAGGCCGATCAGTTTGATCAGGCTCGGGAGGTTGGCGCCGGCGAGCACTTCGATCTTTCCCCGCTTGAGATGCGCCAGCGCCAGATTGCAGGGAGTACCGCCGAACATATCGGTCACGAGAGCAACGCCGCCGCCGAGGTCCACCGCCTTGATCGCTGCGGCAATCTCGGCCCGCCTTTGCTCCACGTCGTCCTGCGGGCCAATGCAAACGGTCTTGATATGTGACTGCGGTCCCACGACGTGCTGGACCGCCGACAGGAGTTCGTCGGCAAGATGGCCGTGCGTGACAATGACAATGCCGATCATTCTTCAGCCGGGCTAATGAAAAAGTCGCGCAACATAGCAGCGTCCCGGTCAGAAAAAAGTGCCGTCGCCGGACAACAGCGAATTACTCTGGATTGCTGCCGCCGCCGCCGCGATCGTCGCGGGCGTCGATGCGTCGCAACTATTGAGCCGGAAGAGACGCGGCGCGACCGAAAGCTTAAGCCGATCCGGGTGAAAGAATTCAGGCTCTGGCAGGCGTGGCGGCGCCTCCCGCGTCAGCCGGACGCAGAACAGCACAGGCGCCCGATCCGCTACCGGGATATTCACAATCCCAACACCACGAATCTCGATATGACCACGCGCCACCGCGATAGCTTCCGCATGGAGCTCTCCCGATTCCACGAACAATGCGGTTTGGTCATCTGCGAGCAGCCGCGCACCCATCGCGATCATGCGCAAGGCAATGCCGGATTTCCCGGCGCCGCTGTCGCCCAATAGCAGCACTGCGGATTCCACGGACGCGCCAAACGGTAGTGAGGCAGAACCCGGTATCACGGCAGTGGCGTGGACGAGGACTCGTCCGCTATTGCCCGGGTTCACGCATCAACTCTGGCCAGCGGCAATTCGACGATGAATCGCGCGCCGACGCGCCGGCCTTCCGAATTTCGCTTGTTTTCGGCCCAGATGCGGCCGCCATGGCTCACGACGATCTGACGCGCGATCGCAAGCCCTAGTCCCGAATTCTTGCCAAAGCCATGCTCGGCCGGCCTTTCGGTGTAGAACCGTTCAAAAATGCGTTCGATGTCGGGCTCCGGTATTCCCGGTCCCTCGTCCGCCACTTCGGCCAGCACGCGCGCGCCCGCGATTTGCGCAGACACTTCGACAATGCCACTCTGCGGACTGAACGAAATCGCATTATCGATCAGGTTACGGAACACCTGACCAAGACGCTCGCTTAATCCCTGGACAACCGCACGGGGTGGCGCTTCGGACGAGAAATGAATCCGGATGCCCCGTGGCAGGTCCATGCCGTTATAGATATCGACCATGGTGTCCAGCAGTTTGGTGATATCCACCGGAGCCGATTGCCCGCGCGACAATTCGGCATCGAGACGCGATGCGTCGGAAATATCGGTGATCAGCCGGTCGATGCGTTTGAGATCGTTGCGCACCACCTGCACCAGCCGCTCGCGTTTTTCCGGCTCCTTCGTCCGCTCCAGCATTTCGACAGCGCTCTTGAGCGAAGTCAGCGGATTTTTCAGTTCATGTGCGACATCGGCGGCAAAGCTTTCGATCGCATCGATCCGGTCGTACAGCGCGCGCGTCATGGCCGACAGGGATTCGGCAAGCTCGCCGATCTCGTCATTGCGGTCTTCCAGAGTCGGTATCGCTTCGCGGCCGCGCCGCCCGCGGCGAATTTGTTCTGCCGCCTCCGCCAGGTTCCTGATCGGTGCAGCAATGAAGCCGGCGAGGTAAAGCGAGGAGAACAGCAGCGCGGCAAAAGCGACAAAAAATACTTCGAACAATGCCGTGCGTTCGGCTTTGAGAATCCCGTCAATATCGCCCGACTCCGTCGTCAGCATCAGCACGCCGTAAATCGTCTGAAAGCGCTTGATCGGCACGGCAACCGACAGCACCAGCTCATCCTGCTCGTTGACCCGCTCGCTGGTTCCGGTTTCGCCGCCGAGGGCCTTGTTGACTTCGTCATAGACCCGGCCGTTCTGGCCGGCTTCGAAATAGGGTTCGAGATTCGACAGCGGGCGCACGCCGACAAGGCCGTCATAGAGATGTTCGGCAGCTGCGGCCGCGTGGCTGAAGAACGCCGTCACCGGGTTGGCCGAGTCGGGCGGCGGCAAAACCGCGGTGCTCACCACATTGCGGGGCAGCAGGTTGCGGGTGTCGATTTGCAGCCGTCCTGTCGTGGTGTAGACGCGCGCGCGCAAATCCGTTGGCGCAATCAGTTGGCGCAGCAGCGGTTCGGCTTGTGCCGTTTCGATTGTGCGCAGCTCCGGATTGGCCGAATACTCAGCCACTGCCCCGGCGATAATCACCGCCTGGTCGCGGATTCCGGAAATCCGTTCCTGAACCAGCCCGGTGCGGTTGGACTGCACCCACAATACTCCGCCGAGCAGAATCAGCAGCGCAATCGCGTTGAAGAACAGAATGCGCTGGGTGAGGGCAGAGAAACGGCGTGCAGGCCGTTCACGCCGGGTGTCGACCAGGCTCCGCAACGGTGCGCCCATGTGGAACTGCGGGCGCAGGTTCACGACAGCGCCCTCGGGTCACGCGGCAGAATCAGTTCTCCTTGTACCGGTAGCCGACACCATACAGTGTCTCGATGGAATCGAAGTTTTCGTCCACCGCCTTGAACTTTTTGCGCAGCCTCTTGATGTGTGAATCGATGGTCCGGTCGTCGACATAGACCTGATCGTCATAGGCGGCGTCCATGAGATTATCCCGGCTTTTGACGAAACCTGGCCGTTGCGCCAGCGATTGCAGGATCAGGAATTCGGTCACGGTCAGCCGGACGGGTTTGCTGTCCCACATGCATTCATGACGCAACGGATCGAGCGTAAGCTTGCCCCGCGTCATGGTCTGCTTGCCTTCGCCGGGAGCGACCGGAGCGCCTTTCTTGCCCTCGGCGCGGCGCAGCACCGCTTTCACCCGTTCCAGCAGCAGGCGCTGCGAAAACGGTTTGCGGATATAGTCGTCGGCGCCCGCATTCAGTCCCATCAACTCGTCAATTTCCTCATCTTTCGAGGTCAGGAAAATCACGGGGATTTCTGCCGATTGCCGCAGCCGCCGCAGTAGCTCCATGCCATCCATGCGCGGCATTTTAATGTCCAGGATTGCGAGATCCGGCGGATTTGCCGTCAGCGCGCTCAGTGCCGAGGCGCCATCCGTATAGCTGCGGACATGATAGCCTTCCTGCTCCAGCAGCATGGTGATGGAAGCAAGTATGTTTTTGTCGTCGTCAACAAGCGCTACGGTTGCCATCGAATCGAACCCCAATAACGCCGGTAATATAGAGATTCGCAGCCACAATTGTCAGGGATGCTCGCCGGCTGACGGGCTCAGTATGCCGGTTCGACCCCGGCATCCTTCCAGACTTTGGCCGACTCCGTCCGGATCAGAAAGCGAATGAAATCCATGGCTTCCTTCGGACTGACGCTGGTGCTCGCCACGCCTGCGGAATAGGCCGTGTAAACTTGCAGCGGTGCCGGAAGCGGCCCTGCCAGTTTGACGCCTTTCACCGGCACGATTTCGCTGATGTTCTGGATCGCCATCTCAACCTCGCCCGAGGCGACCCGATCTGCCGAATATCCGGTTTCCGTAAGCGTGGTCTTTTTCGCCATTTCATCGGCAATGCCGAGATTCTTCAGGATTTTCGCTGTCGCGATACCGGACGACGCCCCTGCTGCAGGGTCCATATATGTAATGGACCTGGCGCCCAGCATTGCGGCCTTGAATTTTTCCGGGCTGCTGATGTCCGGGACGCTGCTTCCTTCCTTGACGCCCACACCAATGCCGATCCGGCCGAGTATCGCCGAGGCACGTGGACGGATATCTCCGGCTTTTTCGAGCTGCTCCATGGCCGGTTTGGAAACCACAATGACGTCGGCGGGTTCGTGGTTTTTCAGACGTTCCTCGATCTGCCCGACGGTCCCGGCGGTGAAAGTCACCCGATTCCCGGTCAGATGGCGGTAGCCTTCAGCGAGCTGCTTTTCGCCTTCCTGGACGGCGCCTGCCGTCAGAACATGGATTTCCACTGCTGCCGCTCGGCCGCCGGGCAGGGGCACGCCCGCGAGTACCAGCGCAAACGCGAGCGCAACAAGTATGCGCATAACCGGCCTCCAGAACTTCCCGCAAAATGCTAGCACAGTTTGCGCAAATTCCCCGGTCGTTATGCGAACTGCACCTTGAGGATTTCGTAGGACTTGGCGCCGCCCGGCGCTGCGACTTCCACGGTGTCACCTGCGCTCTTGCCAATCAGCGCGCGTGCGATCGGGGACGAGATGGAGATGCGCCCTCGCTTGGCATCCGCTTCAAGGTCGCCAACGATCTGATACTTCACCTTGGCCTCGGTGTCTTCATCCGCGAGCGTGACGGTCGCCCCGAACTTCACGGTTTTTCCGGAGAGTTTGGTGACATCGATGACTTCGGCGCGCGAGAGCTTGTCTTCCAGGTCCATCACGCGGCCCTCGATAAAAGCCTGCCGTTCCTTGGCCGCATGGTACTCCGCGTTTTCCGACAGATCCCCATGAGCGCGCGCCTCTTCGATCATTTTGATGACGGTGGGACGCTCAACCATTTTCAGATGTTGAATCTCATCCTCAAGGGCGCGATAGCCCCCGGCGGTCATCGGAATTTTGTCCATGCTTCTCCACCCTGAACTCGACGGTAAACTGACCGCTTCTGTCCGGCCGCGTGATGGAACCGGCAGAAAGGCCCGAACAGAACGCTTGAGGACTGGTCGCCGTTTCCGGCAGCCCAACGGCTAAAGCCAGCCTTTAAGCATATGACTGTAGGGGGGCAACTTCAAGTGAGCCGGATTTGAGCGACTGAATGGCCAAAACCACGGCTGCGGCGCCGGCCATTGTCGTGCAATAGGGTATCTTAAGTTGAAGCGCAGTCTTGCGGATCGAGGCGGAATCGGCCAGCGCCTGTGCCCCGTCGGTTGTGTTGAAGACGAGGCAGATATCGCCGTTTTTCATCTCATCTACGATGTGGGGCCGACCCTCCAGAACCTTGTTGACCACCCGTACCGGGAGCCCCGCCGCCCCCAGGACCTTCGCGGTGCCACGGGTTGCGACGATATTAAATCCCATCGCGATTAACTGGGCGGCGGGGCCGGTTGCGAGGTCCTTGTCGGCATCCTTGACGGAAATGAAGACGGCACCCGAGAGCGGCAATTTTGTCCCACCGCCGATCTGGCTCTTGGCAAAGGCACGGCCGAAATCGGAGTCGAGGCCCATGACTTCGCCCGTCGATTTCATTTCCGGCCCAAGTATCGTGTCGACGCCCGGGAAGCGGCTGAACGGCAGGACCGCTTCCTTGACCGCAATATGTCCCTTTGCCTGACGGCTGAGGGTGAACTGCGCCAGTCTTTCCCCCGCCATGACGCGGGCCGCGATCCCGGCAACCGGCAACCCGATCGCCTTGGCCACGAACGGCACCGTGCGGGAGGCGCGCGGATTGACTTCAAGGACAAATATTTCGCCGTTCTGGATCGCGTACTGGACGTTCATCAGCCCACGGACTTCGAGCGCACGCGCGAGCGCAATGGTCTGGCGCTTCAGCTCGGCGATCGTTCCGGCATCGAGCGAATGGGGGGGCAGGGCGCAGGCGGAATCGCCCGAATGGACTCCCGCCTCTTCAATATGTTCCATGATCCCGGCAATGAACACGTCGCCAGTATCGTCGGCGATCGCATCGACATCCACTTCCACCGCGTGCTGGAGAAACCGGTCGATCAAAACCGGATTGTCGCCCGAAATGCGGAACAGCTCGCCGGACTGCAGCGCGTTCTTCAGCGATTGCTCGTCGGAGACGATGATCATGCCACGGCCGCCAAGCACATAGGACGGCCGCAAGATCAGCGGATAGCCAATGCGCCCGGCCACCTTCAGCGCCCCATCCAAATCCCGCGCCGTACCATTATCCGGCTGTTTCAGATCCAGCGATTTCAACAGTTCGAGAAATCTCTGACGGTCTTCCGCGAGATCGATAGCGTCCGCCGATGTGCCGAGGATGGGAACGCCGGCGCGGCCAAGCGCGCCGGCAAGCTTCAACGGCGTTTGGCCGCCGAACTGGACAATGACGCCCGCGAGCTCACCCTTCGACTGCTCGACGCGGATCACTTCGAGCACGTCCTCCGCCGTCAATGGCTCGAAATACAGGCGGTCCGAAGTGTCGTAATCCGTCGACACCGTCTCCGGATTGCAGTTGATCATGATGGTCTCAAAACCTTGCGCGGTCAGCGCAAAGCAGGCGTGGCAGCAGCAATAATCGAATTCTATGCCCTGCCCGATACGGTTGGGGCCGCCACCGAGGATGATGACTTTGCGGCCATCGCCGGGCCTCGCCTCGCATTCGGCTGCGCCATCCCAGGCCGATTCATAAGTCGAATACATGTATGATGTCAGTGCCGCGAATTCGGCAGCGCAGGTATCGATGCGCTTGTAAACCGGGTGAACATCAACCGCGCGCCGCGCCGCTGCGGCCTCAGATTCCGCGATGCCCGCAAGTTTGGCGAGACGCGCATCGGAAAAGCCCATGACTTTCAGCGAGCGCAATTCTTCCGGATCGGCCGGAATTCCCGATTGCTTGACTCTCTCTTCGGCACGAAGGATTCCCGCAATCTGTTCCACGAACCAGGGGTCATATCCGGTCAGCCGCGACAGATCGGACGGATCCATGCCGAGCCGGAGCGCCTGAGCAGCGATCCGCAGGCGGTCCGGCGTCGGACGTCCCAGCGCGGCACGGATGGCGCTGGAATCGTCGCCCTGGCCGAGATTGGGAATCGCGATCTCATCCAGCCCCGTCAGACCCGTCTCCAGCGACCGTAGCGCCTTTTGCAGCGACTCCGCAAAAGTGCGGCCGATCGCCATCACTTCGCCGACCGATTTCATGGATGTGGTGAGAACCGGATCTGCGCCGGGAAATTTTTCGAACGCAAATCGGGGAATTTTGGTCACGATGTAATCGATCGACGGCTCGAACGAAGCCGGCGTGACCTGCGTGATGTCGTTGTCCAGTTCATCCAGCGTGTACCCGACTGCGAGTTTGGCCGCGACTTTCGCGATCGGAAAACCGGTCGCCTTGGAGGCCAGCGCCGATGAGCGGGAGACGCGGGGATTCATCTCGATGATCAGCACGCGCCCATTCGCCGGATTGACGGCAAACTGGACATTCGAACCTCCGGTCTCGACCCCGATCTCGCGCAACACCGCAATCGAGGCACTGCGCAATCTTTGGTATTCCTTGTCGGTCAAAGTGAGCGCGGGTGCGACCGTAATGGAATCGCCGGTGTGCACGCCCATCGGATCGATGTTTTCAATCGAACAGATGATGATCGCGTTGTCATTCCGGTCGCGCACGACTTCGAGTTCGAATTCCTTCCATCCGAGGACCGATTCTTCGACGAGGATTCCGTGGCCGCGCGAGGCGTCCAGTGCGCCGGCCGTAAGCTCGGCGAATTCCTCACGGTTATAGGCAATGCCGCCCCCCGTGCCACCCAATGTGAATGACGGGCGAATGATGGCCGGCAGCCCGACTTTTTCCAGAGCCTCCATGGCGGCGGCGTGGTCGAGCACGAATACCGAGCGCGGCGACTCAAGACCGATCTGCTGCATGGCTTCGCGAAACAATTCGCGGTCTTCGGCTTTTGCAATCGCCGCCGCATTGGCGCCGATCATTTCGATGCCATGACGGGCGAGCACTCCGCTTTCGTGGAGATCAAGCGCTGTGTTCAGCGCGGTCTGGCCGCCCATCGTCGGCAGCAGTGCGAAAATGCGCCCTTCCGGAACATTGGCCTTCTCGCGGATGATGATCTTTTCGACGAATTCCGGCGTGATCGGCTCGATATAGGTCGCATCCGCCAGACTCGGATCGGTCATGATGGTGGCGGGATTCGAATTCACCAGGACGATGCGGTAACCCTCGGCACGCAGCGCCTTGCAGGCTTGGGCGCCGGAATAATCGAATTCACAGGCCTGACCGATGACAATCGGTCCGGCGCCAATGATCAGGATTGTATGGATGTCGGTTCGGCGTGCCATTTGATCGTGCTTAATTCCAAAAAAAAGCCCCCATCGCCGGGGGCCGTTCCTGCTCTAACTGCGCCAGCGGAGCATGCGCTCCTGCACAGGGTTGACGAAGGGCTTACCCGTTTCCACCGATTGGGACCAGGCTTTCTTCAGCCGGTGGTACCATATCGCCGGAACATCGGCGTCCTGAATCAGCATTTGCGACGGAGAAAATTTCAATCCCTCATTCTGCAATTCCACGATTCGGCGGTCCTGGCCAAGAAAGGCGCGGGCGAAGGGCCGGAAGATCGGTCTAATCGCCGCGAGCCACGGTATGGTCCAGTAGAAAACCTGCGTGACCAGAGTCGAATTGCCGTCTTTCGGAGTCACGGCGGTGAAGCCCAGCACTTCGCGCTTTCCGGCCGTGATGTGCTCGTATCTGAGGCCGGGAAGTTCAAAACGGATTTCCGTCACCAGATCGCCGCCTAGGATCTTGTAGGCGAAGGAATTCGATGATGGCGCATGTCCGGTCATGGTGAAGCCGCGCAGCGACGGCGTGTGCTGCTTGGCCTTGGCGTGAATCGAGCTTTCGCTGCGCCACCACCATGCGCGATGGACGAAGGGGCCATGCGCCGGATCCATCAGGCCGACAACCGCATGATCCAGTTCACAGGGGAAAATCTGCGATTCCACAAAGCGGGGCAGGGCGCGGCCGTCACGGGCTGCGATCGGAAGCACCGGCGGCTCAATGGCCGGCATTTCATTCGCATCTGCGGCGAAATAGACCCAGATCAGCCCATCCTGCTCGCGGGTTGGATATTTGCGAACGCCGATCCGGCCGGTTTCAAAGGACTGATCCTGAAGCACTGAGGGAATATGCGAACACCGGCCTTCGGTCGTGAACCGCCAGCCGTGATAGGGACACTCGACATCATTGCCCCTGAAACGGCCGGCCGAAAGCGGCGCCGCGCGATGGGGACAGATATCGCGCAGGGCAAAAACCTCGCCATCTGCCGTGCGGCCCAGCAGCACAGGCTCACCACACAACATCTCGCGGCGTATGGCTCCGCGCCTCAGCGAATGGCCAAGGCCAGCCATGTACCAGAGGTTGGTCAGGAACAGCGGCGTTTCCGTCAACTCGGGGTCTCTTGGTCGGTCGGGACCGTCATAGCCCAAGCCGCACAGCCGTGCGACTCTGGCAATTCGCCCGGCAGCTGCACTTTTCGCGTTCACGCACAGTTTAACTGGACGAGGCGTGATCGAACCGGCCTTTGCGACTCGGCGTTGCCGAATAAAGGGTCAAAGGAGATTTGCGCCAATGGTCACAATGGTAGGAACGGAATCTGAACTGGTCGATCTGTTGATGGACCTGATCAAACTCGACTACGACGCCATCGAGGCGTACCGCTCGGCCATCGAGAAGCTGAAGGACCGCAAATTTGCCGCGCATATGCAGAGCTTCTGCAATGATCACGAGCGTCACACGAAGAATCTTGCTCCCTTCGTTCGGGAACTGGGTGGCAAGGTGCCGACCGGCTCCGACATGAAGTCGCTTCTGACGACCGGCAAGGTCGCAATGGGCGCGCTCATGGGCGATAAGGCCATCCTCATGGCAATGAAAACAAATGAGGACGACACCAATACGGCCTATGAGCGTGCGGTCTCCCACAAGGGAATGACCGCCGAAATGAAGAAGGTGCTGAACAGCAACCTTTCCGATGAGCGCCGTCACCGCACCTGGATCGAACAGACGATGAAGGCCATGTGATCCGGTTCGCCGGCGACAGATTCGCGAAGGGCCCCGCTACACGCAGGGCCCTTCGCGTCAGTCATTCCGCGCTCCCATGGTTGAGTGTTTCGAGCAATCCTGAGCCCAATCCGCCTTAAAAATCAGGCTTTATCGCCGTCGGAACAGTCTCGTCCTTATCATAATAGACATGCCCATTTTCGGCGCAGACGGTCTCTGGCCACTCGGTCGAGCCGCGACCATAAGTGACCGTGGCGGACCACGGCGTGGTGAACACGGCAGGATCATCGACAGTGAACAGGACCTGGAGATATTTGCCGCGATAGTTCCGGTTCACAGTGCCTGCCGCGACGCGATAATTCTCCTTCGCGTCCCTCGCCAGTCCCTCTTTGGCCTGCTCGTAGTCGATGAGGCGGAAGCGTTCAACCATGTGGAGCGCGCTACTGTACGGTGTGCCATAAAGATCCACCATGGCGAAGGGACGATCGGCGCGGATTCCGACAGTATCTACGACCAGTGTATCGCCTTCATAATGACCGACGGAGTCGCCATAGAAGCTTGGTGACAGCGGAGCCGGATGGCTGGAATTCATCCGCACGTGCCGGACCTCATGATCCTGCTCATAGAGCAAAGTGATCACGTCGCCATGCTGCAGCACCTGCAATCCAAAGTTCTTGTAGATGAACGGGCCGGGCTCGGGCCAGCACTGGTTCGCCGGATTGGGAAATTCGATTCCCGCCAGCGACATGTCGCCGAACTTCTTCACGGTCGCGGCCGTTTCCGGTTTCAGGATCGGATTTCTGTAATTGCCGACGAGTTGGCCATAGTCGCTGTAGCCCTCGCGGGTTCGGGAGAGATTGGTGACGCTGGTCGGACCGGAGGCAAGCGGCTCCGGTCCCGGCAATGAGGTGTGCCACCACAGGCCGGAAAAATCCGGAACCGATGGTGCTGCAAGTGCGGGCAGCGTAAGAGCCAGCGTGCAGACTGTGACATGAGCGACGGCCATTCGCATCGAACTGCCTCCTCATTGCGCCCGCCAGGGAATCAGACGCGCCGCTGGTTGACGCGTCCCGGTTCTGGCTATTTCACAGTTTCATAGACCAGCCGCACAAAACGCTCGCTGACCATATCGTCGGCGTGGCGCTGCTCCTGGACATCAGCGGTCGGTTTGGCCGCCACCACCTGATCTTCTGTCATGCCGGCAGCTTTCATTTTCGCGACCCGGTCGCGAACCGTCGCCAGCACTTTGCGTGTGGCAATCAGATCGGCCTTGGTCGCCAGCGGTCCGTGACCCGGCACAACTTTGGTCTGGTCATTGGCGACCCGGATCACGGTGTCGAAGCTCGAAATAATTCCGTTGATTGTTCCGCCGCCCCGGATGTCTGGATTGGTGTAATTGCGCTGTGCACCATTGAGATCGCCGGTGGCCAGCACATTGGCGTCCGGAAAATAGACATACGAATCGCCGTCGGTATGCGCATTGGCAATGTAGCCGACCTGTGCGGTACGGCCGCCAACGCTCACGGTCGTCTTATCCTTGTAAACTTGCGCCGGCAGCGCTTCCGGCGGTGCGGCCGGCGGCGTTTGGCCGTTTGCGCCCACCGGCGGATTCTGCAGCCGCTTTTTCACGTTTTCCTGGGCGACGATGATAACCCCTTCCTTGCCGAAGGCCGCATTACCGCCGGTGTGATCGCCGTGATAATGCGTGTTGATCAGATATTTCACCGGCTGATTGGTCACTTTGGCGATCGCCGCCGTAAGCTTGTCGTGCATTGGCGCGAACTGCGCATCGACCATGATCACGCCATTGCTGCCGACGGCAATCGTGACATTTCCGCCAGCGCCTTCCAGCATATAGGTGTTGTGCCCGAGATCGGTCGTTTTGACTTCGATCCTGGAAAAGTCCGGCTGCCCCTGTGAGAAGGCCGGCGCAGAAAATGCGATTGCGGCCAGACCAAGCGCCGCAACTGTGTAATGCCTCATGCTGTCCTCCCTATTGTGCGGTGAACGAGAACTCGCCGCTGATCGGTTTGCCGTCCGCTCCGGTGGCGTGCCACTCGACTTTGTACACGCCCGGCGGCAGCGGCGTGTTCGGAATCGCCATCAGCATCTTGTTCTCGGCATCCATCGGCATCGGTTGCCCGACATCCACCGGTTTGCCATTCCGGTCGGTGACGCGAAAGGAGACGCTTTTGAGATCGACCGGCAGGTCGAACATCATATGCACCATATAGACCGGGGCTTTGACCACGGCATTCGGTGCCGGGTCGCTCCCGGTCAGTTGGGGTGAGGCCGCGGGCGCAGCAAAAGCCGGCATTGCAAGCGCGGACAGCAGCATACCGATGGTAGCGATTTTGCCCATGGCCCGACTCTACTCCGGGCCACTGAGCCGGGCAATCACGGGCAAGCAGCGCTGCTCAGAGGCAGCTTTCGCTGAACTCGCCACGCATCCACAACCCGCGCTGCCCCTGATGGACTGAGAACCCCTGGACGGATACCGTACGTCCAATGAAGATGAGCCGTGTACGGAACAACCGGCAAAACTGATGCTGCGACAGCGGGCGAAAGCAGTACTTTGCGAACGCCACTTCGCGCTCGCCCGCATTGTGCCGCTTTTCTGCCGAAGGAAAATTGCGCTATCAATTGACGCGATCGCGCGTGCAATGAAAGCCGTGCCCCCAAAGCCTGACAGAGAGTTGCAACCTGTCGTTCTGCGGCAATTCGCGCATGTTCCCGCCATGCGCGCCGTGGAACGGCCGCGCCGGCCAATTCGTTTGACCTCATTCTAGCTATTGTCACTTCGGAGGTGCGTATGGACGCGAAAGTCAACAATGGGCCTTTTACGCTGTCGCCTTTGCCTTATGGCGAAAATGCGCTGGAACCCGTGATTTCAGCCAAGACCATGAGCTTTCATTACGGCAAGCATCACAAGGCTTACGTCGACAAGCTGAACCAGCTCGTCGTGAACACGCGTTTTGCGGTCATGCCTCTCGACGAAGTGGTGCGGGAATCGTCCAGGAACTCCGCCGACGCGCCGATTTTCAACAATGCGGCGCAGGCATGGAACCACACATTCTTTTGGGCCTGCCTGTCACCCAAGGGCGGCGCGCCGTCGGGAAAAGTCAAAGCCGATATTGATCGGGATTTCGGCGGCTTGGAGAATTTCATCAAGCAATTCGCGGAAGCCGGTGGCGCACAGTTCGGCAGCGGCTGGGTCTGGCTGGTGGCGGACGGCAATAAGCTGAAAATCGAGAAGACCGGAAACGCCGATACGCCGATGGCGCATGGCAAAAGATGCATCCTGACCATTGATGTCTGGGAACATGCTTATTACCTCGATTATCAGAATCGCCGGCCGGATTTTCTGAAAGCGGTCGCCGAAAAGCTGCTAAATTGGGACTTCGCTTTGCAAAATTACCAACGGGCCGGGTGACACGGGCCAATTGTTGAAGCAACTCATCGACGCGAGCCCCCGCACAGCGACGTGCGGGGGCCGCTTGTGTTCGCATGGCGGGATCAGGGACCAATCACATGACCGACTGCTTCATTTATGACGCCGTTCGCACGCCGCGCGGCCGGGGGAAAAAAGACGGCTCGCTGCATGAGGTCACCGCTCTCGAACTGGCCACCCAGGCGCTGCAAGCCGTACGCGACCGCAATAGGTTGGACACAGCCGAGCTCGACGATGTCATTCTCGGTTGCGTCGATCCAGTAGGCGAGCAGGGCGCCGACATTGCCCGCGCCGCGGTGCTCAAGGCCGGCTACGCCGAAAATGTCCCCGGCATGCAGATCAACCGTTTCTGCGCCAGCGGACTGGATGCCTGCAATCTCGCTGCGGGCGGCATCATGTCGGGACAAACCGATCTCGCGATCGGCGGCGGTGTCGAGGCGATGAGCCGGGTTCCAATCGGCTCCTCCGGCGGCGCCTGGCCGGAGGACCCATCGCTTGCCATTCCGGCCTATTTCGTGCCCCAGGGAATTTCCGCCGACCTGATCGCCACGGTCGACGGTTTCTCGCGCGACGATGTCGATGCCTATGCGGTCCAAAGCCAGAAACGCGCAGCCGAGGCATGGAAGGATGGCCGTTTCGCCAAATCCGTCGTGGCGGTGAAGGATGCGCTCGGCCAGACCATCCTTTCGCGCGATGAGCATATGCGTCCCGAGACGACGATGCAGAGCCTCGGCGGGTTGAAACCGTCTTTCGCCGAAATGGGCGCACTTGGCTTCGATTCGGTTGCGATCCAGCGCTATCCGCATCTCGAAGCCATCAATCACGTCCACCATGCCGGAAACTCGTCGGGCATTGTCGACGGCGCCGCTGCGGTGCTGATGGGGTCAAAAGAAAAGGGCGATGCATTGGGCCTGAAACCGCGGGCACGCGTGCGCGCTTTTGCGTCCATCGGCTCGGAGCCGGCGATCATGCTGACTGCGCCCGCTGACGTCAGCAAAAAAGTGCTGGCACGCGCCGGCATGCAGACCAAAGACATCGATCTCTTCGAAATCAATGAGGCCTTTGCTTCAGTCGTACTGCGTTATCTGAAGGAGATGAAGCTCACGCCCGAGAACGTCAACGTCAATGGCGGCGCGATCGCCCTGGGCCATCCGCTTGGCGCAACCGGGGCCATGCTGCTCGGCACCGCGCTAGACGAGCTCGAACGCCGCGGCAAGTCCACCGCACTGATCACATTGTGCATCGGCGCCGGAATGGGCACGGCCACAATTATTGAAAGGCTGTGACATGGAGCTTGTGCAATTCAAATGGGAACAGGACGGCGAGGGCATTGTCACGCTGACCTGGGACACGCCTGGCAAGGCGGTGAATCTGTTGTCTATGTCAGCCGTCGCGGAATTGGGACAGGTGATTGAACGCATTGCCGGCGAGGCGTCGATCAAGGGCCTCATCATCACCAGCACCAAGCAGGGAAATTTCTGCGCCGGCGCCGATCTCGACGAGATGGCCGGGATCTCCGGCGCGGGCAAAGACGAAGCGGCAAAAGCCGTGTTCGACGCCATGATGGGAATCCATCGCGTGTTCCGGAAATTCGAGACCTGCGGCAAACCGGTCGTGGCCGCGATCGACGGAACGGCGCTCGGCGGTGGACTGGAACTGACGCTTGCCTGTCACCATCGCATCATGGCGCAGGATACATCGGGGCGGATCGGTTTTCCCGAGGCGCAGATCGGATTGATTCCGGGCGCCGGCGGTACGCAGCGGCTGCCGCGCATGATTGGAGCGATGGCGGCGCTGCCGCTGATGCTGGAATCGCGCCGCATCGATGCCGCTTCCGCGCTTGGTCTCGGCATCGTGCAGAAGACCGTTCCGGCGGCAGAGCTGATCACTGCCGCAAAGGCCTGGATCGCCGCCAATCCAAAGCCGCAGTCGCCATGGGACCAGAAAGACTTCCGGATGCCCGGCGGCGGGCCGTTTTCCAAATCCGGCGCGCAGGTGTTCACCGTCGGCAATGCGATGCTTCGCAGCCGCACTTACGACAATTATCCGGCGCAGCGCTTTATCATGTCGGCGGTCTATGAAGGTCTGCTGGTCGATATCGATACCGGCCTGAAGATCGAAGCCCGTTACTTCACCCGCGCGCTGCTGTCGGACAACAGCAAGGCCATGATCCGCACCCTGTTCCACTCGATGCAGGAACTCGGCAAAGGCGCCCGGCGGCCAAAGGAAGTGGCGCGCACCGAAGTCAAGCGCCTCGGAATCCTCGGCGCGGGCGTCATGGGCGCCGGGATCGCCTATGTTTCGGCGCTCGCCGGAATCGACGTCACGCTGATCGACACCACGCCAGAGCGCGCGGAGGCCGGGAAAACCCACTCCGTGAAGCTGTTCGACCGAGAAATTTCGCGCGGACGTTCCACTTCCGCCCGGAAAGAGGAAGTACTCGCGCGCATCCATCCGGAAACCGATTTTGCCAAATTGCGCGACGTCGATCTTGTCATCGAGGCGGTGTTCGAAGACCGGCAGGTAAAAGCCGAAGCCACCGCGAAAACCGATGCGGTGATCGCGGAGACCACCATCTTCGGCTCGAATACCTCGACGCTGCCGATCACCGGTCTCGCCGGCGCGAGCAAGCGGCCGGAGAACTTCATCGGCATCCATTTCTTCTCGCCGGTGGACCGCATGATGCTGGTCGAAATCATTGTCGGCAAACACACGAGCGATCGCGCGCTCGCCACCGCCATCGATTTCACCGGAAAAATCCGCAAGACTCCGATCGTCGTCAATGACTCGCGCGGCTTCTACACGTCGCGCTGCTTCAGCATGTACACGCTCGAAGGTTTGATGATGGTTGCGGAAGGCATCACGCCGCCGCTGATTGAAAATGCCGGGCGCATGGCCGGCATGCCGATGGGTCCGCTCGAAGTGCTCGATTCCGTTGGCGTCGATACGGCGCTGAAGATCGAGCGCGCCTGGCGCAAGGAAGTCAAAAACAGCGACCGTCCGGGTGCTCCGGAAGAGATCATGGCCTGGATTGTCGACAAGAGCGGCCGTCCCGGTACGAAGGCGGGGAAAGGCTTCTACGACTACGACAATCGCGGTAAGCGCGCGCGGCTTTGGCCCGGCCTGTTCTCCTACGGAAATGGAACGTGGCGCAGCGACGAGGACGTGCAGGAAATCATCCGTCGTCTGATCACCATTCAGGCCCTCGAAGCGGCGCGCTGCTACGAGGAAAATGTCATCACCGATCCGAGGGATGGCGATGTCGGCGCCATTCTTGGCTGGGGCTTTGCACCGTTCACCGGCGGGCCGCTATCCATGATCGATACCATCGGCGCCGCGGCATTTGTTGCCCAATGCGAGGCGCTGGCCAGGAAATACGGCGAGCGCTTCCAGCCCAATAGCCTGTTGCGCGACATGGCCAAAACCGGCGACACTTTTTACAGCCGGTTCACCAGGCGCAAAGCCGCTTAGTAGAACAGCTCCGCCCTGAGTCGCGCCGGGCGTTTTCTGGTCATGGCATTTCAGCGCCGCGTCAGGAGTCCTCGAACCAGACAATTTCCCGTCGCTCGGCTTGTGCAGCGCCGCCTTCGTTCTCCCAGCTTGAGGTGCCGCTCTGACCCGATGGCGAGGGCCCAACTCTTCCTGCCGCCGGATCGCTGATGGCCGGCAACGTGATATTCGAAGCCGACCGAAGGATTTGCTGTATTTCGAGAAGTGCGACCTTGCGCAGGTCAACTTCGGGACGGTCTGCATGAGCTCTGAACGGAAAGCGCAATTGCACCTCCACATCTCTGCCGCCCATTTCGCCGGTCAATTGCGCAGTTACAATCTCCTGATCGGGATTGTAAGCGAGGCGTTTAACCCTGATTTCGTGCACGATGGCGTTCCTCCGCCGGGGAGAGAGATTGAAACGCGATAAAGCCGCGCCGGTTCGGACTCACGGCGTCCACCGGTTCCGCCCTGGTCAGACCGTCGTGCCGATCGCTTCGGGCGCGAGCGCTGATACCGGCACTTCGATCTCGTAGCGCAGGCCTTCGGGTGCGAAATCCACCCTTGGCCGTGCGCCGAAGTCCTGTGCGACGATCCTGTCGATCAGAACGCTGCCAAAGCCCTCGTGCGCAGGAGGTGTAACGGGCGGCCCGCCGCGCTCAACCCATTGCAGCCTGAATTGGTCACCCGAGTTCGCAGGTTCGATGGACCACACGACCTTAACCTTACCGGCCGGGGATGACAGCGCGCCGTACTTCATTGCGTTGGTTCCGAGTTCATGCAGAAGCATCCCGAAAGTCTGTGCTGCCCGCGGATTCAGCATGACTTCGGGACCATTGGCCTCAATGCGGCCGGCGACAGCCTCGAACTCAAGCCGCGTGATTTCCGTCAGCGACGCGCCCACAAAACCGCCGCTCTCGAGCGCTGTCTGACTTTTCGCAATGGCTTGCAGGCGCTGCATGATCGCGTCGCGCGCCTCGGCAGGGGTTCGCTTATCCGCCAGACTGCGCGACACAATGGTCTGGATGATCGCAAGCAGATTCCTGTTCCGGTGGGCGATTTCGTTCGCCAGAGCCCGTTCACGCTCTTGAGCGGCCCGCCGTTCCGTGACGTCGCGAAAGACCACAACCGCTCCCACAACGCCGGCATCTCCGCGCACCGGTGCGGCGCTGTAGACGACCGGGAAAAAGCTCCCGTCGCTGCGAATGAACTCGTCCTCCTGGGCGATCAGGGGTTCGCCGGTTTGAATGACCCGCAACAGCGGACATTCCGCGGCCGGAAACGCGGTGTCGTCCGGGTGATGGTGATGCATCCTGCCATGCGCATCTTGTCCTCTCAGCTCCTCAAAACGCCACCCAAGCAGCGCCTGCGCCGCGGGATTCATCGAGGTGAGCTGGCCCTGACGGTCAATGGTATAGAGGCCCTCACCCATGCTCGCCATGACCGCCTGGTCGAAGTCAAACGCATGTTGCAGTTGTTGGTGAACCAGCCGCAGTTTTTCTTCTGCCAGTTTTCGCTCGGTCAATTCCGTATGCAGCCGGTCGTTCAGCTTTTGCGCTGTTTCGGTCTGCTCATGCTGGTACACCGAAGAAATGAGCAGCGCTTCGTTGATGGCGCCCGCGCGGGCATCCAGAAGCTGCGGAACAATCATCTGTACCATGACCCCCACCGGGCGCCGGCCTGCATCCAGCACCGGCCACATGGCGTAAGACCGCACGGCAGCACTGGCTGGCGGTTTGCACTCCGTATGGGTCGCCGCTTCACCGGTTTGGTACACGCGATCCAGCACCGCAAGGCAGGAATCATCGACCCGAATCGCGTCCGCGAAGGGCACTCCCGCCAACATTTCCTGCGACTTGTCCAGCAGCCGGCACAGCGCGGGATTGGCGTAACGCACCCGGTGGAGATCGCCCTCGAGTTCCGCCATCGGTACAGGACAAAGTTCCAACAGGGACTGGCATGCAGCCGGGAAACCGGAGGCCTGGCCGTTGGAACTCAAGCCGGTTTCCGGCGTCATTGACTTCTCCAATAGGCGGGAATCCCGCTGATCATGGCCCTGTATTGGTTGAAGCGCGCGCCGGTCAATTGCACTCCGCTTTGCGTGATCTCATATTCGCGAATATCCTTGCTGTGCGAGCTATCCCGCATCTTGACCACCGTCAGGATACGCCGCAACTCGCCGTCCATATCCACGTAACGCAAACGCACGATATCGTCGGCCAGAAACGACACCATGTAATGGGTGAAGCGAAATTCCGTGAATGACTCATCCACCTCCACGGTGCTGAGAACGGTGACGCCGGTGTTGGTCAGCGACGCCATCATGCGGTACAGCGATTCGCGGAAATCGGTGCGAAACCCTGGCGCCAGCGCCATTTCGAACCCGACCAGTGAATCGATCACCAGCCGTTTGGCGCCGGTCTCGCTTACGGCATCGATAATCGCCTGCAGGCTTTCGTCCACGGAGAGATCGAGCGGACGCAGGTAAAGCAGCTTCAACTTGCCGGCGCGCACCGCGGCGTCGAGATCCTGACCGAGATGCCGTGCCCGCCGGAGACAATCTTCCGGCCGCTCCTCGAACACGGCCATGATGGCATGTTCGTCGCGCCGGATGCCCTCGGCGACAAAATGAGTGCCGAAGGCAGACTTGCCGGTGCCCGACGAACCGGCGATCAGAAGGCTGTCCCCCATGGGAATGCCTCCGCCCATCATCGCGTCCAATTCCGCAACGCCTGTCGACAGCCGGGGACGTTGGTCCGGCCGTTCCCTCCGCTTCTCGAGGCCCAACGTGCGCGAGAATGTCTGCACGCCCGCTTCGGTGATGCGAAACGTGTGCAGCCCCGGCACCGAGGCCTGGCCGCGCGATTTCAAAATCTGCAGCTTTCGCACGACGGAATTGCGCTCGGTCACTTGCGTCAGCCAGAACACGCCATCGGCCACGGTGAACACAGGATTTTCGTTCATCTCCGCATTGGAATATTCGCCGATGAGAAATGTCGTCGCTTCCCAGGTGGTCAGGTGCTGCGCCAGTTGCTGAACGAAGAATTGCACCTCCATCTCGTCAACGCCTGGCCGTCTGCGCAGCGCGGTGCGAAAGGAATCCACAACCACGAAAGCGGGACGGACTGTTTCCACCTGCTTGATGATTTCATCCAGCACTTCGCGCAGACCTCTTTCGAGGACCGCCTCGCTGAGATTGATGAAATGAATCGCCCGGTTCAGCCGGGCCGGATCGAAGAACGCATATTGCTGCTGATAACGCAGCATTTTGATCGGAGATTCGCCAAGGATGGTGAAATACAGCGCGGGGCGTTCCGGCGTCGCATTGGCGAATATGAACTGATGCGCCAGGGTGGTCTTGCCGGAACCCGGACCGCCGCTAATGATGTTGAATGAAAATTCCGGCAGCCCACCATACAAGATGCCGTCGAGCCCGGGGATTCCGGTGGCCAGCTTCCGGATCGCGACCTTAGGGGGCGGAGCCGCAGGATGATCACCCCGCGCTCCATTGGCGCGATTCCGCTTGCTAGCCACCGTTTTCCTCCATTTCAGGACTGAGGTCCTGAGGCGAAACCTCGGGCCAGATGTCCTGCAGCAGATAGGCTGTCAGAGATGCCCCGATGAATGTCACCAGAAGCCCGATCAGATGCGCGATGAGTGCTTCCTCGCCCCGGGCAATTTCATCCGCGGGCATCCGCGCGCACACCTCATTGAGTGCTTCAAGCGACCCGCGCGCATCGACGCGGATCGCGCCGAGCCATTTGACCTCTTGACCTGCAAGTGCCAGCGAGCGCGCCAGCACGGCGCGAAATCCGGCGGCTCCGGTCAACATCGAGAGACGTTGTCGCAGCTTCTCGGTGACGTGAAATGCCGCAGCTTCCTCGCTGCGGTGTCCGGACTGCCGTTCAAGAACAAGAAGCCGGTGGGCCAGCTTTTGCAGTCTCGGAGAGGCTGAGTCCATCCTTAAAAAAGGCCCGGAATGCCCAGCAGTCTACACCTCCCCACCGCTCAATACTACAGGCGGAGAAATATATTGCGCTGTGAACGTCAGGGTGCTGACGGAACAAAAATGTTCTTGTTGCCGCCGCGGCCGCAGATGAACCATTCACGCCGGAAACGAGAGCACCGCATCACTTTTTTTATTTTCGCGGCGCCCGTGGGCTTTGTTGCGGAACTTCGACGTATGATCCCTTGGCCCTTCCCGATAGAAGCGTGACTTGTTCGTGTCCGCATGTACAAGCTCTTTACTGCACCCGTGCCGCGATCTTCACTGCCAGCGCTTTCCCCATTGCCAGTTCCCTGTCGGTGTTGAGGTCCCGCAGCCCGACATGGATATCCGCAAGAATGTTCTTCTTGCGCATGTATATGCTGCCGGCCGCGCGAAACGATTGTGCTTCATCGCCGACACCGCTGACCGGGTCTCCCTTCCCAACTGGATTGAACTGCATTTGAGCCTTGAACATCTGGGCCCCCAGGGGCACCGAGGAAGCTTGCGTGATGTTGACACGCACTGTGGCGGGACCGCTGCCGATGCCTCCCGGCGGATCGTAAGTGCACGATTGAGAAGTGAGTGTACCTGTCCCTGATTTGTTCGTCTCTGGCTTGCTACCGCCATCGAGCTTCACAGGCGAGCCGACGACGCTGCTGACATCAGCACCAGGAAGCATTGCGCACAAATTTGCCTGGGCCCGCGCAGCAGGAGTAAACCCGAACAGAGCAAGTCCCGCGGCTGCCAGCACGAGACCGATATTGTTCCGCATACGTCCTCCGGTGCAAAAACAGTGGATGCGACTCGAAAAAATCCGTGATCCGTCTCATATATCAGAATTTCGCCGCCCTGCCCGCCGGTTGGCGGACCGATAATGCAAAGGGCCTTCGCCCTGCGGCGCCGGCATCCCGCGCCCCGCGAGTCCTGTCGGATGGCTCGCGATCCCGGGGCGCAGGTCAGGCATCCTCGACCAGCCATTGTGCCATCCGCTCATATGCTTCTGCCGAACTGATGAGAGCCTGCATGAGCCTCGCATCCTGCACCTGCGAAGCCGTATCGCGCAGCTTTTTTGCCCGATCCATATATTCGGTTTTGTCGTGCCTTTCATGATCGCTCATGTTCGTATCCCTGGACGCAACAACCCGGCCGTATCAACGGACGGGCAAGAAAGTGGTTGCGCATCCCGCATGGAATTAGTCCGTATACAATAAATCAACTTTGAAGAAGATTCCCACTTCACCGGCAGGCTGCCATGGTGCTCGCTTCTGTGGATGCGAAATCCGGTCATCGCAATTGCGTTCGCGACGCGATACAACGCTCATGACTTCGCAGGATGGCCGTTCCGGCATGCGTTGGTTGATTTTGGCAATTATGCTCTCTGCCGGCCCGCCCGCGGTCCACGCATCCGGGTTGGAAGAGGCGAGGGCCGGTCTGGCGGCGGCGCAACGCGGCGATGATGACGAAGCGCTGCGGCGCTATTCTGCCGCGATTGCCGCCGGAGATTTGTCGCCTTTCAACGTCATGCTCGCCTACCATAATCGCGGCAACACTTATCAGGACAAGGGCGATTACCGGCAGGCAATTCCCGAATACCGTACTGCAATAAAGCTTCAACCAGTCTATGCGGAGGCCTGGTTCGCCCGCGGCCGCGCCTGGTTCTCGCTCGGTGAATATGCCAACGCCATGGTGGATTTTGCGCAAAGCCTGAAACTCGATCCTGCCGATGCCTATGCGGCGCTGTGGCTGCATCTCGCGCGGCGGAAGAGTGCGCCCTCTGATGCGGGCGAGCTTTCGCGCAATGCCGTCAAATTCGATCGGACGATGTGGCCCGGACCTTTGCTCGGCCTGTATCTCGGCGAGGCAACGCCACAGCAGGTGCGCGCAGCTTCGCAGCGTGGCGATGCCGCGACCCGAAAAGATCAAGCCTGCGAAGCCGCATTTTACATCGCGGAATACGAGTTGCTGCGGAACAATATGGCGGCGGCAGGATCGCTGTTCCGGGAAGCGGCGATGATTTGTCCCTACACCTCGGACGAACGCGATGGCGCGGCGGTCGAATTGAATCGCAATCAATTCCCCCAGGTCAAGTAATCCCATCGCCTCTGCCGCGGTTTCATCGCACCGGAAGTACATGTATAGTACCTCTGCATCATGTGTCGGCTACGGGGGGTGTCGGGGCATGCACCACAGGCTTGGGAAATACATTCCTCATTTGCTCGCGAGCGTTGCGTTGCTGATGCTCGCCGGCTGCGTGCAACAGCAATTGCTCACGCAAACCGGGGAAACGCGACAGACACCTGCCGGCGGCCATCCACTCGGCACCAATCCGGCCGCAGATGAATATGGTGAATTCCTCGCGCGTGAGGCGGAATTGGCGAATGTGCCGACGAATGACATCGTCAAATCCACGCGGCTCAATGCCGGTGCGACGGTGCTCGGAAGAATAGTATACCTGAACAACTGCGCGTCCTGTCACGGCGAGGATTTAAGAGGGATCAAGGCCGCGCATGCGCCCGACCTCACCGATGATGATTGGCGCTTTTCGGGCGACGATCTTCCGTCCGGCGGCAACAACAAGCTGCCTTCCGATGTCGAATGGACTGTGCGTTACGGCGTGCGCTCCGGCAATCCCAACGCACGTGGGGTGGAGGCCGACATGCTGGCCTTCGATCCCCAGTTCAGAAACCAGCACGACCTCGAAGATTATGGCCGGATTAAAACCGTCACTGCGGCCGACATTGATGATCTCGCGGAATATGTCCTGCAACTGACGGGACAACCAGCCGATTCCCGAAAGGCTGCGCACGGCAAGGACCTGTTCCTGGACAATGCAAAAGGCAATTGTTTCGACTGCCACCAGGAAGATGCCACGGGAAATCCGGCGCTTGGCTCAACCAATCTGACCCGCAAAGAGCTTTTCCTTTACGGGTCCGATAAGGCGTCAATCGTCGAATCCATCACCAGGGGGCGGCGTGGCGTGATGCCGGAATTCGGCAACAGGCTCAAACCCGAGGAACTGAAAGCCGTTTCGGTCTATGTGTTTTCGCAGGCTGGAACCAACGCTCCAAACTGAGGGCGGGTGCGGCCAGGCGCGCGCTCCGGTTCGCGATGTGATACGCTGGCGCGCTTACGCGAAATGGGGAGGACGCTCAGCATGGATCCGATCAGGCGCAATATTATCGCGACGGGTGCCGCGGCGACCGCAGTGGCCGCAGCACCGGGTGTATTTGCTGCGCAGGCTGCACAAACACCCTCCGGCACCTCCTTCTTTGAAAAAGGCCCGGTCCGCACCCATTACGAAGATCAGGGCGGAAACGGTTTCCCTCTGCTGTGCATTCCGGGCGGCGGGCTGAATTCGACTCTCGCCAGTCTGCACAATGGGCCGTTTGATCCGTTCAAGGAATTTGCCGGCGACTTCCGTTGCATCTCGCAGGACCTGCGCAATGCCAATGCCGGCCAGTCCAGCGGCCCGCTCGACATCGACAGGCCGTGGGATACCCATACCGACGACCAACTCGACCTGATGGATCATCTCGGCATCACCAGGTTCATGGTGATCGGCTTTTGCATCGGCGGACCGCTGGTGTGGAATCTGCTGAAGCGGGCGCCCGATCGTGTCGTCGCCGCCGTACTCGCGCAGCCGAGCGGTTTCCGCCCCGAAATGCCCACGCTCACCTATGACGGAAACATGACCGGCTGGGGTCCTGAACTGGTGAAACGGCGGCCGGAAATCACCATGGCCATGGTGCAGGGCTATCTCACCAACATGTACAAAAAGAATCCGGACTTCGTATTCACCGTCACGCGCGATTTCGTCCGGCAGTGTCAGACGCCGGTTCTCATTCTGCCTGACGACATTCCGGCGCATCCGTACAAAGTGGCGATGGAGGCGGCAATGCTGGCGCCCAATGCCGAAGTCAGCATGTATCCCTGGAAAGAACCCAGGGAGCGGATTCCCATTGCGGTGCGGCAGGTACGTTCATTCCTGAAAGCGCACCGCCCGGCATCCGCCTGAACGGGCTGGCGGCTCTAGGCTTTACGCCATTTACCTGTATGAATGTCGAACTTCACCTTTCCGCCGGAACGCATACGCATAAGCAGTTCCTGCAGGGCATCGGTGCTCTTGTTGCTGGGATCGAGCCGCTGCTGGAGCGAATAGAGCGCGCGCGGTTTGTCCAGTGCGGCCAAAACCTCTTCTTCCCTGGTCATGCTCGATTCTCCCCGGCGTGCGTCTGCTTGAGCGCAATCCGGCGAAGTGTAAGCGGTTCGCCGAAAGATTGCGCGACGATCAAAAGAAAATTAGAGCGTGATCCGATTCCATTTAATCGGATCACGCTCTAATTCCGTTCGCCCGCCACGATTTCGCCGATGGCTTCCTTGCCTTCGGGACTGTGAATCCAGGATTCGGCGCTTTCAAGCGTCGCGAATTGCAGCGGAACACGATGAGGTCTGACGCGGCCCTCCACCGGCACCAGAACTTCAAAAGTGCCGGCAAAGCGGATGTCCCTGGTTGGTGCTGCGAACGGCGCCGGCAGGGTTTTCTTGTTTTTCTTCATTGCCGGAATACCTTTCAGTAGCTTCGTCAAGCCACATGCCGCGCCAGTCGCAGCGACAGTGCGGCCGCCTGCGCTCGCAGACGGTATTGGTTTCGCCTCGACCCGATCGCGGGCGCGAGCGGTGGTTTGAATATCTGCCTCGGCTACGTCCGCAACATGAATGTGCGCCGGTAGCGCGGCCGCGAGTGCCTGGCGGTATATGGGTCCCTTGGGCGGCGAAGTCAATTCGCGATTCCCTGCTCAAGCCACCACGCGGCAGACTCTGCGACGCGAATCGGCCTGCGCTGAATAATCATGGCTCCGGCTGATATATACATCTCTTATCCGCGCATCGCGGGTCAGAGCATTTCGGGAGGAATGGAATGAAGATCATCTGCGCAGCCTTCGCATTGGTGCTCACTGCATTGCCGGCGCTCGCACAGAATGTGAAGATCACGCCGGTCGGCTCGCATCCCGGCGAACTTTGCGCCAACGATCGCGCCATGATTTTCGAGGACCCGACCGGCGTTCGTTTTCTATACGACACGGGCTACACCGTGACAGGTGGCAGCGATCCGCGGCTCGGCATCATTCACCTGGTGCTGCTCTCTCACATGCATGGCGACCATGTCGGCGATTTGAAGCTGAAGGCGCCCGGCGAGGGCACCTGCGCCAACCCGGCGAAACTGCCGGACCCGAACTCGACCACCGCCGAAGTCGTCGCGGCGAAGAACGCCGTATTGGTCTCGACACGCGCGATGGACGCCTTCGTTGAACATAAGGTGGATGCCATTCGCGGCGGCGCGGCCAAAGTGATGGACTTCTGTCCTACTCTCTCGATCACCGTGCCGGTACCAGCGGCGTGCAGCTCGCGCATCGATCTCGGTGGTGTTTTCACCGCCCGGACTGAAGGCGCAAGACAGGCCGTGGAATTCACCACCGTTTATGCGGCGCACGGCAACGATATCGCGCCGTCGCTGCTCTCCAACGCCCGGCAGGATCTGCTGAAAGCCGACGGTGCCCAGCTCAGTTATGGCCCACCGGTCGGCTTTGTCGTGAAGTTCACCAACGGGCTCGTCGCCTATCTGTCCGGCGACACGGCGATCTTCGGCGACATGAAAACGATCATCGGTGATTACTACAAACCCGGCCTTGCCGTGATCAATCTTGGGCCGAACCCGGGTCTGTTCCAGACCGGCGCCCATGCGATCAACGACCTCATCAAGCCGTCCTCGGTGATTTTCAGCCACGTGAATGAACCGGCGACGGAAGGCGGCAAGCCGAGAGCAAACACCCAGACGGCAGTACTAATGAAGCAGATCAGGATGCCGGCCTATCTTGCGATCAGCGGGCGCACAATGGAATTCGACAGCCAGGGCAGGTGCGTCTCGGGCTGCTGAAAACGCCGCATTCACAAGCGTTTCTTTGGTTGCGCTGATCGCAGCAACGTGACGCTTTTAGCTTTCAGCTTTGCGTGTGTACGCCATGGAACCGACTGGAACCAAGCCGCCGCCTCCCGCTTATCTCATCAGCAATGCGCAAACCTGCGCCCACAACTGGGGAGGACTTGCCATGATGCGAACAACAACTGCGGTCCTGGCCGCCTTGATTTGCACCACTGCGTTGCCTGCTCTCGCCGACTGGCAGAAGATGGCAACCATCGATGTCAGTGGACGGAGGAATCAGGAATTCAGCATGGAAGAGTTCAAGGGCAACGTCATCGGATTGACGGCGCCGGGATTCGACGTGGCGTGCAATCGGGTAGCAGCCGTATTCGCCAATGGTGACGTACGGCCACTGTTCCGCGGCGTGCTGCGGAAGGGATTGGGTACCCGCATCGATCTGCCTCCGGGAGTGGTCGACCGGCTGACCTTCGACTGTCATCCGATGCGCGGCAACGAGGGACAGATCGATGTCGCTGCCGATACGGGTGTGATTTTCGACAAAGCTCACGGTTAGAGCGCAATCCGGCGAAGTGTGAGCGCTTCGCCGTTAGATTGCGCGACAATCAAGAATCTGGAGCATGATCCGATTCCATTTCATCGGATCATGCTCCAGGCAGGGAAATTCACGGCCAGGGCGAATGCTGCTCCGGCGCAAAGCGCGCCGAAATATCTTTGTCATTCCAGCGCGCGTTGCGTGGCAACGCGAGGTAACGAACCCATCCGCGCGGTGCTTGCCTTGCCGTAGCTCGAAGAGCGCAGGCAGGCTTGCCTTGCCGTAGCTCGAAGAGCGCAGGCAGGCTTGCCGCGCGACGAGATCTCATTTTGTGTTAGCATGGCCAGTCGCAAGACCGGTGAATCTCTACGCGCCGGTTTCGAGTGCTGCCGCTGAACGGAGCAAGACATGACCAGTTCCGTGATTTGAGATGTCATTCGCAAAAACAGCGCTCGCCGCAGCCGCGATCACTTTCGCAGTCTCACTCCCCATCGGTGCTCTCACTGCAACAACGACTGTGTACGCTCCCTGGGGCGTGGCGCTCGCTTATCTGAATTCGGCCGTCAGACCTGGGGATGATTTCTTTTTTTACGCCAATGGCGGCTGGTTGAAAAACGCCGCCATTCCTGCCGACCGCTCGGCCGCGGGCGTCGATCTGGAAATCGCCCGGCAGGACGAGGCGCGGCTCAAGGACATTCTGGCGGAGTTGTCGGCGAAACCGGATAACGCGCTGACGCCGGAGGAGAGGAAGCTCCGCGACTTCAACAACGCTTTCGAGGACGCAGCCGCTGTCGACCGTGCGGGGCTTTCGCCGGTCCGGGCCGATCTTGCAGAAATCGCAGCATTGAAGACGCAGGCGGAGGTCGCGGCTTTTCTCGGCAATCCGGCCATCGGTATCGGAGGGCCGTTCCGTGCCGGCATCGATGTCGACCGCAAGAATCCGAACGCGTATTCCGTGACCATCTTTCAATCCGGACTCGGCATGCCGAATCGCGATTATTATCTTCGCGACGGCAAGGACATCGTCAGGACTCGCGAGGCCTACAAAAGCTACATCGCGGACATGTTGACCCTTGCCGGCGTGAAGGACGCCGCAAAGCGGGCCGCCGCGGTTTATGCGCTGGAAGCCAGAATAGCGGATGCGCATTGGCCTGCCGCCGACAGGCGCGACGAAGAGAAAACCTATAATCCCATGACGGTCGCGGAGCTCAAGACGTTCGCGCCGCAATTTCCCTGGGACGCGTGGCTCGGAGCAGCAGGTATTCGCGTGAGCAACGGCGAGCGCCATGTGATTGTGGCGGAGAAGTCGGCGTTTCCGAAGCTCTCGGCGATTTTCGCTCAAACGCCGGTGGAAGTGTGGCGCGATTATCTGGTGGTGCACTATCTCCACACATTCGCGAGATATCTGCCGCAAAACATCGATGACCGGGACTTTGCATTCTACGGCACAGCGATCGGCGGTCAGAAGCGGCAACTCCCGCGCGATATTCGCGGCATGCGCCTGCTCAATCGCACTATGGGCGAGGCGCTCGGGAAGCTTTATGTCGCCAAATATTTTCCACCGAAGGCCAAAGAGAAAGCCGGGCTGCTCGTCGCCAATATCCTTAAAGCCTATCAGACCGATATCGAGACGCTTTCGTGGATGACTCCGGTGACGCGGGCGAAGGCGCTGGAAAAACTCCATCACATCACGCTGAAGCTCGGTTATCCCGACAAATGGCGCGACTACTCCGCGCTCGCGGTCTCGCGCAAGGACCTGATCGGCGATGTGAAACACTCCAATCTCTTCGAGTGGGACCGCAATCTCGCGCGTATCGACAAGCCGGTCGACCGCAGCGAATGGGGCATGACGCCGCCCACCAACAACGCCTATTACGATGCGACGCTGAATGAGATCGTGTTTCCGGCGGGAATTCTCCAGCCGCCCTATTTCGATCCCGCCGCCGACGATGCCGTGAATTATGGCGAGATCGGTGCCACCATCGGCCACGAGATCAGCCATGGCTTTGACGACCAGGGCAGCAAATATGATGCGTTCGGTGTACTGAAGAACTGGTGGACACCTTCGGACCGCGGGAATTTCGATTCGCGCACCGCGATGCTGGCCAAACAATATGATGCCTACCAACCGCTCCCGGGCTTGCACATAAACGGCAAGCTCACGCTCGGCGAGAACATCGCAGATCTCGCGGGATTGGTGATTGCGCATGAGGCCTATCGAATCTCCCTCGGCGGGAAACCCGCGGCCGTGTTAAACGGGTTTTCCGGCGATCAGCGCTTCTACATAGCCTATGCGCAG
Organism: Micropepsaceae bacterium; assembly: GCA_036273455.1. GTDB lineage: Bacteria > Pseudomonadota > Alphaproteobacteria > Micropepsales > Micropepsaceae > CAIYRG01. The sequence goes on along the minus strand of DASUHP010000147.1, from coordinate 9,780 downwards.
AGCTGGCGTGAGATCTGGACCGATGGGCAGACGCGGCGCACGGTGCTTTCAAATCCGCACAGTCCGCCGAAATTCCGGGTCAACGGCGTGGTGCGCAACGACGACGGCTGGTACGCGGCATTCCCGCAGGTCAAGTCAGGCGATGCGGATTACCTGCCGCCACACCTGCGCGTGCGTCTGTGGTGACTCAGAAATCCGGAGTGTCGGATTTGGGAATCTCGGCCGGCTTGTTCTCGGCATAGTTGAAACTGTCTTCGGCGCAGACCTGTTCCAGCCATGCACCCCGTCCGCGCCGATAAGTGGCGTTGGCCGACCATGTCGTCGTGTACATTGTCGGGTCTTCAACCGTAATCTGGATTTGCAGGCCCTTGCGATTCGTATCGGGATCGATCGCCATGGCGCCGGGCACACCGCCCACGCGGCCCTCGCGTTTCTCATATGTGTCCTGCGCCTGTTTTGCCGCCGCACCATCGATCAGACGATAACGCTCTACCACGTGCAGCGCCCTGGTCACCGGCACTCCAAAGCGGTCGGTCATCGCATAAGGAGCGGGTGCGACGCCGACGGTGTCGACCACCAGCGTGCCGCCTTCCCAGCGGCCGATCGAATCCCCCATCGCAGACGATTGCACATTGCGCGGATGGCTGGAGTTCATGCGCACGCGGCGAACCTGATCGTCCTGCGCGTAGAGCATGGTGATGTGATCTTTGGCCGGGATGATCTGCATGCCCAGTTCCATCGCATAGGTGAAAGGCGGGGCATAAGGAGCGCAGCTGTTGGAGGGATCGGCATAGGCGTGCCCGCTTTTTGAAATCTCGCCTTTCTTGCGGACGATTTCGGCAGCCTCCGGCTTCAGAATGGGATTGTTGTAATCGCCCACGATCTGACCGGCATCCATGGTGCCGTCGGCATTGCGCTTCAGATTCACCAGCGGTGCCGGCTGACCCGGAACAGGTTCGAAATTGAAAGAGTTGCGCGCCCATGCGCCGGAAAAATCATCGGCAGGATTGTCCGCCGCGAAGACCGTTGAAATGCAGGTAAAGCTCCACAGGAGTCCCGCGATTCCCGCACGCAGCATCTCAGTCCCCATTCAAGCACTCGCCAGGAGAGTGTAACATCATCCCGCAGATACCGGTGAGCGAGGAACGCATGGCACGGCAGGAATTCCTTCTGGCGACAATATTGGCGTTGACGGCAGTGTCGGCCGGGCCGTCGCAATCGGCGGCGCCCATGCCATCGCCGCCGGATTTCTCCGGCATCTGGACCCATGCCAATCCTGGATTCGAACCGCTCGCGTCGGGTCCCACGGCGCTGGTCAATAAAGCCCGCCGCCCGAACGGCACCGGCGACATCCTCAGGCTCGCCGGCGATTACACCAATCCGATTTTGCAGCCTGCCGCGGAAGATGTCGTCAGGAAACACAGCGAACTCGGAATGGCCGGCATTGGCGATCCGAATCCGCGCAACCAGTGCTGGCCGGAAGGGCCGCCCTTCATTTTTACCAATGGGCCAACCGAGCTGCTGCAACAGAACGACCAGGTCACCATCCTTTATGTCTATTCGCATCAGGTTCGGCATGTGCGCATGAGCCAGACCCATCCTGCCGAAGTGACGCCCTCCTGGTATGGCGATTCCGTCGGCCACTATGAAGGCGACACACTGGTCGTCGATACCGTGGGCATCAAGGTCGGGCGCTATTCCATGGTCGATTGGTATGGCACGCCGCACACGGACGCGCTGCACGTCGTCGAACGCTACCGCATGCTCGATTACGACGCCGCGAAAGACGGATTCGAACGGGATGCGAAGGAACATAACGTCGTGCCCGGAAAGCCGGTCGCCAATGCTCACGGCAAATATTTACAGCTCCGGTTCACCGTCGACGATAAAGGCGTCTTCACCACGCCATGGACAGCAACGATGACCTATCGCAACGACCCGGACGGCTGGGTGGAACGGCCTTGCGCCGAAAACATCTTCTGGTATCCGGGAAAAGAGGCCGACGTGCCGCGCGCCAACAAACCGGACTTTTAAATTTCCCTGTCATCCCCGGCGAGCGCCCTGGGCGCGAGGGAAGGGGACCCATCCGCGCGGCGTGCCGCGCGAAAAGATTTCCTCGAAGGTTTCCCCCAATCTCACCCGCGGTCGCGGTCGCCCCTGTCCGGAAAAATTTCGCGGTCGCGCGTTGCCGATCCTTGATCGCTGGATGAATTTTGTTGCTGCTCCTCCAGTCGCGCTATCGCTTCACCGTCGTGCCGCGGCTGGTCGGTAGTCAAATAGCGATCTGCCGGAGAAGAACGGCCGTACAGGTCGTGGGTGCAATACCCCGCTGAATAACCGTAATAGCCGTACCGTTCACTGCAGGATGAATCCGGTTTCATGGCCGCAGGCGCCGCCGAAGCTGTCGCGGCGCTAAAAGCCATGACGGCGCCGATCGTGAGCATCGTGATGTTTCTCATGAGGCGTCCCTTTCCATACTGTTGCCCGCTTTTGGCGGCGCTTTGATGTGGGAACGCACGGACGGGAACTACGGCTCAGTTCACATCCAAACCGCAGATCAATCCGCTACCGCACGGATCGAAGCTTTAGCTGTGTCATTTCGCCTGCGCCCCCTAAGCCGCAGGGCTGCCACAAATGAACAAATTCCGCCTCCCAAATTCCGCCTCCCCCTTGCGGGGAGGCACGCATTTTGCCCTCCGCAAAATGCGGGTGGGGGTGCGGAGGAGAATTCACCCCCCAGCCGAAAAAGCTGCGCTTATTCGAGCTAAGGCGGAGGTGGAATTGTTGGCAGGATCAGAAATCCGGTTTATCGGCCTTTGGCAGATCGGAATCCCGGTTGTTGTAGTATTCGTGCGGGTTCTCGGCGCAGATGCTTTCCGGGAGCAGGTCGGGATTTGGCACATAGGTCATGGTTGCCGTAAACGGCGCCGTGAATACGCCCGCATCGTCGACCGTCACTTGCACTTGCAGGAATTTGCCGCGGTGCTTCGCCCAGACATCGCCGGCGAACATCCAATTTTCCTTTTTGTTGCGCTCGATGGCGCCTTTGACATCGTCGTAATCACGCAGCCGGTAGCGTTCGACAATGTGCAATTTATCCGTATACGGCGTTCCGAACAGATCCTGCATCGCATAGGGGCGGTCGGTTTTGACCCCGACCGTATCGACAACCAGAGTATCGCCCTCGTAATGGCCGACCGAATCGCCGTACCACGACGGACGCAGCGGGTTCGGATGCGGGGCGTTCAGCCTTATGCGGCGCACTTCGTTCTGCGGGCTGGAATACACCAGTGTCACCGTGTCCTTCTGCTGCATCACCTCGACCACGAAATTCTTGAAGGTGAAGGGCATCGGCATCGGCCAGCACTGGTTCGACGGATTGCCGTAGGTAACGCCCTTCAGCGACAGCTCGCCGAAATGCTTCACGACGTCCGCCGCCCACGGTTGCAGGATCGGATTGCGATAATCGCCAACAAGCTGGTCGTAATCGCTGACTCCCGCCACCCCCGCCGGCAGCACCGGGCCGCCATCGGAATTCGCTGGTGATTGCGTCCAGCGCGACAGATTCGTGACGGGCCCCGGTCCCGATGCCGGTGGTTCGAACCAGGGGAAAACTGGATGTTGCCACGTACCGGATAGATCAGGAACAGCGGCGGTTTGCGCAATCGCGGGCGCCGCAGCCCACGCCGCCACAATCAGATAGAACAGAAAATCGCGCCTCAATGGCATGATTCACCCGTTTCTCTGCACCGTCCCCGGTGGCACAGGATAACATTGGCGCGGGGCTTCCTGAAACTTCCTTTTCGCCCTTATCGCATGCATTCAAGCGGCCTCGCGAAAAGTGTAGGATGCACAGTCAATCCTTTGACGGGGGGCGAATATGAGACTGCTGGCAAAGACCGGCGCGATCCTGGTAGCAGCCGGGTTGTGTGCTGTGCCAGCGAATGCCCAGGACGGCGGCGCGCTGTTCAACACCTATTGTGCAATCTGCCACACAGACGGCAATTCGCGGGCCCCCGGCCGCGACGCGCTTTCACGCCTGGCGCCCGGGCAGATTCTGCAGGTGCTCGAAAAAGGCTCGATGAAAGCCCAGGCCGCCGAGCGCAGCCGGGCTCAGCGGCGCGCGCTCGCGGAATATATTTCCGGCAAGCCATTGCCGGCCGCAACACCGATCATTCCCGCGTCTGCCTTCTGTGCCGCTTCGGGCGCGGAATTCCACAACTCGCTCACGGGGCCGGTCTGGAATGGCTGGGGCGCCGGAATCACCAACACGCGTTTTCAGCCGGCGGACAGCGCCGGAATGAACGCGCGCGATGTTCCGAAATTGAAATTGAAATGGGCGTTCGGCCTTCCGGGAGCGACTTCCGGTGGAACGCAGCCCGTTGTCGCGAACGGGCGCATTTATGTCGGGGATGCGGAAGGCGACGTGTTCGCACTCGATGCCAAGAGCGGTTGCGTTTTCTGGGACATCGAAGTGGAAGCCGGCATCAGAAGCGCCATCACGCTTGGCGAGCGCACAGGCGGCTTGACCGCATGGTTCGGCGATCAGGCGGCGAACATGTACGCGGTCGACGCCGCAACAGGAAATCTGTTGTGGAAGGTCCATGTCGATGACCATCCGCAGGCCGCCATCACCGCCGCACCAGCGCTATATGCCGGCCGGTTATATGTGCCGGTTTCCTCGCGCGAAGAAGCCAAAGTGGCCGACCCGAGATATCCCTGCTGCGTTTTCCGCGGAAGCGTGCTCGCGCTCGACGCCGCGACCGGCCAGCAGATCTGGAAGACTTATACGATCGACGGCAAACATATCACGGGCCAGAAGAACAGCGCCGGGACGGCGATCGTCGGGCCGTCCGGCGCGCCGGTGTGGAATACGCCGACCATCGATGCCGAACGGAAGACCTTATATATAGGTACCGGCAACAACTACTCTCCTCCCGCGACGGCGCTTTCCGATTCGATTCTCGCCATCGATTTGGGGTCCGGGAAAATCAAATGGCACCGCCAGCAGACCGCGAATGATATCTGGAACGGCACCTGCCGGCGCGCCGACCGTGAAGCCGCTGCCTGCCCCGATGCGGAATCGCCCGACGTCGATTTCTCGGTGTCGCCCGCGCTGATCAAATCCGTGGACGGACGATCTCTGCTCATCGCCGGGAATAAGTCCGGCATGATCTGGGCGCTCGACCCGGATCAACAGGGAACAATCGTCTGGCAACAGCAGGTCGGCCAGGGCAGCAGCGGTGGCGGCGTGCTGTGGGGTCTCGCGGCCGATGGCGGCAGGGTCTATGTGCCGAATGGATTCTTTGACGCAAAATCGCCGGACGCATCCGGTGGTATGGCGGCGCTGGACATCAGCACGGGCCGCCCTCTCTGGACCACTCTGAACCCGCCATGTGGCGACCGCAAATCCTGCAAACCGAGTCATGCTGCCGCCGTGACCGCAATTCCGGGCGCCGTGTTCTCCGGAACCATGGATGGCCAGCTTTACGCCTATTCGGCGGAGACGGGCAAAATTTTCTGGCGATTCAACTCGGCGCAGAATTACGTCACCGTGAACGGAGTAACGGCCAATGGCGGTTCGATGAGCAATGGCGGTGCCACGATCGTGGATGGCATGCTGTACGTGCAGTCCGGCTATTCCCACCACGGCGGAATTATTCCCGGCAACGTCCTGCTCGCCTTTTCCGCAAACTGATGGCTCGCATGCTGGAGAGGACTCGCATTATTTCAACCCTCCCCTTGGGGGTTGGAGCCGTCGCGCGCCAGCAGAGCTGGCGCGCAGGCGGAAATCGAAATCGCTTCAGCGATTTCGGGGAGGGGACCGGCCACCCGCCTGACAGCAAGGAAACCGACGCCAGCAATATTGCAATTATGGGACTCCGCCTGTGGCTGGTCTCCTCCCCGAAGCTGCTCGCGCTGATGCGCGCGCAACTTCGACCCTCCCCCAAGGCCCCCCAAGGGGAGGGTTGAACCGTGGTCTCACCTCAAGTTCATCCTTCCAAAGGAGGACTCCATGTCGAATCGTATTGTTGCAGCCATTCTCGCCACCGCAATGTCCGTGGCCGCCGCATTTCTGCCGGCCAGCGCCCAACAAACGCAAGCGCCACAATCGCTGCGTCTCTATGTTCTCGACTGCGGCATCATCACCCCGCCCAATGTTGATAATTACGGGTTCAAGTCGAACGAAGTGGCCGATACACGGATGATCACGCCCTGCTTCCTCATCGTGCATCCGCGCGGGACTCTGATGTGGGATACGGGCGAAATTTCTGACAGCGCCTTCAAAACGGGCGTCTCACCCCAGAAGCTGAACAACTTCACGGTGACGCGTCCCCTGCTCCCGCAACTCGCCGCGATCGGTTACACCCCGGCCAACATCACCTATCTTGCGCTTTCCCACTATCACGCCGATCACGTCGCCAATGCCAGCCTGTTCGCCGGCTCGACCTGGATCGTGCAGAAGGGTGACCGCGACCCGATCCTGGCGCCACGGCCGGCTGATCCATCGGCAGCGGGCCGCGTGCCGGATCCGAAGTTTTTTGCCGGCCTTGCCAACAGCAAGACAATTCTTCTGAACGGCGAGGACCACGATGTGTTTGGCGATGGCACAGTGGTGATCAAATTCACACCGGGCCATACGCCGGGCCACCAGTCCCTGTTTCTCAAACTCGCCCACACCGGGAATGTGTTGTTGACCGGCGATCTCTATCACTATCCGGAAGAGCTCACCGCGAAGAAGGTTCCGCTGTTCGATGCGAACCGGGATCAGACCGCCAAAAGCCGCGCGACGATCGAAACCTTCGTGAAGCAAAACCACGCGCAGCTCTGGATCCAGCACGATTACGCTGCCGGGATGAAGCGCAAGCTGGCTCCCCAATTCTACGATTGAGCCGGTCATCGTAATTACGTCCGGGCGACGGGGCTCGAACCCGTCGCTGCAATGCACAAGCGGGAGGACTGTATGCAGAGACGGGAGTTCATCGCTCTTGCCGGCAGCGCAGCGGCTGCCTTTCCGCTCACCGCCTCCGCGGTATCCGCGCAGCAGCCGGCGCCGCGAAGCCCCGTGCGCGAGGATTGGCTGGACCGCCACAAGGAGCCGGCACTCGAACCCGATCTCCCGATTGTCGACCCTCATCACCACCTCTGGGTTCGGCCCGGATGGCGCTACATGCTGGACGACTTCCTGGCCGACACACGTACCGGCCACAACATCATTGCAACGGTTTTCGTAGAGGCGAGCTCAATGTACCGGAATTCCGGTCCGGTCGAGATGCGCCCGGTTGGCGAAACCGAATTCGTGAACGGGCAGGCTGCGATCTGCGCCAGCGGATATTGCGGCAAGACCAAAGTCGCCGCCGGTATTGTCGGGCACGCTGAACTGAAATTGGGCAGCCGCGTCGAACCGGTGCTCGATGCACTCATGCATGCGGGGGGCGACCGGTTTCGCGGCATTCGCTATGGCACGGCCTGGGACGCTGATAAGTCGCTGATGAATCCGAACAATCCTGTGCCGCGCGGGTTGCTCGGCGACACGACGTTCCGTGAAGGTTTCGCGGTTCTCGGCCGCCGTGGTCTCTCGTTCGATGCTCTGGTTCTGCACCCGCAACTGAATGAGGTCGCAGATCTTGCGGGCGCATTCCCGGACACGAAAATCGTGCTCAATCATGTCGGCAGGTTGGTCGGAACCGGCGTATACGCGGGCAAGCTACGCGAACAATTTCCGCTCTGGGCCGCGTCGATCAAGGCGGTGGCGGCACATCAGAACGTCTATGTCAAAGTCGGCGGGCTGGGTCAGGCCGTCAACGGACTGGGATTTGAAAAACAGCCCGAGCCGCCGTCGTCCGAAATGGTGGCGAATGCGATGCGGCCCTATGTCGAAACCTGCATCGCCGCCTTCGGCACGCAGCGCTGTATGTTCGAAAGCAACTTCCCGCCCGACAAGGAGGGCTTCAGCTATCCGGTCTACTGGAACGCATGCAAACTGCTGACCAAAACCGCAAGCGCCACCGAAAGGGCCGATCTCTTCCGCGGCACAGCCGCCCGTTTCTACCGCCTGACCGGCATCGTCTGATCAGGCGGGCGCGAGCTGCAAATGAATTTCGCGCTGAAATGTAAGCAGCCGCCGTTTTCCTCCCCCGCCTGCGGGGGGAATTGTGTACTTTGCAAACCATACGCCAGATTTGGTGTGCCGCCGAAGCGGCGGAAGACCTCAGTTTGGCACTGCATCAAGCGCTGGCAGTGGTGGATTTCGGAGTGTTTGGAATCCGCCGTTCCAGCAGAGCAGCCGGAAGGCAGGCGTTGACTCGCCGTTTCGTACGAAGTCTGCACGGAGCAGATAGCCCCATTTCGGGCTGTTTGTGACGTGAGCCGGACCGAGCTTCCCGGCCTTCGGATCATTGAATTTGGAATAACACTCGAAAAGTGCGTTGAACTGGCGTCCGTCAGCCTGAACGGCGGTCTCGTCTTGAGCCGGGGAAACAGGCGGAAGGCCAGCCACGCCGAATGATTTTAGAATACTTTCGGCATCGTCGGTCGCACTGATCGCTGGGGCTGGCTGAAGGAAAATCCACGCACCGACGACCGCCGAAAAAACACGGCGCGTCGCGGACGCCTCGTTCGCTGTCATGGTTTTCTGTCCAAAAGCGATTTCGCCGCCCGGGGCCGTTTCCCGATCTCCCGCAACGCCCTGTCAAACTTTTCCTCTGACGGGTCGCATTCGAGGCGCTTGGCGACGGACTTGAAATCGTCCGCCTCAGTGCGTTTTCCCGCTTTTCCCGCTTTTGCCGTCTTTGCCATTTCCCATTTCCAATTGCCGATATTTAGCCGGAAGACACTGCGTTTCCCGACCGTTCCTGACGTTTATGCCAAATTTGGTGAGCGCGGCGGCATCGCTTAGCAATCGTCGTATCCTCTTGTCCGACGAAAGCAGTTCCTCGCATTTCATTTCGAGCGCAGATGCCACGTGAATGCTGTCTGCGGGCTTCAAGTCCATACCGTGGGTCCACTTCATGTCTCGCGCCGCCTGCGCGACGAAGGGTGTACGCATAAGATTTGGGGTCAGAGTCGAATCTCTGCTTTTTGTTCGGAACGAACCGCTGTCATAACAGGTTCAACTGCCGGGCGTCTTTTGCTGCGGCCGGCTGGGGGCCACGCGGAAGCGGCGCGGCACGTCTCTTGCTTGCCTCTTCGATTTCCTTCCTGAACCGCTCGCTGCCCAACGCCCAGCCGCCGTTCGTCGCAACACGAAGCGCATCCACGAACGCGGGATCCAGCCCCTCCTTTACCAGCCTGCGCCACGCATGCTGCCGCGCTTCTGCCGCACGTCCCAACCGGCGCAGCACTGGGTGGAAGGCGGCCAGGACATCCTCTCTTCCCTCGGCATGCGCGAGGTAGCTTGACCAGCGATATTGGCGCGGGCAGAAGGATTTGGGGTCAGAGTCGAATCTCTGCTTTTTGTTCGGAACGAACCGCTGTCATAACAGGTTCAACTGCCGCGCGTCTTTTGCTGCGGCCGGCTGGGGGCCACGCGGAAGCGGCGCGGCACGTCTCTTGCTTGCCTCTTCGATTTCCTTCCTGAACCGCTCGCTGCCCAACGCCCAACCGCCATTCGTCGCAACACGAAGCGCATCCACGAACGCGGGATCGAGCCCCTCCTTTACCAGCCTGGGGGTTTGGGGTCAGAGTCGAATCTCTGCTTTCTGTTCGGAACGAACCGCTGTCATAACAGGTTCAACTGCCGGGCGTCTTTTGCTGCGGCCGGCTGGGGGCCGCGCGGAA
>DASUHP010000146.1:0-23561 GCA_036273455.1 Micropepsaceae bacterium | reverse complement strand
GGTCAGTTTGAAACCGAGCGACTCGATATTGGCCTTGATGAGCGGGAAAGACCCGGGTGCGCCGCTGTTGATCAGGATCAGCCCGTCCTTGGTGGAGACGAGGTAACAACCGAGATCATAGGTGCCGACATAATAGAGATTACCGACGATCTTGAAGCCCGGAAACGGCATCAGCCATTCCTTGTTGGTGATCGGCGGATGCACGCGCTGTTGCGCGCCGGCCATGGTGGTGAACAGAACCAGCCCCGCGGCCATCAGCAATCCTGATTTCATCAGCGTCCCTCCCGGTAAACCTTCGCAAACATGCGTCTTTCGCGCCCCAACAGCAAGCGGAAGGGCCTCTGTCTTCTCGTGAAACTGCATTACAAAAGGAAGCGTGGATAATCACTTTCTGGCTGAGAGAGGGATTTCATGACCCCGGACGAGATCATCGCGGCGCTCGATCTGAAGCCGCATCCCGAAGGCGGCTTCTACCGCGAGAGTTTTCGCGATTTCCCCGGCCCCGACGGCCGCGCCTGGTCGACGGCGATTTATTACCTGCTGCGGGCGGGCGAGGTTACACGCTGGCACCGCATCGATGTCGCGGAAGTCTGGCACTGGTATGGCGGCGATGTTGTGGAGCTGTCGGTTCTCGGCTCGGGATCGGTCAGCCGCATCCTGCTGGGCCCGAATGTGAACGAAGGCCAACGCCCGCAGGTGATCGTTCAGGCCCGCGCCTGGCAATGCGCGAAGGCGCTGGGGTCATACGCTCTGTGCGGCTGCACCGTCGCGCCTGGATTTGAGTTTGCGAATTTTGAAATTGCACCGGATGGCTGGGCGCCTCGCAGCCATATTTAGACTGGGATGTGAATCGCAACTGCACTACTGCACTACTGTTCTACCAGCGTAAACATTACTGCGTGACCGTGCTCGGGAGTCGCAACTGTAGAACTGTAGAACGGGTGTAATCATTACGCGGCGCCGTTCCCGCCCGGAATCGCAAGTGTTTAACTGTTTAAGTGTTTTGTCGCGTGTAAACATTACAGTTCTGGCTTTGCACATGACCTCACCTGCGCAAGCCTGCAATGAGGGGGGCCAGCGCACAGGTTAACCTATACCAGTAGGACTAAACCTGCAGCTGCCGCTCGTCAAGTTCGGGGCAGCATTATTTTTGCAGGAGCCAGCCGAATTTTTCGCGCGCCTTTTGCAGCACTTCTGCGCTTGGCGTGTTCGAGGCCGGGAATTTGTCGCGCCAGTGATATGGCTTGCAGGCATTGATGATGGCGACGGAATGGGTCATGTCGCCGATAGCGCGCCGCGACGGCGGCAGGGCGGCATCGGCCGGTGAATCCCAGGTGCCTTTGAGAAACTGGATCGAGGCCTTGGGATCGGTGCGCATGATCATCGCCCACAGCAGATGATCGAGATTGGTCGCGTCGACGTCATCATCAACAACAACGACATATTTCGACGCATAGGCCGAACCGCCGCATTGCGCGGCAATCGTGCCCGCCTGCACCGCATGGCCGGGATAGCTTTGTTTGATCGAGACGGCATGGAACGCGCGCGCGGCGCCGATTTCGTGACACCAGACCTGCGCCACGCCCGGAACACCGGCCTTGGTCATGTTCTCCTTGATCGTCGCCGAACGTAAGACCGCGCGGTAACGCGCCATCTCATCGGGACCGCCGCCCATCGGCGGCACGCCGACGAGAATGGGATCATTGCGATGATAGACCGCGTGCACGTCGAGCACCGGCCATTCCTTCGCGCCGCCGGCATAATGGCCGGTCCATTCTCCGAACGGGCCTTCGATGTGCGTTTTGTCCGGCTGAACGAAACCTTCGAGCACGATTTCTGCATTGGCCGGAATGGGAAGTCCGGTGATACGTCCGCGGATCATTTTCAACGCATGCCCGCGCAAACCGCCGACAATGTCCAGTTCGAAGACACCATAGGGCGCTTCCAGACCGCCATAGAAAAATGACAAGGGATCGCCGCCCAGCACCATGACAACCGGCATGGCTTCGCCGCGTTTGCGATATTTCTCGAAGTGCAACGCGGCGTGATGGCCTGCCGCCATCACCATGCCGACGGCATTCCGGTCATGCAATTGCGCGCGATAGGCGCCGGCATTGAACCAATTCTCTTCCGGATCGCGGGTGATGCTGAAGGTGCCGGTGCCGATGTAACGTCCGCCATCTTTTTCATGCCAGACCGGCGCGGGGAATCGCAGCAGGTCGATGTCATTCCCGGTGAGGACATTTTCCAGCACCGGTCCGCTGGTCACGATCTCATGCGGAACGATCCGCTGATCGGCGAGGAACGCCTGACGATAGCCGTCGCTGAGCTGCCATTTGGTCAATCCGGCCGGAAATCCCAGCGTCATGTTGCGCCTTTCGCCTGCGAACATGTTGAGCAGCACGCGGAATCCCCTGGGGCAACCGGGGATTTCGTCGAACAGCACGCAGGGACCGTTTTCGGCGCGCAGGATCGCCTCGGCGGCGAGACCGATGTCTTCCTGCCAGCTTGCGCCCTTTACTTCGCGGAGTTCGCCCAGTCTTTCGGTCAGGCGCAGCCATTCGCGCAAATCGTCATAGGCAATGCGGGCTTCAGGTTTTTTGCTCATGTGCAATGGTGGCATGCCGGCAGGCCACCGGGAAGTCCGTGCAGCGAACGCCGATCTGGTTTAACTTCGGGAGAATTGGCGGGAGGACAACATGGCGGTCAAAGGCAGAATCTCACGGCGCGATCTGGTCAAGACAGCGGCCGTCACCGGCGCCGCGGCGGCAGGTGGATATGCTCCCGCTCTGTTTGCCCAGGACCGCGGCGCGCAGCCGAATTGGGACCGTGTCGCCGATGTGGTGGTGATCGGCTCCGGCGCGACCGGCATGCCCGCGGCCATTCGCGCCCGCGAAGCCGGATCGTCCGTCATCGTGATTGAGGCCGAGCCGGATATTGGCGGCCATGCGATTTGCAGCGGCGCCAATATCCCGCTGGGCGGCGGCACGAGCTTTCAGAAGCGCGCAGGAATCGAGGACAGCCCCGATCTCGTTTATCGCGATCTCACCGACTGGTCGCTGACCGAGCCGAATGGTTATGCCGATTACCGATTCAACGATCGCGAGATCATGCGCGCCTTTGCCGACAATTGCGCGCAGACTTTCGAATTCCTGGTCGATCACGGCGTGAAATTCGTCAACGAGAAACCGGATGGCCGGGCGGGGAGCGCGCATGGCAATTCCGTGCCGCGCCAGATGCATGTCTGGGCCGGCGATTGGCCGCAGGTTCAGACCGGGCAACCCAATCCCCCCGAGACGCGCATGCAGACTTCAAATGGCAACGGCTTGATGCGCCCGCTGGAAGCCGCGGCGCGCAAAGCCGGTGTCGAATTCCTGCTCGAACATCGCATGGCCGCGGTTCACCGTCAGGGGCAGAATGCCGGCCGGGTGCTTGGCGTTGCGGTGACCAACCGCGGCCGCACGCTCAATATCCGGGCGCGCAAGGCGGTGATCATGGGTACCGGCGGATCGTCGGGCAATGTCAATTTCCGCCGCATGTTCGATCCGCGACTGACCGAAGAATATTGCGGTCTGGCCGGAATGCCGTGGTCGAACCAGGACGCGAGCGGTGAGCAGGCGGGCATGGCGGTCGGCGCATCGCTGTGGGGCGCGGCCAACCAGACGCTGGAAATCGGCGACAACATCACGAAGCCAGGTAAGATCGGCTGCCAATATGGTTACGTGAACCTGACCTGGATGCCGGGCAGCCGAGTGTTCGACAAAGCGCGCGCCTCGGGCCTGCGTGTCGGCAACTGGCAGGACGTGATCCTGGTCAACATGCTGGGCCAGCGCTTTTATGACGAGACCGGCGGCGGCTATCCCGGCAATCGCTACAACACGGTGACGCCATATTATCCGGACAGTTACCGCAACGCGCGCAACGTCAAATACAATCCGCCGAATTTCATTCCGGCCGCGCTCGCCGGCGTCGGTGACGGCCATAACGGCGGCGGCCCGATCTGGGCGATTTTCGATACCGATGCGGTGGCGCGCGAGAAATGGAATCCGGCGCCGCCGAATGTCGATTTTGACGCCGGCTTCTTCTTTATGGCGAACAGCGTGTCCGAGCTCGCCGGCAAGATCCGCATGCAATATCAGCGCGTGCCGATGCCGGCCGCCAATCTCGAGGATACGGTGTCGCGCTACAACTCGTTCGTGGACTCGGGTGTCGATGCCGATTTCGCGAAACCGCATCCGCAATTCAAGATCGGGAAACCGCCATTCTATGCCGCGTGGTCAAATCCCGTGATCCACGACACGCGTGCGGGCTTGCGCATCAACGGCAAATGCCAGGTTGTGGACATGAAGGGCGAGGTGATTCCGCGCCTCTATTGCGGCGGCGAATCGGCGGGCGGATTCAGCATGCACGGCCTCGCGCGTTGTCTGTGCCAGGGATTCATCGCCGGCAAAAACGCGCACGACGAACCCGCCGAGGCTTAAAGCCCGTCCACGGCAGCTATCGTGCGGCGAATTGTGATCCGTGGGCGCGGCCCGCGGTGCTATTCACTCTGACACCATGGCCTATCTGAAAAATTCCGCCGTCAACCGGCTCGGCATCAATTACGGTTTTTACGCGCTGGCAGTCAGCGGCGGGTGGTCGTTTGCCACCGTATTTCTGCTGAAGACGGGCGTGCCGATTCCGGCGGTATTCGGCGCGCTGGCACTCATCGTCAGCGGCCGGTTCATCGTCCGGCCGCTGGTTGTCATTCTGGCGCCGCGCTGTGGGCTGAAGCCGCTTCTGGCTTTCGGAACCCTGTTCAGCGGTGTGCAGTATCTGCTGATCGCCGGCATCCATGAGATCGGGCTGATGCTGTTGGCGTTCTGCGCCGCGGCGGCCATTGGCGATGCATTTTACTGGACCAGTCATCACGCCTATTTCGCGAAAACCGGGGATGCCGAGCACCGCGGTCACCAGATCAGCGCGCGCGAAGCATTTGCGTCTGCATCGGCAATAGCCGGACCGTTGCTCGGGGGCTGGGCATTGACGCATTTCGGACCACAATTCTCATTCGGTGTCGCGGCGGCGGTGCATATTCTGGCGGCGCTGCCACTGATCGAGCTGCCCGCTGTCACGGTCGAACGTGAAATGCCGGGCGCTTTCCGCGCCGCGCGCCTGGGTGTGATGCTGTTTGCCGCCGATGGCTGGATTGCCGTGGGTTTGTACTTCGTGTGGCAGATTGCGCTGTTTTTCTCGCTGGGCGAAAGCTATTCGGCCTATGGCGGAGTGCTGGCCTCGGCTGCCGTTGTCGGCGCGATCGGCGGATTGGTGCTCGGCAGGCACATCGATGGCGGGCATGGCGGAAAAGCCGTCTGGATCACATTCTCTTTCATCACGGCAGTCATCTTCTTTCGCGCTGTCTCGACACACAATGCGGCACTCGCCGTAGTCGCGAACGCGATGGGCGCGCTTGCGGGCTGCCTCTATATCCCGACCCTGATGACCGCGGTCTACAACCAGGCCAAAATTTCGCCCTGTGCGCTGCGCTTTCACGCCGCGGCGGAAGGCGGCTGGGATATTGGCTGTGGGAGCGGCTGTCTGGTGGCGATGATCATGACCGGATTGGGCGCGCCGCTGTCATCGGTGATCCTGTTGTCGGCGGCGGGTGTGGCCGTGTCATTCACGCTGCTCCGCCGCCATTATGCCGCAGGTGCAGTAACGACGGTGGTTGCAGGCGAATTCAGCCCGGCCGACTGATTCGGGGAGTTGTGCTTCGACCTGTCACTTCAGTTGAAAAACCACTTCTGCCGTCAGGTATTCTGCGACCGGTTTCCCGTTCTGCGTTGCGGGTTTGAATTTCCATCGCCTCATCGCCATCGCGCAAGCGGCATCATCGAGCCGTTGTTTGCCGCTGGACGTGGTGACATTGCAATCGCCCACCGTGCCGTCTTCCTTCACCAAGTATTTTATGGCGACTTTCCCCTGCTCCTCTAACCTGATCGAGACTGGCGGATAATCATCAGCCGTCACTGTGTGGGTAGTCGTCGCGACCGGTGGTGTTATGCCGGTCGACAGCCACCTTAGCTCGGTTTCGTAGTGATCAATTTTCTCCTTGTCCTTCGACAACTTCGCGATGCCAAGCGCCTGATTCAGCTTCTGGGCCTTGTTGCCCTCGCCGGACGCGATCTCCTTATCGAGCTCTGCCAGCGCCGCCGCATAATTGTGCGCATTGATCGCAGTAGCGACGATCATTGCATGGATCGGCAGGTTCAGGGCCGCGGGCTTGCCCTCCTTGATGGCATCGGCTTCCTTCGCCTTTTGCAGCGCCAGCGTCCAGTTTTGCGCTCTGGCGGCGGCGTCCATCTCATTGATGGCTTTGACCAGCGCGTCGTTTTTGCTTTGAAGCCCTTGCGTCCGCGTCGTGCCAGGTTGCGCATCGGCAACAGCCGGTGTTTGCGGAGGAGCTGGAGGCGCGGGTGAGCCCGCAAGTTTAAAAGCAACTCCTGCGTCCAGCCACCACTCAACCGGACTGCCGTCCGCTGTCGCCGCCGGCTTGAACTGCCAACGTTTCACGACAGCGCAGGCGGCTGCATCGAGGCCTGGATATCCGCTGGAAATCTCGACCTGACATTCTCCGACCGAGCCATTGATCAAAACCAGATATCTGACTCTGACTGTTCCCTGTTCCTGCAGCCGGACCGAGTCAGAGGGATAATCGTCCTGCGTGACTGCGTGGCTGGTTAATGGAGTTGGAGGCGTAACCGCCAATGTCGGCACTGGTATATTGCCGGAAGGAGTGGGTTGCTGTGGCGGCACCGCATCCGTGTTTGCCACAGTGCTGTTTTCCGGAGCCCGGCCAACGTCCGCAATGTCACTAGGCAATACTGCGCTGGCCGGGGCGGCCGGATTGCGAACAACGAAATCATGGAGGAAATAACCTGAAACGCCGGCCAAAACTGTCGCGGCGATTGCACTGCCCCAGGGCAGCACATGTTTGCTTCGAAATCCGGCCAAACTTGACGCGCGATCCGGAAAATGGCCAGTCGTGCGTATAGCGGGCGCGGCGCCAACCAATCGCAGCAGCGATGCCGGAACGGGTTGATCCTCCGCGGCCACTCTCGCCACATAGTCTTCGGCGGATTTGATCTCGCAAGGTATATCTTTGCCTTGATCGTTTTCCTCCGGTGCATCCAATTCGGCCGCAATGTCCGCAATCCCGTTCGGCGCGTCATTTTCGGGCGTGCCGAAAATGGCAGAGCGCAGCTGTTCCAATTCGGCGCCGGTGAGTTCGCCGGTACCTGAAACCAGGCGATTCAGAAGTCCGTCGAGCTGGTCATTGGGCATTGCATGCTCCTCCTGCGGTAATTAGACGGACGCCAACCATTGTTTCACCGCAGAATTTTCCGAAAGATGTTCGCGTAATTTCCTCAGTACACGCTTTTTCAGCGCGTAAATCTCTTCGACAGGACGCGCCATGAGCTTTGCCAATTCACGTGCAGGTGGCGGACTTTCGCTGAGAACAAAATCCAGATAGGTCCGCTCATCGTCTGAAAGCTTTCCGGCTGCCTGTACCAGTGCACCGAGCGCGGCAGACAGTTGATCCTCGCTGTTCGCGCGAATCGCAATTTCTTCGGGAGATTGAACGGCCGGCAAAAACTCATCCGGATTCGCCGCCCTCGAGGCTCTGCCGATGTACGGCCGGACGCGGCCAAGGGCACGTTCTATCTCGGTGAGACTGACATCACGCGAGAAGCGCGATTCCAGTTTCTGCTGAAGAACGTCGAGACGCTCGGGGCATTCGTCCCACGCGATGATTTTGAACAGTTCGCGTTCGATTTCCCCGAGACTCTCGATCTGTGTGGGCAGTCTTCGCCGCCGCAAAATATGGCTTCGGATCTGGTCCCGAATGATGTTCTCGGCGCAGCGGAGAATATATCCGGCAAAGCTTCCCTTGCCGGTATGGGAACGAATACGGCGATAGTTCTCGTCAACAAAGGCGAGACAGACGGCCTGGTACAAATCACGGCTGAATTCGTCGGATGGCGGCGAGGAGATGCGCCGCTGAATTTGGCGCTTGATGTCCGCTTCGAACAATTGCTCGAAAAGTTGCCAGGCCTTGACAGGATCCGACTCGAGGAGCTGGGGAAGTTTCGCGCAATGAAGTTCACGCACGACAAGCGCGGTGTATGTCTTCAGCGTCGCTCGCCCGTCATAATCCCGAAACGACACAAAGCCCGAGGCACGGAATTGCGCCATGACCTCGATAAAACGGTCGCGCGCCTCTCCCTCATAAGAGCTGAGAGCACGACAGCTCGCCCAAACGACCGGGGAAATCTCACTTATGAACCGCGAAACAGAAGCCATGTCGCCGGTCAGCGCCGCAGCGACCAGATCGACGTCTGCCTTGTTCCTGCCGCCGTTATCACCGGACCGCATTGCTGCCACCCGCGACAGCACGGCATTATCTCGCCGCGCCAGGATATCTCCCAAGAATACTAGACGGACGATCCGGTGTTTTGGGAATCGGAGCGATCGGATTTATTTTTTCAATGTTCGCGGCGGGTTACGGCCGGCCTCGTCACCTCAATGACCCTGCGGCCTCAACAAGCGATATCGCCCTGCCGCGCAGGGGCCTCGCCGAACTCAGATTGACGCGCTGCAGGAAGCGATCATCAGCCGTGATGAATTTGCAGTCGTTTTGTAGTGCGAGCGCGATGTAAACGCAGTCATAGGCCGGACTATCAAGTTCGATTGCCAATCGCGTTGCGGTCTCAAGCATTCCGCGCATTGGCAGGAATTCGATATCTGCGCCCTGAATCAATTTCGCAGCCAGGACCGCTTGCTCACGGGTCAATTCCTTGCGCTGGAACTTCTTCCAGAACACGTTTGCACATTCGGCAACGAGCAGTTCGGGCGCCAGGAGCCGTGCACTGCGCCGAAGCGAAAGCGCGTCGGTCGTGCCTTCTTCTTCCACGACCCATTTGACGGCGACGCTCGCGTCGACGACAAACGTGTTCACCGTTGATCGCGTCCCTCGCGAACCAGACGTTCCGATGGAGTCTGTTTCCGCCGCCTGGTCAGCTTTCGCAGTTCGGCCGCAAGGCTCTCAAACGACGGCTCGACTTCAGCGCTGAGCGCCTGTCGCAAAATCTCGCGATGTTCGGCTTCCGTTGAACGGCCGTGCCGTGCGGCCCGGCGCCGCAACCGTATGATGAGCTCGTCCTCGAGATTTCGTACGTGAAGATTGCCCGGCATTTGTAAGGCCTCGTTTGCTCTCAATGAGATCAATGATCTCAAATCGTCCGCGTTCCGTCAAACGCGGCTGACACCCGGGGGCTGTTTGTCACGCGAAGGATTGCCTGGATTTCCGGGCCGAAGCCCTTAAACAAGGAGGCGATGGCCGGGGGTGAGGCGGCGGGCGCGGCCGGAGACGAGCCGCGTGTCGATGAAAAGCGAAATGCCGATCGGGACCAGCAGCAGCGCCGACATCATCAGACTGGCGCCGAAGTGCCAGCCTGCGGCTTCGACCAATTTGGCCAGCAGAAAGCCGGAGATCGCGGCTGGTAGAGTTGATGCTGCATAATAAAAACCCGAGACGCGGCCGATCTTCGCGTTCTTTACGCTGCGCTGGGCCAGTGAGTAGCCGTTGATATAGGCGAAACCTCCCGCCACACCTTCAATGAGCGACAGAATTTGCTGAGTCAGCGGTGTTTGCGCGACATTGAAAATCAGGAAACCGGCTACGGCCATGACGGCAAAGCAAACGATCTGGAACAGCTTCTGATTCACACGGTCCGCGACGTAACCGGCGAGTGGCGAAAACAGCGGTCCGACGCCGAACATGCTGAGTGCCGCTGCCGCGGTCGCGAGTGGAAAATGGAGTTGCGTCATCAGAAAAGTGGCATAGAGGCCGAAGAACGCAAAAAACGACATCGACCGGAACAGAATTGCCAGCAGCACGCAGATGACATTGCGATTCCACAATTGCTCCGGGAGATGCGCGTCATTTACGGCTGCTGAGCTGTTGTCAACTTTGCGCTCGGTGAAGCCCGGCGAAACCAGGAGCAGCGCGGCCGCGCCAAGGAGTCCAAGCGCGCCGAAGCCGTAAAATGGCGTGCGCCAATTGCCGGTCTGCGCCAGCAGAAACGCGCCGAGCCGCGGGCCGATGAACTGGCCAAAACCAAGCGCGCACTGAACCACGCCATTCGCGAAAGTGCGCGACGCCGGATAAAAGGCGCAAACGGCAATGATCAGCGCGACGCTCTGCATCGCTTCGCCGATGCCGGTCGCGATCCGGTACAGCGCCATATCGGCGAATCCCAATGCGCGCACGGTCATCACCGTGAACACCGAATAGACCAGAATCCCGGCCAGCATCGACGCCTTGCGGGAAATCCGGTCGAGCAGATATCCCGTGACGATGCCTCCGGCGCCGAGCCCGATCAGGTAAATCGTCGCGAGAAAACTTCCCTGCGGCAGCGACAGACCGTACTCGGCAGTGAGTGGCCGCAGCAGCGCCGGAAAGATCATGCGGTCCGCCGCATTGACGATGTATGTTGCGGCGCAGACGGCAAAAAATACCGCGGCCCAACCGGGGCTTATGGTGCGGTCATGTACTGCTTCTGCGGTTTGCTCTGCGACGGCCATGCGCCCTCCTGCCGCAAGTTTCTGCACGAATCCGCGCCGGACCGCAAAGGGAGCTGGATGGATTCCAGGCTTCACCCGGATTGCATAGTATAAACAGTTTGTTTACACTCGCGTGTGTGATACGTTCCTTTGCCGATGCCGAAACGGAGAGTTTTGTTGCCAGCGGGAAATCGCGGCGGTTTGCCCGTGATATCCTGAAACGCGCCATGATGCGTTTGAAGCAGCTCGACGCCGCCGCGCGATTGGAAGACCTGCGGATTCCACCATCGAACCGGTTGGAGGCGCTTAAGGGAGGTTTGGCGGGAAAGCACAGCATCAGGATCAATGATCAGTGGCGGGTCTGCTTCCGCTTCGACAACGGCGACGCGTATGATGTTTCGATTTTGGACTATCACTGAAGGGTTTCAAATGCCAAGGCGAGGACTTCTGTTGATCCACCCCGGCGAGTTCCTGGCCGAAATTCTCCGGGAACTTGAAATTTCGCAGGCCGAATTTGCTCGAATGATCGGCGAATCGCCGATGCGCATCTCGCATATTATCCGCGGCACCCGCCCGGTCACCGCCGAGTTGGCGCTTCTGTTCGGCAAGGCATTCGGACAGTCGCCGCAGTACTGGCTGAACCTTCAAGCTGCCTATGATCTCGCCTGCGCGCGAAAAACCACCGGTAAACGGTTGCAGCGTGTTCCCCAGATCGCGCCGGCGCCTTGATCCCGGGCCTGACAGCCGCGGCGACTTGCATTTGGCATCAGGCAACTGAGGCAAAGCGCGAACTCGGAGACCGTCGGCCGGTTTACGAGCGGCTCGAATGTCACATACGTGTTTGCCACCGGCGCGGATCGCGGCCGCTGTGGAAACAGGCGATCACGAGTACGGTGTTGCGCGTCTCGATGAAAAAGAGGGAATAGGGAAACCGGCGAAGCCGTGCGCGCCGCACAGTCCTGAATACGACCGGAAATTGCTGAGGCGACGAGGAAACGCGCTCGACTGCGTATTCGACTTCGGCCGAAACCGGCACGCCAGGTCCACCGCCTGCGTTTGGTACCACTGCTGTGCTTCGAGCAGCTCTCCCCGTGCGGCCGGCGTGAAAACAACCGGGCGCATTCAGGGGCAACGCTTTTCGAGCTCTGCCTTAAGATCTTCCCAGTTAGTGCCTTCTACGCGACCGTCTTCAAGCGACTCCAGGCGACGCTGCAATTCGCGTTGCTGCGCCGTTGTAATCGGAATCTGGTCTTCGTCCAGGCTGTCCCAGAGTTGCGCGATGAGTGCGAGGCGTTCGTCGGGCGACAGGCGGGCAATTTGGTCGGGAGCGAGTTTCATCACTCGAACGTTGCTCAATCGCCGATCTCTGTCAACGTGTGGAGCGGTGTTACGGCGCGCGCGGTGAGGGAACGTTCCCTCACCCGGCGTGCCAGTGAGCGCAAGTGCCCCCTACGTCTCGCGCCGTCCGCATTCGCGTATCGACTTTGGCGGACGAGTTGGCGCGAGCCACTTCCCCCGCAAGCGGGGGCAGAAAACGCGGGTGCGCGACGCCCTTGATCCAACGCAGGACGTAAGACTAGCCGCGTTCTTCGAGGGCGGTGATCATGGCTTTGAGGAAATTGGCCGCTTCGATGCCGGTGATGGCGCGGTGATCGAATGTCAGCGACAGCGGAAGCGTGCGGTGAATCGCCGGCTGGCCTTTATTCGCTACCACCTGCGGACGGATGGTGCCCGCGCCGACAATGGCGACCTGCGGCGGCACGATGACGAGATTGGCAAAGCGCCCGGCGCCGGACACGCCGAAATTGGACAAAGTGATCGTCGCGCCGCGCATTTCCTCGAGCGGAATCTGGCGCGCCTGAACCGCCGCTTTCAGATTGTTCAGGCCACGGCGCAAATCGGCATCATCGCGGCTGGCGACGTCACGCATCACGGCGACAAACAAGCCATCGCCGGTGTTGATGGCCATGCCGACATCGATCTTCTTGATGACGCGAACGCTCTTTTCCTTGCCGTTATACCAGGCGTTCAAAATGGGTGAGACTGTGCAGCCGGCGACGATGGCGCGGATCATGCGCACGGTGATATCGCCGCTGTCGATCCAGCACTCGACATCGGCTTCGTCGTAAATCGAGGCCGGCACGATTTCCGCGTGCGATTGCTCCATTTTCTGCGCCATGGAGCGGCGCACGCCGTGCAGCGGCTGCGGCGGACCGGCATCGCTCATCGCACCGGCATAGCGCCTGACGTCCTCAGCGGTGATCGCGCCGCCGGCTCCGGTGCCGTCAACGCCGACGAGATCGACGCCGAGTTTGCGTGCCAGCGCGCGTACCGCCGGTATGGCACGGACAGTCGCATGCGATGGCGCTTCATGGGTCAGTTCAGCGGCGACGGTAGCTTCCTGCTCCGGCACGCTGCCGACGACGGTGCCCTTGTCTTCATGCACGCCGGCATCGTCAAACTCGGCAATCGCTTTGCCGATTTCGATGATGTCGCCCGGCCTGGCTTTGAGTGCGACGACCGTGCCGGTAAAAGGCGAGGGGACTTCAACCACCGCCTTGTCGGTCTCGACCGATACCAGCGGCTGATCGGCGACCACGCGATCGCCTTCCGAAACATGCCAGTTGACGATTTCGGCTTCGCTCAACCCCTCGCCGAGGTCCGGCAGGTTGAATGTCCTCATGCGTACCTCACCACGCGCCGAGCCGCGTCGGCGATCTGCTTTTCGCCCGGCATATAGGTCTTTTCCAGACGCAGCAGCGGCACCACGGCATCAGGCGCCGTGACGCGCTCGATCGGCGCCTGCAGGAACAGCAGTCCCTTTTCGGCGACGCGGGCAGCGATTTCCGCACCGACACCGCAATTGCGCGGGGCCTCGTGCACGATTACCAGGCGGCCGGTCTTTTCGACCGAAGCGAGGATGGTGTCGAAGTCGATCGGACTTATCGTGGCGACGTCGATCACTTCGGCGGAGATGCCTTCTGCGGCGAGCTGATTTGCCGCCGCGAGTGTCTCCTTGACCGATGCGCCCCAACTCACCAGCGTGACATCACTGCCTTCGCGCAAGGTGAAGCAGACATCGAGCGGCAAGCCATGACCGTCGTCTTCGACCTCTTCCTTCGACGCGCGATACAGCCGCGTGGGTTCGAAGAACATCACCGGGTCGGGATCGTCGATGGCGGACAGCAGCAATCCATATGCGCGCGCCGGAGAGGATGGGATGACGACGCGAATGCCCGGAATCTGCGCAAACATCGCCTCGGTGCTTTCGGAATGGTGCTCCGGCGCGTGAATGCCGGCGCCCATCGGCGCGCGGAAGACGAGCGGACAGGAGATCCGGCCGCGCGTGCGGTTGCGCAAACGTCCGGCATGGTTCACCACCTGATCAAGTGCCGGGTAGATGAAACCCAGGAACTGAAATTCCGCCACCGGGTGGAATCCCTGTGCCGCAAGCCCGACCGACATGCCGGCCAGCACCGTTTCGGCCAAGGGCGTGTCGAGCACGCGGTCTTCGCCGAAGCGTTCCTGCAACCCGTCGGTGGCGCGAAAGACGCCGCCATTCACGCCGATATCTTCGCCGAGCAACACGACGCGCGGATCCTTTTCGAGCGCGCGCGCCATGGCCATATTGATGGCGCCGAGCATGGAGACTTCGCTCATTTGGCGCCTCCCGTGAAATGTTTGCGCTGCCATTCCAGTGAAGCCGGCAGCGTTTCGAACAAATGATCGAACATCTCGCCCGGCGACGGCGCGGGCAGTTTGAGATAGTCGGCGACCGCGGCTTCGACCTTTTCGCGGCAGGACGCAATCAACTGTTCTTCGTCGTTTTTGGTCCACCACTGACGGTGGGCGAGATAATTGCGCAGCCGCGCCAGCGGATCGAGCTTCCACGCCGCGCTGACGAGTTCTTGCTTGCGATAGCGCGATGCGTCATCCGCGGTCGTATGGTCGCCCATACGATAGGTGATCGCTTCAATCACAGTCGAACCGCCGCCGCCGCGCGCACGCTCAATCGCCTCGCCGCAAACCTGCCGCGCCGCGATGATATCGTTGCCGTCGATCTGGATGCCGGGAAGTCCGGCGGCAATGGCCTTTTGCGCCAGAGTCTCTGCCGCGGTCTGTTTTTCGCGCGGGTATGAAATCGCCCAGCCATTATTGATCACGATGAACACGACCGGCAGTTTCCAGACTCCCGCAACATTCATCGCTTCGTAAAAGTCGCCCTTGGAGCTGGCTCCATCGCCGAGCGCGCACACCGCAACGCGGGGTTCTTTGCGGAGCTTGAATGCGGCGGCGACACCGGCGGCCTGCGGCGCCTGACTGGCAATCGGGACGGCGACCGGAAAATCCTCGCGCGGCACGGCAAAATCACTGCCCCGCTCGTCGCCGCCCCAGAAGCGCAATAGCTCGACCAATGTCACGCCACGCCAAAGCTGCGCCGGCTGCTCGCGGTAGGTGGTCAGCATGACGTCGCGCGCTTCCATCGCGGCGGCGTAACCGACGCCGATCGCTTCCTGCCCGGCGGAGGACGGATAGGTGCCAAGCTGGCCGGTGCGTTGCAGCGCGATGGCCTTCGCATCGAAAATCCGCGACAGGGTCATCGCCCGGTACAGTGATTTCATGGTGTCGGGATTGCGCGCGAATTCCGGCGGCTCGCCGACCAGCTCCGCCGAGGGATCGAGATATTGCCGGTAGGGAATTTCGAATTCGGCCGCGATGCGCTCCTGCCGCTGCGGAAGCTGCAACGCTTTTTCATTCAAGGGCATAGCAACCATCTTTTCTCTGCCATCAAAGCCAAAATCTTAATCAAAACGCCATGTCTCAGGTTCCGGTTGCCTGCCGCTGGTGGGCGTGGGGCGCTCCGCGGCCGGCCAGGGCGGCATTCACTTTTGATACCGGCGGTCTGCCGAGTTCGGCGGAAATAAACCGGCCCGTTGCGGCCAGCGCCTGAAGATCGACGCCGGTGCGGATATGCATCCCGTCGAGCATGTAAACAAGGTCTTCGGTCGCGAGATTTCCTGATGCGCCCGGGGCGTAAGGACAGCCGCCGAGCCCGGCGACCGAGCTGTCCACCACGGTGATGCCGGCTTCCAGCGCCACCAGCACATTTGCCAAAGCCTGACCATAGGTGTCGTGGAAATGCACGCCGAGCCGTGGCGTGGGCACATGTGCCGCCACTGCACCCAGCATGTTCCGTACACGGACGGGAGTGCCGGCGCCGATCGTGTCGCCGAGCGAGAGTTCATAACAGCCCATCTGGAACAACCGGTCCGCGACCTCAGCCACAGCGTCGGGCGCGATATCGCCCTCGTATGGGCAGGTGAGCGCGCAGGAAATATAGCCGCGTACCTCAATGCCGGCCGATCTGGCCGCGGACAGCACCGGCGCGTAGCGCTCGAGGCTTTCGGCAATTCCGCAATTGATGTTTTTGCGGCAGAATGTTTCCGATGCCGCGGTGAACACCGCAATCTCGCGCGCACCGGCCGCCAGCGCCGCTTCGAACCCCTTGAGATTGGGCACAAGCACCGGATAGCGAACCCCCGGCCGGCGAGGCAGGCGCGCCAGAACTTCCGCGCTGTCGGCCATTTGCGGCACCCATTTGGGCGACACGAAACTTCCCGCTTCGATTGTTGTCAGGCCTGCCGCCGCAAGCCGCTCGATCAGTTCGATCCTGATGGCAGCGGGAACGACGGATTTCTCGTTCTGCAACCCGTCGCGCGGGCCCACTTCGACAATTTTCACCTCGGCTGGAAAACCCATCGCGTCACATCCGGAAAATGCCGAACCGCGTCGGGGGAATCGGCGCGCGCGTGGCAATCGCGAGACACCGGCCAAGACAATCGCGCGTTTCGGCTGGAGCGACGATGCCGTCGTCCCACAGCCGCGCGCCGGAGTAATAGGGATGGCCCTGCGTCGCGTATTGTTTACGGATATTGTCGGCGCGCTTCTGTTCCTGTTCAGCCGCCTCGGCATCGCTGACGCCGCTGGTCCGTTTGATGCGCGACAGCACCTGGGCCGCCTGTTCGCCGCCCATCACCGAAATCCGCGCGTTCGGCCACATAAACAGAAAGCGCGGAGCATAGGCGCGCCCGCACATGGCGTAATTTCCTGCGCCGAAGCTGCCACCGATAATCACCGTCAGCTTCGGCACTTCGGCGCAGGCGACCGCCATGACGAGCTTGGCGCCGTTTTTGGCGATCCCTTCGGCCTCAGCCTTGCGTCCGACCATGAAGCCACTGGTGTTCTGCAGGAAAATCAGCGGCACGCCGCGCTGACAGCACAGCTCGATGAAATGGGTGCCTTTCAGCGCCGCTTCGGACAGCAGGATGCCGTTGTTGGCGATAATGCCAACGGCATGGCCGTGGATGTGGGCAAAGCCGCACACCAGTGTCCCGCCATAGGCAGGTTTGAATTCGTCGAACTCGCTGCCATCGACAATGCGGGCAATAATCTCGCGGACATCGTAGATCCAGCGAACGTCGGTGGGGACGATGCCGCGCATTTCGGCCGGATCGTGGATCGGCAGTTTCGCCGCCCTGGCGGACGGGGTGCCGTATTTGGCGATGTCGAGATGACGGACCAGCGAACGGATAATCCGCATCGCGTCGGCATCGTCCCTGGCGACGTGATCGACGAGACCCGACAGCCGCCCATGCGTGTCGGCGCCTCCGAGATCCTCGGCCGAAACCGTTTCACCGGTTGCGGCTTTGACCAGCGGCGGACCGGCGAGAAAGATCGTACCCTGACCTTTCACGATGATGCTTTGTTCGCACATCGCGGGAATATAGGCGCCGCCGGCGGTGCATGAGCCGAGCACCGCAGCAATTTGCGGAATGCCGGCCGCCGACATCCGCGCCTGATTGAAGAAAATCCGGCCAAAATGATCGGCGCCGGGGAAGACCTCATCCTGGAGCGGCAGGAACGCGCCGCCGGAATCAACGAGATAGATGCAGGGAAGCTGGTTTTCCCAGGCAATTTCCTGCGCCCGCAGGTGTTTTTTCACCGTCAGCGGATAATAGGTCCCGCCTTTGACCGTGGCATCATTGGCGATGACCATGCAATCGCGCCCGGCGATGCTGCCGATGCCGGTGACGATACCGGCGGCCGGAAGCGGATCGTCGTAAACGCCATATCCGGCAAAGGGCGACAGTTCGAAGAAATCGGCGCCGCGGTCGAGCAGCGCCTGAATGCGCGCCCGCGGCAACATCTTGCCGCGCGAGGTGTGCCGTTCGCGTGCTGTTTCATCGCCTCCGAGGCGGATCGCCGCAAGCTTGTCGCGCATGTCCGCAACCAGCGATTCCATCGCCGCTGCATTGGCGATAAATTCGCGCGCACCGGGATCGATGTGGCTTGCGAGTGCCGTCATTCAGATCAGCTCGACTGCCATGGCAGTGGCTTCACCCCCTCCAATGCAGAGACTCGCAATGCCGCGTTTCAGGCCGCGCTGCCTGAGCGCGTTCAACAAAGTCACGACAATGCGCGCGCCGGATGCGCCGATCGGATGGCCGAGCGCGCAGGCGCCCCCATTCACATTGACTTTTTCCTGCGGCAGGTTGAGTTCACGCATCACCGCGAGCGTCACGACGGCGAAGGCTTCGTTGATTTCGAACAGGTCCACCTCGCCCTTCTTCCAGCCGATCTTCTGCAACAGTTTTTCGATGGCTCCGACCGGTGCTGTGGTGAACCAGGCCGGCGCCTGCGCGTGCGTTGCATGGCCGAGAATGCGCGCAATCGGCTGAACATTGCGCCGTTCGGCTTCGGAAGCGCTCATCAGCACCAGTGCCGCTGCGCCATCGGAGATTCCGCTGGAGTTTGCCGCGGTCACGGTGCCGCCTTCGCGGAAGGCGGGCTTTAGCAGTGGAATTTTGGCGGGATCCGCGCGTGTGACCGGTTCGTCACTCACAGCTTCGCCCCTGGCGAGGCGCACCGGCACGATTTCATCGCGGAACGCGCCCTGCTCGGTTGCCTGCTTTGCGCGACTGAGCGATTCCTGGGCAAATGCGTCCTGCGCATCGCGCGTGAACTGATATTTTTCGGCCGTGTCTTCGGCGAATTTGCCCATCAGGCTGCCGCGCTCATAAGCGTCTTCGAGCCCGTCGAGAAACATATGGTCGTAGAGCGAGCCATGACCGAGGCGATACCCGGCGCGGGCCTTGCTCAGAATATAGGGCGCATTCGACATGCTCTCCATTCCGCCGGCAATGACGATGCGGGCCGAGCCTGACAGAATTGCGTCATGCCCGAGCATGGCCGATTTCATTCCCGATCCGCAAACCTTGTTGACCGTGGTGCAGGGGATATTCTGCGGCAGGCCCGCACCGAGGGATGCCTGACGCGCCGGCGCCTGGCCGAGACCGGCAGCCAATACGCAGCCCATATAAACTTCATCGGCCGAGTCCGCAGGTATCCCGGCGCGTTCGACAGCCGCACGAACGGCGCAAGCGCCGAGCGCGGTTGCGGATAATTCCTTCAACTGTCCCTGAAGGCTGCCGTGCGGCGTCCGCGCGGCGCCGGCAATGACCACAGACTCGTCCGACATTATTCGCGTCCTTCGAACAGTTCGCGCCCGATCAGCATGCGCCGGATTTCCGAGGTGCCGGCGCCGATCTCATAAAGTTTGGCATCGCGCAAAAGCCTCCCGGCGGGCATCTCGTTGACATAACCCATGCCGCCCAAAGCCTGGATCGCCTGCAATGCGCATTGCGTCGCCTGTTCGGCGCAATAAAGGATCACTCCGGCGGCATCCTTGCGCGTGATCTTGCCGAGGTCGCAGGCGCGCGCCACCGCATATAGATAGGCACGGCAGGCGTTCAATGAAGTATCCATGTCGGCCAATTTGCCCTGCATCAGCTCGAATTCACCGATCGCCTGCCCGAATTGTTTGCGCTCGCGCACATAAGGCAGGACCAGGTCCATGCAGGCCTGCATGATGCCGACAGGGCCTGCGGCCAATACCGCGCGTTCGTAATCGAGGCCTGACATCAGGACACGGGTGCCGTGATCGACTTCGCCGAGCACATTTTCTTCCGGCACTTCGCAATTCTGGAACACCAGCTCACTGGTATCGGAACCGCGCATGCCGAGTTTGTCCAGCTTCTGGGCGGTGGAGAATCCGGCAAATGTCCGTTCAATGAGGAATGCGGTGACACCGCGCCGCTCCGCGGGATCGCCGGTTTTGACATAGACGATCAAAAGATCGGCAACCGGGCCATTGGTGATCCACATTTTGTTGCCGTTGAGCACGAAAGCGCCGTTGCGCCGTTCGGCGCGCGTACGCATCGCCAGAACGTCGGAGCCGGCGGAGGGCTCGCTCATGGCAAGAGCGCCGACCCATTCGCCCGACAACAGCCGCGGCAGATAGCGGCTTTTCTGTTCCGGAGTCCCAAAGCGGTTGAGCTGGTTGACACAGAGATTGGCGTGCACGCCGTAGCTCAATCCGACCGAAGCCGATGCGCGGCTGATTTCCTCGACGGCGACCACCTGCTCGACATAGCCCATGCCGGCGCCGCCGTCTTGTTCCGGCACCGTGACGCCGAACAACCCGAGCTTGCCCAATTCAGGCCAGAGGTCGCGCGGGAACTTGTTTTCGCGGTCGATTGTCTCAGCCCGCGGCGCCACACGGGCAGCGGCGAAGTCCCGGACTGTTTCGCGCAGCATGTCGGCGGTTTCGCCCAGCGCAAAATCCAAAGCTGTTCTCCTGAAAATGAACCGGAATATAACGCTTCAAAAGGGATCAATTGCGGCGTTGAAACGGCCAAAAATATCACCCGACGACCCAAAAGACATGCCCGGCCGTGATCAGCGGCCGGGCATGCAGGAGTCTGATTGGCGATTGTCTCTCCTCCGGATTTAAGTCCGGAGGTCCGGTTCCGGCTTACTGACTGGACTGGCTGGTGCGTCCCGACTGGCCCTGGCCCATCTGGCCCGACTGTTGGCCGGACGTCCCCTGCTGCTGGCCCTGCTGGCCCTGCTGCTGGGAACCACGCTGACCGGACTGCTGTCCGCCCTGCTGGCCCGACTGGCCGCCCTGCTTCTGTCCGCCCTGCTGGCCACCCTGTTGACCGCCCTGGCCCATTCCGCCCTGCTTCTGTCCGCCCTGCTGCTGGCCCTGACCGCCGCCCTGCTTCTGTCCGCCCTGGCCGCCCTGTTGACCGCCCTGCTGACCTTGGCCGCCTTGTTGGTTCTGACCAGATTGCATGTTTTCATTCGCCATCGAAATTTCCTCGGATTGGGTGTTTCCATCCCCCCAGCTGAAGGAAACTTATCGTGGCGGATTTCGTTCCCCTCGGCGAAACGACGCCGGAGCCGCAGGGGGCAGTAGAAGCTGCGCCCTACACCGGTTCGTGAGTTGACTCTTTCATTCGCCGCGTCATGGAAACGCGCAAATGCCCAACACGGTTGGCCGAAAAATCTGTTATCTGGGATATACCGGCCCGATCGATTCCGAAGGGGTCGGAAGAATCGCCGCGGCGCTCGACCAGGCAGTCAACGAGCGGCTTGACGAGGTCCAGCTCACTTTCAGCTCACTTGGCGGATATGTCGCGGATGGAATCTATCTGTACAACCACATCCGCGGACTCCCGATCAATGTCGTCATCCACAATACCGGCAGCGTCAGTTCGATTGCGGTTGCGGTATTCGTCGCAGGCGAAGAGCGCTATTGCTCGCCGCATGCCATGTTCATGATCCATCCAACCGTGATGCCGTCGCAGGAGGGGATGACCTCGGAACGGTTGCAGAGCTCATTGAATGCAGCTTTGGCCGATGATGCACGCACGGAGAACATTCTGCGTGCGCGCGCCGCGATTCCAGGCGAAATTCTCGTCGCCCGCCGCTTCAAGGATGTCTACATCACGCCCAAAGAGGCGGTGATTTACGGCCTCGTGCATGCGGTCAAGGATTTCGTTCTGCCGGAAGGCTATCAGATCCGGCAGATCTGATTTCCATTTCACACGCCAATCCTCAACGGGTACATTCGATCCGGTTTTGGAGGAATGGATGGCGGGGCGCGAAAAGCCTGGAACGGGCGAGCCGGAAATTGTCGCCGGCAATGGATTGCTGCATCGGCGGGCATTGCTGGGCCATGGCCTGGTTTTTGCTGGCGCAGTCGGCACCGGCATGGGTGCCATCACCGGCGCCGCCGCCGAACCGCTGCGCGAGGGGCCATGGAGTCTGAATGTCGGCGATCCGATTCCGCCCTATCAGACCCCTTCGCGTTTCGAGGGACATGTCGTCCGTACACGTGACAATCCCAACAACCTGCCGCGCAATTCCCGCGCCCGTACGCCGCATCAATTCCTGAAGGGAATCATTACGCCCAACGGACTGCACTATACGATCTGCCATGGCGGCGTGCCCGACATCGATCCCGCCCAGCACCGGCTGGTGATCCATGGCCTCGTCAAACGTCCGCTGGAATATACGGTCGAAGCCCTGGACCGCTATCCCATGGTGTCGCGCATCGGCTTTGTCGAATGCGGCGGCAATTCCGCGCCGCTGTTTTCCAACGAACCGATCCAGGCGGACGTACAGGCGCTGCATGGTCTTGCCTCCTGCGCCGAATGGACCGGCGTGATGCTGTCCACCCTGCTGGACGAAGCCGGCATCGATCCGCGCGCCAAATGGATGATCTGTGAGGGCGCCGACGCTCCGCGTCTGTCGCGCAGCGTGCCGGTCGCCAAGGCGCTGGATGATGCGATGATCGCCATGTACCAGAATGGCGAGCGCATTCAGCCGGGGCAGGGTTATCCCATGCGCCTGTGGCTGCCCGGCTATGAAGGCAACATGAACGTCAAATATCTCCGGCGCATCAAGCTGACGGAAGAGCCGCAGATGAGTTATTACGAATCGCGCACCTATTCGCAGATATTGCCCAACGGCAAAGCCTATCGGTTTTATTTCCTGCAGGAGGTGAAGTCGTTCATTACCAATCCTTCGCCGGGATTGAAGCTGAAGGAGCCGGGCTATTACGAGATCACTGGCGTCGC
This sequence comes from Micropepsaceae bacterium, assembly GCA_036273455.1. Lineage (GTDB taxonomy): Bacteria > Pseudomonadota > Alphaproteobacteria > Micropepsales > Micropepsaceae > CAIYRG01. Next base: position 969 of record DASUHP010000146.1, on the reverse strand, counting down.
CTATTCCGGCACCGGCCGCATCGCCAAAGTGATGGTGTCGGCCGATGGCGGCAGGAGCTGGGGTGAGGCGGCTTTGCAGACGCCGGTCCTGCCGAAAGCGTTCACACGCTTTCACATGCCGTGGCGGTGGAATGGCCAGCCGGCCGTGCTGCAAAGCCGCGCCTGGGATGAAGGCGGCAATGTGCAGCCGACACGGGCCGAGTTCGTGGCGCTGCGTGGGGAAACGACCAGACCGCCAAAGGTCACCGATTTTCCCAGCCAGCATTTCAATGCGATCACCAGTTGGGCCGTCGATGGGCGCGGGGATGTGCGGCATGTCTATGCGTAACTGGATCGCGGGAGTCGCCCTGACGGCTGGATTTGCCGGTGCCGCCGCGGCGGCAGACTTGCCCAATCTCGGCAAACCGATCGATCCCAAAGAGATTGCGCCGTGGGACATCTCGATCATGCCGGACGGGGCCGGATTGCCGCCCGGCAGCGGCACGCCGGCAGAGGGTGCGCCGATTTTCGCGCAGAAATGCGCGATGTGCCACGGCGAGGACGGCAAGGGCGGGATCGCCGCGCCGGTGACCAATTTCGCGCCCAAAGCCACGCTGGACGGCGGCAAGAGCATCGGCAATTTCTGGCCTTACGCGACGACGGTGTTCGACTTTATCCGGCGCGCGATGCCGTACAACAAACCGCATTCGCTGAGCGACCCGGAAGTTTATGCGCTGACGGCCTATGTGTTGCGGCTGAACAATCTGATCGGCGAAAATGACGTGATCGACGCCAAATCGCTGCCAAAGGTGAAAATGCCGAACCGCGATAATTTCATCATCCGCTTTCCGGAACGGATATAATCCCGGACGAGGTGAAATTAGTTCTGTGCTGATGAAACAATTGGGAGGGTTTCATGACGCCTAAGCAAATGTTTTCGCTTTCGGCATTCATCGCGTCAGCAGTGTTCGCATCCGCTTTGTTCGCGCA
>DASUHP010000145.1:0-48847 GCA_036273455.1 Micropepsaceae bacterium | reverse complement strand
CATATGGCGAGCATCATCGGCCATCTCAATCCGGCGACCGGCAAAATCGATGAGTATCACACGAAAACGCCGATGTCGGGCCCGCATGGTCTGGTGATGGACAAGGATGGCAACATCTTTTTCACGGGCAATTTCAAAGGTTATATCGGCAAGCTGGATACGCACACTCATCAGTTCACGGAATATAAAGTCGGCACGGCGCGCGATCCGCACACGCCGCTGTTCGACAAAAACGGCATTCTGTGGTTCACCGCGCAGAACAGCAACATGCTGGGCCGGCTCGATCCCAAGACCGGGGCGTTCAAGCTCGCCGTCGTTCCCACCGAGCACTCCGCGCCCTACGGCATGGTATTCGATTCCAAGGGCCATCTGTGGTTCAGCGAATGGCTGGCGCCCCATCTCGTGACGGTCGTCAATCCGGATACGATGGAGCTGAAGGAAGTCACGCTGCCAAATCCCGGGACCCGGCCACGGCGCATTGCAATCGACTCCCAGGACCGGATCTGGATCTCCGATTATTCGCGCGGCTATCTCGGCATGTATGACACCAGGACCGGGAAGACCGCGGAATGGCCGTCGCCGGGCGGACCTCATTCCGAGCCCTATGGCATCACGACGCTGCATGACATCGTGTGGTATGTCGAAGGCAACACGAAGCCCAACGCTCTGGTTCGCTTCGATCCCAAGACCCAGAAGTTCCAGACCTTCCCGATTCCGTCGGGCGGCGGCGTCGTACGCAATATGATGCCGACCAAGGATGGCAAAGGCCTCGTCATGGCCGAAAGCGGCGTCAACCGCGTTGCGGTCGTCAGCATCCAGGACAATAACGAAGACTAAGCTTACCGGTCACGGGAGCGGCATCATCCAGCCGCTCCCGTTGACAAGCCGACTTCCCCAACTTAGAAGCACGGCTCCCTTGGGCAGGGACCGGAGCAATTTGCTCAATTGCTTCAGCATGTGTTTTCTCGCGGTGGTCGCGCCGAAAAAATTGCCACTTCGGCAGGCAACGCGACTATCGCCCGGAGATTTGCCGTGAAGCGCACATATCAACCGAGCCGACTTGTCAGAAAGCGCCGTCACGGATTCCGGCATCGCATGGCGACCAAGAAGGGCCGCCAGGTTTTGTCACGGCGGCGCGCCCATGGCCGGAAAAGGCTCTCCGCCTGAAACCGGTGCGGAGTCACCGGCAAGCCTCCGCGCACTGAAGCTGGTCACCATCAAGAGCCGCGCGGATTTCCTGCGCGCAAGAGGTGGCCGTCGGCACGGGTTATTGAGTCTGGCCGTGGAAGCCTGCCGCTCACCCGACGCGAAAGTGGAACCGGGCGTAGCCAGAGTCGGGTTCACCGCGAGCCGCCGGGTGGGCGGAGCCGTAGAACGCAACCGCGCAAAGCGCCGTTTGCGAGCATTGGCCCGGCGTGTGGTCACGGTCCTGGGACGCGAGGGCCATGATTATGTGCTCATTGCCCGGAGTCAGACGCTGACACGCGGATTCGCCGAGCTTGAAAACGATCTTGGTGCCGCCATTTCAGCTCTTCATGCGGCATTGGACCGGCAGAGCCGGGAAAGGTCAGGATGACGGTCGTTTCACAATCTCAGATTTGCCTGCTGTTCCGGGCAGGTCTGGTGCGCCTGCTTTCGGCGCCGATTGTGGGCTACCGCCGGCTCATCTCACCCCTGCTGCCACGGGCATGCCGTTTTCATCCAAGCTGTTCGGCATACGCATTGGAAGCGCTACGGACGCATGGCCCTGCCAAAGGTCTGTGGCTGACCATTCGCCGGCTGTTGCGTTGTCATCCATTCACATTTCTTGGCGGCGGATCAGGCATCGATCCCGTCCCCCCTGCTCACAATAAGATCGGAAAGCCGTAAATGTCCGACCAACGCAATCTGCTCATCGCCATTGTTCTTTCGATAGTCGTGGTTTTCGGCTGGCAATATCTGGTCGGTGTGCCCAAGCCCCTGCAACCACCGGCGCGTACGGCACAGACACAGACGCTGCAACATGCGCCATCGGCAGCCGCGCCCAAAGCGAATGGCGTCGCGTCGGGGGTGCCCTCGCCCCATCTGACGAGCAGCGCGGCGCCGGCAGCGACCGCTCGCGTCGGCATCGATTCGCCGGCATTGGAAGGCTCAATCAATCTGACCGGCGGCCGCTTTGACGATCTCAGACTGCGTCGCTATCGGGAAACGACGGACCCGCACAGCCCCGAAATCGTGCTGCTTTCACCGGCCGCCTCCGAACACCCCTATTTTGCGGAATTCGGCTGGCTGAACAGTGCTGGTGCGCAAGATCCGACGCCGGGGCCGAACACTGTGTGGAAGCAGGTCCAGGGCGACAAACTTTCCCCCGGACACGACATTGAGCTGTCCTATGACAATGGCGCCGGCCTGACCTTCACCCGCAGGATATCGGTCGATCAGAACTACATGTTCACAGTGGTCGATTCGGTCGACAACCACGGCACGTCGCCGGTCACGCTGTATCCCTATGGACTGGTGAACCGGCAGAACCTGCCCAACACCACGCATTATTGGGTCGTGCATGAAGGCTTTGTCGGAGTCCTTGACGGGATTCTGAAAGATCCGACTTACGCCGATCTCGCCAAGAATAACGACCTCCAAAGTTTCAATAGCACGGGCGGCTGGCTTGGCATCACCGACAAATACTGGATGGCCGCTAGCATCCCGCCGCAGAACGCCCAGTTCACCGCGACGTACAAGGCCTATGATTTCAACGGCACGAAAGCCTATCAGTCCGACTTCCGGATGATGCCGCGGGTGATTTCCCCGAATGGATCGCAATCGGTGATGTATCACCTGTTTGCCGGCGCCAAGATCGTGAACCTGGTGAACCAGTATCAGCAGACACTCGGCATCCAGCGCTTTGACATGGCGATCGACTGGGGCTGGTTTGCATTCATCACCAAGCCGATGTTTCAGGCGATTGACCTGCTTTACCGCTATGTCGGCAATTTCGGCATCGCCATTCTGATCTTCACCGTGTTCGTGAAGGCGCTGTTCTTCCCGCTGGCCAATGCTTCGTACCGGTCGATGAGCAAGATGAAGAAGCTCCAGCCGGAGATGGAGCGTCTGCGCGAGCGATTCAAAACCGACAAGGTGCAGCAACAGCAGGAGCTGATGAAGCTGTACCAGAAGGAGAAGGTGAACCCGGTCTCCGGCTGCCTGCCGATGATCATTCAGATCCCGGTGTTCTTCTCCCTGTACAAAGTGCTGCTGGTCACAATCGACATGCGGCACGCGCCGTTCTTCGGCTGGATCAGGGATCTTTCGGCAGCCGACCCGACCTCAGTCTTCAATCTCTTTGGCCTGATCCCATGGATGCCGCCGCAATTCCTGATGATCGGCGTGTTCCCGCTCATTATGGGTCTGACCATGTGGCTGCAGACCAATCTCAATCCGCCGCCTGCCGATCCGGCCCAGCAGAAGATTTTCGGTTTCATGCCGATCATCTTCACGTTCATGATGGCGAATTTCCCGGTCGGTCTGGTGATCTACTGGAGCTGGAACAATCTGCTCTCGATCATCCAGCAAGTGGTAATCATGCGCTCGACAGGAACGCCGGTGGACTTCATTGACCGGTTGCGCGGCATGGGAGCGCGGCTCCGGCAGGGGAGCGCGCCGGAGAAGCCGGCCGGTCCTCCGGACTGAGCAGCGAGAAAATAGAAGCGAGGAGCGAGAAACTGTAGTTCTCTCGCTCCTGGCTTTTCGTTCCTCGCTTCTCTGAGTTAACAATGGCTTATTCCGCAGAACAGGTTGAGCACGCCCGCCGGCTCTTTGCGCAAAACTGCGAATTCCTGCGCGGTTGCGTGAGCGTTTCCGATCTGCCGCCGCCGAAATTGCCGGAGGCGGCGATTGCCGGCCGGTCCAATGTCGGTAAATCGACGCTGATCAATCTTCTCACCGGCCGCAAGAATCTGGCGCGGGTTTCCAAAACGCCCGGCCGCACGCGCGAAGTGAATTTCTTCCGCGCGGGTCATGAACTCATGATCGCCGATCTGCCGGGCTACGGCTATGCGCGCGTTTCGCGCGAAGAGACAGAACGCTGGACTGAATTGATCTTCGCCTATTTAAGTGGCCGGCCAAATTTGCGCCGCGTGTTTCTCCTGATCGATTCACGGCGCGGTCCGCTGCCGAACGACCTTGCGGTGATGGAATTGCTCGACCGTGCGGCGGTATCGTTTCAGGCGGTGATGACCAAATGCGACAAGCCGGGCAAAGCCGAACTCAGGCAGAAACTCGGCGAAACCCAAACCGAGCTGCGCAAACATCCGGCGGCGCTGCCCGAAGTGCTGATAGTGTCGGCGCTCAACCGCGAAGGAATTGACGATTTGCGGGCGGCGATCGCGGCGGTTGCCGTCAGATAAATCATGGCTGCTGCCGCAGAAGACGCGCGATTTACAAAAAAGTAGGGGATTTTAGCGATTTAAAGAAATCGCAAAATGCCCCAAGGGGCAGTATAAGCCCCTGATTCCCTGACGATGAGGAGCCGCTCACGGTGAACGTGCAGGACGATAGTGCGCGGGAAGCCAATCTGCGCCGGCTGGCACGCTGGCGGGCGACTGCCCGGGTGCTGGTCGAAGCCCTGCCATTCATCCTGCAATACGACAAGAAGGCCATCGTGGTGAAATATGGCGGCCACGCCATGGATGGTGGCGTGCCCGAGGAATTCGCCCAGGACGTCGTGCTGATGAAACAGACCGGCATCGATCCGGTGGTCGTGCATGGCGGCGGGCCGCAGATCGGCGCCATGCTGAAGCGGCTGAATATCCAGTCGTCTTTTGTGGACGGCTTGCGCGTCACCGACCAGGCAGCGATGGAAGTCGTCGAGATGGTGCTGTCCGGCACGATCAACAAACAGATCGTGGCCGGCATCAATGCCGCCGGTGGGCGCGCGGTCGGCATTTCCGGCAAAGATGGCAACATGGTTGTCGCGCGGCGCATCGCAGGCAGCCGCATCGATCCGGCGACGAAAGAGCGCGTGGCGGTGGATCTCGGTTTTGTCGGCGAACCGGCGCGGGTCGATGCCGAAGTCCTCCGCATGATTATCAATTCAGGACTGATTCCGGTGGTTGCGCCGATCGGGATCGGACCTAACGCCGAAACCTACAACATCAATGCCGATACGGTGGCAGGCGCGGTTGCGGGATCGATTCGCGCCGAACGGCTGGTTCTGCTGACCGATGTTGAAGGCGTCATGGACGCGGAAGGACGGGTCATCGCGCGGCTGACGGTCGGCGAGGCGCAGCAGCTGATTGCCGATGGGACGGTTTCGGGCGGCATGATTCCCAAAATCGAAACCGCCATAGAGGCCGTGCAAAATGGTGTGCGTGCCGCAGCGATTCTCGACGGACGCGTTCCCCATGTGCTGCTGCTGGAACTGTTCACCGAGCACGGCGCCGGCACACTGATCGTCCCCGACAACTGATACATAGAGTGTCATGGCCGGGCTTGACCCGGCCACCCAGCCGCGCCGCGTCTGCGGCGCGAAAAAATGAGTACCGGAGCAAGATTAAGACCGAACACAGATGACCGATTCCGAACTTCGATCCGCGATAGACAGCGCGTGGGATGCGCGCGACACGATTTCACCCGCCACAGGCGGCCCCGTCCGCAGAGCCGTCGAGTCGGCGCTGGAAGCGCTCGATTCCGGCCGGCTGCGTGTCGCCGAAAAGCAGAGCGACACCTGGCAGGTGCATCAATGGCTGAAAAAGGCCGTGCTGTTGTCGTTCCGGCTCAACGATATGTACACCATCGACGGCGCGCCGGGTGGCGCCGCATGGTGGGACAAAGTCGATTCCAAATTCAAGGACTGGGGTGAGAACCGTTTCCGCGCGGCCGGTTTTCGCGCCGTGCCGGGCGCCATCGTGCGGCGTTCCGCCCATATCGCTAAAGGCGTCGTATTGATGCCGTGCTTCGTGAATGTCGGCGCCCATGTCGGCGAAGCGACCATGATCGACACCTGGGCGACGGTCGGCTCCTGCGCCCAGATCGGCAGGAATTGCCACATCTCGGGGGGCGCCGGGATCGGTGGCGTGCTGGAACCGTTGCAGGCCAATCCAGTGATTATCGAGGACGATTGCTTCATCGGTGCACGATCGGAAGTCGCCGAAGGGGTGATCATCGGGCGCGGCTCTGTGCTGTCGATGGGCGTGTTTCTCGGCGCCTCGACGAAGATCGTCAATCGCGCAACGGGCGAAATCCTGTACGGCAAGGTGCCGCCCTTCTCGGTACTTGTTCCGGGTAGTCTTCCGTCTGCGGACGGAAAAGGCCCTGCCCTTTATTGTGCCGTAATTGTCAAGCAGGTTGACGAGCGGACCCGCTCGAAGACATCGATCAACGAACTCCTCCGCGACTAAACTCTGGCGCATGAGGCACACACACCCGTGTCATCCCCGGCCGAGCGCGAAGCGCGAGGGGAAGGGGACCCATCCGCGCCGCGTCTGCGGCGCGAAGAGATGAGTGTGCGCCGAATGACCCCCATCGATGCCATTGCTCTTGCCCAGGCGCTGATTCGTTGTCCGTCGGTCACGCCGGAGGATCATGGCGCGCTCGAGACGCTGCAAAACGGGCTCGCCCCTCTGGGGTTTTCCTTTCATCGCCTCCGCTTCGAAGACGCCAAATCGTCGCCGGTGGAAAATCTCTATGCCCGTATCGGGACGGGCGCGCCGCATTTCTGTTTTGCCGGGCATACCGATGTTGTGCCGGTGGGCGACCGCAATTTGTGGCGCCACGACCCCTTCGGCGCGGTGATCGAGAACGGAATCCTCTTCGGACGCGGCGCATCGGACATGAAAAGCGCGATTGGAGCGTTTGCGGCTGCCGCATCGAATTATCTTGGCAACCATTCTCTGGAAGGATCGATCAGCCTATTGATCACCGGGGACGAAGAAGGTGTCGGCGTCAACGGCACATCGAAAATGCTGGACTGGCTCAAGCAGCATGGTGAGGTCATCGATCATTGCCTCGTCGGCGAACCAACTTCGTCGGCAAAGTCCGGCGACGTGATCAAGATCGGCCGCCGCGGCAGCATGAATTTCATCGTGACGGTCAAAGGTATTGGCGGGCACGCCGCCTATCCGCATCTCGCGCTCAATCCGGTTCCGATTGCCGCCGAGTTCGTGGGGCGAATCGCAGGGCTTAAACTCGATGACGGCAGCGAGTGGTTCGAACCTTCGACGCTCGCTTTCACCATGATCGACGCCGGCAATCGCGCGGTGAATGTCATTCCGCAGCAGGTGCGTGCCGGATTCAATATCCGCTTCAACGATCGCCAAACTCCCGACGCGTTGCTGCAGCAGATTGCGCAAATCGCCGATGAGGTGAAGCGGACATTCGGCGGCGAAGTGACGGTCGAATCCGCCGTGAGCGGAGTTTCCTTCGTCACCAAACCAGGAAAATTCACCGACCTGTTGAGCAAAGCCGTTGCCGGCGTGAACGGTGCGCCGCCGGAATTTTCGACCAGCGGCGGAACGTCGGATGCGCGTTTCATCAAGGATTATTGCCCGGTGGCGGAACTCGGCCTGCCGGGCAAGACAATGCATAAGCTCGATGAATCCGTCGCGGTTGAGGATATAACCCGGCTTGCGCGCATTTATGAATCGGTCCTGGATCTCTATTTCACAGCGCGATGAATTCTCCTTCCCGCAATCAGCCAATTGGCATTTTCGATTCCGGCATGGGTGGCCTGACGGTCATGAAGGCCATGAGCGCGCTGTTGCCCAACGAAGCCCTGGTCTATCTCGGTGACACCGCGCGGCTGCCTTATGGCAGCAAAAGCCCCGAGACGGTGAAACGCTATGCGGTGCAATGCGCCCGCGCACTGATGCGTTTCGATATCAAGATGCTGGTGATCGCCTGCAATACGGCATCGGCAACGGCCCTCAGTGATTTATCCCGTGCGCTGGCGCCGACTCCGGTGATCGGCGTGATTGAGCCAGGCGCCGACGCGGCTGTCGCCGGCGCGCCCCATGGACGCATTGCCGTGCTCGCCACCGAAGGCACGGTGAAAGGCGGAGCTTACGTTCGGGCCATTCACGCGCGCAATCCGGCTGCTCATGTCGTGCAGAAGGCATGTCCGCTGTTCGTGCCGCTCGCAGAAGAAGGCGTGACGCAGGGCCAAATTCCCGAACTGGTGGCAGAACTGTACCTTGACCCGCTGATGTCGGATGCGAGCAACCGGCCGGAATGTCTGGTGCTCGGCTGCACGCATTTCCCGGCGCTGCGCGGCGTCATTGCTCACGTCGCAGGTCCGGGGGTAAAGCTGGTGGACAGTGCGGCGATAACTGCTGCGGCGGTCGAGCGCAAGCTTCAGGAAACTGACCTCGCCCGCGGCTCCGCCTTGGCACCGCCACCACGTTTTCTGTCCACCGACGCCCCTGACCGCTTTGCGCGCGTCGGCGAGATTTTCCTTGGTACGCCCATCCCGCCGCAGTCGGTCGAACTGATCGACCTCTGATCCACCGGCATCCAGCAGCCCTCCCGATTATGTTTACCGCGCGCGGGCTACCGCATTTTGAAATCATCACGATATTTTTGCCAGAAGGCGGGGCTGCCAACTGTGCGAACGGGGAAAACCGATGTCCAGCGGACAGGCGGAGGCGGAGTGGAAGGCGCGTGCCAGCGCGATGCCGACAGGCAGCACAGGCCACAATGGAAGCCTCTGCCGAAGTGACCGGCAAAGAGGTGAAGGCCGAGTTCTTACGAATCGCACCCGAGTGGCTGAAGCTGGCCGATGAAATCGAGAGCCATATTGCTGCGCGCGAAGCTTAGCCGCGAGGATTGTACTCAACCGCCATCAGCGTGAGGCCGTCGGGCGGGGCAACCGCGCCGCAGGAGGTGCGGTCTCTCGCTTCCAGAATGCGCCCGACATGCTCCGGCGGGAATTTTGCTTCGCCGATGAGCTTTAGTGTACCGACCATCGAGCGCACCTGATGGTGCAGGAATGATCGTGCACGCGCGACGCAAACAAGCTCGCTCCCCTGCGTCCGCACCTCAAACAGATCGAGCGTTTTCACCGGTGATTTCGCCTGACACTCCGCCGCACGAAAACTGGTGAAATCATGCTGGCCAATGAGAAAGCGCGCGCCCGCCTGCATTGCCTCGGCATCCAGCCTGCGTCCGACATGCCAGACGCGCCCCACATCCATCGCCGGTGGGGCACGCCGGCAGAGCAGGCGGTATTCATAGCTGCGTGCGGTGGCAGAAAACCGCGCGTGAAAATCAGGCTCAGCGACTGCGGCATCCAGCACTGCAACCGGTTGCGGCCGCAAATGGGCATTCAGTGCGTCGCGTATGGTGTCGGATGGAAATTCGCGTGTGAGGTCGAAATGCGCCACCTGTCCGCGCGCATGTACTCCCGCATCGGTTCGTCCGGCGCCGGTTACCGTGCAGCGTTCGGAGGAAAGCCGAAAGATCGCCTCCTCCAGCGCACCCTGGATCGACGGGCCGTTCTCCTGCCGCTGCCATCCGGAATAGCCAGCGCCGTCATATTCGACAGTGATCCGATAGCGCGGCATTAACTTAGCCGCTCGCCCGGTTGCAGCTGAAAACCGCGCAGAAAACTGTTCCAATCGGTTTTGCCACGACCGGCGCGCTGAACCATGACCGGCTTCAATGCGCCCTCGCCGCAGGCAATAATGGCATCGTCCAGAATCTCTCCCGGCGCGCCTGATCCCTCCACCGGCTCGCCAAAGAAGATTTTGATCCGCTCGCCGCGATATTCAAACCAGGCGCCGGGCCGAGGGCTCAGCGCGCGGATCAGCCAATCGACCGTACGTGCTGGTTGAGACCAGTCAATGCGCGCCTCCGCGTGTTCGATTTTTTTGGCATAAGTCGCGCCTTCCGCCGGTTGCGGTGTTTCAGATGCTTCGCCCAATTCCATTGCAGCCAGCGCGCGCGTCACCAGTTTTGCGCCGATCTGCTTCAGCTCATCGTGCAATTCGCCGTAGGTTTTGCGGGCGACCGGCACCTCTTCGCGCATGAGAAGCGGCCCGGTGTCGAGTCCCTCCTCCATCCGCATCACCATCACCCCGGTATTCGTATCGCCGGCCATGATCGCACGTTGAATCGGCGCGGCACCACGCCAGCGCGGCAACAGTGAGCCATGCAGGTTGAAGCAGCCGAGCCTTGGGGTGTTCAGCACCGCGCGCGGCAGCAACAGCCCATAGGCCACCACCACGACAGCATCGGGCGCGAGCGCGGCGAAAGCATTTTGCTCCTCCGGGCTGCGCAATGATGCCGGCGTGCGTACGGTGAGGCCGTGGCGCTCGGCAAGCAGGTGGACGGGGGATATTTCCTCGGCCAGGCCTCGTCCCTTGGGCCGCGGTGGCTGCGTATACACACAGGCGATCTCATGAGGGCCGATGATCAGTTCGGTGAGCGTCGGCACCGCGAAATCCGGCGTCCCCATGAAGACCAGCCGCAGCGCCATCGCCGTCAATCCAGCCCATGCCGTGAATCCACCATTCCGCCTCCCTTTTGAGGGGTTGGAGCCGTCGCACGGTAGCGGAACTGACGAGCAGGCGGAAAACGCATTTCGCCCGTTGCGAAATGGTGCAGCCAAACACTGTAATCACCTCCCCCTTGCGGGGAGGTCGAAAACGCAGGGCGTTTTCGGGTGGGGGTGATACGTCGCAAATTCTCCCACATGCATTCGCGAACTCGAAAATGGTACATGTCTACACCACTAGCCCTTGTTCTTGAGCTTCGCGGATTTGCGCAATGCGATGGAACGCTTGAGCCGGGAAAGATGATCGATGAACAACAAACCGTTGATGTGGTCGATCTCATGCTGGATGCAGGTGGCGAACAGCCCGTCCGCATCCACGGCCTGCTTCGCGCCGTTTTCGTCCTGGAATTCGGCCGTAAGGCGCGCCGGCCGCTTCACATCGTCCCAGATCTCCGGCACCGACAGGCAGCCTTCGTGATAGGTCGACAGCTCGTCGGACGCGCGAATGATCTTCGGATTGACCAGATAGATCACCTTGCTGTTCGGCCCCTTGGGATCGAGGTCGATCACGGCCAGGCGTTTTGGCACGCCAATCTGTATCGCGGCGAGACCAATACCATTGGCCGCATACATGGTTTCAACCATGTCATCCATGAAGCGGCGCAGCTTTTTGTCGACATTTGCCACCGGTTCGGAGACCGATTTCAGGCGCGGGTCCGGCGCGGTGACGAGTTCAAGAACAGCCATACGCGCTGCTGATAGGAGAAGCCCGAAAAAGCGTCAAGCACTGGCGAATCCGCTATATTGAGTCGCCGGTCCGAGGGTTGATCCATGGAATTCGTTGCCGCTGCGGCGTTAACACTTGTGCTGCTGGCCAGTATAGCCGCGGCTGTATTCGCGTTCCGCGCCGCAGGGGCCGCACGCGACGGCTCAACGATTGGGCCGTTCTCCGATGTGGTGCGCAAGGAAAACGAACTCGCCCGCGCGGCGGCAGAAGAGCATGCGCGAGGGCTTCGTCAGGAGTCGCGCGACATCGTCGCCGCCGGAATGAAAGCGACCGACGACCGCGTCGCCTCCATCGGCGCCAAACTCGACAGCGATATCGATAAAATGCGCAATGAGGCCACGCTCGGTCGCGAGGCGTTGCGCGGGCAGATCGCCCAGAGGCTGGATGAATCCGCCACCGTTCTGAAGCAGCAGGGCGATACCATGGCGAATTACCTGCGCCAGATTGGAGAGCAGCAGAAGGAACGGCTGGAGAAGCTCGCGGCGGAACTGAAGGCGCTGACCGAAAAAAGCGAAAAGGGCCAGGAGGCGCTGCGCCAGACCGTCGAACTGCGGCTCGACGCGATCCGCGAGGAGAACGCGAAGAAGCTCGAAGAAATGCGCCAGACGGTGGACGAAAAGCTTCAGTCCACTTTGGAACAGCGTCTCGGCGAATCCTTCAACCGGGTCGTGGAGCAGCTCGAACGCGTGCACAACGGGCTTGGCGAGATGAAGACGCTCGCGGCCGGCGTCGGCGATCTCAAGAAAGTCCTGTCCAACGTCAGCGTGCGCGGCTCGATTGCCGAAGCGCAGCTCGGCGCGCTGCTGGAGCAATTCCTGTCACGCGAACAATATATCGAAGACGCGGTGGTCAAGGAGGGCAGCCGCGAGCATGTCGAATTCGCGATTAAAATGCCGGGACGCGGCAGCGAAGGCGATGTGCTGCTGCCGATCGACGCCAAATTTCCAACCGAGGATTACAACCGGCTTCTTGCCGCAGCCGACACCGGCGATCCCGAAGCCGTCGCCGACGCGCGCAAGGCGCTGGAGTCCACCGTTCGTCTCTGCGCGAAAACAATCTGCGAAAAATATATCAACCCGCCGCGCACCACCGATTTCGCCATCCTGTTCCTGGGGACCGAAGGTCTCTACGCCGAAGTGCTGCGCAAGCCGGGATTTTTCGAACAGCTTCAGCGCGAATATCGCGTCGTGCTCACCGGCCCGGTCACTTTGACCGCCCTGCTCAACGCGTTGCAGATGGGATTCCGTTCGCTCGCGATCGAAAAGCGCTCCAGCGAAGTCTGGCAGGTTCTAGCCGCAGTCCGCACCGAATTCGGCAACTACAACAGCGTCGTGGACAAACTCGCCCGCAATCTCAGCACTGCCGCAAAGTCCGTCGAGGATCTGGGCCGCCGCACCCGCGTCATGGGCCGCAAGCTCAAGGATGTCGAGCAGCTCGAACCCGCCGCAGCGCAAACTCTTCTCGGCTTGCCGGCATCAGACACCGCAGCGCCCGACGACGACGAACCCGACTCCGTCGCCGCGGAATAAATCATGATCCACCCCGAGCGAACTCCGCATCGAGGCATACAGGGCCGAATTGGCGCTCGATTCGCCGGGAGCGATCGTGCCAAAATTGGAGGTGCAGAGTTCATCATTCCACGATCTCTCGCGGCGAATCGTGCGTGATGCCAAAACTCGCGTTGTCTGTTAAGTGGACGGTAAGCAACTGTCGCGCGCACTCAAGGCTCCTTGCGAAGGCGAGGATGCCGAGAGCAGGACCGGAGGGATTTGAAGCCGAAGGAAGGCGAGCGCGTCGCTGTTGAACTGGGACGTAGTCAGTGGCGAACAGGTTCGCGGATTGCGACTGGCGCGTCTCTCCCACTGCTGTCGCGACGGACGCCTTCGACGGTAACCTGATCAGGATCAATCACGCGGATATTCGTCTGCCCATGGAAGTGCTGAATTTCAAACGCTCCAGCCTCGATGTTGAACGCATCAGTGCTTTCGCCGGTTATCTTCCAATTCCGGATCGGTGAAGGGAGTTGCGACTGTAAGGGTTGCCGCAAAGACCTTTGAATTATCGGTGCGCACAGCTCGTCGTTCAGCCCGCGCCCCATTGCCCACGTACTGGGTCTCGACGCACGATATCGGAGAACCTGATTTTCATTGAGCAATAAAACATCTAAGTCGTGATGCTCTGAGCTCCACTTACCCACGCTATGCAACGAACTGTGGAGCTCGCGTGAGACATAGTCGAGCACAACCGTATTTTTGCTGGCCATCTCATTTGACCGTAGGCGCCTTGCGGCCCACACGAGCGCAATTGCCTCACCCAGGACAACTAACACGGCAAATAGAATTGCGGGGACCGTTAACCTCGGCCAAGTGTCGGATGCCCAAGCTGACGCAAAGACGAGTAGTAGCGCAGCGTATAGGAGCACTCCGCGCCCCCGCATGCTCGTGATCATTTCAGCCATTTCTGCCTTTCCGCTTCCCGGCGGGCGCCAATCCACCTAGCAGACTCGTCCACGCCATGCCGGCCGCTAAGGCTTGGCGCTCCGTCATGGGTATAACCATTACAACCGAGATAAGTGCCCCAAGTCCAACGAAAATCAATACTTGGACGAGCACTTTTATTCGTAGATCGCCTAATATTTCATCAATGAAGTCGCCGATGCCTTGGTCGAAACTTCGTCCGTAATGTTGAAGCAACCAGTGAGCAAAGGCGCCAATCGCGGCAAAAGAGTACATTGAGAAACTGAGCGCTTGACTAAGTCCTGCGCCAGCCGCCGTCATTTCTTGACGCCCATGAGTGACTCAGCCGCCTGCATCTGCTGCAGACTCTCGCTGAGCTTCTTAATCATATCTTCAACATCGCTCCGGGTCATTTGGAACCAGATTTCCTGGCCCATGCCATCGGTATCGAGATGCGCAATCACAACAGGTACGGCGCCCTTAATTTGGCCCTCTGACCAGCTAACCCGAACATCTACGGCCAGTTCTACCTCATCGAGAGATGGTAAAACCAAACCCGATACCCGAGCTAGCTCCAATGCTGGGGCGATCTCGTTCCGATGTGCACAAACTAATTTTGCAATGGAGAGAGCGCTTCCTTCCTGTTCTCGATCAAAGACTATGCCATTCGCCACTTCGACAAACTCTTCCGGAGTGGCCTCAGACTCGGAAAGTAAGCCAACCACCAACGAAAATGCCGAGGCAATTTGGCCCGATTCACGGACTCCTACCCCGGTCACGGACCGAAGATTTATCCCAGTGACCTGGCGACGACCGCGCCGAAAATTCGCGAGAAGCTCTAAAAGAACTGCGTTGCGCGTGCTGTCTGTCAGCTTAGATGCGGCGATAAACCCAGCATTGAAGTACGCTAGCGCGCTCGGCGGATACCCCGCCAACTCGCGCGCGAGTCGCTCTTTCGTAGTTTCTGACATGCTGTCCCGCCCCCACGGAAGGAGCATATCCTCTACATTTCCTAAGGTTAACGCAAGCTGTGCGGCCGGCTGTTTCTCAATAGAAGGCGCAGCAAACGGCAGTGGCGCACCCCGAGAATGATCGTAGCTCCCCGACCGTCCTGTAGCGTTTAGAGAGCGGTTCAAACTTTCAGTAGAAGTGGGCCAGTTAGGCGAAGTGGCGCAAAGAAAATGCAAAGGGTTTTGATAAAGCCGGCGGGCGCCAAAACGCTCATAAGGAAGCCTTTCGTCGAGATAATCGAGGTCGTCGCTGACCCCGCGAACGCCTGCCCAGGGCGAGGACGAATCGCGCATCCCGCTACTTGCCTTTTATCTTCAGTTGGGTGCGCACCTTCGCCAACACTTCCAGCGATGCGGATTGCGCGCGGGCGAGGAAGTCGAGGATCAGGGCCAGTTCGTCGTCCTTGTAATGCGACAGCACCTGCGCGGTGGCGCGGCGCATCGGCTCGAACAAAGGCGCCGCGCGTGCCATCGCTTCGGGCGTCATCTGCACCAGTACCTTGCGCCGGTCGCTCTCGTCGGCAACGCGTTTGGCGAATCCCGCGCGCTCCAGCCGGTCGATGACGCCGGTGATCGCGCCGGTGGTCAGCCCCGTCGCGACGGCAAGCTGCCCCGCCGTTGCCGGTCCGCGCTGAATCACACCGAGACATTCGAGGTCGGTCGCGTTGACGCCCATCCGTTCGGCCGCGGCGTGACTGAACAATACACCGGTGCCGGAAACATCCTGCAGCGCCTGATCGAGTTGCACCATGAGCTCCCGACGGGATTTGCGGGCGGTTGACATGCGGCTCCAGTTGCCTTACTCAACAAGTATCTTAGTATATAAGATACTTTGGAGGTGAGGCGATAACATGGCGGAAAACACCAGAGCCGTGAAGGGCACAAACATGGAAGGCGCGATCGCGCGCTGGTATGCGAAGAACACCGCGAGCAATCTCGACGGATTCCGCAGGGAGGCCGCCGCCCTCGCCGCAAAGTTGCCGGCGGGCGCCGCGGTGCTCGAGGTCGCGCCGGGGCCGGGCTATCTCGCCATCGAACTCGCGAAACGCGGAAATTTCCGCATCGCTGCGGTCGATTACAGCCACACCTTCATCGCCATCTGCCGCGAGAACGCGAGGGCAGCCGGAGTCGAGATCGACTTCCGCCAGGGCGATGCCGCCCACCTGCCGTTTCCGGACCAGCAGTTTGATTTCATCATCTGCCGCGCCGCGTTCAAGAATTTCGGCGATCCCGCCGGAGCGCTCGCCGAAATGCACCGGGTGCTGAAGCCGGGGGGCACCGCGCTGATCGAGGACATGCGCAAAGATGCGAAGGCCGCGGAGATTGCGCGCGAGGTCTCCGGCATGAAGATGGGCTGGCTGATGGCGCTGACCACGCGGCACATTCTCAGGGGCTTGCGCAAGCGCGCCTATACGCGGGAGGACTTCATGCGAATGATCGGAGAGACGCCGTTTGTCACCGGCAACATCGAAAGTAGCGGCATCGGATTTAAGATCACGTTGCGCCGATAATTTGGCCGAGCAAGAACCAGGTATTCACCCAGTTGTCATGGCAGGGCTCCGACCCTGCCATCCAGTAGGCGCGCGTCGGCGCGCGAATGAATCACGCCACATCTCTTGCGCCCGCAGACGCGGGCGCACTGGGTGGCCGCCTCAAGGGCGGCCATGACAAATGGGGAATGGCGCGCTGTTGTGTTTCCTAAAACGGGCGGCGGGCGGTGAAGGCAGCGGACAAAGTGCCGTCGTCGAGATAATCGAGCTCGCCGCCGACCGGCACGCCATGCGCAAGGCGCGTGATCTTCACATTCAGCGGCTCCAGTATGTCCAGCAGGTAATGCGCGGTCGTTTGGCCTTCGACGGTCGCGTTCATCGCCAGAATGATTTCATTGGTCCCCGATTTGGCACGCTGCAGCAACGTCGCAATGTTGAGTTTTTCCGGCGTCATGCCATCGAGTGCGGACAGTGCGCCGCCCAGCACGTGATAGCGGCCGCGGAACATCCCTGCGCGCTCCAGCGCCCACAGATCGGCGACATCTTCGACAACGCAGATCACGCCATTGTCGCGTTGGGGATTGCGGCACAGCATGCAGGGGTCCGCGGTGTCGAGATTGCCGCAAAGCGAACAGTACTTGAGCGCCGCCGCGGCATTGGTCATCGCCTGAGCGAGCGGTTCGAGCAGCGTTTCGCGTTTCTTCAACAATGCCAGCGCGACCCGGCGCGCCGAACGCGGGCCGAGGCCGGGAAGCTTTGCCAGCAATTGGATCAGCCGGTCGATTTCCTGCCCTGCGAGTGACGCCACTAGGATTTTCCCAGTGCACACCCAAACTTGTCATGGGCGGCCTTGAGCCGCCCACCCAGCGCGCCCGCGTCTGCGGGCGCAAAAGATTTATTCGCGGCGCCGACGCGCCGCGGCTGGGTGGCCGGGTCAAGCCCGGCCATGACAATGTGGGTGCGTTTCACCCGCGGAGGCTTTTGAACAGGTCGGAGAGGAACTGCGTATCACTGGCGCGTTTGGCTTCGACTTTGTGCCTGCCGTCGGTGCAGGCCGCGACCACGAGGTCTTCCAGAATTTTGACCTCTTCCGGCTTCAGCAGCGACGGATCGATGGAAATCGATTTGAGTTCAGTCAATCCGTTGAGCGTTGCGCGCACGAGGCCGCCACCGGAAACGCCTTCCACCTCGATGGCCGCGAGTCCCTTCTGCAACTCTTCCGCGCGGCGCTGCATGTCCTGAAGCTGGCGCAGGAAATCGGGCGTCATGAATTGGACTCCTCATCGGAAACGGGACCCGGTTCAAAGCCTTCCTGCTCGCGCACGCTGATGATTTCCGCACCGGGAAACGCGTCCAGCACCGCGCGCACGAATGGCTCCTGCGCGGCGGCATCCTTGCGGGCGCGCTCGGTCGCAAGCCGGCTCTCGGCGAGCGTCGGCGCGCCGCCTTCGGCTGCAACCGTCACGATCCAGCGCCGCCCCGTCCATTGCTGCAGCTGGCGCGACAGATCATGCGCGAGATTCTTCGGCGCCTGCGGATTCGGCCGGAACACGATGCGCCCCGGCTCCAGCGCCACAAGATGTACATTGGTTTCGAGACAGGCTGCGAGAATCCGGTCGCCTCGGGCGCGCGCGATCCGGACCATTTCCTCGAGCGTCCGGATGTCTTCCCCCGGCGCTTCCATTTTTACCGGCGGTGCAGACGGCATGGCGGCCGGCGCAACCGCGGCGCCGGATGCCCGGGGCGGCGGCATTGTTGGCGGTGGCGAAGCATCGCGCGGCCGCGCTGCCGAAGGCGCGGAAGCGGACGCCGGAGCAGCGGCATGCTCATCGCGCAATTTGCGCACCAGCAATTCGGTGGACGGCAGATCCGCCGCATAGGCGAGCCGGATCAATGCCATTTCGGCAGCCGGAGCCGGACTTGCCGCATCGCGCACTTCGATCAGCCCCTTGAGCAGCATCTGCCAGCAGCGGGTGAGTTGCGGCACGGCGAGTTTTCCCGCCAGCACCACCGCACGTGCGGCTTCGGCGGAACCGCCGTCAAAAAATCCGTCGGCCCCAGGCGCGACTTTCACCCGGGTCAGGAAATGCGTGGTTTCCAGCAAATCCTGCATGACCGCCAGCGGGTCCGCGCCGTCGGCGTACAGGGCACGGAATTCACCGAGCGCGCCTGCGATGTCGCCCGACACCAGTTTTTCGAACAAATCGAAAATCCGGCCGCGATCGGCGAGCCCCAGCATGTTCCGCACGGTCGCGGCTTCGATGTCGGTGCTGTTTTCATCCGATTGGTGGGCAATCGCCTGGTCGAGCAGCGACAACGCATCCCGCACAGAACCTTCCGCCGCGCGCGCGATCATCTGAAGCGCCGCCGGCTGCACCGCAATGGCTTCGGTCTTTGCGATTCCCTGGAGATGGTTGACCAGCATCCCGGTGTTGATACGCCGCAAATCGAATCGTTGGCAGCGCGACAAGACAGTCACCGGCACTTTGCGGATTTCGGTGGTGGCAAAAATGAACTTCACGCGCGGCGGCGGTTCTTCCAACGTCTTGAGCAGTCCATTGAAGGCGCTCTTCGAGAGCATATGCACTTCGTCGATGATGTAGATCTTGTAGCGCGCGCCCGCCGGTCCATAGCGGGTCGCCTCGATGATCTCCCGGATGTCGTCAATGCCGGTTCGCGAGGCTGCATCCATTTCCTGCACATCGACAAAGCGCGATTCGGCAATCGCGCGGCAGGGTTCACATTTGCCGCATGGGTCGACGCTCGGCTGGGTACGCTTGCCATCCGGACCGATGCAATTCAGGGCGCGCGCAATGATCCGTGCCGTGGTGGTCTTTCCGACCCCGCGTACCCCGGTCAGCATGAACGCATGGGCGATCCGCCCCGAGGAGAAGGCGTTGCGCAGCGTGCGCACGAGCGCGTCCTGGCCGATCAGCCCGGTGAAGTTCTGCGGCCGGTATTTGCGCGCCAATACCCGGTATTGTTCGGCGCCAGGCACCGGCCGTGGCGCCGCGACATCAAGGCCAAGTCCGGGCTCCTGCGATTCGTCCACTGGCGAGATTCATCCTCTGGCAGGAGGCTGGCGAGCGACCCGAAACGGGCTCGGTACGGCTGCTTCCTTCCGGACCTGACCGGGTTGGCGAGTGTCTCGTCCACCGCCAACCTCCCAGCCCACTATATCAGACGCGCGCCGCGCCGAAGCAAGGGCGCTGGACCCGGCAGGTCACCGCAAAAGCGCTTGTCTCCCGTCGGGCGCAGTTTAGGTTCGGGACAATGGCAGGGACAATCGCGTTTTCCGGCAATCCACTCGACCGCGCCGGCAACCAAAGACATGATGCCGCCTGGGTTGCGTCTTTGCGCGCGGGTACTCACGCCCGCGTGCTCCCCATGTGGAAAATGCAGCCACTGCTTGTGGCCGGAGATGTCGTGCAAGGCCCGGCGCGGCTGGGTTTTGTCGACGGCAGCTTCGCGTCCGGTCTCGGCGCGGATGACAGCATTGAAGTGTTTCTCGGCTTGCGCGGCGAGCAGGCTTATTTTGCCCGCGACATCTCGGCCATCGACGATCCGCTGGCGGGGCCGCTCGCTAATGCCGGTGTATTTCAGGATGCGCGTAAAGCGGCTTCGTGTTTGAGCGCGGATGAAAGCGCCATCCTTGCCCAGGCGAAGTCACTGATCGACTGGCACAAGCGCCACGGCTTCTGTGCCAATTGCGGCCATGTCACCACACCCGCCGAGGGTGGTTATCGGCGGATGTGCAGCCATTGTGGCACCGAACATTTCCCGCGCACCGATCCCGCGGTGATCATGCTGGTCACGCGAGGCGGCCAATGCCTGCTGGGCCGCAACCGGAGATTCAGCGCAGGGTTCTATTCGACGCTCGCCGGTTTCGTCGAACCCGGCGAGACGATCGAAGAAGCAGTCGCGCGCGAAATCTTCGAGGAAGCAGGCTTGCGCATCAGCCGCGTCCGTTATTTTGCGAGCCAGCCGTGGCCGTTTCCATCAAGCCTGATGATCGGTTGCTTCGCCGAAGCCGACAACAGCACTATCGCCATCGACGGGCAGGAGATCGTCGCCGCAGAGTGGTTCGATCACGCAGTGATCACGAAATTGATCGACGGCACATCTACCGTAATCGGATTGCCGCGGCGCGACGCGATTGCGTTTCATCTGCTTTCGCATTGGGCAGAGAATGGCCCATGGAGCTGAAACAGCGCATCCGCATCATCCAGGCTGACATCACCGGGCTTGATTGCGATGCCATCGTGAATGCCGCGAATTCGGCGCTGCTTCCCGGCGGCGGAGTGGACGGAGCGATCCGCCGCAGGGCCGGCAAAGAACTCGATGACGAACTGCTCCGTATTGGCCGGTGCCCCGCGGGCACTGCGGTGATCACCCCGGGCTACCGGCTTCCGGCACGTCGAGTCATTCACACCGTGGCGCCGGTCTGGAACCATCACGGCAGCGATCAGGAATCACTGCTGGCTGGCTGCTATGACAGCGTGCTCGAACTTGCCGACCTGCATCAGCTTCGTTCGATCGCTTTTCCCGCCATCGGAACCGGCGTCTATGGCTGGCCATCCGGTCAAGCTGCGGCAATCGCTTTCGCGAGCGTGACCGCCCATCTGTCCACCTGCACGATTCAGGATCACGTGATCTTTTGCTGCTTCACAAGTCTTGATTTGACCGCCTATTCCGCACTCTACGAAAAGCTCCCCGCCGTTTGACCAGTTGCGGTCTGGTGCGCTCAGCTCAGCTTGATTAACCGGGCTTTGATCCATGCCGCGATACCGTCGAAATCTATTTCGTGCTCCGCAACCGCAAGGACCATTGCCTCTAGTTGTTGGTTCATCGAAGCAGTCGTCGGGAAAACAAGTGCGTATCCGCTTCTGGATAGCAGGATACCGAGCATCATAAGAGCAGTTCGCTTGTTACCATCCACGAACCCATGGTTCATGGTGATGGACTGCACCAGTGCAGCGGCCTTTTTCTCAATTCTGAGGTAGTAGCCGCAGTAGGGGCGGGCCAACGCAGATTCAAGGGCCCCACGGTCGCGGGTTCCTGTGAGGCCACCATACCGCGCCAATACGAATTCGTGCGCCGCGTACGCTTCGTCCAGTGTGACTCTGTAGTGTCGGGCTATTTGTCGGCCAGCCGCTTAAGCGCGCGATTCAGGGTCTTGGACGTGCTTATGACGCTCGCCATGGATTCCTTACTCACCTTATCGGTGTGCCGCAGAATTCGCCCAGCAGCATGGGTGTGCGATGGCCAACTGACAGCGCCGCGACGGCTCGCGCTAGCCTTGGCTGTTGTTTTCCCGGATGGGGATTTTGTCGCTTTGGTCATGGAGTCAATTTTTGGGGTATTTTCACCGTTCGTCAATCGGGGTGGAACGCTGCGCGTTACTTGCGCGGCGAAATCGTGGTGAAGTGGCCCATTTTGCGCCCCGGACGCACAACGCGTTTGCCGTAAAGATGAAAACCGCCCCGTTCGCCCAGATGCCTCCAGTCCTCGGCCTCCGCACCGATGATATTCTGCATCACTGCGTCGGAGTGCCGCTCTGGATTGCCGAGCGGCCAACCGGCTACGGCGCGAATGTGCTGTTCGAATTGACTTACGGCGCAGCCGTCTATCGTCCAATGCCCGGAATTATGCACCCGCGGGGCAATTTCATTGACGAGCAGTCCGAGAGTTTTGGTCACGAAAAGCTCGACCCCGAGGACACCGACATAGTTCACCGCCTCTGCAATTCTGCGCGCCAACGCAAAAGCTTCCTGCACCTTGTTTTCCGGCAGACCAGCGGGAACCGTGGAGCGGCGTAGAATGTGATGTTCATGTTCGTTCAACGCCGGATCGTAGGCGGCAAATGCACCATTTCTGCCGCGGGCAGCGATCACCGATGTTTCGAAAGCGAATTCGACAAATCCTTCAAGGATTGACGGAACGTCACCCAGTTCGGCGAAAGCGCGGGCGGCATCGTCAGCCGATTTTACAATGCGCTGTCCTTTGCCGTCGTAACCCAGCCGTCTTGTTTTCAGGACCGCCTGGCCGCCAAGGCCCGCGAATGCTTCGCGCGCCTCGGATTCGCTCATCACGTTGCGAAATGGTGCAGTCAAAAGCCCCTGCTGCTGCAGAAAACTCTTTTCCAGAAAGCGGTCCTGCGCAATCCGAAGCGGTTCAGGCCCCGGCGCGACGGGCACATGCTGCATGAGCTCCCTGACCGTCTCGTCGGGCACGTTTTCAAATTCAAACGTAACGGCGTCACAGCGCCGCGCGAATTCGGCGAGTTTTTCAGGATCGCGAAAGGACGCCCGCGTGGTCTCTGTCGCGACATAGAAGGCGCAGGATTCACTTTCGTCGGAATAGACATGGGTTTTCAACCCGAGGCGCGCCGCAGCCAACGCCAGCATCCGCCCCAACTGTCCGCCGCCGAGAATCCCGATGGTCGAGCCCGGCGGGAGGGGATCCAAATTTCTGATTTTTGCTGTCACTGTTTCTTCTTTTTGAGCGGGGCCGGCCGCAGCGGGACTGAGCGGGTCTGGCGCGATCGCCAGCGTTCGAGACGGGCGCGCAACTGTGGATTTTCATTGGCCAACAATGCGGCGGCGAACAAGGCTGCGTTCCTGGCACCGGCGTCTCCGATGGCAAAGGTTGCAACCGGAATGCCGCCCGGCATCTGGGCAATGGACAACAGGCTGTCGAGGCCCTTCAACGCCCGGCTTTCCACCGGTACGCCAAGCACCGGAACCACGGTCATGGCGGCGGTCATGCCCGGAAGATGCGCGGCGCCGCCGGCGCCAGCGATGATTGCCTTAAGGCCGCGGCCGGCGGCGGATTTCGCATAATCATAGAGACGGTCGGGCGTGCGGTGGGCGGACACCACCCGCGCCTCGAAAGCAATCTTCAGTTCACCGAGAATGTCTGCCGCCGCTTTTAGAGTCGGCCAGTCGGACTTGCTCCCCATGATGATTCCAACGAGCGGACCCGCCGAAGGCCTGGAATTTGCCATTTGGTTATTTTCTGTCCCTGCGGGCGCGGCGAAGCGGCGGATTATATGGAACCCGGTTCCCCTGGGAAGCGAATTCCCGGGTTCAGGCTGTGATGTCCGGAAGCAGGCTGTTCTCGATCCGGGTGATCAGGTCCTTCAGGAGCAATTTCCGCTTCTTGAGCCGCGTAAGCTGAATTTGATCGCAATTTGTGGCGCTTGAAATCGCGGCAATTGCAGTGTCAAGATCGCCGTGTTCCTGCCGGAGTTCCGTCAGGCGGGCTCGGAGTGACTGCTCTTCTTCGTCGGTCATGGCAGGGAATACGATCCTCCAGGACCTTCGGGGCGACTTGTACCCCTACCCGGCATGTAAAATCCACACCGCCCGAGCGTAGCCTTTGCAGTTGTGCATGGTGACATCGTCCCTAAATTACAAGGGATGACAAATGCCCTTTTGGGTGGTCTAATTCTGATGCCCTTAGCCTCAAGAGAAGGGAGAAGCGATGGCCTTAGAAACTCATATCAGGGAAGTCGCGGACAAGCACCGCAAAGTCCAGGAACTGATCGAAGCCGAGATGGCGCATTCTGGATGGGACGATATGCATGTCGCAGCACTAAAGAAACAAAAGCTTCGCCTCAAAGACGAGCTTGAGAGACTTCGAACCGATCACGACTAGCAAGTAATTCCGCGGCGGAGCAGGCACGTTAAGGGCAAAAGCCTGCTCCCGCGGCGGAATCCCCACTCAATAATCCCCGAACCATCGCGAAGTGTATCCGCCGTCACGTGACTGGCGGCATGTCGAGTTTGCGCGCCTGATCGCGCAGACGGAATTTCTGGATCTTGCCCGTTGTCGTCTTCGGCAACTCACCGAAAATCAGCAACCGCGGACATTTGAAATGGGCTAGTTGCGTCCGGCAAAATCTGATGAGTTCAGTCTCGGATACCGATTCAAAGCCGGGTTTTTTCTCCACGAAAGCGCATGGCGTCTCGCCCCATTTTTCATCCGGTTTGGCGACGACAGCGGCAAACATCACCGCGGGATGACGGTACAGAGTGTTCTCCACTTCAATCGAGGAGATATTCTCGCCGCCGGAGATAATAATGTCCTTCGAGCGGTCCTTCAGCTGAACATATCCGTTGGGATGAACCACACCGAGGTCGCCGGAGTGAAACCAGCCGCCGCGCATCGCCTCCTGCGTCGCGGCAGGATTCTTCAGATAGCCTTTCATCACGATGTTGCCGCGGAACATGACTTCACCCAGAGCCTGACCGTCAGCGGCGACCGGCTGCATCGTTTCGGGATCAAGCACCTTCAGCTCTTCGAGCGCAGGATAGGACACACCCTGCCAGATGCGCCTGGCACCCTGCTCTTTTCGTTGCAGATCATTCCATTCGCGATGCCATTCATTGACCGTGGCTGGACCATAAGTCTCGGTGAGACCGTAGACATGGGTAAGTTCAAACCCGGCGTCGAGCATCGCTATCAGCACGGCTTCGGGCGGCGGCGCGGCAGCGTGGACAAACGTGACGCGGTGTTCAAATTTCCGCTTCACGTCCGGCGGTGCATTGAGCAAGACCGACATTACAGTCGGCGCGCCGCAAAGATGCGTCACCCGGTGCGTCGCGATCGCGGAATATATTTCCGCGGCGCGAACCGAGCGCAGGCAGACATGCGTCCCGGCCGTCAGCGCCAACGTCCACGGGAAACACCAGCCATTGCAGTGGAACATCGGCAGAGTCCAAAGATAGACCGGGTGTTCGTGAATGCGGCACGCCAGCGTATTGGAATAAGCCATCAGCGCGGCGCCGCGATGATGGCAGACGACGCCCTTGGGATTGCCCGTCGTGCCCGACGTGTAATTCAGGGAAATGGCGTCCCATTCATCCCGGGGCGGCGGCCAATCCAATCCCGGATCGCCGCCGGCGAGAAAGGCCTCGTAATCGGCGGCGGGGCCGATCTCTCCTGATTGAGGAAATTCAGGATCGTCGTACACCACAAGCTGCGGTTTGACGTGAGCGAGCTTCAACGCCCCGGTTGCGCATGCAGCAAACTCCCGGTCGACGATAAAGACGCGCGCTTCGGCATGATCGAGCATGAACGCAATCGAATCCGCGTCGAGACGGGTGTTGAGTGCGTTCAGCACGCAACCGGCCATGGGCACCCCGTGATGCGCCTCCAGCATCGCCGGCGTGTTCGACAACAAAACAGAGACTGTGTTGCCACGTGTCAGACCTGCACGCAGGAGTGCGGAGGCGAGGCGGCGCGACCGGGCGTAAAAATCTGCATAGGAATAGCGCCGGCTTCCGTGGATGATCGCCGTCGCGTCCGGGAAGACGTTTGCGGCGCGGCGCAGAAAAGTCAGAGGGGTCAGCGGCTGGAAATTTGCTGCGGTGCGATCGAGGTCAACATCATAAATGGACGCGGCGGCTGTTCTGGGCCGCAAATTGGCAGCCGGCCCGGGGGCAGGTGTGATGGCCTTGTGCGCCGGCCTGCGGCGGCCGTTTGAAGCTACGCGCAACAGGCCCGACTTTGCTTTCCCTGCGCTCCGTTTCACCCTGGCGGTTTTTTTGGCCTGTTCTTTCTTTGAATTCTGCGGCGGTGCTCTTTCCGCTTTGCTCGTGCTCCGCCGTGCAGCGGGTGCTTTCGTCCTGCTGGTGCGGTTTCCGCCTCGCCTCGCCATGTTCGCTCTACATAAAATCAACCGAAAGCACGGTATAGATGCCGCGATTCGCGTTGTATGGTGGACCGCCCTGAAGGGAAATTATGGCCGAGAGCAGTACAACTGTAAAAGCCGGACTGTTTCGCGGCCTTTATGACTGGATGATGGCAAATGCGGGCAGCCGCCATGCCTGGTTGGCGCTGTTTGGATTCGCTTTTGCCGAGAGTTCGTTTTTTCCGCTGCCGCCCGATCTGCTTCTGATTCCGATGGTGCTGGCCGATCGCCGGCGCGCATTCCTGATCGCCCTCGTCTGCACCACAGGCTCGGTATTGGGCGGTATGCTCGGCTATACGATCGGTTATCTGTTGTACGACTCGCTCGGGAAATGGCTGATTTCGCTATATGGCTCAGGCGATCTCGAGGCGTTCCACGCCGCGTACGCGAAATGGGGACAATGGATCATCCTGTTTCAGGGATTGACGCCGATTCCCTATAAGATCGTGACCATCGCCACCGGGTTCGCGAAATTCCCCTTCGGATTGTTCGTGCTGATGTCCGCGATCACCCGCGGCTTTCGCTATTTCACTGAGGCGGGCTTGCTCTATGTCTTCGGCGAACCAATCCGCGGATTTATCGAACGGCGGTTCCGGCTTGCACTGATCGCCGCATTGGCTGTGATCGTCTTCGGATTTGTTCTCGTCCGATACGTGTTCTAGGTTTCTTCGTCTTCGCTTTCGGTCGACATTCCGGATGTGGTCTCTTCCACCGGCTTCAGGCCCTCGCCCGGTTTCCTGGTCACGCGCGGTTTGCGCGACGCGGCGCGGCCGACCGCGAAATCGAGCTCGATTTGCGAGCACAATCCGAGAGTGACCGGATCGACCGCCTTGATGTTCGGCGAATTCCAGTGTCCCCGGTCGCGAATCTTGGCGATGGTCGTTTTGGTCGTGCCGATCAGTTTGATGACATCGGCATCGGTAAGCTCCGGGTGGTTGCGCAGCAGCCAATAGATGGCGTCCGGTTTGTCCTGACGTTTGGAAACCGGCGTATAGCGAGGCGTCTTCTTCGCCTTGATGTGCGGCAACTTGTGTTTCGATGTCGCCATCCTGAGCCGGTATTCGGGATTGGCCTCGCCTTTCTCGATTTCCTCGCGCGTCAATTGACCGGTCGCGATCGGATCGATGCCCTTGATGCCCTTCGCCACGTCTTCGTCAGCAATGCCTTTCACTTCCAGCGGGTGCATGCCGCAGAAATCGGCGATCTGATCGAAACCAAGCGACGTGTTGTCGATCAGCCACACGGCTGTGGCTTTCGGCATCAGGGGTTTGTCGGACATGGCGGCTTTCCTTTCGTGAGGGGCTTTTAGACCCCACGTCGCTCTTTAAAAATTGGCTTTGGAGGAAGGTCCCTTTTTTAGCCGGGAAGCGCCGCCCTGCAAACCAAAATCACGGGATGAGCAGAATTTTACCGATATGGCGACTTTCCCGCATCATCTGATGGGCAAATTCCGCCTGGGCGAGCGGCAAGCTGCGATAGGTGACGGGCTTGAGCCGGGCGGTCTCAAACAGCGGCCAGACCTCCCGCGCCAGGTGGTCCCGGATCGGCGCCTTTTCGGCATCGGGCCGGCCCCGCAGTCCAGTGGCGCCGAGCGAGAGAAGGCGTGCCTGGACGATACGGAAATCCACTTCGACCTTTGGCCCTTTCTGATAGGCGATGTTCACCAGCCGCCCGCCGCGTGCGAGCGCGTTCAGGTTGCGCATCACATAATCGCCGCCGACCATATCAAGAATGACGTCGACGCCGCGGCCATTGGTTTCCGCCTTGACGATTTCGACGAAATCCTCGGTTTTGTAGTTGATCGCCCGGCTTGCCCCGAGATGGGCGCAGGCCCCACATTTTTCATCGCTTCCGGCCGTCGTGAATACGCGGTGGCCGCGGGCATGCATCAGCTGGATGGCGCAGGTTCCGATGCCGCTCGATCCGCCATGAACGAGAAAAGTTTCGCCCGGGCGAAGGCGCGCGGTATCGAACACATTGCTCCAGACGGTGAAATAGACTTCGGGCAAACCGCCGGCATCTTCGACCGAAACAGCCGACGGAGCAGGTAAAGTGCAGAGAGCGGACGCGACGGCATATTCGGCATAGCCGCCGCCGGTCAGCAATGCGCAAACCCGGTCGCCTTCACGAAAGCCCGTGACCGCCTGCCCCATGGCAACAATGGTGCCGGAACATTCGAGTCCCGGAGTGTCCGGCGCGCCCTGCGGCGGCGGATGGTGGCCCTGCACCTGCAACAGGTCGGCGCGATTCACACCGCCCGCCGCAACTTTGATGAGGATTTGCCCAGGCCCCGGATGCGGCACGAGGATTTCCCGCACCAGCAATTTGTTCCCCGTGCCGGAGCGCTCCACCGCAGCCGCGGCCATTGTTTTCGGAATGCTCATGTTCTTGCTCTGGATGGAATTTATGCCAAGATTAAAGAAAGGAATGCGAAATGGCCATTGATCTCGACGAGCTTGAGCCGCGCAAGCCCAAACGCGACATCGTGTTGGGTGAAGATCTTTCACCGCTTTCGGCGCATGAACTGGAAAGACGGATCGCCGCTCTCGAAGCGGAAATTGACCGCGCGAAAAATGCGCTCGGTTCGAGGGCGGTGACCAGGACCGCAGCGGACGCAATTTTCAAGCGCGGATGACCCGCCTGCGCGCTCACGCGCTTCGGCGCGGTTGGTGCTTGTCGCGCCGTAGCCCGAAGGGCGAAGGCGGATGACCCGCCTGCGCGCGTACGCGCTTCCGCCTTCGCGGCGCGCCAAAGCGCCGTTCTCGGCTCGTGCAACCTGGCAAAGCGCCGCTTCGGCGCGACGGCGGCGGCGCGGTTGGTCCTGGTCGCGCCGGAGCCCAGGGAGCGAGGGCGGATGACCCGCCGTCACAAGGGGAATGCGGCAGGCAAATGGTACATCGACACCAGCTGTACCGATTGTTCAGCTGCACGAACGGTCGCGCCGGGACTGATCGTCGAGCGTGACGGGCAGTCGGTTTTTGCCCGGCAGCCCGAGACCGAGGACGAGTTGCGCATGGCATGGCGCGCCCGATTGCTGTGCCCGTCGGCGTCGATCCATACCGAACGCAAACTGCCGCAGCCGAAGGGCGTTTTTCCGGAACAAATGGCGCCGGACGTTTTTCGGATTGGTTACAATGCAGCGCATGCCGCCGGTGCCCATTCGTTCCTGGTACAGCGCGAGGGCGGAAATTTCATGGTCGATGGCCCGCGTTGGGCGAAACCGGTTGTGGACGCGATTGCCGAACGTGGCGGGCTGAAGGGAATTCTGCTCACCCATCGCGACGATATCGGCGACGCCAAACGCTATGCCGAACATTTCGCTGCGCAAGTCTGGATTCACCGCGCCGACCGCGACCGCGCGCCATTCGCCGACAATCTGATCGACGGGTTGGAGCCGACGAAAATCGCGGATGACATACTTGCGATTCCGGTCCCCGGTCACACCAGGGGCAGCGTCGTGTATCTCTACGCGGAGCGCTGCCTGTTTACCGGAGATTCGCTCGCCTGGAGCTTTGAGTCCGGCGATCTCATGGCTTGGCGCGACTTCTGTTGGTTCTCCTGGCGTGAACAGACAAAGTCACTCAAGCGGCTGCTCGGCTACCGCTTCGAATCTGTCCTTGCCGGTCACGGCGGCAGCATACATTTGCCGCATGCGGAAATGCGTAGTCGCCTCCGCGCCCTCGTGGCCAGAATGGAATCCGATTAGCTTTTAACGAAATTTGCGAAGCGCTTGTTGAAGCGCGTCAGGCGTCCGCCGCGGTCGATCAGGTTTTGCTGTCCGCCGGTCCAGGCCGGATGCGTGGTCGGATCAATGTCGAGGGTCAGTTTGGCCCCGGTTTCGCCCCAGGTTGTGCGCGTGCGATAGCTGGTGCCGTCATTCAGAACGACCGTGACGAAATGGTAGTTGGGATGAATGCCCTTTTTCATTGCACACCTGCGAAGCGCCGAACCCGGGAGCCGGGCTTATAAGCGATTGGCTTCGCGTAAGGCAAGTACGCCAGGGCCCCACACCCAAGCGTGCGAAACCGTAGCCTGAACAGAAAATGAATGGATTGCCGGTGGGAAAAGATTAATGGCTGGACGATAAGCTCGAAAACCATAGCATCGCATCACCATAAGGGAGGCGGCGGTGGGGATTTCGCAACTTCCATCCATGAGAGCGACAGTTTTCGCAGCGGGGGCTTTGTGCCTGTCGGCGTGCGCAACCGGGAGCAGTTCGGGTACCTTCCCCAATCCCCAAATTCCGACGGCCACGCCGTCTACAACCGGCACGCCGATTCCCCCGACCGCCAATCCGAACTCATTCCGCACGGCCACTTATCTGCGCATTGGTGTCCTGGATGCCGTACATGCCGCCGACGCCTATTCGCTCGGCTACACCGGACAGGGCGTCACCATCGGCATCATTGATTTCAATTTTGTCTTCTCTTCCAATCAGGTGAATTTTGCACCAGGGAGCGTCGGTCCCAATGCGGCGATGCAAGCGCTTTACGCCGCGCAGACTGGGTCGACGCCGAGTGCCGACCAGCACGGACAAGCGGTGGCGATCACAGCAGCGGGAAACGGCAACGGCGGCATTCAGGGGCTTGCTTTCAATTCCAGGGTGCTTGGCGTCGATTTTTTTTCTGATGTCAATGAAAGCCAGGTGACGCAGGGCGGTGTCCTCTACCACGTGTCCGATCCCTGGACTTACATCACCTCCCACGGTGTACGGATCATCAATACATCATTCGGCTACGAAGCCAGCGACATCATTCCGGCGTCGAAGCAGCCGCAGGTCAGCCAGGCCTATGTTCTGGCTTCCGGTGCAACCGCCGTACAGAATGGCGCGTTGCTTGTGGCATCGGCAGGAAATGGCGGCGGTAGCCAACCCTCGCAATCCAATATCGATACGATTTCGGACCTGCAATCACTCGGTATCCTGAACAGCGGTCCGGGCGCTTTTATTATTGCGGGCGCGGTCGATCAGAACAATCAGATCGCCTCTTTCAGCGATCGTGCGGGCTCCTATGCCGCCTATTACATGGTCGCGCCGGGCGTGAACCTGGTCCTGCCGTGGGATGGCCAGCTTGCGCTGGTTTCGGGGACCTCTTTCTCAGCGCCGCTGATATCGGCTGCGGCCGCGATCATCATGCAGCGCTGGCCCAACCTGACGGCGCGGCAAGTGGCAGACGTGCTCGAACAATCTGCAACACCGCTCGGCGACCCGACGATCTATGGCTATGGGATGCTGAATGTCTATGCCGCGCTGCAGCCGATCGGGACGACAACGGTTGCTGTCGCGACTGGCATTGCTCCAACCGTGACGTCCAGCGCACTGCTGCTTGGTCCGGTCTTCGGTGATGCGCCGATGCTGCACGCGGCGCTCGCGCAGGTGATGATTCTCGATAGCTTCGGCCGCGATTTCGAAACCGATATGTCCAAAGCGATAGTCGCCCAGCCGACGCTTCCTGATTTATTCGGCGTCATGGAACAGCGCTTTGGCTGGCATGGCGGCGGGTTTGATCTCGGACCCAACAGTTTTGCTTCCTTCAATGTACGGAGCAATCCGGAAGATGGAATTCTGCCGTTGCAATCCTCGGGTGGCCTGGCCGGCCAATTGCAACACCAGAGCACATTCCGGCTGATGGGTGAGCAGGACGGAATCTTCTGGATGGCGGGGAGTGGAATGTCGCTCCGCCAGGGAATGATGCCGGCTCGCGACGATCCGTTTGTTTCGGGCTCCATCACAAACGGTTTCCTGCCGCTGATCAGTTCACCCGTGGGCAATTTTGCCGCGGCCGGATTTGCGCTCAGCGACAGCACAAAGCTCACCTTCGGCATCGGCGAAGCGCAAAATCAGGGTCTGCCGAATATCAGCCTGCCCTATCGCAATGACTCGGAACTGGCGTCCTTGCGGCTCGACTATCAGGAGCCGGGTTGGCGTTTTTCCTTCGATGCCGGAAGCAGCTTCGATACCGGAGCATTTTTCGGATCTCTCGCATCAGGCTCGCTGCGGATGGCAAATGAGGAAACCACCACCTGGATGACGGGGACCGGTGAACTCGATCTGAACCGGACCTGGACCTTCAAGGGCACGGCCACTCTGGCTGTCGCCGGCGCGGTGCATCCCGAAGCCAGCCTGATCACCTCCATCGGGCCGGTATTGGCCAGCAGCTTCGCATTCGGGTTGGCCGGGCGGGACATCTTCACCGACGGTGATGTGATGCTGTTTACGGTGAGCCAGCCTATGCGCGCCGAGTATGGCGTGGCGACTCTGTCAACCGGGATCGGGCGCGACTGGTCGACCGGCGGCGTCATCATGGGTCAGGCGCAGGCATCGCTGGCGCCATCAGGACGCGAAATCGATCTGGAGAGCGGTTATGGACTGTCCCTGGGAGATTGGCGCCTGCAGGCCAATGCAGGATTTGCGCTCAATGAAGACCACACACGCGGCAAAAATGCGCTTCTATCGCTGGTGACACTCTCGCACCAGCTTTAGTGGCCCGCAGCCGGATTATAATCAGCGCCGCCGAGGACGATGTTGATCACCTTCTCTTCGGTGTAGCTCAATAGCTCGCTGATGCCTTCTTCGCGCCCCACACCGGAATTCTTGAACCCGCCATAGGGCACGCCGCGATAATGCTGGCCCACACCGTTGATCCAAACATATCCAGCCTGCACCGCCTGCGCGACCCGCAATGCACGATTGATGTCATTCGTCCAGACAGCGGCCGTCAGTCCAAGATCGATATCATTCGCCATCGCGACGGCTTCGGCTTCATCACGGAATTTCAGAATCGACATCACTGGTCCGAACACTTCTTCCTTTGCCAGACGCATTTTCATGGTCACGTCGCTGAAGACGGTTGGTTCGACCCAGTATCCGCGCTCGAACTGTTCGCCCCTGGGCACGCCGCCACCATGCAAGAGCTTTGCGCCTTCGGTGCGGCCGAGATCGATGTAAGATAGCACCTTGCGGTATTGGGCCTTGTTGTTCACGGGCCCCATCTTGGTCGCGGGATCGAGCGGATCGCCGACCTTGATCTTCCGTACGCGCTCGATAATACGCTGCACGACGTCATCGTGGATGGATTCGTGCAGCAGTATCCTGCTCATTGAGCCGCAGGATTGTCCCTGCCAGCCGAAATTCATGCCGCCAACGCTGCAGGCCGCGATTTTTTCCGGATCGGCATCGGCAAATGCGATCAGCGGATTCTTGCCCCCGAGTTCCAGCGTCACATATTTGACCGCCGTTTCAGCCGCGGCTTTCTGAATTGCCATGCCGGACGGCGGCTGCCCGATGAACGCGATCCGCTTGACTTTGGGATGGCGCACCAGCGCCTCGCCGGTTTCACGGCCGCCGGTGACGATATTCACGACACCGGCAGGCAGCACCTGACGGCAGATTTCACCAAGGATCGATGCCGAAAGCGGACTTTGTTCGGACGGTTTGACGACGATGGTGTTGCCGGAAATGATTGCCGGTGCGATGCGCGACGCAGCAAATCCGATCGGGTGATTGAACGGAATGATTCGCCCGATGACGCCATAGGGTTGGCGGATCGTCAGGTGGATATTGCCGGGTGTCGAAGGAATGGTTTCGCCCTTCAGCTCATAGGCGAGTCCCGCGGCAAAACGCATGCGGTCGACGGCGGTATTCACGTCGCGGCGCATCGGCCCGATGGTGTTGCCGGTATCCAGCGCCTCGAGTTTCGCGATATCTTCGGTGCGCGCAAGAATGGCGTCGCCGAGTTTGTGGATGTAAGCCGCGCGCTGGGCCATCGACAGCGCCGCCCAGGCCGGTTGCGCCGCGGCAGCCGCGTCGACTGCCGCCGCCATATCGGCTACCGATCCCAGTGGGACGCGGCCAATCGGGGTTTCATCCGCCGGATTGATGCTTTCCAGCCATTGACCGTCCCGGCTTTCGACCAGTTCGCCACCGATCAGCATCAGACCGGTCACGTAAGGCTGCGCCGGATTCACCGCATTCATTTTGTCCTCCCACTGACGCCGTTATTTGCCGGCGTCATTCAGTTTTGCAATTTCGTCCTGCGACAGGCGCAACGCCGCAGCGGCGCAGAAGTCGCTGATCTGCGCAACATTGGTGGCGCTGGCAATCGGCGCGGCAATGGATGGCCGTGCGATCAGCCAGGCGAGCGCGACAGCAGCCGGGTTGACCTTGTGCCCCTCGGCAACGTCATCGAGTGCAGCGAGAATTCTGCGTCCCTTGTCATTCAGATAGGCCGACATCCGCGCACCACGCGGACTTTTGGAGAAGTCGGCAGGCGATCGATACTTGCCGGTGAGGAATCCACTGGCGAGGCCGTAATAGGGAATCACGCCGATGGTCTCGCGCATGCACAGGGTTTCCAGTTCGCCTTCGTAATCCTCGCGGTCGTAAAGATTGAACCGGGGTTGCAGACATTCGTATCGCGGCAACGAACGGGATTTCGAGATGTCCAGTGATTGCTTCAATCGCGCCGGAGTGAAATTTGACGCGCCGATATGCCGGATTTTGCCGTGCCGGATCAGCTCCGCATAGGCTTCGAGGGTTTCCTCCATGGCGGTCGATGAATCGTCCCGATGCGATTGATACAAATCTATGCAATCGATCTGCAGGCGTTTCAGCGAATCTTCGACCTCGGCGATGATGTAGTTGCGGGACAGGCCGGACTTTCCCGGACCCATTTCGTGGCCGACCTTGGTGAAGATCAGCACGCGCTCACGCCGGCCTCCGCCCTGCTTCAACCACTTGCCGATAATAGTTTCGGATTCACCGCCCTGATTGCCGGGCACAAAGCGCGAATAGGTATCGGCTGTGTCTATGGCATTGAAGCCGCCATCGACGAATGCGTCGAGAATCCGGAAGCTCGTGGCCTCATTCGCGGTCCATCCAAGGACGTTCCCCCCAAACACAATCGGAGCAATCATGAGCCCGCTTTTGCCGGCACGGCGCATTTCCATCGTATGATCTCCAGTCGTGCAGCCGGGGAGTTTGCTATTCCGTCAGGGCTGCTGACAAGGGACGAACTCTTCCCGCTTGCCAGAGCTTCGCCGGTATGATTGTTAGGGATGAAAATCATACCGGCGTCAGGCCATGCAGCGTTTGACCATTACGGCCGACGATGAATTCGTCGGGGAACTCGACCGCCTCATCGAAGCGCGGGGTTACCAGAACCGTTCCGAGGCGATCCGTGATCTCGCGCGCGCCGGCATGCGGCAGTCGGCCGAAGAAGCCGGAAACGGCGGCGACTGCGTCGCGGCGCTGGTTTATGTGTATGACCACCATGCACGCGAGCTGTCCAAGCGCCTGACCGGCATTTTCCACGAGCATCACGAGCTTTCGCATTCGGCAATGCATGTCCATCTCGACCACGGAAGCTGCATGGAAGTTGCCGTGCTGCATGGCGATGAGGCGCAGGTGCGGCATCTGTCGGAACACGTCATTGCCGAGCGCGGCGTCCGGCACGGCCGGCTGATCTGCGTGCCGGTGACGCAGGAATCGGAAAAGCATGCGCATCCGGGAGAGCCGAGCCACCGGCATACGCATCTGCATGTCCGCAGCGCAGGGTGACGGCGAGTCGATGAGCCTGCAGCCGTCCCAGAAATCACGAATGATTGGCGTATTGGCGGCCCTTGCCGCCGCCAATCTTGCCGCATGGGGGTGGGCGATTGCGGCGTTCCACGCCCATCCGGTTCTGCTCGGGACAGCCCTTCTCGCCTATAGTTTCGGCCTGCGTCACGCGGTTGATGCCGATCACATCGCCGCCATTGATAATGTCACCCGCAAGCTGATGCAGACCGAAAACAATCCAGGTTGCACCGGACTCTATTTTTCATTGGGTCATTCGACCGTCGTGATCCTCGGTTCAGCCGGCATGGCATTCGGCGCCGGAATGTTGGGTACGCATTTCCCAGAACTGAAGACCGCAGGCGGACTGATCGGAACGACCGTCTCGGCCGGATTTCTGTTTGCAATTGCGATTGCCAACCTATTCATTCTGGCAGGTGTGTATCGGGCGTTTCAGCGGGTGAAGACCGGTGCACAGCTCGAACCGGCCAATCTCGATATGCTCTCGGGCACGGGACTGCTGGCCCGCATTTTCCGCCCGCTGTTCAGGCTGATCCGGTCGCCGTGGCACATGTACCCGCTCGGCATCCTGTTTGGCCTGGGTTTTGATACCGCAACCGAAGTGGGTGTGCTGGCGATCTCGGCCGCCGAAGCGGCCAAGGGCCTTTCGATTTGGGCACTTCTGATTTTTCCGACCCTGTTCACGGCCGGCATGGCGCTCTTGGACACGCTGGATTCCATGCTGATGACGCGGGCCTATGGCTGGGCATTCGTCCGGCCGGTGCGCAAACTCTATTACAACCTGACCCTCACCGCCGTTTCAGTGCTGGTGGCGCTGCTGGTCGGCTCCGTCGAAGCGCTCGGCATGATGGCCGATATGCTGTCGCTCAAAGGGAGTTTCTGGAGTGGCGTAACTGCACTGAACAGTCAGTTCGGCGCCATCGGCTACCTGATCGTCGTCTTGTTCGCGGTCAGCTGGCTGGTCTCGATCGCCGTCTACCGTATCAAGGGATATGACGAGCTGACGATCGAGGTGAGTAGCGCGCCTGCTATTCCCCGTGCCGCGCTATGAGACTGCGCAGGTAATTCGCCGCGGCCGGTCCTTTCAGCGCCCGCCGCCACATGCCTTCGGCCGCGCGTTTGTGCAGCGCCAATCCCTCCGGCGCGGAAGTGATCATTGCAACGCCGGTACGGATATTCGGCTCCTCACCAAGGCGGAACGGGCTTAGTGACAGCAATTGCCGGTCCGGCTGGCGGAAGATCTGAAAGCCGGTGTGGGGCAATGTCTCGGGCACGATGCCGATCTGAATTCCGATCGTATCCTGTTCGATAATCTTCGCGAAATGCTCGACTTCCGCGCGCGCGATTCCCCGGCGCTCCTGCCGGATTTCATTGGGCAGATCGAGGCGCCCGACCATACCATTGATGAGAAAACGCGATATCTCAGTTGCAGCGATCAGGTTGACGATGGTCGGCTGCCGCCGGCGATAGGTTTCCTTGCGCTGCTGGAGCACCGCCAGGATCTCATCCACTTCACCTTCGGCGCGCCGCAGGTCACCTTCGGTTTCGGGAATGCTTTCCTTCAGCAACTGCCCGAGAACCGCATTGAAATCGTCGGAAGCCAGAAGATAGGAAAGCGGCCCCGCCAGCACGATGATGTGCTCCGCGGTTTCCTCGATCTGCCGCATGCGTTCGAAATAGGTCAGCGCCGAAGGAATGTATTCCACGCCGACACCGAGCAGAGTCGGAAGTGACACCTCCAGCATTTCGGCGAGCTTTTCCAGCGTTTCGATTTTGACCACTTCGCCCTTTTCGAAGCGGTAAAGTGCGGTGCGTGAAATGCCGATGCGGCGCGCCACGTCTTCGGCCGAAAGCCCGGAGCCGAGGCGGAACGCCCGCAGCCGGTTGCCGATATCGTCGTAACGAAGCGACAATGCGAGGTGCTTACGAAGCTTCGCGCGTTGGTTTCAGCCGCTGCGCTGCATCCAGCGCTGCGGCGACGATTCCCTGATAGCCGGTGCAGCGGCAGAGATTCCCGGAAATCGCAATCCGAACTTCTTTTTCCGTCGGATCCGGATTGTCGCGCAGGAATTCCAGCAGCGTCGTCAGCATCCCGGGTGTGCAGAAACCGCATTGCAGCCCGTGATTGTCGCGAAAGGCCTCCTGCAGCGGGTGCAGCTCATCCTCCGATGGAGCGATGCCTTCGACGGTCAGGATTTCGTGCCCGTCGGCCTGCACCGCAAGCATCAGGCAGGAACGGGCCGAACGGTCATCGAAAAGAATCGTGCATGCGCCGCACACGCCGTGTTCACAGCCCAGATGGGTTCCCGTCAGACCCAATTGCTGGCGCATGAAGTCGGCCAGCGTGTAACGGACTTCGACTTCTTCCTCGTACCGCTTGCCATTGATTGTGACGGCGATCTTGCGTTTCTCTGTCATGCTCTCCCCACACGTCCATGCGCGGCAACCAGCGCCCGGCGCGACATTACAGTCGCAAGATGCTGGCGGTACGAAGCGGGCGCGTGCACGTCTTCAATGGCATCCACTTTCCGGCATTCCTCACACAATTCGCGGAACAATTCTTCCGTCGCGGTTTTTCCGACGAGCGCTTTTTCGATTTCGCGCATGCGCGTCGGGATCACCGAGACCCCGCCCAAAGTCAGTGACGCCCGTTTGATCTTGCCGTCACCATCTTCTTCGAGGAGCGCCGCAGCCGAGGCGATCGCGAAATCGCCGTGCCGGCGGGCAAACTCGACAAAGCCATAGCCATGACCGGCAGGCCAGGACGGGAACGACACTTTCGTCAAAAGCTCATTCGGCTCCAGTGCCGTCGTCATGAACGTCACAGGGAATTCGGCGAACGCGACCGTGCGTGCCCCGTTTGGCCCCTGGATCGTAACGGTCGCATCATGCGCCGCAGCCAGCGTCACGAGTTCTGCCGACGGATCGAGGTGGCACAGCGAACCGCCAATGGTGCCGCGATTGCGGGTCTGGCGATGGCCGACATTCAGGATCGCTTCGTGAATGATCGGAAACCGGGCTTTGACAACGTCCGAGAATTCGATATCGCGCTGCCGGGTCATGGCGCCGAACTCGATCGCATTGCCGCTGTCGCGGATATAGGACAATCCCTCCACCCGATTCAGATCGATGATGTTGTCCGGCAGCACATAACGCATGTTCAGCATCGGCATCAGCGATTGTCCGCCCGCCAGCAATTTGGCGTTGTCCAGACGCGCCAGCAGGCCGACCGCATCGGAAATCGTGCGCGGATCGTGATATGAAAACGGAGGGGGTTTCATGTCTCTTTCCTGTTCACGCGCGAGGCAGAAATTTAGCGAATTTGGCGCGTATTCTTTCGTCCAATGCCTTTGAATTGCTAACGACGGCCGGGAATGTATCGCGGCGCGACCATGGTTTGCACGCGTCGATCACCACACGCGCATTGCGCCGGTCGTTTTCGCCATACACCATCGGGTCGAGCACCGTGCTCCAGCAGCCGCGTAAAATCTCCAGGTCCTCGCGGGGGTCGAAGCGGGTGCACATCGCCCATATCACCTTATCCATGTCGGCAGGATCAATGTCATCGTCCACCACGACGACAAAACGGTTGGCATAAGCACCGGCATGGCATTGCGACGCAATAAGCCCCGCCTGCTTGGCGTGTCCGGCATAAAGCTGCTTGATCGCAACCGTCAGCCACAGCCGGCTGCCGCCCGCTTCATGCGCCCAAACGCCTTTGACTTCGGGAATACCCGCCGCTTCCAGCTGATTCCACACCGCACCGGAGCGATAGGTGCCGCGATAAAATGAATCGTCATCCGGCGGCACGCCGGGGATCGCGCCCATCAGAATGGGGTTGTTGCGGTGCATCAAGGTTTCGATGCGGATGGCCGGCTCTTTCTTGAGACCACCGGCATAATAACCGGTCCATTCGCCCAATGGTCCTTCCGTGATCAGATCATTCGGATGGATGAAGCCTTCAAAGGCAATCTCGGCGTGCGCAGGAATTGGCAGTCCGGTACGGGGGCCTTCGATCACTTCGATCGCTTCGCCGAACAATCCACCCGCCGCGTCATATTCATTGCTGCCATAGGGGATTTCGAGACCTGCGATCATGAACAGCATCGGGTGCATGCCGCAAACCACGGCGACGGGGCAGGGTTCGCCCTTTTCGTGATAGCTGCGCATGATGATGTCGCCATGCTTGCCCTTGGAGCACATGACTGAGGCGACGTTCGGTTCATGCGCCTGCACGCGATAGGCGCCATAATTCACCCAGCCGGTATCACGGTGTTTCATGATCACCATGTCGCCGGTGCCGATGTAGTAACCGCCATCCAATTCGTGCCACTTCGGCACCGGGATGCGGAACAGGTCGATGTCCTTGCCCTCATCGACATTTTCAAACAGCGCACCGGAACGGACGATGGCAGGCGGAATGGATTTCGCCTGCTTCATATAGCGGCGCCAATAATGCACCAGCTCGATCGGAGACGCGTCGACGGAATTGCCCAGCGTCAGATGAATCCGCCGCACCGATGTGAGAAGATTCGCCAGCACCCGGTGGCCTTTCGGGTAGCCGGGAATGTCGTCAAACAGGACTGCGGGATTACCGGTCTTGCGCTGGTAAAAATCGACAATGCCGCCGATCTCTTCCTCGCGGCCGGCGCCGGAGATATGCCGGATTTCTCCGGCGGCATCCATTTGGGCGATCCAGCTTCGCAAATCCTGCGGCGCCATAACTCCTCCTAACCCGCCATCTCGCGACAGTCGCAACCGACGGCCTCGGCCACCGAATTCCACCCGTCCTTGCGCAGCAGTTGTGTGAGCTCCTGCTTGATGCGGCGGACCAGCCCGGGACCGTGAAATATCAGCGCCGAATATAGCTGCACCAGCGAGGCTCCTGCCCTGATCTTGGCATAGGCAGTTGCGCCATCGGCGATGCCACCACAGCCGATGAGCGGTATGCGGCCTTTCGTCAAGCGGTAAATCTCGGCGAGGCATTCGGTGGAAGGCTTGAACAGCGGCGCTCCGGACAAACCGCCGGCCTCGGCGCGATCGCGGCTGCTCAATTCCGGCGGGCGCGCGACCGTGGTGTTACCGACGATCAAGCCGTCCACACCGGTTGCGAGCGCCACCTCGGCAATGGCGGCCATCTGCGCCGGCGTCAAATCGGGACCCACTTTGGCCAGCAGAGGCGGTTTGCGCGCACCCTGAACTGCACGATTTCGCGCCGCAATCGAACGGCGCAGCAGATCATCCAAAGCCGCGCGTGCTTGCAGATCACGCAGCCCCGGTGTGTTCGGCGACGAGATATTGATCACGATATAGTCGGCGATCTCCGCCACTTTCCCGATGCTGGTGACATAGTCGTCCGCTGCATCCATCGTGTCGCGATTCTTGCCGACATTTGCACCGACGATTCCCCTCCTGCCGGGCCTGTCGCGGTGCGCGGCCAGCCGCCGCGCAAATGCGTCAACCCCGCCGCTGTTGAATCCCAACCGGTTGATCACCGCGTGATCCTCATCGAGGCGGAACAGGCGCGGCTTGGGATTTCCTGGCTGAGGCCGCGGCGTCACGGTGCCCGCTTCGACAAAGCCGAAACCGAGCGACAGCATCGCCCCGGATACGCGTGCGTCCTTGTCAAAACCCGCAGCAAGGCCGACCGGATTGGGAAAATTCAGGTCCCAAATTCTGGTGCGCAACACCGGATCGTCGGGTTCGTCACGGCCGGCGACGAGGTGATGTTCGAGTGCGTAAAGCGCCGCGTGATGTGCCGTTTCCGGCGGCAGCGCATAAAGTGCAAAAAGACCAATTTTATCGAGAAGCTGCACTCAACCCCCGGCACATAGCCAAACTATTCCGCTGCTTCACGACCCAACTCGCCAGCCGCAGCCATACGGTCGTACAGCGCTATGGGATCGAGATCGTACCCATTGGGCCAGCTAAGCGCGCCCAGTTCCACGAACACTCGTGCGAAGAAAATTGGATCCTTAAGTGACCTAACCATTTCACCGTTGCGAGCGACGATATCCGAAAAGTCATGCACGCCAGATGAACCGTCGGAAAACCTGATCCGCAGCACATACGCGCCAAGCGGCTTCACAGACACCACGTCAATCATCGGCAGGACCTGGTATCCGGAAGCAGCGCCCGTCTGTTTGCGCATGATGCCAATTCCCTAAAAGTTCAATATGCCTGAAGCAAAAGATCGCAGTGACCGGCATAACCACTGTTTCTATTTGACTACCTAACGGCCACGCTGCTCCGCAATTCGCCAGACCGCTGCATTTCCCGCCGCAGCCATTCCGGCGAGATGTCAAAGCCATTGGGCCATGTCGGCGCGCCAA
Organism: Micropepsaceae bacterium; assembly: GCA_036273455.1. Taxonomy (GTDB): domain Bacteria; phylum Pseudomonadota; class Alphaproteobacteria; order Micropepsales; family Micropepsaceae; genus CAIYRG01. The sequence goes on along the minus strand of DASUHP010000145.1, from coordinate 7,033 downwards.
ATTCGAGAAAAACTCGGGCAAAATAGCTTTCGTCCCGAAGCGGCTTCACCATTGAGCCAGGTTCATTGATCATTGCGGAGAAATCGTGAATGCCTTCACTACCGTCGCTGAATCGAGCGTGAAGCTGAAACCCTCCAACGCATTCAAGTTTGGTAACTTTAGTCAACATCGAGACCTGCGATTCGCTCCGGCTGCTCTCCAGCGCGCGCCCGGCGCCAATTCTCGCGCAATTGCGTTTGCCTTGCGAGTGTCCATTCCTTGACCAACCGAGCCGCGACCTTCGGCAACCTGCCGTCGATCACCTCTCCCGTTTCGATTGAGACATTCGCCTCATATTCACCATAGACCGCATGAAAATGTGGCGGAGAATGATCTTTGACGTACATCCGGATGGCAATGCCGTAAAACCAGGAGACCGTTGGCACGACCTTCTAACCGGCTTTACTGCCAGTCAGGCGCCGGAAAAAGGCGCCGATCAGCATCGCGAGCAGAGAGAATCCCGAAATCGCCTTGGCATCCGGCTGCGCTGCCGGTTTGGCCGGGGCAGCGCCTTCACTCGCCACTGCCGACGTAGCAAGTTGCGTCTTCAGCGCATTGGCGAATTGTCCGATCAGCTGTTGGGCGACGTCCTGGATCATCCCGGAGGCACGCCCGTATTGCGCGACAGCCCCGGACAAAGTGAGATCGGTTTTGACGATCACGCGCGAGCCAGCCGCTGCGGGCTCAATCTGGAAGTCGACATTGGCGTGCGCGCCGCCGCGACCCTTGGCATCCTTGCCCTGGGCATTCACCCGCGCTTTGTGGGCGGCGTCATCCTTCTCGGTGAATTTCACCGTTCCGGCAAAGGTCAGCGCGACCGGCCCGAGCCGCACGCCGACTTTCCCGATATAGGTGTTCGGGTCGATGACGTCGGTCAGTTCGGCGCCCGGCATGCATGGTGCGATGCGAGGAATATCCATCAGGACTTTCCAGGCCTGATCGGGCGGCAGCGGGACTTCGAATGTGTTGTTAATCAGCATAAGGAATTCCTATCTGTCGGTGAGCTGCTTCCAGGCCCATCGGGCGGAAGTGAGAAGAAGTTCATCGTCATAAATCCGGCCCACGAACTGAATCCCGATCGGCAGCCGGTGCGGGCCCTTATGCGTCGGAAGCGTGATCGCCGGCACATGAAGCGCGGTCCAGAATTCCTGGAATCGCGTGTCTCCGGTGGATTGCAGTCCCACGGGCGCTTCTCCGGTCACACTGGGCGCGAGCAGGACATCGGCATCGCCGAACATCGCCGGAATCTCATCGCGGCACGCTTTGATGCGCTTTAGCGAATTTATGTAGCGCTCATGGGAAATCTGCAGGCCTTGTTCGATCTGTGCCGTCAGGCCGGGACTGATCGCCGCGCGGTTGGTGTTCCATTCAAAGGCGAGTGAGCGCGCGCGCTCATAGGGGTTGATGACCGTCCGCGCTTCGGCCAGTGCCGAAAAACTTTGGGGCAGGCCGATTTCGGTAATAACTGCGCCGGCACCGGCCAGACGCCTGGCCGCATCTTCGACCGCGTGTTGGGATTCCGGCAGCGCATGCTCCCAGAGATGCGTGCGGCATAGACTGATCTTCGGCGCGGTATCGCGATTGCGCATGCGTGGACGCCCGGTCAGCACGGATGACAGCAGGTCGGCGTCTTCGATGCTGCGCACAATCACGCCGATGGTGTCGCGGCTTTCGGCGGCGAATTTCATCCCGCCGCGGCTGATCAGGTTGTAGCTCGGCTTGTAGCCGACGACGCCGCAGAAGCACGCGGGCCTGAGGACCGAACCACCGGTTTGCGTCCCATATCCGGCTGCCACCATGAAATCCGCAACCGCCGCCGCCGATCCGCTGGAGGACCCGCCGGGCGTCCGGTCGAGGTCGTGCGGATTGCGCGTGATATTGGGTGTCAACCCGGCAAATTCGCAGGTGACCGTTTTGCCCAGGATCACCGCGCCCGCGCGCCGTGCCAGCGCAACCGATGGCGCATCGGCAAATGTGCGATTGTTGCGATAGATCGGCGAGCCCATATCCGTCGGCATGTCGCAAGTGTCGATGACGTCCTTGATGCCGATCGGCACGCCGGCGAGCGGGCCTTTGTCGCTTGCGCGATCGATTGCGCGCGCCTGGCTCAGCGCCAGATCCGGATCGATATAGGCCCAGGCCTTCACCTGCTTGTCGCGCGTTTCGATGCGGTCGAGACAGGCGCGCACGACCTGTTCCGCGCTGAACGAGCCGTTCCTGACGCCGTCGGCGACGGCGCAGGCGGAAAGCCGGTTCAGTTCGAGATCGGCCATCAGTGTCTCGCCGCTTTTCCCGCGGCGGCGCCTGCGATGCGGCCGAACACCGAACCCGATGTCAGCCCGGTCCCGCCCGGGTAATTGAAATAGAAGATGCCGCCGACCAGCTCACCGGCCGCGTAGAGGCCGGGAATCGGGCGGTAATCCAGGCCTACCACCTGGCCGTCATCGGTGATGCGAAGCCCGCCAAAGGTGAATGTGATGCCGCAGGTGACCGCATAGGCTTCGAACGGCGGCGTATCGATGGTATTGGCCCAGTTCGATTTCGGAATCGCCAAGCGTTCCGTCCTGCGGCCATCCTTCACGTTGGGATTGAATGGAATGTCGGTGCGCACAGCGGCGTTATATTCGGCAATGGTCTTGACGAATTGTTCGGCGTTCACGCCATCGAGCTTGCGCGCCAGTTCCTCGATGCTATTCGCGGTGACCTTCGTACACTGACGGATATTGTATTCGTCGCGCTGGAGATGCTTGGTCTTCTTGTCCCAAATTTGCCACGCGAACTGGCCCGGCTGTTCGAGCACCATGCGGCCATATTTCGCATAAGTGTAATTGCGGAAATCGGCGCCTTCATCGACGAAGCGTTTTCCGGTCGCGTTCACCAGCACGGCGAATGGATAGGAATGTTTCTGGAACTGGTCACCGACGGCAAGATCGCCGAATTCCGGCGCGTTCATTTCCCATTGCACCGCGTGGCAACCGGACCAATTTCCGTAGGGGCTCGCGCCGATCGCAAGCGCCATGCGGATGCCTTCGCCATTGTTGTACCGCGTACCCCGCACCTTCGCGAGGTCCCAGCCGGGTCCGAGATAGCGCGTGCGCCATTCGGCATTGGCTTCAAAACCGCCGCTGGCAAGCACCACCGCGCGGCCCTTCACTTCACCGGTTTCACCCAGTGAGGCGAAGCGTACGCCGGACACGCGCGAACCGTCATAGATGAGGCCTGTTGCGCGCGTGCCATAGCGGATTTCGACGCCATGCTTGCGCCCCGATGCGCCCAGCATATCCACCAGGCCCGGTCCGCCGCCGACACTTTCGATCGTCAGCCCACCCCAGAATTTGAAACGGCCATCGATCTTGAACGCCTGCCGTCCATAAATCGGAACGAAGCGGATGCCTTTCTCGCGCATCCAGATCAGCGCCGGCAGGCTCTTCGTGACCAGCGATTCGCACAGATTGGGATCGGTGCGGAATTGGGTCACGCGCGCCATGTCGTCGAAGAACTGGTCCTGTGTGTAGGTGCCGAAATCCGTACTGTCGATTTCTGCCTGCGAAAGATCGGGCACCAGCGACTTGATGTCGTCCACGCCGTTGTAGACGACTCGCATCGCGCCGGCAGTGAACCGGCTATTGCCGCCGCTTTCTTCTTCGGGCGCAGCTTCCAGCATCAACACCGAACCGCCGGCCTCGCGCGCAGCAAGTGCCGCACAATAGGCCGCATTGCCGCCGCCAATGACTATGACATCCCATTCTTTCACGAGACCACTTTCCACTGAATCGTTTCGCCGCCGCGATGGACGAGCGCCCGCTCATCCGGACCGTCCACTTCGACTTCCTCGGGGGCGGTCCAACCGGTGCGCTCAAGGGTGATCGTCTCTGTGTTCGGCGGCAGGCGATAATGTTTCGGCCCGTTAAGGGAGGTGAATGCTTCGAGCTTGTCGAGCGCGTTCTCCTCGGCAAAAACCTGGGCGTAAAGCGCGATTGCCACCGGCGAATTGAATATGCCCGGCACGCCGACCGTGTTCAGCTTGCGCGAAACCGGGTGCGGCGCAGAATCGGTGCCGAGGAAGAAACAGGTTTCGCCCGACGTGGCCGCGCGACGAATGGCATCGCGGTCTTCACGCCGCTTGATCACCGGCATGCAATACATATAGGGCCGGTTGCCATAACCCAGCCAATCGGTGCGCGTCAGCATCAGGTGATACGGCGTAATCGTTGCGCCGACTTGCGGAGCATGCGCGCGCACGAAATCCACGCCTTCACGCGAGGATACGTGTTCCAGCACGACGCGAAGACCGGGGAAATTCTTCAGCATCGGCTGCAGTCTGCGCTCGATGAATACCGCCTCGCGATCGAATATATCTGTGTCGGGATCGGCCTCTTCGCCATGGATCAGGAACGGCATCCCGATCTTTTCCATGCGTGCGAGGACAGGATTGATCTTGTTGAAATCAGTGACGCCATAGGTCGAATTCGTCGTCGCGTGGGCCGGATAGATTTTGACCGCGGTGAACACGCCATCACGAAAACCGGCCTCGATATCATTCGGGTCCGTATTGTCGGTGAGATAACTGGTCATCAGCGGCTGGAATTTCGAACCCGCCGGAATCGCGGCCTGAATACGCTCACGATATCCAACCGCGTCTTTCGCGGTGATGACCGGCGGCACCAGATTGGGCATGCAGATCGCACGGCCGAAATGCGCCGCGGTGAATGGCAGCACCGCTTTCAGCATTGCGCCATCGCGCACATGCAGGTGCCAGTCGTCGGGTTTACGGATTGTGATGCGTTCAGCCATGTCTCAGCCTACCGGAACGAAAGTCTTGTGCCCCTGCCCGATCGGCGCCGCGGCGGCCGAAAAGGTCTCCGCGATCGGCTCATCAATCATCGCGCCGGTGAGGTCGGCCACGCGTTTGAAGCTGCGTTTGTCGCACCATTCCGCAAGCTCGTCGATAATCGCAGTGAGCGACGATGGATTGCGGAAGATGATGTAGCCCAGCATCACGGCGGAAGCGCCGGCGAGCATGTATTCCACCACATCCTCGACTTTGACGATGCCGCCGCAGCCGATCACCGGAATTTTCACGCGGCTCGATACCTGGTGCACCATGCGCACAATAATCGGCTTGATCCCGGGGCCGGAAATGCCGCCGAACTTGTTGCCGATGGCAGGACGGAACGTATCGATATTGATTTTGAGGCCGAGGATGGTGTTGGACACCACCAGCGCATCGGCGCCCGCTTCTTCGGCAGCAACTCCGATTGCGACCACGTCGCCGGCATTGGGCGACAGTTTCACCCAAACCGGTTTGGTCGTCGCACCGCGAATGCGCTTGGTGACCTGGAAGGTGTGATCCTCGTGCAGCGCGAAATTGCCGCCGCCCGGATTGCGTGTCGGACACGAGATATTCACCTCGATCACATCGACATCGGGATGCGCCGCGACCTCGCGCGTCATGGCCTCAAAATCATCGGCCGTGGTGGCGGAAATCGACGCCACCAGCGGCGGAGTGAAGCGCGCATAGTCCGGCACCTGATGGTCGAGAAAATAGCCGATGCCCTTCGTCGGCAGGCCGATGGAATTGATCATGCCGCATTCCAGCTCGGCGACGCGCGGCGTCGGATTGCCGATGCGGTACTCACGCGAGACGGTTTTCGCCACCAGTGCGCCCAGCCGGTTGATGTCCATGACCTGCGCGAGGTCGGTCGAGAACGCGCCCGACGCCGGCATGATCGGATTCTTCAGCTCGACGCTGCCGACCTTGACTGAGAGATCTACCATCCCACGCACTCCTGCAGATCGAATACCGGTCCTTCGATGCAGACGCGACGCAATTCCTTGTGCCCATCCACTTCGAAGGTTTTGACGCAGACGTAACAGGGCCCGAGACCACAGGCCATGATCTGCTCCATCGCCGCCTGCCCCGGAATTCCATGTTGCTTACCCAGCTTCTTCATCGCCTGCAGCAGCCGGTTTGACCCGCAGGTGAAGAAGGCGTCGGCTTTCCCGGCGGCGATCAGTTTTGCGAGGATCGCCTCAACATTTGTGACCGCGCTGGTGCCGTCGGTGTCGAGCACGCGGATCACCTCGCCGACTTTGGCAAAGACATGATCGACCATCACCAGCTCAGGCGAACGCGCCGACAGGATCGCCGTGACGCCGATGCCGTTGTCGGCCGCAAGCTGGGAAATCGGCCCCAAAGTCGCGAGCCCGACACCGCGGCCGAGCACCACGATGTTTTTCCAATCGGGTTCGAGGTGAAATCCAATTCCAAGCGGGCCGACGATATTGCAGTCGTCGCCCGGCTCAAGCGTGGCCATCCCCTTGGTGCCCCGCCCGGCGCATTTGTAAAGGAACTCGATGTTCCCTTTGGCGCGGTCGATCTGGAATATGCTTTGCGGACGGCGAAGCCACAGCTCACCGTCGTCGGGCGTCGGGCAAAGGATATTGAAGAACTGACCCGGTTTGGCCGCAAGTGCCTTCGGCGACCCGCGCAAGACGAGATGCTTGTATTCGGAATTCACCCATGCATGGCTGACCACCCGGGCGAGGCATTCCTCGGCCGGAATATGCGGTTCCGGAGGGCCCCCGGGGCTGCCATCGGCGACATAAGGTTTTGACGAAAAAGCAGAATTTCGCATAATCGCTGCGGCTCTCCGGACCCACACCAAAGCATCAAGCGCAAGCGGTGTACAAAAATCAATACGTTTTACAAATTTTGACACAGCTCTTATTCGCGGCTTGACGGGGGCCAAACGCCGCCTGAAAAGGAACCATCGTCGCTAAACCGGGAAAACCACCCATGAATCAGTCATCTGCAGGGGCTCCGAAGGCCGCACCGGCCGAGGAAAGCAGCATCGCCGGCCCCAAACACAATCAGGAGGCGCCGGTCGTCTGGGAGCGCTGGCAGAAAAAGCGCACCTTCGTCCGCGCGCTCGAAGGCACCTACAGCTTCCTGACCAAGGAACTGCTGGAAGCGCCGCGGGTGATCTCATCC
>DASUHP010000144.1:0-9290 GCA_036273455.1 Micropepsaceae bacterium | reverse complement strand
CGACTTGAACCCGTTAGGCTTGCCTTCGCGAAAGGGCGAATTGGCGAAAAGCGCGGTGGCCACCGGCTGCAGCGCCAGCGCCACGCGCAATTTTTTCACCATGTCGGCTTCCGAGCCGAAATCGAAATTCGACTGCACGGTACAGGTCCGAAACATCATTTCCAGACCATATCCGCCGACTTTCGGCATATAGCGCCGCATGATCCCGTAGCGGCCTTTGGGCATGACCGGGACATCCGCGAGACTCCAGGTCGGGGCAAATCCGATGCCGAGACAACCCGCACCGATTTCGGCACAAACTTCGCGCACCTGATTGCGATGGGTATTCACTTCCCTGCAGGTCTCATGAACACTGCGCAAGGCCGCGCCTGAAAGCTCGAATTGTCCGCCCGGCTCGAGACTCACCGTCGCGCCGTTCTGCATCAGGCCGATGATATTTTCGCCTTCGCGCACTGGCTGCCAGCCGAAGCGCTGCATTCCATCCAGCAGCGCCTTGATGCTGCACGGTCCGTCATAGGGCAGCGGCTTGCGATCGCGCAGCGAGTAGACGAATTTCTCGTGCTCCGTCCCGATGCGCCATTGCTCGCGCGGCTTGGAACCCGCGGCGATATAGGCCACGAGATCGGCACGCGAAGCGATGGGCCGGCCGCCGGATTGCGGGATCGACATCCAGATGTCCTTGGATCGTGGGTTTGGATTCGAAGTCTGCAGACGGATTTGAAACTAGTGAGCGATCTTGTGAGTTACAAGCCGGGAGGAACTCGACTTAATGCCAATCTCCGAGGACCGCCTGCCAAACCGCAAGCGCGGCCAGAGCCGCCGTATCGGCGCGCATGATGCGCGGACCGAGGCTGACCGGGACTACGAAAGGCTGCGCTCGGATGCGATCGCGCTCGGATGGCGCGAATCCCCCTTCCGGACCGGTCAGCACGCCCCAGCCCGCCCACGGACCGGAAGCCGCCAGAGCTTCGGCGATGGGAAGCGCATCGCCGGCCTCATCGCAGAAAATCAGGCCGCGTCCGGCCGGCCAGGCGTCGAGCATCGCCGGCAGAGATTGGGTGTCGCGGATTTCCGGGACCGTCAGCCGCTCGGATTGTTCCGCCGCTTCGATGGCATTGGCGCGCAACCGCTCCGCATTGACGCGGCGCGCCACGGTTCGCTCGGTGATCACCGGTATCATCATCGCCACGCCGAGTTCGGTGGCTTTCTGCGCCAGATATTCCCCAGGTGTCTTTTTAACCGGCGCGAATGCCAGCCAGAGATCAGGACCACGCTGCTGCGCACGGATTTGCGCTTCACAGACGAGCGCGCATTCGCGGCGGGACACGTCCGCAACCTGCGCCCGCCATTCGCCATCGCGCCCATTGAACAGCAGCACGCGATCACCCGCGCGTGCACGCATGACGTGCAGCAGATAATGGGTTTGCCCGGTATCCGGTCTAATACGCGCATTTGCTTCGAGCGGCGCCTCGACAAACAGCCGCAGCTTGCCGCCAATATCGACCAATTCGCCGGGGTCGTCCGGCATTTTGTGCCCGCTCATGGGCGTATTACCTTGCCCTTTCCGTTCAGGTTGCAACATTGATGAGCGCCGATCCGCAAGAAGACACACTCAGCATCCGCCCCGCCGACGCGGTCCGCGTCCGCTTTATCGACCGCGCCCGGAGAATCGGCCCGTATCTGCGGCTGATGCGCCTCGATCGCCCGATCGGCATCTGGCTGCTTTTCTGGCCTTGCGTATTCGGGCTCGAACTCGGGACCGCAGCTCTCGGCTTCGGCTGGTCCAGCGGAACCTATATCCTTCTCATGGCGCTGGGCTCCATCCTGATGCGTGGTGCCGGTTGTACCTATAATGACATTGTCGACCGCAATTTTGACTCGCGGGTCGCTCGAACCCGCGGCCGGCCGATTCCCTCAGGCCAGGTGACGGTCAAGCAGGCATGGATTTTCTGCTTCATTCAGCTCTTCCTCGCGCTGATCGTGCTCCTCGCCATCTGTTTCATCCATCCGCTGGCGGAAGCGCTCGGCGGAAATTACGCGCGTTTCAACTCCTTCGCGGCGCTGGTGGGCATCGGGTCACTGTTTTTCGTCGTTGTCTACCCATTCATGAAGCGCATCACCTGGTGGCCGCAGGCATGGCTGGGTCTGACGTTCAACTGGGGCGTGCTGTTCGGCTTTGCCGCGGTGACCGCGCGGCTGGGAACGGCGGCGGCGCTGTTTTATGCCGGCTGCTTTTTCTGGACGATGGGCTATGACACGCTCTACGCATTTTCCGACATACAGGATGACCTTGCGATCGGCGTGAAGTCATCCGCCATTCGCCTTGGGGAATCCACCTACAAGTGGCTCTATGCTTTCTACGGTTCTGCGATCGGGCTGATGCTGGCCGGAGGGCTCGCTGCCGGAATGGGAATCATCTTCATTTGCGCCATGGCACTCCCTGCCCTGCATCTGTACTCGCAAATGCGGAGAGTTCGCATCGATGATGCCGCACTCTGTCTGCGGCTGTTCAGAGCCAATCGGAATACCGGCGCCCTGATTGCGCTCGCGCTGCTGATTGGCGCCCTTATCCAGCTTTGAGCAGAGACGGCCGCGCCCTTCGCCTGATCGACGCCTACACGGAGTTGCGATGCCCGGCCGTCGTGCCGGAGATTAAACTTCATCTTGCGCGTGACATGCTGGCTTTCTGGCAGCAAACCGAAGTCGAGCTTTATGCGAGAGCCGCGGGCTCCGGCGACACACCGCCGCCCTATTGGGCATTTGCCTGGCCGGGCGGACAGGCACTCGCGCGCTATATTCTCGATCGGCGCAGTGAATTTTCCGGCAAATGCGTGCTCGATTTCGGTTCCGGTTCGGGACTTGTGGCCATAGCCGCTGCGCTCGCGGGCGCAGCGCCCGTGATTGCCACGGAAATCGATGCCGGCGCGCTCACGGCAATGGAAATCAACGCGGCCGCGAACGGAGTCTATATCGAACAGATTGAGTACGACATCATCGGCGGTAGTGGACGATGGCACATCGTCTGTGCGGGCGACATTTGCTATGAACGCCCGCTCGCGGAGCGCGCCATCGCCTGGCTGAAGCAGCTGGCGGCAGACGGCACCGAGGTACTAATCGGCGATCCGGGACGCAGCTATCTTCCTGCGTCCGGGATGGTCACGCTCGCGACTTATGACATTCCCACCTCGCGGGAAATCGAGGATCGGGAGTCGCGCGAAACTTCGGTCTACCGCCTGCTGCCGTGAGGCAGAGCCTCGAACAGCTTCGTGTCACGCCCGCCGCCGTTGCGGTGGACCGTGACGTTGCGGGGGACATGAGCGCATGCGACATTCAATCCATCAGCCGGGAGAAGATCATGTCTGTCGAAGGTGAAGTTGCCGCAGGCGAAGCGCATGAGCTGCATCGCGCTCTCGGGCCGGTGCAGCTCGTGTCCCTGGGAATTGGCGCGATCATCGGAGCGGGCATCTTCGTCATCACCGGCCATGCCGCCGCTGCCTATGCCGGGCCTGGCGTCATGTTCTCCTTCATCATCGCCGGCACGGGCTGCCTGTTTGCCGGTCTGTGCTATGCCGAATTTGCCTGCATGATCCCGGTGGCCGGCAGCGCCTATACCTACACTTACGCGAGCATGGGCAAATTCCTCGCCTGGATCATCGGCTGGAATCTCGTCCTCGAATATATGGCGGCCGCTTCCACGGTTGCGGTCGGCTGGTCAGGCTATTTCGTCGAACTGATGTCACAGATGGGCTGGAACATCCCGAAAGAGTTTTCTTCCGCGCCGATCTCGATGACGAGTTTCCAGGACGTCTCGACCACCGGCGCATATTTCAATGTCCCGGCAGTCGTGGTGATTGGACTTGCCAGCACCCTTTTGGTGGTCGGCATCCGTGCCTCCGCCCGGTTCAATGCGGCGATGGTCGGTATCAAGCTGTTCATCGTGGTGCTGGTGATCGCGTTTGGCATACCCCTGATTCGCAGCGCCAATCTCACGCCATTTGTTCCCCCCAATACCGGCACCTGGGGCCAGTTCGGCTGGAGTGGTGTTTTCCGCGCCACCGGCGTGATCTTCTTCGCCTATATTGGCTTCGACGCGGTCTCGGTTGCCGCACAGGAAGCGCGCAATCCACAGCGCGATATGCCGATCGGCATCCTCGGGTCGCTCGTCATTTGCACGGTCCTGTATATTTTGATGTCACTCGTCATGACCGGCCTGGCCCCGTTCATGACGCTCAATGTGGCAGAGCCCGTTTTCGTCGCGATTAATGCAGCCGGCCCACAGCTCGCCTGGCTGGGCGTGCTGGTGAATATCGCCGCGGTGGTTGGCCTCGCCTCAGTTGTGCTGGTTTTGCTGCTCGGGCAATCGCGGATTTTCTATGCGATGTCACGCGACGGTCTGTTTTTCTCCGTGTTTTCGCGCATCCATCCGCAATTCCGGACGCCGTGGCTCGGCACCATGGCCACCGGCTTTGTCGCGGCGCTGCTGGCAGGAATTGTCCCACTGGGAATTCTAGGCGAACTCGTCTCGATTGGGACGTTATTGGCCTTCGTGATTGTCTGCGTCTCCACCCTGGTGTTGCGCCGCAAGGCGCCCGATGCCGTGCGTCCGTTCCGCACGCCCGCGGTATGGCTTGTGGCGCCCCTCGGCGTTGGAATGTGCCTGTTCATGATGGCCTTCCTGCCGATCGACACATGGCTGCGCCTGGTCGTGTGGACCATCATCGGGCTCCTGATCTTCGGCTTCTATGGCGCCCGCCACGGAAAAGAGCCGGAATGGGTGCTGGTGAAGCGCCCTGCGGAATGAACCGCGGATGACAGCCGAGCCGGAAGGCATCGCCAATCCGGATCCGGTGGTCAGCGAGGCGCATCGCCTGCATCGCGCGCTGGGCCCATCCAGCCTGATCATGATCGGTATCGGCGAAATCATCGGGGCGGGAATTTTCGTCATCGCCGGCACGGCCGCAGCCCAGCATGCCGGCCCCGCGGTATTGATTTCATTTGGCCTTGCCGGCATGGGCTGTCTGTTCGCGGGATTGTGCTACGCGGAGTTTGCATCCCTCATCCCGGAATCAGGCAGCTCCTATACTTATGCTTATGCGACCATGGGCCGGTTCATGGCGTGGTTTATTGGCTGGAATATGGTGCTGGAATATCTCGTCTCGGCGTCGACCGTTTCCGTTGGATGGTCCGGCTATCTTGTGAGCCTGCTGCAGAATCTCTCGATACCTTTTCCCGCTGCATTTGCCGCGGCGCCGATCGCCGGACCGGGCATTGCCGAGCTGCATTTCACCGGCGCGATTGTGAACCTCCCCGCGATCGCGCTGATCGCGTTCCTGACCGTGATCCTGCTGATCGGAGTGCAGGAGTCGGCAAGGTTCAACAATGTGCTGGTCGCGATCAAAACCGGAATCATCCTGCTGGTGATCTTTTTCGGGCTGCCCCATGTCAGCGGCGCGAATCTAACTCCCTTCATCCCGCCCAACACCGGTCAGTGGGGGCATTTCGGATTGAGCGGAATTCTGGCGGCTTCGGGGCTGATCTTCTTCGCCTTTATCGGTTTTGAAAGCGTCTCGGTTGCCGCACAGGAAGCCCGCGAGCCACGGCGCGACATTCCCATCGGAATTCTAGGTTCGCTGGCGATTTGCACCGGGCTTTACGTGCTGATCGCCGTGGTGCTCACTGGCATCACCGACTGGCGAAAGCTCGACGTACCGGATCCAATGTCTTTCGCTGTGGGCCAGGTCGGCGCATTGCACTGGCTGGTGCTGCCGGTCGATGTCGCCGCACTTGCCGGGCTCGCGACCGTCACTTTCGTTTCGCTATATGGCCAATCGCGCATCTTCTTTGCCATGGCGCGTGACGGTTTTCTGCCGTCCGTTTTTGCCACGGTACATCCAGAGTATCAGACCCCGTTTCAGGGGACTTTGGTCACCAGTATCGCCGCGGCGGCGCTGGCGGCGATCTTTCCCCTCGATATACTCGCCGATCTGGTTTCGATCGGTACACTGATCGCATTCATCGCGGTTTGCGCCGGGGTCATGATTCTGCGTCTCAGTGCTCCCAATGTGCGACGGCCGTTTCGCACTCCATTTGTGTGGGCCGTGGCGCCGCTCGGCGTGTTCACCTGCGGAGTGATGATGTTCAGCCTGTCCAATGCGACATGGCTGCGCTTGATCCTGTGGACGATCATCGGGATCGCGATTTATTTCTTCTATGGCCGCTATCGCGCGCCGGCGTGGAAATGGCGCGTCACATGAGCTACCGCTCGCTGCGCGATTTTCTTGCCCGCCTCGAATCAGAAGGCGAACTGGTCCGGGTGTCCGAGCCGGTGTCGACGGTCCTCGAAATGACCGAAATCCAGACGCGGCTGCTTGACGGGCGCGGGCCCGCAGTGATTTTCGAGAATGCGGTCAAAGCCGACGGCACGCGCTCAACACTTCCGGTTTTGGTGAATCTGTTTGGCAGTGAAAAACGAGTCGCGATGGGCGTGACCCTTGGTGGCGTTGAGCGTCGCGATGCAGCGTCATTGCGCGAGGTCGGCTCATTGCTCGCGAGTTTGCGCCAGCCCGAACCGCCACGCAGCATGAGCGAAGCGCTCGGCATGTTGCCGCTGGCAAAAGCGGCCCTTGCCATGCGGCCGAAATCGACGCGTCGCGCGCCCTGCCAGGAATTGGTCCTCGAAGGATCGCAGGTCGACCTCAATACTCTTCCCGTCCAAACCTGCTGGCCGGACGAACCTGCACCGCTGATCACCTGGCCTCTGGTGGTCACAAAAGGTCCCGGTGAATCGCGCGAAGACAATTTCAATCTCGGCATCTACCGGATGCAGCTGCTGAATCGCAACCAGACGATCATGCGCTGGCTGCGGCACCGTGGCGGCGCGCAGCAACATCGCCGCTGGGCAAAGGACACAGCCGCGCCCTTCCCTGCCGCAGCGGTGATCGGCGCGGATCCCGGCACGATCATCGCCGCGGTCACCCCGGTGCCGGATACGCTGTCAGAATATCAATTCGCCGGTCTCATCCGCGGCGCCGCCGCCGAACTGACCGATTGCGTGAGTCAGCCCCTGAAAGTACCGGCGGAAGCCGAAATCGTCATCGAGGGTGAAGTGTCGCTGACGGAGACACACCCCGAAGGTCCGTACGGCGACCACACCGGCTATTACAATTCCGTCGAACCGTTCCCGGTGTTCACGGTCACCGCGATCACCATGCGCCGCGACGCGGTCTATCTTTCAACCTTCACCGGCCGTCCACCCGACGAGCCATCGACACTGGGCGCAGCGCTCAATGAGATGTTCATTCCGCTGTTGCAGCAGCAGTTTCCAGAAATTGTCGATTTCTGGCTCCCGCCGGAAGGCTGTTCTTACCGCATCGCAGTGGTCAGTATCCGCAAGGCCTATCCGGGTCATGCCAAGCGTTTGATGCTTGGCATCTGGTCCTATTTGCGCCAGTTCATGTACACAAAATGGGTGATCATCGTCGATGAAGGAATCGACTGCCGCAACTGGAACGACGTGATGTGGGCAATTGCCACGCGGATGGATCCCGCGCGCGATGTGACGATGATCGAAAATACGCCGATCGATTACCTGGATTTTGCCGCGCCCGACTCCGGTCTCGGCTCAAAGATCGGGCTCGATGCGACCAACAAATGGCCGCCCGAGATCAAGCGCGAATGGGGCCGCGAAATCCGCATGAGCGACGAGATCATCCGCACCGTGACGGAAAAATGGCCGCGGCTCAAATTGCCCGGTGCCGGGAAGCCGATCTGGAAGTAATACTCCTGGGCCTTGTATATAACTGTAATTATTGTTATATAGATCGTTGCACACAGAGGCTCGGAGCCATGAAACAGCGGTTCGAAAAATTCGCTTCCCTACGGAAACTTCTGGAAAAAGAAAAGGCCAGGCTCAAGGAGATTGGGGAGGTAACTGTAACCATGAGTTTCAGCGAGATCGAGAACTGTATTGGTTTGCAACTTCCGAGCTCGGCCTATGAACACAGGGCTTGGTGGGCGAACGGGGCAGGAAAGGTGTGGCAGCGCGCCGGATTCAAGACGAGAGATGTCGATCTGATACATCATTGCGTCACTTTTGAAAGAAAGGGGCCTTTTTCTCCCGAAGACTTGGCGAAGCAAAAAGCGAAAGGTAGCGATCGTTTCGCCCACTTGCGGCAAGAGCTTCGATCGTGGCGCGAGAAACCAATGGAGGCAGTTTCCACGCCTTCGTCTAAACCAGGACTGGCGGATACCGCCCGTCCCTACCCAGGGAGCGACAGCGCATTGTCCGAGCAGTTGAGCCGATGCTGGCACCCTCTCTACGGCGCATTGCGGGGACAAATTCGCCTTGTCGCCGGTACTGATCTGACCAGCCCCGCCGATCCCGAATGGGCAGAACGCGCGTGGGGCGATGACAAGAAGTGAGTCCGCTCCTGCTCGACACTTGCGCCGCCATATGGATCGCTGAAGGAGAACCGATCTCGGAGAAAGCGGCAGACGCTCTGAATGCGGCTTACGACAACAGTGAGCCCATTTACCTTTCTGTCATGACGAGTTGGGAAATCGGCCTACTTGTCGCACGCAATCGGTTGCCACTATCTGTGGACCCGCTCGCCTGGTTTGAGCGCCTGTTCGACGCCCCGGGTGTGCGCCTCGCCGCTATCTCGGCTCGCATTCTTATCGGATCTTCGTTTCTTCCAGGTTCCCCTCCGAAAGACCCGATCGACCGAATTTTGCTTTCAACCGCAAGGGAAGGCGGATTCAGACTTGTCACGCGCGATAGGAGTTTGCTCGCTTATGCGGAGCAGGGTCATGCAATGGTGTTAGCGTGTTAGAAAATCGACCGGTGGATCGTGGATGGCCCTGCCGGTCGCTCCCATCCCGCCGCCGCGCGTGCCACCGTTTCGATGGCAATCGCCGCTACGGCAGCTCCATAGTCCAAATCGATATTGGCCATGGTGTCGTGCGTATCGTGATATCCTTCGCGGTTGATGTCATAATTTTCCATGAAGAGCACCACAGGCAGTCCAGCATCGGAAAAGATCTGGCCATCGGTATTGTAGAGCGTGCTCTTCGGATTGTCGTGCAGCCGCACTTCACCCGTGGGCGCGAGATGCTTCGCCATTGCTGGCAACGTGCGTCCATCGGTTGAACGCTTTCCACTGCCGAGGTCCTTTCGCGGCGTCTTGTCATTGCGTTCGGCGGCCAGGATCGCCCAATCGCGTGCGGCTTCAGCCGCGATTTGCGACAGCCACAGCGATTCCCCGGTTGTGCCGGGCGCGATCTGGAATATG
>DASUHP010000143.1:0-24832 GCA_036273455.1 Micropepsaceae bacterium | reverse complement strand
ACGCGCCGCCCCATCACAAGACTCTTGCAATCCGAAGCGGCTCCCGACACTACAAGCCGGCAACTTTGGACTGCACCATGCTCTCGAAAAATCCCGTGCCAGCGCGTGAGCGGCTGATCTTCGCGCTCGACGTTCCGTCCGTCGATGAAGCCAAAGCGATCGTCACTCAGCTTGGCGACAGCGTGAGTTTTTACAAGGCCGGACTCGAACTGTTCATGGCCGGCGGTTACTTCGAGCTGCTCGCCTGGCTGGCCGATCGTGGCAAAAAAGTCTTTGCCGATCTCAAATTCTTCGATGTGCCGAACACGGTGGGGTCGGCGGTCCGCGCATTGCGCGCCCATCGTCCGCATTTCGCTACCGTGCACGGCAATGACGAGATCCTGCGCGCCGCCTGCCGCGAAAAAGGCGACATGAAAATTCTCGCCGTCACGGTACTGACCAGCCTCGATCGCGGCGACCTCAATGCGCTTGGTTTTCAGGTCGACCCGCAGAAACTGGTCTACTCCCGCGCCGCGCGGGCGTTTGAGATCGGCTGCGATGGGGTGATTTCGTCTGGATTGGAAGCCGAACAGCTTCGCAATCGCCTGGGCGGCAAATTCCTCGTCGTCGTGCCGGGTATCCGCCCGGTGGAAAACCGCGAGAGCGACGACCAGAAGCGCACGGTGGATGTGGAAGATGCTTTCCGTGCCGGTGCCGACTACATCGTGGTCGGCCGGCCGATCCGCAAGGCTCCCGATCCGCGCGCCGCGGCGGAGCAGATCCAGGCCCGCATCGCCAAACTCTTCGCGTGATGGAGTCTTCCGCGGCGAAACCGCAAATCCCGTTATCCGCGCTGATGGCCGTGTTCTTTCGCGTCGGCATCACCAGCTTCGGCGGAAGCACGGCAGCATTCCTCTATCGCGAAGCCGTCGAACGCCGGCGCTGGATGGACGACCACGGCTTTGTCACCGCGCTGGCGCTGTGCCAGGTGCTGCCCGGCGCCAATCCGGTGAATCTCGCGATTTATCTCGGGGCGCAGCTGCGCGGCGGGATTGGCGGTACGGTCGCTGCCATCGGCCTGATCTTCCCGCCCTTTTGTCTCATCCTCCTGCTCGCAGTGCTTTATGCGCAGTACGGCAATTTACCGCTGGTGCACGCCATTCTTGGCGGGCTCGCGGCCGTCGGAATTGGCATGACGTTGTCCGTTGGCGCAAAACTCGCCCGCACCATTCGCAAACCCGTTCCAGTCGCGATCGCCGGGTCCTTGTTCATCACCGTCGGCATCCTCCACTGGCCGATGATTCCCATGGTGCTGCTGCTGGCGCCGCTCAGCATTGGTGTCGAGCGGCTGTTGTGGAAAGCCGAACCGCAATGAATGAGGCACGGCTGCTCGGACTGTTTTTGGTGTTTGCGCCATTGTCGCTGATGTCGTTGGGCGGCGGCCAGGCGATCATCGCCGACATGCAGCATCAGACCGTGGACATCCAGCATTGGATGAGCGGGCGGGATTTCGTCGACATCTTCGCGATTTCGCGCGCGGCGCCGGGGCCAAGCACGCTGATCGCGGCGCTCATCGGCTGGCATATCGCCGGTTTCTGGGGTGCCACGATTGCCACGATTGCGATTTACCTCCCATCATCGCTGATCGTCTATGCGGCAGTGCGCTGGTGGCATGCGACTGCGGATTCGCCGTGGCGGGGCATTCTTCAACGCGGTCTCACACCGATTGCCGTAGGTCTTGTCTTCGCCGGCGGGCTCTCCGTGCTTGAGGCAGCCCATGTCAATGCGCTGCAGGTGTTCGCCACAGTGATCGCCGCAGGGCTTCTCACCACCACCCGGGTGAGCATGTACGCGATCATGGCCGGCGCCGCCGTGGTCTTCGGATTCGCCCAGTTCGCGTGAATAGTCGCGATAGAGCACTGGCCAACAGCTTGCCGGTGTGCGCCTTCGGGCGGTAGTTTGGCGTGAATTCCATCGGGAGACAGGCATGCGCGCGAACATGATGGGACATTTGGCCGGCGCGGGAATTGCGCTGCTTTGCTCGACATGCATTGCCAATGCGGCCGAAGTGAAAGTCCTGACCGCAGGCGCGCTCCAGGTCGCCATGCGCTCGCTCGCGGCCGATTTTGAAAAGCAGACCGGCAATCATGTCACGATCACGCCGACCAATCCTGCACTGGTCGAAAAGGAATTGGCGGCCGCGAATTACGACGTGATCGCCGCCGCGACGCCGACGATCGCAGAATTCGATGAGAGCGGCCGGTTGCAGGCAGGTACCCGCGACAGAATTGCGCGCACCGGTATTGGCATCGCCATCAAACAGGGCGCGCCCAAGCCCGATCTCTCAACTGTCACTGCGTTCAAGAAAGCGGTGCATGACGCCAAAAGCATCGTTTACTCCGATCCTTCGACGCCAAATGCCAGCGGGCCGAACACGCAGCACATTCTCACCAATGCCGGACTGCTCGACGAGGTGAAAAAGAAGGGCAAGCAGGAAGGTCTGGCGCAGGGGCGCGAAGCGATCGCCAAGGGCGAATTTGACATCGGCTTCTTTAATGTCAGCGAAGCACGGGCGCCGGGAGTAGAACTCGCCGGTCCAGTGCCGGCGCCGTTGCAGCAATATATCAACTATGATGCGGCGGTGCTGAAATCTGCGCCCGACAAGGATGCGGGCGCTGCTTTCGTCAAGTTCATCTCATCGCGCGCCGCCGGTGCAAACTGGAAAGCCGCCGGCCTCGATCAGCTCAACCCCCACTGACCAATTTCACCTCTCCCCTTGTGGGCGGCGCGCCCGCGCGTGCGATTTTGCACGCGCGTTCTGGCGCGCCGGGTGAGGGGTGAGTTACGTTCAATCACCGCGCCGGGAAATTCTCTGCCAGCAGGTTCTTCGCGTCGGCGTAGTGCTGATTGGCCACGACATCATCGTCTTCCATGCATTCCATGATGCCGAGCTGAAATGCCGCGCGCGCCTGCGCGATATTCGGCGAATTGCGGTGCTGATCGATCAACGCACTGACATCGCTTCCGACTTTCTCACAATCGGGCTGGGTCGTCGCCGTCGAATGTGCGGCGGGTGCCGGGTTGCGGATTACGGCAGAGGGACCGACGGCCGCAATGGCGGAACCGCCCAGAACCACGCCGATCGCTGCAATGGTCAGGATCCTGATGTACGAACGCATGTTGTTCTCCTTCCGATTTCCATTGCTGGCGATTGGACACAGGGAAACTGTCACGGCCGCGGCAGGATCATGTGCGGACCAAGGCAATGTGTACGAGACTGTACCGCCGCAATATTCGGGCTTGGCCCACTGGCCCACCACGCGTCTCATTCCCCATGCGGGATGGCGAGGCCGTGCACTACAGAGCGGACGGCGGCGGGTCAGGCCTGCCGCTGGACGAGCGGGTTGATTCCGCGCAGACCGATGCTCGAACATGCGTTGAGCAGATGGCGATCGTTAGAGTAGATCCGGTCAAAGCCCTGTGTCTTCGCCGTGATGAGATGCAAACCATCGACACTGCGCAAAAATACGGATTTGCGAAGTCTGGAGAACAGATTTCGAACGTCGTCGATCAGCGCTTCAGTGGGACCGGCCAGGCGCCACAGTCCATTATCCAGGTCGTGTTTGAATTGCTCCTGCAGGGCCCTGAATACCCGCTGATCTACCGCTCCCTCGCGGAATTTGCGATGAAATGCTGCAGATATTTCGGCCACCGCAATTCCGCTCGTGACCACAATCCCGGCGGATTTCGCCAGATTCCGCACTACCTCGCGGCCGGGCTCGTTCATGTAGAATTTAGCGATGAGTGCGGAATCAAAATAGGCAGGATTGATGCGTGCTGCAGGCTCAGCGATCCCGGTCTTCACTGATCAATTCCTCAACCGGAATCCCCCTGACCGGGCGGTCAAGCAGGGCCGCATGTTTCTTCAGCGGTTTCCAGCCGATAAACCGGTTTTCCTCGGGCTCGGCGCTGACGGGAACGAGCTTCGCAACAGGAAGGTTTCTATCGCGCACGAGGATGGACCCATATTTGCGCGCACTGCGCACCCACGCGCCGGTGCGGCGGTGCAACTCACGAATGGAAATCTCTTTCATGTGTGACATTGTGACACGTAAGCGGCAGGATCGTCAACGTGACCCGGTGGTGGCCAGTTCAGCACCTACTCCGCCGCAAGGGTTTCGGAATCCATCGCAACGCCGCAGCGCGCCAGCACCTGGCGCAAATCGCAGATCGCCGGAAAGATCTCGTTGTTCCAGTCCGCCCCTTGCGCGTCATGCGCTGCCTGTTCGCGCTCGACGATATCCTTGTCCTCGCGAAAAATATTCTCGGTGAACCAGGTGATGAACGGCCAGGCGACATACAGCAGCGCCGCGACTTTCGGCTTTTTCACCGACAGATAACCGAATGTCCTGTTGGTGCGTTGCTCGCGATCCTGCGGCGTATAGCCGAGCCACACATCCAATACCGGATCGCCGTCACTGACGAAGAATTTCAGCCGCTGATAGGGATACTCGGTGCGGATGGTCATCAGGTCTTTCCGCTTCTCGTCGGCGCGAGGATTCACCACGCCCAGGATCGCCGCTTCGCCGACCGAACCCCGTCCGGCCGCGCGCTTGAATGTGTAATTCACCTCGCACCAGTCATCGCCCGCCTTTCGTCCGAGACATTGCGTCCGGATCAAACCCATTTGCCGGCGATGCAGAAACTGATGATTCATGTCGAACAGGTTTTCATGCATGAATGTATAATGGCAGGCGACCTTGCGATTGAGCCGCCGTGTCACGTAGCCCTGGTTCGCCCTGACCCCGAGCGCAGCCGGCCGCTTCGCCTGGGCATATTCGGGATTGCCGGGAAAAATGAAGATCACTCCGTCCACTTCATGCACCGGATAGGCACGCACGCCATTCGGCAGATGCTCTTTTCCGAGATAGGGAATTTCGATGCATTTGCCGGCGCAATTATAAGTCCAGCCGTGATAGCCGCATTTCAGACTATCGCCCGCCACCACGCCCATATGCAGCGGAACCTGACGATGCGCACAGCGGTCCTCAAGCGCAAAAACCCGCCCGCTGTTGCCGCGATAAAGCACGATGGGTTCACCGGCGAAATTCACCCCCCGCGTCGCGCCCTTTTTCACCTCGTAGGACCACGCAACCGGGTACCAGTAATCCGGATGAGTGCCGACGCGGCGCAAATCGCCGCTCGCGCCCGATACCCGGCCGGCATGAACATTCATTTGTCGGTTCCTCCCGGCATTGTTCCGCCTATTCTGTTGCATTGCGGCCAGACCGTCCCCGCATCATGATGCGGCCATGAATTCGTTAATTGCAATCGCCGAAATCGCGCGCGGCTTCGCCAAATTGGCTCCGCCCTGCGAACAATGGTCCATCCGTCTGGTGCGCCGGCACAACGAAGCGCTGGGCGTCACCCGCGGCACCGCCGATCCGGTCCGGCGCAGCGAAGACATCGGCGCGATGGTCACCATCACCGCGAAATCGGGAACCGATACCGGCGTGGGATATGGGGCGACATCCGATATAACCTCATCCGGGCTTGCCGCCGCGGCGCAGGAAGCGCTTGCCTGGGCAAAGCGTTCGGCTGGGCGCCTCGTGGCAGTGCCACAACCCCGTTCGTCGGCAGTGCAATATGATCGCGCCGCAGCAACGGCTATTCCCTGGGATTCGGTCCCAATGGCGGCCAAACTCGACCGGCTGAATGAACTTGCCCGCAGCCTGAAACGCGATGGCCGGATCACCCATTGGCAAGCGAGCCTGTTCTACACCGACGAAGAAACTGTATTCGCCGGCAGCACGGGGGACTTCATTCGTGAAAGCCGCGGGATCATCGTGCCGGGAATTGAGGCGTCGGCATCCGCCAATGGCGAAACCCAGACGCGGACGCTCGGCCGCGGCGGTATGATCCGCCAGGGCGGGCTGGAACAACTCGACGAGCTGGGATTCTGGGCGGCAGGTGTACGCATCGCTGAAGAAGCGCTGGAATTGCTCGCCGCGCCCGATTGTCCGGCGAAGAGCACCGATCTGCTGCTCGCTCCGGACCAGATGTATATCCAGATCCACGAGTCCATCGGTCATCCGCTGGAACTCGACCGCATCCTCGGCGACGAACGCAATTACGCCGGCACCAGCTTTGTCACTCCCGACATGTTCGGCACCTATCAATATGGTTCGCGGCTGCTCAATGTGAGTTTCGATCCGGGCGTACCGGGTGAAGCCGCCAATTACGCCTATGACGATACCGGTTCTCCGGCGCAGGTTTGCCACCTGATCAGGAATGGCTTGCTGCAGCGCGCGCTCGGTGGTGCGTTCAGTCAATCGCGAGCAAACATACCGGGCGTAGCGAATGCGCGTGCGTGCAGCTGGAACCGGCCGCCGATCGACCGCATGGCCAATCTCAACATCGAACCGGGCGCGTCGACATTCAAGGAACTGGTCTCGCAGGTCGAAGACGGCATCTATATGGAGACCAATAATTCCTGGTCGATCGACGACAGCCGCAACAAATTCCAGTTCGGCTGCGAACGTGGACTGCTGATCAAGGACGGCCAGCTTGGACCGGTGGTAAAGAATCCCAATTACCGCGGAGTCTCCGCGAATTTCTGGCGCAGCCTGAAAGGACTGGGCAATGCCGAAACCGTCCGTGTGCTGGGCACGCCGACCTGCGGCAAGGGCGAGCCGAACCAGGCCATCCGCGTCGGCCATGCCACTCCGCCCGGACTATTCGCCGGCGTGCAGGTCTTCGGTGGCGGCTGATGCAGGATCACTTTCTTCGCCTCGCGGATTTTGCCGCCACCCGCATGCGCAGCGGCGAAGGATTTCTTCTCCGCTATTCCGGCGAACAATCGAGCTTCATCCGCTTCAATCGGGCCGCCGTTCGGCAGTCCGGAACCGTCGAACAGCATTATCTCTCGATCGAACTATTTAATGGGCGCCGGCATCTGTCGCAGCGCCTCGCGATCACCGGTCATGCCGATGACCAACAGCGTCTCCACGATACCATTTCAGGCTTACGCGAAATGCTGTCATCCGCGCCCGAGGATCCGCATTTTCTGGTCGGCAATTCGGTCCATTCGACTGACCGCAACGATTCCGGACGACTGCTTCCCGACGATGCGGTGATCCCGGCGATCCTGAACAGGGCCGCCGGAAAAGATTTCGTCGGCTTTTACGCTTCGGGGCCGATCCATCACGGATTCGCCAACAGCTTTGGTCAGCGCAACTGGGACACCGTGCACACATTCAGTCTCGACGGGTGTTTCTATTTGCAATCGGACAAGGCGGTGAAACTGTCCTATGGCGGGCGCGAATGGGATGATGCGGAATTCGCGAAAGTGATTGCCCGCGCCCAGACACAATTGTCATTTCTCGAACGCACGCCAAAGACCATTGCGCCGGGCGGCTATCGCGCATTTCTTTCGCCGGCCGCGATGGAGGAACTGCTTGGCATGCTCGGCTGGGGTGGATTTGGTCTCGCCGCACACCGCACCGGCACCACGCCGCTGATCCGGCTTGCGCGCGGCGAGATCACGCTCAATCCGATGGTCCATCTCATCGAGAACACCAAAGCCGGTCTCGCGCCCACGTTCCAGGACGAAGGTTTTGTCAAACCCGCTTCCGTCACCCTGATTGAGAATGGACAGTACAAAGACTGTCTTGCTTCACCGCGCAGCGCCGGGGAATTTGGTGCCCCGCACAACGGCGCCAATTCTGACGAATCACCGGCGGCACTGGAAATGGCTCCCGGCCAGCTTGCCGACGACGACATCCTGCCGGCGCTCGGCACCGGGCTTTTGATTGGGAATCTCTGGTATCTCAATTATTCCGATCGCAACGCCTGCCGCCTGACCGGCATGACGCGCTTCGCAACCTTCTGGGTGGAGAATGGCGCCATTGCCGCGCCGGTAAATGTCATGCGCTTCGACGACAGCATCTATCGCATATTGGGCGAGAATCTTATCGCACTTACCTCGGCGCGCGATTGGCGGCTGTCCACCGATACCTATGACGCGCGCTCAACTGCCTCGATGCATATCCCCGGCGCGCTGATCGACGACTTCCGCCTCACGCTGTAATGAGGTAAACGAAGCAAATGAATACGTATGTCAAAATATCCGAGCAGGCACGGGCACTGGCCGAAAAGCGCGCGAGTGAAGAGGGATTCGATAGCCTCGACGAATACGTGGATGTGCTGATTCGCGAAGACCAGGCGGCAAGCACTGTCAGCGGATGGTTGCGATCGCGAATTGAGGAAGGCCTTGCTTCGCCCAGTGCAGGCGAATTCACGCGGGACAAATTTGACCGGCTCGTTTCGGAAGGTATTGCCCGCGCACAGCGCCGGGAATGAAGTGCCGCATACATACCAGCTTGGTCGCGGATCAGGACATCCGTGACGTCATCACATTTATCGCTCTTGACCGCCCTGAGTCGGCGCAACTCTTCGCGCAGGAGCTTTGGGCAGCATTTGATCGTCTTTCCACGTTTCCCGAATCGGGCTTCGTCATCCACGCGATCGGTGCAGACGTTCGATACGTTCGGGTGTCAAGCCGCTTTCGCCGGTATCTGATCGTGTACCGCTATGCCGGTACTGGAATTGTGGAAATCGTGCGGGTTGCGCATGGTGCGCGAGATATTCCGGCACTTCTGAGCAAGACCATGTGACACCAATTGCGCCAGCTCCGTAGCCGTCAGCCTCAGCCATTCGCGGGTTTACTGCCTGGGCAAGCCATTTGCCGGAGTTAATCAGGTTCAGTCCGCGCGGCGGACCTTGTAGTCTCCCGGCACGGCACGGAATGCGATATTGATGCGATTGGCGCCGTTGATCGCGACGATCGCCAGCGTCAGATTCACCAATTCTTCCTCACCGAACTGCTCGCATGCCTTGACATAGACTTCATCCGGAACATCGCCGCTTTGGAGTGCCGTCAGCGCTTCGGTCCAGGCGAGCGCCGCCCGCTCGCGGTCGCTGTAAAACGGACATTCGCGCCACACGCTCAGCAGATATAGCCGCTGCTCGCTCTCCCCGTCTGCTCTCAACTCCTTGGTATGCATGTCCATGCACCACGCGCAGCCATTCATTTGCGATGCCCGCAGTTTCACCAGCTCGAGCAGCCTGTGCTCCAATCCGCATTTACGGACAAAGCCATGCAGCTGCGTCATCGCATTCATGGCCGCAGGCGCCGCATCGCGCGGGTTCAGGCGCGGTTTCATTTCTATTCTCCTCACTGAAAAAGTTTCTGCGCATCGGCACGGTTCATGGCAGACGTCAGGCTATCGAACCTGCCGGAGCGAAGATCGTTGGCGATTTTCTGAATGGCCGACATCGTGGTCAATGCAGGCGCGGAGGCAATCGTGATCCGCGCAACACCGAGTTTCTCCAGTGCCGCAGCGTCGGGCATTCCGGGCCGTCCGGTCACGTTCACCGGCGCATCCAGTTGTTTGATGAAATCGCCGATCATCGCTGGATCGCGGAGTCCGAACGGATAGACGCAGTCCGCACCCGCCGCGAGATAGGCGCGGCAACGTTCGAGTGCTTCGGCGAAGTGGCTCGTCTCGGCAGCTCTGGAGACAAGAAAAACGTCGCACCGCGCATTGATGCAGATTGGCACCCCCTCGTCATCCGCTGCCGCTCGGGACGCACGCAACCGGTCCGCGGCATCCTCGATCGGCCTTAGGTTGGTGTGATGCCGCCCGTCCTCCAGATTTATTCCCACCACACCGGCACCGATAATCTCGCGCACATGCGCTGCGAGTTCGGCGGGCGTTTCGGCATATCCTGCTTCGATATCTGCCGTGACCGGGATTCCGGCCGCGCGCACAATCCGCGCCGTAGCCGCCACTACCTCGACCCATGGCGCTACTTCTCCATCTGCATATCCGAGTGCCCATGCCACGCCGCCGCTGGTTGTCGCCAGCGCTGTGAATCCGGCAGCGGCAAATATGCGGGCGCTCATGGCATCCCAGGCATTGGGCAGCAGCAAAACCGGTTTCCTTGAATGGCGGGCGCGGAATGTCGCCGCCATTTCTGCCTGCTGCCGTTTATTCATGTCGCGCCCCTCAGCCATTCGCCAGTTTTGAAATTTGCCGGCACAAGCTGGCGCAATTGCTCCAGATCCGCCGGTTCGTCGACATCCAGCTCGATATGCGCATTTCGCACAACCGTCACCGGCAAGCCGGCGGCGCGTGCGGCGGCGAGATGCGCGGCAAAACTGTCCCTCCCGAAATGCGAGCCGAATGCCGTTGCCGGCGAACGCAACAATGCATTGGTCCCGGTGCCGTCCCGCGACGGCACAATGACGCAGCCGGGGGAATCAGAAAGCGCAGCGAACAGTTCCTCGATATCGCTGCTGCACACCAGCGGAATATCAGCCGGCAGACGAAGCACAGCCTTTGCGCCTGCCGACAGGCAATGGCGGCAAGCCAGATCGACCGAGGCGGATTCGGAAATCTGCTGTTGCTCTGCGAGGATTTCCCAGTTCCGCTCTTTCGCCCAGGCAAGCGCGCGCGGCTCGTTGCTTACGACAAGAACGCGATCGATCCGGCGCACCCTGGCGACGGCGGTAAACACATCGCGGCACATCGCTTCAGCCAATCCGGCGCGCGCATCGGGAGACAGGAATGGCGACAGCCGCGTTTTTGCGGCCGCAAACGCCTTCACCGGAATCACAATCGCCTTCACGCAAACCCGTCCATAATCGATTGCGCCGTGCGAATCTTGTCCTCCAGCGTCTGCATGACCGTCGGCAGAACCACCGCTCTCACGCCTGCCGCTTCTACCTCTGGACATGCGTTCTCATCCGCCGGGTCCAGAATCATGGTGCCGCAAAAGTCCGAATACATCGCCGCTATCGCTGCGGCCGACACATCATAGCCAAGCTGTGCCATCATCTTGTCGGTCGGGCCCTTGAGCGATTTGCCCCCGACCAGGGGACAAACGGAAACAACCCGGTCGCGCCGTCGCCGCAACGCGTCACAAATCCCGGGCACGGCGAGGATTGGCCCGATACTGATCAGCGGATTGCTCGGCGCGATCACAACCAGATCGGCATCCACAATCGCCTCAACCACGCCCGGCGCCGGCTTCGCCCGTGGCGCGCCTTCAAAGGCAATCGCGCGCACCACAGGTTCGCAGCGGCGGCGCACGAAATATTCCTGCAGATGCATGCGGCCTTCATTTGTATCCAGCCTGGTCGCGACCGGATCATCGCTCATCGGCAGTACGCGCACCGAAATGTCGAGCGAGCGACGGATGGATTCGATCGCCTGCGACAGCGTCGCACCGGAAGACAGCATCGCAGTGCGGTGGATATGCGTGGCAAAATCGCGATCGCCGAGCTGAAACCAGGTTTCCCGGCCATAACCGGCAAGCCCCTTCGCCACCGTGAATGTCTCATCGCGAAAACCCCAACCGGTCGCGGGATTCACGACACCTGCCAGCGTGTACATCAGGATGTCGGGATCGGGCGAAACATGCAGCCCGTGCATGACAATGTCATCGCCCATGTTCGCGATCGCCGTCAGCTGGCAGGACGCAATATGATAAAATCCCAGTGCCAGCTTCGAGCCGCCCACTCCGCCGGTGAGAAGTGTTACCTTCACCTAATACCCGACAGCAAGCGGCACGTGCCCCGTGGCCGGCGCCGGCATGCGTTCCAGCGGCAGGCGCTCGTCGCCATCGGACACGTCGAACAGACGGCGCGTGTTGTATGTCGTGCTCCGCTCCGCCGGGATTCGCCCGATGCTGCGGATCATCGCCCGCAGCTCGCCCGGCGTGACCGACTCGCCGTAATCGGCGCCCGCTGCCCTGGAGATGCTCTCCTCCATCAGCGTGCCGGAGAAATCATTGGCGCCAGCCTGCAAACATGCGAGCGCTCCGGGGAAACCGAGCTTAACCCAGGACACCTGCAGATTCGGAATGTCGCGGTTCAACAGCAGTCTCGCCAGCGCGTGCACGATCAGGTCTTCTTCGAATGACGAGCCGGCCCGCGCATGGCCTTTTCGGAACAGGCGGGTTTTCGAATGGATGAAACCGAGCGGCACGAATTCGGTGAAGCCGCCGGTCTCGCGCTGAATCTCGCGCAACAGCAGCATGTGCCTGACCCAATGCTCCGGCGTTTCCGTGTGGCCGTACATCATGGTCGAGGTCGACGGAATGCCGAGCCCGTGGGCCGCGCGGATCACTTCGATCCAGCGTTTCGCCGTCAGCTTGTTCGGGCTGAGTTCGCCGCGCACGGAATCATCGAGGATTTCTGCCGCGGTACCGGGAATGCTGCCAATTCCCGCTTCCTTCAGCGAGATCAGGTGCTCGCTCAGCGACAGCCCGGTCTTTTCGACGCCGTAGGAGATTTCCATCGGTGAATAGGCATGGAGATGCAGTTGCGGAAATTCGGCCGAGATGTCCCGCAGCAATCCGGCGTAATAGCCCCCGTCGAGATTCTTCGGAAGGCCGCCCTGGATGCACACCTCAGTCGCGCCCGCCGCCACGGCGTTGCGCGTTTTGGTCAGCAAAGCATCCGTCGAATGAAAATACGCGTCCTTTGCGCGCGGGCCCCGCGAAAAGCCGCAAAAGGAACAGCCGACAATGCAGATATTGGTGAAATTCAGATTCCGGTTGACGACATAGGTCAGCACGTCGCCGACAGTCCGCCGGCGCAAGTGGTCGGCAGACTTGACCAGCGCCAGCAGGTCGTCGCCCGAGGCCTGCGCCAGCGCCAATCCGTCGGCAAACCCGAGTTCACTTCCGTCAAGCGCCCGTTCGAGAATCGCGGCAAATGCCGGACGCGCGCGCGCCAAAGCCGTTTCACAGTCCACTTCATTCCACGAGGAATCCAATGCCTTGATCATGATTATTGTGCCCGGGCATAAAAATCAGGTCCCAGCTGCGCCTGCAAAACTTCCGCGAGCGCTGCATCGACAAATTCTGTTTGCGCCGCGAATTCGGGATAAATCGCCAGCCGCTCGCGCAATTCGAATCCGCTCTGTCTGCTGCGCTGCTGCAACGCCGCGATCTGCGGCCAGGCGGCTTCCGGATTGATGAAGTCTTTCGTCAGCGGCGAAATGCCGCCGAAATCGTTGATGCCGGCCGTCAGCAGTTCGGGAAAATCGTCCCGCACCAGATTGGGCGGCGATTGGACATTCACATCCGGCATGATGACGCGCGCGAGCGCAATTGTTCTCTGCAAGTCTTCCAGCGATGGATCGTCGGCGCTCGCCATCCGGATGTCCGGCTTGGCGCGGAACGGCTGCACCAGAACCTCCTGGATATGGCCATACTGCCGATGCAGTGCCGCTATCGCAAACAGCGACTCCACGCGCTCCGCGACCGTTTCGCCGATCCCGATCAGAATCCCGGTGGTGAAGGCAATGCGCTGCCGCCCTGCTTCTTCGATCACCCGCAGCCGCAGGGCAGGGGCCTTATCCGGCGCGCGCCAATGTGCAGCGCCCCTGGCGCGCAATCGCAGGCTCGTCGATTCCAGCATCAGTCCCAGGCTGACATTGCTGCGCCGCAACTTCTCCATGTCTTCCGCCGGCATCAGGCCGGGATTGGAATGGGGCAGCAAACCGGTTTCGCGCAGCACCAGTTCGGCCATTGCCGCGAGATATTCCAGTGTGCGGGAAAATCCCTGCTCGCGCAAAAATTCCCGCGCTTCGGGGAAAATCTGCTCCGGCTGATCGCCCAGGCTGAACAGCGCCTCTCTGCATCCCGCGCGTGCGCCGGCTTGCGCGACTGCAACGACTTCAGCCGGCGTCATATAGGCCGCAACACCCGGCCCGGGATCGGCGCGAAACGTGCAATAGCCGCAATAATCGCGGCACAGATGCGTGAGTGGGATGAAGACTTTGCGTGAGTAGCTGACGATACGCCCCTTGAAGCGGTCGCGCAGTTCCGCCGCAATCGCACAAAGCTCGCGCGTGTCGGCATTCTCGATCAGCAGCAGGGCATCTTCGCATGTGACCCCCTCCCCTCGGGAAGCCGACACCAGCGCATGCTCGACAGCGCGCGCCAATCCGGTGTGCACCGCAGTGCTTTGAGCCATGTCACGCCTGCCGGCGATTTTTCGAGAAATCGTAATCGCGGCCGAATTCGCACTCGAATTGCCAGCGCACCTGGTTCGACGGCCATTGGCCGGCAAACACTTCGCGCAAGAATTGCTGTTGCGCCGACCACGCGGCCTCTGCCTGCGGCTGGCGGTACCGGCCGGGCATGGTGTCGTTCAGCCAGCCATGGGGTGCGCCGGCATAGAGATGGATGTCATACGACTTGTTGTGCTGCTCCAACGCATTGCGGAAGCGGCCGACATCGGCAATCGAAATCAGGTGATCGTCCGACCCGAAGGCGCCGAATACCGGACAGGGCACCGACGCGATGATTTTGTCCAGCGGCTCCGGCTGCAGCGGATTGACTTCCCATTCGCGCGCATTCGCGGCGCCATACCACACGACAACCGCCTGAATCGGATGCTGGGCCGCGAATACCAGTGGATGCCGGCCGGTCTGGCAAAAACCCGCCACTGCGATCTTCTCCATATCCGCAACCCGCTGGTGTTCGAGACAGGCCAGCACCGATTCCAGACTGTCCACCGATTCCGGATCGCTCATGTCATAGCGGGAATCACCCGCCGTCAGCGCCTTCGGATCGGGATGGCGGAAAAAGAAATTCGGCGCGACTGCGACAAAGCCGTCGGCGGCACAGCGCGTCGCAAGGTCCTGTGTGTGCTGGACAAGGCCATAGCGTTCATGCATCAGCACCACCGCCGGATAGCGCCCCGATTTCTTCGGCTGCGCCACAAATACCGGCATGCCTTTCGAACACTTTACCAGTTCGGTTGTCACTTCGTGCATTTCTGTCACCGGATCATCAGCGAAACCGCCTGTTCCGCGGTCATGACTCGCGCCATGCGCGGGAACACCCGGTCCATGAAAAAGTCGTGGTTGGGGCCGCGGGTGGAATAGCATGCATCGCGCACAACGACGATGCCATAGTCAAGGTCGCGCGCGGCGAACACCGTGCTGGCAATCCCGACATCGGTGGAACCGCCGGCAATGATGATGGTTCCGATCTCCCGCACCCGAAGCTGCAAGTCGAGATTGGTCTGGTAAAACGAGCTCCAGCGCTGCTTCGGCACCACCACGTCGCCCGCTGCGGGCGCGAGTTCCGGCGCGATCTCCGCATCCTGTGAACCGCGGTGAAAATGAGGCCGGATCGGCTTGTCGCGCCCCCCGCCTTCCCGCAGATCCATGTCGGTGTCGGTCAGCCGGTCCACCGAATCCGCGCCATCCGGTGCATGAGCGCCCGACGGGTAGAACACTGCCATTCCAACACGGCGCGCACCATCCAACAGCAATTTCAGATTGCCGATGATGTTGCGCTCGGCGAGGAATGCGCGCTTCGCGGCATCATGGGGATGCAGATATCCATTCAGAGTATCAAACAGAACCAGCCCG
Source organism: Micropepsaceae bacterium (assembly GCA_036273455.1). GTDB lineage: Bacteria > Pseudomonadota > Alphaproteobacteria > Micropepsales > Micropepsaceae > CAIYRG01. The sequence goes on along the minus strand of DASUHP010000143.1, from coordinate 9,395 downwards.
CAGCTGCGGCCGCTGAGAGAGGGATCAAGTCGCGCAAGTTTTGCCATGGTCAGTGGAGGGATAGCTTGCGCAGCCGCTGAACGATCTGCGGCGGCGTGCGATAGGCATCGTCGATGGTTTTCGCCAATTGCTCGCCACTGCGCGGCGCATCAACCCCCAGATTCATCCGCCGTGTGTCGGCGAGGAACGCCGGATCGGCAAATGTCGCGGCGAATGCCCTTCGCATCTCGGCCACCAGCGGCGCGGGAACGCCGGGTGGCATGAGATAGGGCCGGCCCAGCGCCACCTCGGCCAGCCCGGCTTTCAGCAGCATTTTGTCTTCCGGAGTTCTCGCGACATCCAAAGCCGACGGCACATTCGGCAGCGACGGCGCGCGCTCCAGGCCATATTGCAACAGCACCTTGATCTTTTTCTCGGTCCGCCAATTCGGCTGCGTCGTGTTCAGCGTATTCAGGAAAATGCTGGGCGCGCCGTCCACTTCGCCGCGTTCCATGGCGAGATAAACATCGGTCTGGCCGGTATAGCCGGCGACGATTTTCATCTTCGTGCCGAGCGTCGCATTGATCAGCCGTGCATAGAAGCTCGGCGTCGAATTGGCGCCCGATGCGCCCATCGATGTCTCGTGCTTCCTCAAATCGTCGACCGTGTTCACCGGTACCGTGTGCCAGACGATGACCAATCCGGTTTCCACCGTCGGCGAGCCCAGCCAGTTGAAACGCCGCGCATCATATCTTGCCTCGGGCGTCCCCAGCAGCGGTTCAACCGGCGTGTTATTGTCCACCGCGGCGAGCATAGTGCCGTCCTTCGGCGCCGTGGTGTAAAGGTAATTCATCGCCACGATGCCACCCGCGCCCGGCATGTTCTGGACAATGATGCGCGGGTCGCCGGCAATGTGATTGCCAAGATATTTCGCGATCGTGCGCGCCATGATGTCATAGCCGCCGCCCGCCGCATCGCTGACGATCAACGTGACCGTCTTGCCGCGATAAAACGCGTTCTGCGCCCACGCCGCGCCCGGTACACCCAGTGCAACAAACGTCAACAGAACAAAGCAAATCGCACTTGCCCGTTTTCCTCCCCCACCTGCCGCCGTCGCGCCGAAGTGGCGCTTTGGCGCGCCACGAAGGCGGGCGGGGGAGGTGGATCGCGCGGAACGCGCGAGACGGAGGGGGGATTTTGCGCCCACGAGGGATCCCGTGACTAATACGGCCGCGTGGTGCCGCGCACGGTGGTGCGCAGCAGCAGCCGCCGCTCATGCGCGGGAAAATCGGTGCGCGCATGCGACGAGCAGCGATTGTCCCACAGCAGGAGATCGCGCTTGCGCCAGACATGCTCGTAAACAAATTCCGGCTGTTCGGCATGGTCGAAGATCGCGTTCAGCACCGCATCGCTCTCGCCACCCTCCATTCCATCGATTTTCACTGTCATCAGCCGGTTCACGTAAACCGCCTTGCGGCCCGTTTCCTCATGCGTGCGGAACACCGGATGCAGGCATTCGTTGAACGCCACGACGCCGCGATCATCGCCGCGCTGGGTCGATCCATAATTATAGTGATGCAGCGCCTGCCGCCCTTCCGCTTTGTCACGGATCGCCGGATCCAGTGTCTCATAGGCGGCATAACCGCTGGCAAACAGCGTATTTCCACCGCTGGACGGAATCTCGACCGAATAGAGCAACGTCGCCTTGCTCGGCACTTCCTTATGGATCATGTCGTGGTGAAACATCATCTCGCCATCCGGGAGCGCGCCGATCGGCTCGCCATTCTCCCGGATATTCGAGATCAGCATGATCCCCGGCAGCATTCGCGAAAAGCCCGGCGGATGATATTTCGCCGGCCGGTCGAGATGGCCAGGCTGGCCGAAATATGTGGTCACCCGCAGCAAATCTTCCTGGCTCAAATCCTGATCCGGAAACACCAGCACCAGATGATCGAGCCAGCTCTGATAAATCCGGCGGATGGTCGCATCATCCGGCCTTTGCCTTAGATCGATGCCACGGATTTCCGCGCCAATAAATTTGGTTAGCGGCCTGATCTGCAGCCGCTCCCTTGTAATCACATTCATTCCGGTATCCCGGGGTGATATCGCCGGTGACGAGAGTACCGAAAGCCGTTACGCGGGCGCAACCACTCGCGCGTGTTCTTTTGCTGCCGCTGCGGGTCGCTTGCGGATCAAATCTGCGGCCTTCTCAGCAATCATGAACACGGTCGCATTGATATGGGCCGACACCTGGTCCGGCATCACGGACGCGTCCACCACCCGTAGATTTTCAATGCCGCGCACCCGCAAATATGGGTCGAGCACGCAATTCTCGCCTGTTCCCATGGCGCAGGTCCCCGCCGGATGATGCGCGGTCACGCAGGTCTTGCGAATCCACCCGTCGATTTCCGCGTCGGTTTGGACCTTGTCGCCCGGCGATGCTTCGACGCCACGAAACGCGTCCAGCGGCGTCTGATGCGCCACTTCGCGCGCCCGCCTGAATCCCTCGCGCAAAATTTCGATGTCGCCGCGCGCGGTCAGCAGATTGAACCTGATCTCTGGATGCATCATCGCATGGCCCGGCGCCAGCCGCACCTCGCCGCGGCTTTGGCCGTGCAACAGTGTTGGACGGATGCCAAAACCGTCGGCATAGGCACGGGTGAACGGCGGCATCCACAGATGGGCGTGCGGCGGCGCTCCGCGGAACATGAATTCAATATCCTGGACCGCCAGTTCGGGCCGGGTCCGTATGAAGGCATGCAATCCCCCCGGCACGACGGTTGCGGCACCCTTGCCGGTGAACCAGGCCTGCAGCATGGCCAGAGACATCCGGTCCAGCCGCATCGCGTCGCGGAACGGCCCGGCATCGCGACGGCCGTACATGATCAGCACCGCGACATGATCGTGTAGATTGCGCCCGACCGGCAGATCGGCCAGTACCTTGATTCCGAATCGCTGCAATTGTTCGGCCGGCCCGATGCCCGACAGCATCAGGATTTGCGGCGAGTTGAAGGCTCCGGCGGCGATGATCACTTCGCTGTTCGCGAACGCCTGCCGCCTTTCGCCCTTGCATTCATATGCGATGCCGGTCGCGCGCGTGGACTTGGTCAGGATACGGAGCACATGCGCATAGGTGACGACATTCAGGTTCGGCCGCTTCAGCGCCGGCCGTAAGTAAGCGACCGATGCCGAGCAGCGCATGCCGTTCCGAATCGAATATTGGCTGCGGGCAAAGCCCTCATGTGTTTTCGCATTGTAATCGTGGATCACCGGGTAACCGGCGGCTCTCGCCGCATCGAGCCAGGCAGTGAACAGCGGATCGCGCGTTTTCGCCCATTCGACACCGATCGGTCCACCACCGCCGCGATATTCTGTCTCGCCCTCCTCCCAGCTTTCGCAGCGTTTGAACCAGGGCAGCACGTCGGCATAGGACCAGCCGGCTGCGCCATTCTTCGCCCATCGGTCGTAATCCGCCGGATCGCCGCGCGTGAACGCCATCACATTGATGGATGAGCTGCCGCCCAGCACTTTGCCGCGCATCGCTTCAATGCGCCGGCCATTCAGCGCCCGTTCCGGCTCGCTGTCATAGCCCCAGTCGAACATCCGCGCCTTGTGCATGCGTCCGAGGCCGAGCGGGATGTGCAGGTACGGATGCCGGTCGGCGCCGCCCGCTTCCAGCAGCAGGACCTCAGCGCCTTCGTCTTCACTCAGCCGATTGGCAAGAACGCAGCCCGCCGACCCCGCCCCGACAATGATGTAGTCGTAATAGTTTTCTCCCACCCGCTCCCCACATTCCACTTTTCCACTCGACGGCGGGAGAGATTATCCTCGGCAGGGCAGCAAAACGAGCCACTATGGAACAGATCAGCTGGAATGAGTTTGCGAAACTGGAATTGCGCGTCGGGACGATCGTCGACGTTCAGGATTTTCCCGAAGCACGGAAGCCGGCTTACAAGCTCACCATCGATTTCGGCGAGCTCGGCACGAGACGCTCAAGCGCCCAGATCACCGAACTCTACAGCAAAGACGAGCTGATCGGCCGCCAGGTCATCTGCGTTGTGAATTTTCCGCCAAAGCAGATCGGGCCCTTTGTTTCGCAATGCCTCACCACCGGCTTTGTCGATGAGCGCGGCCGGGTTGTGCTCGCGCAACCGGAGCGCAAACTGCCAAACGGATCGAAACTGTTTTAGCGAATCACTGCAAAAAACTGACCGCCACCGTCTGCATCAGCGCACCATATGTCCAGCCAAGCAATTGCGAGGTGATCAGCACCGCCCACACGCCGGACAAAACCCATGCGCCCCACCGCAGCAGGGGAGAATTGCGGAATCGCTCGTCCGCCTCTGCCAGTTTTAGCCGGTATTTTTCGGAATAAAGCGCCCGGATCGGTGGCAAGGCAATGATGCCAATCACCACCAGGTCCAGCGACACGGCAAACCACTGCAATGGCGTGCCGCTCCAGGGAACGGAGAATGCCCGCACCCCATTCACCAGAATTAGCCATCCACAGACGGCAAACATTGAGAGCCGGAAAGTCCTGACGTTCATCGCCGGCGCATAATTACACCGGTTCCGCGCGCGGTCGCGGCGCGGGCCGTGACAAGATCGTGACAAAACCCATGCGCGGTTAAATGCATGGTAATCGTCATTCGTCAGTCCAAGAACAATCCGCCTGGGGGAATTTGAAATGAAATTCAGGATTGCAGCCTGCTGTCTTGCCGCCGGCTCCATGCTCTCCGCTCCTGCGATGGCGGCAACCGCGCCGAGCGAGGCGGCAACAGCGGCAGCAACGCCGATCGATTTCGAATTCTCGGGCGGATTGGACTATTCGACGGGCCGGTATGGATTAACCTCCGACACGCGCGTCCTCGACGTGCCGTTCGGCGTAAAATTCCAGGAAGGAAACCTCCGCCTCGAAGCTTCGATTCCGTATCTCGACATAAAAGGCCCCGGCATTTCCGCCGGCGATATCGTGGTCGCCAAACCAACGAAAACTGTATCGGAGGCCTCCGGGATCGGCGATCTGACGGCGACCGGCGGCTGGACTTTGTTCGCGGAAGACGGACCTATCCCGGGTGTCGAGCTCGCCGGCACAGTGAAATTTCCGACCGCGGGGGCTCAGCTCGGGACGGGAAAAACCGACTTCACGGCGCAGGCGAATCTGTTCCACAGCATCACCCCGGCCACGCTGTTGTTTGGATCACTGGGTTATCAGTGGCTCGGCAGTCCGGCGGGATTTACCTTGCTCAGCGGCGTGCGTGTCACCGCCGGCGTGAACTTTAAGCCGCAGGACAATGTCGCAGTCGGCGCCACGCTCGATTACCGCCAGAAATACGAGGCCGGTCTTTCGGATTACGTCAGCCTTGACCCGTATGCGCTCTGGCGGTTTTTGCCGGATCTCGGCATCTCGGCCTACGCCATCATCGGGGTGTCAGATGCCGCACCCGGATTCGGCGGAGGTTTTCGCCTGATCGCCTATCTCTGACATTGCCAATCGTCACGCTGGCTCTTCGCGGCATTTGCGCGCCACCGCAGTTTGGATATCATCGGATACCAGTTGCGTGGGAGGAAAGCGCATGTCGTCGTCGGATTCGTCGCGAAGGGCCTTTATCAAAACCATGGGCGTAGTTGCCGCTGCCGCAACCTGTGGCGCCACGGCTGCCAAAGCCCAGGAATACAAGCCCCAGGAACAGAAGAAGCTGACGCAGGCCGCGGCGAAATATCAGGATCGCCCGAACGGCACGGATGCCTGCGGCGAGTGCCCCTATTTCCAATTTCCCAAAAGCTGCGTGCTGGTCGAGGGCGATATCAGCCCGATGGGCTGGTGCCGCATGTTCACGAGCTTCTCCCCCCTCGACCGCGGCGCCCACCAGTAAAATCAAACCGTGTCATTCCCGGCCGAGCGCGGAATGCGCGAGGGGAAGGGAACCCATCCGCGCCGCGTCCGCGGCGCGAATAGATTCTTTTGGCGCGCGGACGCGCCCCTGATGGATCCCCTTCCCTCGCGTTGCTTCGCAACGCTCGCCGGGGATGACAATCCGGGCCTACGGACTCAGCGGCTCAATATGGACGATCTTCCCGTTCTGCTGGCCTTCGGTCCACATGCTGGACAGCCCATTCGCATCCTTCTGCACATCGACATGGCGCGTGTTGATCGAAATCGGCAGGAGATATGAACTCCATTCGCTGGTATCGACATTCAGCCGCTGCACCAGATCGGTGCTCATATCGGCGCCCCAAGCATATTTGTTGTCGTCGAACTGGACGTCATAGGCGCCGGCATAGGGGACCGGCACCTCCCACATCCTGATTTTGTGGTTTTTGGCGTCATACATCGTGAAACGGTTGGCATGGAACTGCGAGAACCACAGCCGGTCCTGCGCATCGATATGGCCGCGGCGCGCACCACCGACGCCGGCGGGGAGATCGATATACGTCGTCTCGCCGGTCTTCGCATCCGTGCGCCAGATCTGCTTCTGGAGCGGGTTGTTGTCGAGACCATACACATTGTTCTCGAGGTCGGTGACCAGGCCATAGGCGGCAATGTCACGCTTTCCGGCCGGCGGCAGGACTTCGTGGAATTGGTGCGTCGTCAGATCGAACTGATACAGCTTGTTGGCATGGCCGGGATCCGGGCCGCCGCTGGTTTTGGCCCATAATTTGTTGTCGACGTTGGAATGGAACGCGTCGATCATGGTGAACCGCGTGTCGACTTTGTTCCAGTCCGGCGCCAGATAGGTCGACACCTTTCCGGTCTTCGGATTGAGTTCGGCGATTTCCGACTGCCCCATCATGGCTTCCCAGATGTTGCCGTCCTTATCCATGGTGATCATCAACCCGCCAGTCGGGAATCCGGGTTTGGAGATCGGCACCGGATAACGCGTCACATTTCCTGTCTTCGGATCCAGTTTCGAAATAAACATGTGCTGGAAATCCGAGAACCAGACATTCCCGTCCTTGTCGCGCATGGTGTCATGCGGCGCCGCCAGTTCGGGAAGATCATAGGTCGTGACGATCACCTGGGTGGATTTGCCGGTCGGCCGCGACTGCGTTTGCAGTTTGTAGTTCCAGGTTTTGCCGGAGCTCAGATTGATCGAGGCAATATACTTGCCGAATTCTTCCTGCACCTTGGTCGGCGGCTGCACCAGTCTCTCGGATGCGGTCTGCAGGAAGAACGGGAAAGTCGGCGACGCATTCGCGGCGTGCAGGCCCATGCGCTCGATGGTCTGCGCCATCTCGTGGGGGTTTTCCTTCGAGAACATCGGCCGCTGCAACCCGTGGCAATCGAGGCAGCGCAGCAATTCGATTTTCTCCGTCGGCGTGCCGGGCGCGCTCTGCATCCATTCGCTGTTGGTCAATTGCAGCGCGAGAGTTTCCGGCGCGGCCTTCGCGAGTTGAAGGTCGAGATGCGCGGGCTCGCCCGTCTGGATCACCGCCGACGTCGGCTTCAGCGTGTAGCCGACCGCACGCATCGTGATGTCGTAAATTCCCGGCGCGAGCCGGTCCTGCGGAAATGCGTATTCGCCTTTCGCATTGGTATCGACCGAGATCATCATGGTCGAACCGCGGCGCTTGGCGCTGACCACGACGCCTTCCATCTTGCCTTCAGCTTGCGAGGATACCGTGCCGATCAGTGCGACCGGGTGGTTGTTCTGCGCCATCGCCGCTTGGCCGGCGGCCGACAGTGCCAGCAGGCTCGTGCCCGCCAGTGCGGCGAAGGACAATTTCGCAAGAGAAAGACGAATGCGCATGGCGGTGGTCATTAGACGCTCCCGGGTTGGTGCAGGGGGGACTCACGCGACAATATTCGAATGCCCAGACTATTGCCTCCCGCTGCCCCTGCCAAGCACACAACCAGCCTTAGTCACCAGCCAAACCGCCGATTTTTGAGCCGCCGGCGGACGAAATCGCGCTTCCGCCCATGTTTCCTCCCCCGTTTTACGGGGGAGGTGGATCGCGCGCCATGCGCGCGAGACGGAGGGGGGAACCTTCCCAATCAGAGACTACTGACCGGCGTCCTCAAAAATCCGCCCGCTGAGCCATCGGCACATGCATGCCATTGCTTGCGGAAAACTCATTCGGAAGCGCAATGGGACTTTCGGCGCAGACCTGCTCCAGCCAGGGACCCGACCGGTGGCGATATGTGACGATGGCCGACCACGGCGTGGTGAAAGTGTTCGGATCTTCCACCGTGAACTGAAGTTGCAAATCCGGCCCCGGATCGTTGCGGTCCAGCACGACGGAACCGCCATTCATGATCACGCCATTCTGTTTCTGCTGACGATCGGCGGCTTCGCGCGCAGCCTTGCCGTCAATCAGGCGATAGCGTTCGACCAGATGCAGCGCATCGCTGTGCGGCGTGCCGTAACGATCGACGAGGCCGAGCGGGCCGGGTTTGATCCCCACCGTGTCGATCACCAGCGTGTCGCCTTCATAATGGCCGATGGAATCGCCTTTCCAGCTCGGGCGCACAACTTTGGGATGCGTCGAATTCAAACGCACATAGCGGACCTGATCGTCCTGATTATACAGCATGGTGATCCGGTCCTTCTGCTGCATCAGCTGCACGCCGAGCTGCTGGGCGAAGATGAAGGGCGGCGGATATGGGGCGCATTGGTTGGACGGATCGGGAAACGGTTTTCCCGTCTTCGACATTTCCCCGCGCTCCCGCACCACTTCGGCGGCCTGGGGCTTCAGAATCGGATTGTGATAATCGCCGACTTGCTCAGTGTCGCTTGTGCCGTCGCGCCGGCGCTGGAGATTGGTGATCGGCTTCGGACCGGTGGGAGTGGGCTCGAAATCCATCGCGTTGCGGCCCCAGAAGCCGGAGAAGTCGGGCGCATCGGCAGCGCGCGCCGCATGAAAACACGGCGGCGCAAAGAACATAACGACCGCCAGTATTCCGATTTTACCCATCATTTCGCCAGCTCCGCGGCTTCGACAATCACCGCTTTGGGCGCGCCATAAGCCTTTTGCAGCAAACCCGCAATCTGTTCACCGGTCAGCGGGTCGATTTCCAGATTAAGCTTCTGCGCTTCGGCGACAAACCCCGCATCTTTCAGCGCGGCATCGAATGCCCGCCTCAGAATACCGATGCGATCGGCCGAAACACCCGGCGGCAACGCAAACGGCCGGCCCATTTCCTGCCGGATCAGGATCAGCTCGAGCACATCTTTGTCGTGCCCGCCCACCAGATCCAGAGCCGACGGCACACCATCCAGCTCCTTCAGCTTGTTCAACCCAATCTGCAAGATGACATTCACGCGGTGATCGCGGAACCAGTCGGGATGGGTGGTTTTCAGCGTCGAATATGACATTCCGCACACGCCATCCACTTCGCCCCGCTCCAGCGCCAGCGTCACGCCCGAACCTTCCGTATACCCGCCAATCACCTTGAACCTGGTATGCAGGAAGCG
>DASUHP010000142.1:0-68143 GCA_036273455.1 Micropepsaceae bacterium | reverse complement strand
GAACTCGCGAGTTATCCAGTTACGATTCCATGCAGCAGTGCGCGAAATGCCGACGAACTCTACTCTGACCCAATTGCTGAAGCAGGGACGAAACGTCAGCGGATGCTCGCACCGTTGGAAGAGAACTGATCTGGTTAATTTTGATCAGAGCGTCATCGTCATCGGATCGCTGGCGGGAAAGCCAGGTGCTCGATATGGCTTGGTTTCTTACCCGGGCGGTTATAGTGGTCACCGTCGCACTTTCTTGCTGCGGGTTTCGAACCAAGTAACGCCAGACCGGGTGAATGCCTGCGGGGCCCCTATCCTTGGCTTGCCTCGTTGACCTTCTCATTGTTGCAATCAGAGTGGCGCGACGGGCGGTCACAGCAAACGCGAACAGCGGCGGCAGCAGGTAATCGACGTGTTGGAAAATGCACCGGCGCCGTTCACCAACATGCCGCACTGCGACCTACGCGACGCAGAGGCCCGTTCACGTCACGACGCGCACCGTGGAGCATTCTATTGCGCCGAGCATCTGCCGAAGGACGCGCTCGAGGACTAAGATGGTGCCCGAATTTAGCGGATCATCAGACATGTCGGGAACAAAAATTATTCTTGGATTGCTTGGGTTCGTAGCACTGCTCGCTATCCTTGTTCTCGGGCGGCCGCTTTTGGCGCCGCTGGTATTCACGTTTCTCGTTTGGGCTCTGGTCAATGCGGTCGCCGATTGGCTACAGCGGATGCGGCTGCCGCGCTGGCTGGCCTGGTTCGGCGCGCTCGCGCTGCTGGTGGCCGGGCTTTATTTCATCGTGCTGATCATCAGCAGCGAGGCCGGTCAGTTTACCGCGGAGGCGCCAGCATATGGAACGAAGCTGCAGCAGATCCTCGCCCGTGTTCTCACGCCCTTGCATCTAAGGTTGAATTTTACCGATCTCCTCAGCCGCTTCAACTTCGCGGCCGTGCTCACCGGCGCCGCGGCCTCTGTGGGAAGCTCGGCTTTCGCGATCGTTCAAGTGTTCATCTATCTGGGGTTTTTATTGGCGGAACAAAGCCTGTTTTCGGCGAAATATGAAACGCTGGAAACGGATTTCGCGCGGCGCCAGGCCGGACTGTTCGTACTTCAGAAGATATCCGGTCAGCTCCAGAGCTTTCTGGCGGTTTACACCGTGCTGTCGGCGATCATTGGCATCGCCGCCTATGTATTGCTCGCCATTCTGGGTGTGCCTTTTGCGGCGTTTATGGCCCTGATCATCTTTGTCCTGGGATACATACCTACGATTGGCGCGATTGCGATTGTTCTTCCGGCTCTTGTTGCGCTGGTCCAGTTCGGCAGTTTTGGGCTGCCGCTCTTGATCGTTGCCGCACTTGGTGTCCTCCATTTCGTGCTCATGGATATCATTTCGACGAAGTGGCTGGGTTCGTCCCTGAATCTCAGCCCATTCATCATCATCGTAGCGCTAAGTTTCTGGGGCCTGATTTGGGGTGTCGCGGGTCTCTTTCTAGCAGTTCCACTGACCGCGGCGATCGCGATCGCCTGCGCCCATGTCGAGAGGCTGCGGTGGATCTCGATATTGCTTGCGGCTCCGCGAACACGCAAAGGAGAGCTTCAGGTCGCCACTTAGGTTTACTTTGGGCAAGCGTGCCATTTCGCGCTCGGGTGCCGAGCATTTCTCGCACCAGCCGTTCGGTATCGTGGCTGACCATGGAGACATCCCAATCTGCGAAAGCGCGCGATCCTGCTTTATCTAGATGAGCAAAGTGACGCGCTGGTGCCTGCGGATCCGCGCGAGGCATGGCTTGGGCCACTTCACTCTACAAACGAGAACGGCAGAGAAATCGACTTGCATCGATTCTCTGCCGCTCTTTCGCGAATTCAATGCCGAAGCATCGAAACCGCTATTCTTAAAACGAACGGACCAGGGCACCGGTTTCGCAATCGAAGCTGTCATTCACAAGAAACATCGCCGTGGTGGCAAAATCCCGGCAAGAACTTTGCCGGCGTGAGCTGTTTTGACCAGACAACCCGGGGGAAAGGGGACAACAATAGACAAAATTGCGCGCGACCACATGACGAGCGACAACGTTAAACCGGCAGACCGTTACCGCCAACGCGCCGCGCGGTTACGTTCCCTGGTCGCGGACTGTGACAGCCCGGCAATCGTACAAAGACTGCTCGCGATGGCCGTTGAGTATGAGCATTTGGCGAAGATTTGCGAGGCTGCACAATCTCCGGCCATTGAATCCATGCAGACGCGTCTGATCGAGCAGTCCACGCGTTAGCACTTCGCCGGTAATGGTTTTTGGATCGCGAACCTCCGGTCTTTCCGAAACGAGTACCCCATGAGTACACACGAGAATTCGCATTTTGAACTTGAGTCCAGCCTGGCGCTTGCGGTGATAGACACATCAATGGCTCCGCTGCTGCTCCTCGATGGGGAGTTAAGCGTCATTGCGGCGAGCAAATCCTTCTGCCGCGTGTTTCAGATCGACCCGGCGGCCGTGCGGGGTTGCGCGCTTCGGGGACTGGGATCGGGCGAATGGGACATTCCGCAACTCGCGTCTCTGCTCAAAGCGACCGCTTCGGGCTATGCCGAAATCGAAGGCTATGAGATGGATCTCCGCCGCGATGGCCAGGCGAATTGCCTTCTGGTCGTGAACGCACGCAAGCTTCATTACGGCGAAGATGAGGATGTCCGGCTCCTCATGACCATTGCCGATGTCACCGAAGCCCGTATCGCGGAGAAGGTCAAGGATGACCTGTTGAACCAGAAGGCCATACTCCTTCAGGAACTGCAGCACCGGGTAGCCAACAGTCTCCAGATCATCGCCAGTGTGCTCATGCAAAGCGCCCGGAAGGTCCAATCGGAAGAGTCCCGCAGTCATTTATACAATGCCCATCAGCGCGTGCTCTCTTTGGGCACGCTACAGAAGCACCTTTCGGCTTCCAGCGAGGATCGCGTGGAGTTGCGGAACTATTTTGCCGCATTATCTGACAGCCTCTCGGCGTCCATGATCAGAGACCATGACCAGGTGAGGTTGCGCGTCAGCGTGGACGAAAGCACCACCCGTGCGGACGTGTCCGTGAGCCTCGGGCTGATCGTCACCGAACTGGTAATCAACGCCCTCAAGCACGCTTTCCCGAATGGTCGTAAGGGCAACATCGAAGTGATTTACGCTTCACGCGGGCCTAACTGGGCGCTCACGGTTCGCGACGACGGGGGCGGCATGCCCACGGACCCGTCAAACGCGACTCCTGGTTTGGGTACCAGCATCGTCCGCGCGCTCGTGCAACAATTGAAAGCCACGATTGAGGTTTCCGGCGCACACCCGGGCACTTCCGTCTCGGTGACCCACAACCAAATCGAGGCGGTGCAAAACCGCGACGGAGCCGGTGTCGACAGCGTTTGAAAGCCGCTTCGGCTTTGCGTCATCCGGGCCTACAATCGACGAGCTTTTAGCGCGCAATTGCCGATTTCTGTGGACTCCTCAAACCTGAGGGCAGCGCGAATTTCTCCATAAAGTTTTCAAGTCCGGCTTTTCGGTCCGGGAAGATCGGACCAGTTAAGACCGGGCGTTTCGCTGACCTGGTGCGCAACGGGGGGTCGAGTTCGTGGCGTGAACCAACCAGCGCGAATTCCACAGTCCGTCCCCGCCGCTCAGCTTCATCCGCGCGCGTGCGCCAGTCTTTGGCGAGCTTTGTCTATGCTTGCCGTATGTCCAAAGACTTCGATGTTTTCGCTACCTTCTCGCCTTCATCGGCCAATTTCCGATACCGAGCCGCGCGTGATTGCGGCGCTTCCCGATCACTCGCCATGAACTCGAATGTTCTTGAACCGACCGAGCCCCCGCTCTGCAAACGATCCTCTGATGCTGACATAATCCGCGTACGCCGAACGTTCTCAAGCGGAAAAAGACGCACGGTCGCGATCTTCCTCACCGCTTGGCGCGACTTGTTGCCCTTCCGCGGCTTTCAGTTCGCGACAGGCGGTCGATCGAGAGCCTCAAATCGGCATTCGGTATCCATAGAACTCGTGATCTTCGTTGTAGCCGCCTTGGCCCGCCCCCAGATCGGTGAAGTCTCGAACAAGCTCGATCGCCGCGATCCACTTGACCATCTTGAAACCTAATTCGTTCTCGCAGCGCAGCCGCAGCGGCGCGCCATGAAGCACGCTGACCGGCGCGCCGTTCATCTCATAGGCAAGGATGGACAGGCGGTGCCGCATATTGTGCAGGTCGTGAACGTCGTAATAGCCGCCGCCGGCGGAGCCTTCGGAAAACGAGTAAAACACCGCGTAACGCGCGTCGGGCGCCGGCTTTACGATGTCGAGAATGTCGCGCACCGGAACGCCGCCCCACTTCGCGACGCCGGACCAACCCTGGATGCAGAAATGAGTGGTGATTTGCTCCTGCTTCGGCAGCGCCTTGAGATCGGCGAAGGAAAATTCGCGCGGCGCCTGCACGAGTCCACCGACGCGCAAACGGTAGTGAGTAAACTCATCCGCCACCAGCGCCTCGAACTCCGCGGAGTTCGGCATGGTGCCGTTGGGCCAGAAATGCGGCGAGATGTCCTTCTCAGTAAGCTGGGCAGTCGGTTCCCACCATTCCGACAGACCCTTGATCCATCCGACCATGAATCGCCCGATGTGCTGCACCAGACGCGCGTGCCGGATGGTGAAAGGTGAAGCGACCCACCACGCCAATCCAACCAGGACTATCGCTATGACAAACAGCGGGAACCCGACCCAGGCGGCGCTTTCCACTCCTGCGAACATGTGGTTCGTGTTCTGCCGCAGACCGGTGACAAACACCATAATCCCGTGCGCGAGGATGAACAGCACGAACCAGCAGAACGAGACGAAATGGATGGAGCGAGCAGCCTGTCGGTTCAGTACGGTCCCGATCAAGCCCAACCTGTTGGAAATGGCCGGACTTTGCATCAGGCCGGTCGCAATCGAAACCGGCGCGGCGATGAACACTGTGATAAAATAAGAGAGCTGTTGTAATCCGTTGAAACGCGTCCAGCTTTGGTCCACCGGAAAGTTCAGTGACGCATATTGAAGAGCGGTCGAGAGAGCGGCGGGAAACACTCCCCATGTCACGGGCACCAAACGAAGCCACTGACCAGTCGCGAATATCAACCCGTAAAAGGCGATGCCGTTGAGTGTCCACAGCAGCGCGATCGAAAAATGCCACCAGCGGGCAAGCCCTATGGAATGACGAATGCCCGGAATACCCAGCCAACCCGGCAGCGTTACCGAATCGTCCTTTGAAGTCCAAATGCGATCCTCAGGAACTGGATGTTGGAAATGGAACCATTCGGTGCCGGGCGTACAGTCCCGGGTCCAATAAAGCCGCGGGTGATCGGCGAGGATCTGTATCCCGGCGCGAATGATAAACATCATGAAGAGCATGTTGAGGAAGTGCTGCAACTGCAGCCACCACGGAAAACCGGAATCGACCGAGGGCGCGGACTGCGCGATACCGGGGTAATCTCTGATGAAAGCTCGGACGCCTGGAAGCTCTCGCAAACTCTGCGCAAGTGCGATCAGAAGGACGAGCGTCGCGGCTCCGATCGGTAGCGCCCACAAGATGCTGATCCAGCGCCGGCCAATGCGAATACGCGGAACGATCCCGTGCTGTGGAGGCAGCCAATCGCTCAGCACGATACGGTCGTCCGCTGCGCTCAGAGTTGACGCGATTGCGTCGTGGCGCGGCGGTTCGATCTTCACCGAGTCCGTCATGAATCTCGTTTCCTAAATCACTCTATTGACGAGCCCCCTCACGTTTACCTCCCAAAGAAAATTCGGCCAGAGCCGCACCCGCTGTCTCGCAATGCCGGGTTTTCTTCAGCGCCTGACCTTTATGCATCGCAATGTGCTCGGTCGTGCTGCTCTGATTTCGTACTTCGGATCGTCCGCGCTCGCATGATGGGTATATCCCTTGGACTCCACGTTTTTAGTATGCACTTTGATGATCGTGCCGCTGACATGGCCGGCCTCCTCCAGGTCACGAGGTCGCCAACTTTGAACCGTTTGGTCATAGCCGCTCTCCAATCACGGCTGCGCCTGGCTTCTTTATCATCGTCTATGCCACGAATTCCGAACTGCGAGCCGCCGCAGCTGCTGTCGAACGCGCCCGTATGAATCTGGATATCCCAAAGCTGGAGTGTCCGGCAATCGTCTGGAGCACAAGAGTTCCGTGCTGAAAGGCCAACGGAATGCCGGCGCTTTGTTGATGAAAGTTTCAGGGCCGGAAACGAGCGGCCCGATCAATGAGATCGATCATCTGCATTGCCGCCTGGATCGTCAGAGGATGCTGGGTGAAGCCTGGTCTTGGTGAGATAAAAGCTGCCATTTCGCGAATAAGATCGAGCTGCCTGTGGGATGCTTCCGCGAGCAACGAGATCACGATGTTCTCCAATGCGATCACGCGGATGCGAAGCTGCACCAATTCGGCATTGGTCAGCTGAGGCACTTCGGATTGCACTTCGGCGGAGTTCGGGCCTTCTTGCGGGCCGCAGGGACCCGCGCCTCCCTCGTTCTCCCATCTGGAAAGGGCCATTTGGCGTTCTTGCGAAGGGGCTAACGACTCTCGCTTCAAATCAGGCATGACACGGGTTTCCAAGAGACTCGCTTGCAGTGATTACCTAACCGGCTTTTGCCACTGTTCGGTCTGCGTGATCAGACGGGTGCTGCGATCGCCACTGGCCAGCCACAGCCAGTTCAACGCCACAGCCAGGCGATTACGTACGCCGATCAGGAAGTAGATGCGGGCCCCGCCCCAGATCCACCAAGCGAGGTCAATCTGCTTTATGAAGAGCAACCAGCGAATATTCTCCCGGTGCAAGGACATTTCAGGCGCGGCTTTTCGGCCCGGGAAGATCGGACCAGTTGAGACCGAGCGCTTGGCAGACTTGCTGCACCGAATGTGGATCGAGTTCGTGGCGTGAACCAACGAGCGGCAATTCCGCAGTCCGCCCCTCACGGTGAATGGTTACAGATCCGTGACCTTCCCCGCGCTCCTCGTGCTGTGTATCGAAGCGGCAACCATGTTTGGTCAGCCACTCTCGAAATGTCGCATATTCCATTTTATCCACTCCGCTCAAAGATGCCTGCCGTAGGCCGCGCGCGTATACGCCGCTTGAAGTGTCTTGTGGCTAGGTCAGCCTTACTCCTCGCGTGGTTCGCTATTCTTGGTTGATGTGCGGTTTTTCGTGGAGGACCATATTCAGCAAAGAAGTGTGGACTTCCAACTTTCCGTTGTAACTGATGAATCCCAATTTCCGGAATTTATTCATGAAAAAGCTCACGCGAGATCGTGTGGTTCCGATTATTTCGGCAAGCGTTTCCTGGCTAACCTTTGCGATGATGGGCTCGGGCTTGCCTTCCTTCCCGAAGTTCGCCAGCAAAAGAAGAGCCCGCGCCAAACGCTTTTCCGTCGAATTGAACAGCTGATCGACCAAATCCGACTCGACCCGGACGTTGCGAGCCAGGATATGTGCGACGAACAGCCCGGAGAAGGCCGGCTCGTCGTGGATCACGCGCGTGATCGCCGACTTGTCGATCCGCATGATCTTACACGCAGTCATCGCCGTCGCTGTGGCGATGCGCAGTAATTGGCCGGTCAAGCATCCTTCGCCGCAAAATTCATGGTCGCCAAGAATGGCGACAACAGCTTCTTTACCCTGCTCGGACAAGACGCTGACCTTTACCTTGCCTTCCTGAATGTAAAAGACGCAATCGGCAACATCGCCTTGCGAGAAGAGTGTCCGGCCCGTGGAATATTCCGACACGGTTCGACCTGCACCAACTTTGGTCAGGAAATCTTCCGGATCAAATGACGTTTCGCGGGGTTCCATGGTCACGTTCTTTGATGTGGAATATCCGAAACCGAATCTCCTACAAACTAAACGTTCCCCCATAGTGGATCAATTTACAGTTGGTGGCCGTTTGATGGCGCGCTCAATGTGCTCGGCTGCACGTTATCGGCGGTATCTCCGTGTATCGGCTGCACATCGAGCCGATCCCAGACGGCGAGCGCGCGCACTTACGCCGTCATTGTCATGCCGACGACAGACAATTATGCGAGCGCGACCGCTCAGCTGAGTCAGGCATTCGGAATCGCGATGCTTCCCGATGGGCGACACTTGTGCGCCACGAGCAGCAAAGCATCGGTGATCGATCAGTTCCTCGGATCGACTGCAGAATGAGATCCCGGAAGTTGAAGAGCAGCATTACGGCCCGGCGGCTGGTACCCGGCTGAACAGGAATGCCCGACTTGCTCGGTCGGGAGATGCGCCAAATGCGCGAGGACGTGCGAACCGTGCATGAACTCTGTTCGGGACTATTTCGGAAGTTTCGGGAAAACCGTGCGCACTTTGTGGTCAATCCGTTCCGTTTTCACGTTCCGGACGCTTGTGTAAAATGGTGGAATTGCTGAGGTTTTCCGCGGTTAAATTGGTCGGAGCGGCGAGATTTGAACTCGCGACCCCCAGTCCCCCAGACTGGTGCGCTAACCAGGCTGCGCCACGCTCCGATCAAACCGAAACTGCAATATCACGCCACCAGGTGCAAACTGAATCGGAGTGCCGCGCCTGCAGACCTTCAGGCGTCGAGCTGAATGATCGCTTCGTCGCGGTTGATCTGCGCCTTCAGCACATGCGACGGGCGGAACACCAGAACCCGGCGCGGCGCGATGGGAACTTCGTCGCCGGTCTTCGGATTACGCCCGATCCGCTGCGATTTCTGCCGCACCTGGAACGTGCCGAAAGAGGACAATTTCACCGTCTCGCCACGCGACAGCGCACCGCATACTTCCTCAAGGATGTCCTCGACGAGCTGCGATGCTTCGTTGCGCGGCAAGCCAACCGCCGCAAACACCGCCTCGGTCAGATCGGCACGCGTCAGAGTTTTCGTGGTCATTTAACCCCCAATAATTCCTAACCGTCCCAGCTTCGGTTCCCGGGCGGAGATTTCCACCCGAAAGACTACGGCTCCCCAAGCCGTAAGGTCTCTCAACCTAGAGGTTTTTCGCCTTCCGTGAAATAGTTAAAAAGCCTGTTAGGGGATTGATTTTGCGGTAGATTGGTCCGGTTCCGTCCTACCAGCGCACCAGGGTTGCGCCCCAGGTAAAGCCTCCCCCCATCGCCTCCATCAGGATCAGATTGCCGCGCTGGATGCGGCCATCTTCCACTGCGGTAGTTAGAGCCAAAGGCACCGATGCCGCCGAGGTATTGCCATGTTCGGCCACCGTCGAGATCACCCGGTCGGGGTTTATCCCGAGCTTGCGCGCCGTGCCGGCAAGAATGCGCTGATTGGCCTGATGCGGCACAAACCAGTCGATTTCGGACAGTGGCACACCCGCCGCGCCCGCGGCCGCTTCGATCGCCGCCGCAATATTGGTCACCGCATGCTTGAACACGTCGCGCCCCTGCATGCGCAAATGCCCGGCCGTCCTCGTCGTCGATACCCCGCCATCGACATAAAGCAGGTCGTGGAGACGCCCGTCGGAAAAGATCTTGGTCACCAGAACGCCGCGATCCTGCGTGGTGCCGTCGCCATCCTGCGCCTGCAGTACGATTGCCCCTGCGCCATCGCCGAACAGCACGCAGGTCCCGCGGTCGGTCCAGTCGAGCAGGCGCGACATGGTCTCGGCGCCGATGACCAGAATACATTTTGCCTGCCCGGAGCGGATCATCGCGTCGGCAACCGACACGGCATAGATAAATCCGGAGCACACCGCCTGAATGTCGAAGGCGGCGCCGCCCAACATGTTCAGTCCTGCCTGCACCTTTGTCGCGGTCGACGGGAAAGTCTCGTCGGGCGTTGTCGTCGCGACGACAATGATATCGATGTCATTGACCCCGACGCCGGCATTGCGGATTGCGCGGTTCGCCGCTTCCAGCGCCAGATCCGAAGTCGTTTCGTCGTCGCGCGCCAGATGACGGACCTTGATGCCGGTGCGCTCGACGATCCAGTCGTCACTGGTATCGACCATCTTCGCGAGGTCGTAATTGGTGAGGATTTTGCCGGGCAGGTAGGAACCGCAGCCCAGAACCACAGAACGCGTAATTTTCACGAGACGACCGCCTTGGTCTGACCGGACCCATCGGGATGGTCGGCCGAACCGCCATCGGCCGGCAATTGAGCAAGCCCGGCGCGATCGGCAAGGATGCGCGCGATGACGTCCGAACCTCCCATATCGATTGCCACATCAATCGCGCTGGCAAAGCCGAGCGCGTCAGCCCCACCATGGCTTTTGACGACCACGCCGTTCAGACCGAGAAACACACCGCCATTATGCGTGCGCGGATCGAGTTTGCGCTGCAAAGTTCTGAGCGCGCCCGATGCCAGCAGCGCGCCGATCCGGCCAAGCATGGAGCGCTTCAACGCGCTCTTGAGATAATACACGATCAGTTTGGCTGTACCTTCTGCGGTCTTGAGGGCAACATTGCCGGTGAATCCGTCTGTCACGACCACATCTACACTGCCTTCGCAGATTCCGTCGCCTTCTATAAAGCCGCAGAACTCGATCGGCAGGCTCGATTCGCGCAGGATCTGCCCTGCCCGCTTGACCGGCTCGATGCCCTTCATTTCCTCTTCGCCGATATTCAACAGGCCCACAGTCGGCCGTTCGATCCCGAGGATGGTGCGCGCAAAGGCTTCGCCCATGACCGCAAAATCAACCAGCTGTTGTGCGTCGGACCCGGCATTTGCGCCGGCGTCCAGAAGCACGCTCTGGCCCCGCCTGGTCGGCCACATAACCGCAATCGCGGGCCGCGAAATGCCTTCGATCAGGCCGATGCGGAACATCGATATCGCCATCAGCGCCCCGGTATTTCCGGCCGACACTGCGACCCGGCATTCGCCCGATGCGACCACATCGATCGCGTGCCACATGCTGGAATTCCGGCCGCGCCGCAGCGCCTGCGACGGTTTCTCGGCCATTCCCACCACCGCCGGCGCGTGCCGGATTTCGGAGGATTTCAACAACGTGGGACGATGGGCGAGCAACGGCTTCAGGACCGCCTCGTCGCCATGCAGTACGAACCGGACATCCGGGTGACGCCGGCGCGCGATCACGCAGCCCGCCAATATGGCGGCCGGACCCGCATCTCCTCCCATGGCGTCAATCGATAACAGCAAGAGACCGTTCAATCTTCATCTGTGCAGCGGGATCCGCATCATGCGCCAAATCCCTCGCCCTGTCGCGGGGACAGTGCCGCGGCCAGAATCTGCCGCGTCGTTCGTTCATTACAGGACAGAAACCAGGTCTATTCTTCGGCGGCGACGACTTCGCGGCCATCATAGTGACCGCAAGCCGGGCACATATGATGTGGGCGTTTCAGCTCACCGCAATTCGAACATTCCGCATGCGCTTCGGCAGTGATCGCATGATGCGAACGGCGCATATTGCGTTTCGACGGTGAAGTCTTTCGTTTTGGAACCGCCATGGCCAAACCTTTCCTAACAAGCGGCCAGATCGGCGCGCAAAACAGCCGCCGAGTTAATCAAAACGGCCGCTTACCGCAAGAGGCCGATGGTCCCGCTCAGGATTCCTTGAGCTTTTTCAGGATCGCAAACGGGGTATTTGGCGCGTTTTCCGCGGGCTCGGGCGGAATAAAAGCCTCCCCGGCCTTCCGCGGATAGGGATCCAGCGCCAGGCTCAGTTCCTCGAGAATGGGCGCGGCAAGATCGAACATAGTCGAATCGACGAGTTCCGGCGCATCCTCATCCTCCGGGTTGAGCGCCACCACGGGCGGTTCATTCCGTTTTCGGGCCGCCCGCGAAGGGCTTGGCGCCAGCTGGTATGACCGCTCGAAATCCCCGGACAAATGCGCAGGGACAGCTTCCAGGCTGACCACGGAAGCCTGAACCACATCGGCCTCAAACTGCGCCCGGTAGCGGAAGCCGGAAGGGGACCGGGTCAGCTTGATCGAAGCCTTGAGGCCACCGAGGGACTGAATTTCCAGCCAGGCGGCGATCTGCGCGCGCTCGTCAGTGCCAGGGGAGATCGCAAGATCAGCGCCCTTTTCCGGCAGATTGGCAACGTCATAGAAACTTGAAAAAGGAGGGCTGCCGCTCATCATCCATCCCGCGGTCCGGGCAACGGCCCGAAATCAGGTTTACCGGCCAAAATTGCCGCGAGATCAAGCTTCAGACGTTCCCGCGCGCCGCTCATATAGGTTGCCAACCCGGCCGCTTCACCGGCGCGGCGGCTTTCTCCACGGTACAGGTTGCGCTGCACGGCCGCTGCCAGTTCCGCAGGAGTACCCGCAAGCCCATAGTGATGCAGCCGGCCATAAAAAGCGTCCGCCATATTCCGGATCCGCCGCCCCATGCCGAAATCGCTGATTCCAAGTTCGCGAAGCGCCTCGTCAAAACCGGTGAAGATCACATCCGCCAGTTTGCTGCCCAACTCCTTCGCCTGAGCGCCTTGTCCTTTGAGGGTGTCGAAAATCAGAAAGGCGTGCAGAACCAGCAGGTCGAATCGCCCGTCGATCGTGTCGGCCACACCCCATTCCTGGTAAAAAATCTTCTCCCGCGAGCGCGCCACCAATGCGCGGTACAAGTCCTGCTCCACCCGGGGCTGCGGCGGCTTGCGTATCCTGTTCAACATTTCATGCTATCCTGATGGACTTGCAAAATTTTCCACGGCAAAACTAAAGCGTCTTCTGCCGAAGTGCATGAGAGAGTGTGCGATGCGCCGCCTGACCTTTCCGATGTTAGCAGCAGTTACAATCCTGATCGGCTGCGTACCGGTTGAAAACCAGCGGGGTTATGTCCCGGATCAGCAGGCCCTTGCCAGCATCAAAGTCGGGATGGACACCAAAGATAGCGTGAGCAAGAAACTTGGCGATCCGTCCACCGCAGCCACTTTCGGAAATGACGTCTGGTACTACATGTCGGCGCATGTCGAGCAGAACGCGTTCTTCGCGCCGCGGGCGACCGAACGGAACATTCTCGCGATCGAATTTGCCAAGGACGGCAAAGTCGCCGACCTGCACAAATACACTTTGGCGGACGGCAGGGTTGTCGATTTTGCCACCCGCGAAACCCCAACCCGCGGGCGTGATCTGACACTGCTGCAGGAGATCTTCAACGCCGTACCGGGACAGATCGGGCAGGCCGCACCGCCCAACCCGATCCCGGGCAACGGACCGCCGCCCGTCCCTGGCTCGCCCTGACCCTATCCCAGCCGGGCGAGGACCGCGAGCAGCAGCAGCGCCACGATATTCGTGATCTTGATCATCGGATTGACGGCCGGACCGGCGGTGTCCTTGTACGGATCGCCGACGGTATCGCCGGTCACGGCCGCCTTATGCGCATCCGATCCCTTGCCGCCGTAATGACCGTCTTCAATATATTTCTTGGCATTGTCCCAGGCGCCGCCACCGGACGTCATCGAAATGGCGACGAACAGACCTGTGACGATCACACCCAGCAGCATCGCGCCGAGAGATTCCAGACCGGAAGTCGGGCCGGCGATGTAGCGGACAATCACGAACAGCACGATTGGTGAAAGGACCGGCAGCATTGAAGGGATGATCATTTCGCGGATGGCAGCGCGCGTGAGCAGGTCAACCGCGCGGCCGTAATCGGGCTTTTGCGTGCGCGTCATGATGCCCGGCATTTCCCGGAACTGGCGGCGCACCTCTTCAACCACGGCACTTGCCGCACGCCCTACTGCCGTCATCGCGATACCGCCAAACAGGAACGGCAACAAGCCGCCGATGAACAACCCAATCACCACCCAGGGATTGGCGAGCGAGAAAGCCGGAAGCTCCAGTCCCTTGAAGTAAGGAAAGTTGTCGCCATTGGCGACAAAGTACCTGATATCCTCCGTATACGCCGCGAACAGCACCAGCGCGCCAAAAGCCGCCGACCCGATGGCATACCCCTTGGTCACCGCCTTGGTCGTGTTGCCGACCGCATCCAGTGCGTCGGTGGTCTTGCGCACATCGCCGGTCAGACCGGCCATCTCGGCAATGCCGCCGGCATTGTCGGTCACCGGCCCGAACGCATCCAGCGCGACGATCATTCCGGCCAGCGCCAGCATGGTTGTGACCGCGATGGCGATCCCGAACAGCCCGGCCAGGAGATATCCCACGATAATGCCTGCACAAATCACCAATGCAGGCAATGCCGTGGATTCCATGGCAACGGCGAGACCCTGGATGACATTTGTTCCGTGTCCCGTGATTGACGCCTTCGCCACCGCCTGCACGGGACGGAAATCGGTTCCGGTATAATATTCGGTGATCCACACGATCAGCCCGGTGACGACGAGACCTGTCACCCCGCACAGATACAAATGCCAGCCGCTAAAGCGGGCGCCACCCAGAATGGCGTATTGCGTGTCGAGGCCGATGATCCAGTAGGTCAGCGGGATCAGCGCCAGAAGCGACAGCACGCCGGTTACGATAAGGCCCCGGTAAAGCGCGCCCATGATATGGCCGCCGCTGCCGAGGCGCACGAAAAACGTGCCGATGATCGAGGTCAGGATGCATGTGCCGCCGATGGTCAGCGGGTAAAGCATCATCGCAACCCGGTCCGTGCCCATGAAGAAAATCGAGGCGAGCACCATGGTGGCGACGGTCGTCACCACATAAGTCTCGAAAAGGTCGGCGGCCATGCCGGCGCAATCACCCACATTGTCTCCGACATTGTCGGCAATTGTCGCCGGATTGCGCGGGTCGTCCTCGGGGATGCCGGCCTCAACCTTGCCCACCATGTCACCGCCGACATCTGCGCCTTTGGTAAAAATGCCGCCGCCGAGACGTGCAAAGATCGAAATCAGCGATGCGCCAAAACCAAGCGCCACCAGCGCGGTCACCACGATGCGGCTCTGCGTCGGGTCGGTGATCGACAGCCCGAGCACGACGGTCAGCACCGTGTAATAGCCGGCGACGCCAAGAAGCGCGAGGCCGACGACAAGCAGCCCCGTCACCGCCCCGGAACGAAATGCAACCGAAAGCCCTTCCGCAAGACCAGTACGCGAAGCTTCTGCAGTGCGAACATTGGCGCGCACCGACACGTTCATGCCGATATAGCCGGTCGACCCGGAAAGGATCGATCCGACCAGGAATCCAACAGCCACCTGCCAGCCAAGCAGGGCAAAGGCGATGATGAAAATAATTACCCCGGCGATCGCGATGGTTGTGTACTGGCGATTGAGATAGGCCGATGCGCCTTCTTGAATCGCCGCGGCGATCGCCTGCATTTCAGCGGTACCCGGCGAGCGGGCAAGCAGCGACTGCACCAGCCAGGCCCCATAAATCAGGGCCACAACACCGCAGACGAGAACAAGAGCAAGCGGCAGACTCATTTTTGGTCCTACTCTGAAAGACATAATGTGGAGAAACTAACCGCCCCGCGGCAGAACCGGCGCAAATCCCCTTTTCGCCGGGCCACGAAGCGGCGCGAACATGCCAAAGTCATGCGCCCCGTTCAACTGTGCGCATACGTCAAAAGCTGTGTTAAAAATGCGCGTAACCCAGCCGGTGGACCCCGACCGGTTGGCCTTGCGCGTCGGTCAAGAGCACGCCGGTGCCGGTATCGACCCGCCCGATCTCGGTAATCGCTATGCCGGTTTCAGCAGAAATCCGCGCAATGGTTTCGCGGTGCTCCGGGGGCGCGGTGAAGGCAATCTCATAATCGTCGCCGGCCGTGGCTGCCTGTACGCGCGCGGCGATTTCACCGCCATTTTGGCCGATATAGGCCGCCGAAAGGGGCAGTCGCGGCGCCGCGACCGTGACTCGCACGCCCGACGCCTCCGCGATGTGACTCAAATCCCCCATCAGCCCGTCCGAAACATCGAGCGCAGCCGTGGCAATGCCGCGAAGCCGCGGGCCGAGCGAGAGCCGGGGCTGCGGCAGCAGATATCGATCGATCAATGCTGCATGGCCGGGGTTTTCCGCCGAAGCCGCCCCCTTCAGCAGTGAAAGTCCACAGCCTGCATCTCCGACTGTGCCGGATACGAAGACAAGCTCTCCGGGATTTGCGCCATGCCGATGAATGGCGGCACCCGCGGGAATGGTGCCCAGAGCCGTTATGCTGATGACCAGCGGCCCCGGAGTCGCCGTGGTGTCGCCGCCGAGTAATCTCACCCGAAAACGTTCCTGATCGTCCGCCAGGCCGCCAACAAATCGCCTGATCCAGCTTTCGTCTGCCCATGCCGGCAAACACAGCACCAGCAGATAGCCCGCAGGGTCTGCGCCCTTGGCGGCCAGATCGGACAAATTGACCCGCAGCGCTTTGGCACCAATCTTTTCCGGCGGATCCGCGCGGCGAAAATGCACCCCCTCGATCACCGCGTCGGTCGTGACGACCAGTTCCTGATCGGACCGGAGCCGGACATAGGCGGCGTCGTCGGTCAGGCCGACTGCGCCCGGGGAACCAGCCGCCAGGGGCGAAAAATATTTTGCGATCAGCTCGAATTCGCCCAGTTTTAATTTGTCTGGCCGTTGCGGCCGATCAGAACTGGAGTTCGTCATCTGGCGGAGTCTCGCCGAATTCCGCTGCACGCTTGCGATGTGCCAGCCGGTCCAGCACGGCATTCACAAAGCCGGGCTCATCGCCTTCGAAAAAATCGCGGGCCAATTCGACATATTCGTCGATGACGACTTTCGCCGGGATATCGCGGCGTGCGACCAGCTCATAGGTGCCGGCGCGCAGCAATGCGCGCAGAATCGAATCAATGCGCGCCAGCGTCCAGCCCGATGCGAGGGATCGGGCAATGGAGCGGTCGATCTCGATCTGATGGCGCAGCACTCCATGGACCACATCGGCAAAGAATGCTTCATCATGCGCGGCTGCAAGTTCTGGATCACTTCCGAAGCGATGTTCGACGAATTCCTGAATCACCTCGTCCGGTGCGTTGCCGGTCATTTCCAGCTGATAAAGCGCCTGCAATGCGGCAAGCCGGGCGATACTTCGCTCTTCATGCGGCGATATCATTGCACAGGCGCAATGCGGGATTTGAGCTGAATTAAAGCAAGGCAGGCGTTCGCTGCATCGCCGCCTTTGTTGCCCTGGTTGGGCGCTGCGCGGACCATTGCCTGTTCTTCATTTTCGACAGTGAGAACGCCGTTGCCGATGCAGAGACCTTCCCGAACCGTCAAATCCATCAGGCCGCGGGCCGATTCATTGGACACAATTTCGAAATGATAGGTTTCCCCGCGAATGACGCAGCCAAGCGCAACAAATCCGTCATAGATTCCGGAGGCCTGGCGGATCGCACCGGGGATCTCCAGTGCCCCGGGCACGGCGACACGTTCCGTGGCAACGCCCGCGCCGGTGAGCACTTTCATGGCGCCCTCGTACAGAGCATCCGAGATATCCGGATAGAAACGCGCTTCAACGATAAGAACGCGCATCACGTCACCGTGCCGGGATGCACCGGGCGCGTTTCATGAATCTTCAGCCCATAACCTTCGAGTGCAACCAGACGCCGTTGCGCATTGCTGAGGAGAATCATGTTCTCGACTCCAAGGTCGAGAAGGATCTGCGCGCCGACGCCATATTCCTTCAGCCGGTTCTGTTCCATATCGGGCATGGTGCGGGTGGATTGCGCGAGCACTTCGGCGACCGGGGCAATGCGGTGCCGGCGGATCAGAACAACCACGCCCCTGCCCGTTTTGCCGATCATGCGCATGGATTCGCCAAGAATGTCACCCGGGCCCCATTTGGCCGCGAGTGTGTCATCGAAAAGATTATAGGCGTGCATCCGAACGAGCGTCGGCTCGGGTCCTGAAATGTCGCCCTTCACCAGCGCGACATGTTCCTGGTTTTCAATGGTGTTGAGATAGATCATCAGGCGGAAATGGCCGCCGTTCCGGCTTTCAAAATCCATTTCCTTGATGCGCTTGACGAAATGATCGTGTTTCCTGCGGTAGGAAATCAGATCGGCAATGGTGCCGACTTTGAGTCCGTGCAGTTGGGCAAATTTCACCAGATCCGGCAAACGCGCCATGGTGCCATCGTCGTTCAAAATCTCGCAGATCACGCCCGCAGGATACAATCCGGCGAGGCGCGCGATATCGACAGCCGCTTCCGTGTGACCGGCGCGAACCAGCACGCCGCCGTGACGCGCCACCAGCGGGAACACATGGCCGGGCATGACAATATCGTCCGGCCCCTTGGTCGGATCGATTGCGACCGAAATGGTATGGGCACGATCATGGGCCGAGATTCCGGTCGAAACGCCCTCTTTTGCCTCGATCGACACCGTGAATGCGGTCTGGTTCCGGGTGCGATTCTCCGCCGCCATCATCGGCAGCTTCAATTGGCCGGCGCGTTCCTGCGTCATCGCGAGGCAAATCAGCCCGCGCCCGAATCGCGCCATGAAGTTAATCGCCTGCGGCGTGCACATCTGCGCCGGGATGACAAGGTCGCCCTCATTTTCGCGATCCTCGGCATCGACGAGAATGAACATGCGGCCGTTCCGCGCATCCTCGATGACGTCCGGAAGTTCGGAAATGTAATCGTGAAAAACCTTCATGGCCGGATCAAACGCGAAACATAACGGGCGAGAAGATCGGCCTCGAAATTCAGCCGGGTTCCCACCGCTGCATCGCCGAGAGTCGTGGCGTTCAGCGTGTGCGGAATGACATTGATCGTAAAGCGCGTATCCTCCACTTCATTGACCGTCAGCGAAACTCCGTCGAGCGCGACCGAACCTTTCGGCGCCACGTACGGCGCCAGCGGTTTCGGAATCTCAACCGTCATTCGCTTCGAATCGCCCTCCGCCTGAATCGCGACAATCTGCGCCACGCCGTCGACGTGACCGGCGACGATATGGCCGCCCAATTCATCACCGAGGCGCAGCGGACGCTCCAGATTGATCCGCCGCCCCGCCCGCCATTCACCGATGGTCGTGCGATCCGTCGTCTCACCGGATGCGCTGACGGCAAACCAGCGGTCACTTGCGTTCCCCTTGGCGGTCACGGTGAGGCACGTCCCCGCGCATGAGATCGAAGCGCCTATGTCGATGACATCGACGTCGTAATGGGTTGCAATTGTGAGCTGGGTGTCGCCGCGCTTCTCGATTTTGCGCAATTCGCCGACATCGCTGACCAAACCGGTAAACATATCCGGGTTTTAGAGCAGAGTTTGGACGGATGGAACGCTTCTCGTGAGCGTCTAGGAGAACGAAAAGGTGTCGAGCACGTCAGGCCCCAGGTGGATTGTCTCCAGCAGGCGGAGGCGCGGGGCTGAAACAAGTTCGGATTGCCAGGCGTGGCCGATTGCAGGCATTCCGGCGCCCCCGAGCAATATCGGGGCGCGGTACAGATGCAGCAGATCGGCAAAGCCCGATTTCACAATCGAGGCAATCACGCGGGGCCCGCCTTCGACCAGAAGCCGTGTGATGCCCCGCCGGGCAAGCACCTCCAGAACCGGCCGAATGGCAGGCCAACCGTTTTCCACCTCCCGCATTCGCTCAATGGTGACACCGCTCGCCGCCAAATCGTTACCGCCCGTCCGGTCCAGCGTGAACACGGCCACGGGATATTTGCGGGCGCTCTTCGCCAGTTGCGAATCCGGCGGCAATTGCAGTTTCGAATCGAGAACGACGCGGAAGGGAGAGCGATGTTCAAGGCCGGGAAGGCGGCACGTCAGCAGCGGGTCATCCGTGAGCACGGTGCCAATCCCGACCATGATCGCGTCATAATGCGTGCGCAGCAGATGTGCATGCCGGCGCGCTTCGGCGGAGGTGATCCAGCGGCTGTTGCCAATAGGATCCGCGACACGTCCGTCGAGCGTCTGCGCGATTTTGATTGCAACCAGCGGGCGCGAGGCTGTCACGCGTTTCACGAATCCGGCGTTGAGCGCCTCGGCATGTTGTTGCAGTACGCCGCAGGTGACGGCGATGCCATGCTGCTCGAGATGCGCAAGTCCCGCTCCCGCGACACGGGGATCGGGATCGACCATCGCTGCGACAACGCGCGCCAATTGGGCGTCTACAAGGGCATTCGCGCATGGTGGCGTTTGGCCATGATGGGCGCAGGGCTCAAGAGTGACATAAGCCGTTGCGCCGCGCGCCGCAGCGCCGGCCTCGATCAGCGCGATGGTCTCCGCGTGAGGCCGGCCACCGGACCGGGTCCAGCCGCGGCCCACCACATGGCCCTGGCGTACAATGACGCAACCGACCGCGGGATTGGGCGCCGTGCTGCCGAGGGTTCGTTCGGCCAACCGCAGCGCATGGCGCATATGCGCAACATCGCGGGCGCTCGCTGCGCTCAATCCTGATCAACGCCGGTCGAAAGCTCGCCGACGAAGGTCTCGAAATCTTTGGCCTCGCGGAAATTCTTGTACACCGAGGCAAAGCGGATATAGGCGACCTTGTCGAGTGAGGACAGCGCCTGCATCACGAGTTCGCCGATGACATGCGAAGGAATTTCGTTTTCGCCAAAACTCTCAAGCCGGCGCACAATCCCGGTGATCATGCGCTCGACCCGATCGGGTTCGACCGGCCGTTTCCGCAAGGCGTGGTAAATCGCGCGTTCGAGCTTTTCACGGTCAAACGCCTCGCGCCGGCCAGCCTTTTTGATAACGATCAATTCGCGCAATTGAACGCGTTCGAAAGTCGTGAACCGCCCACCGCAGCCAGGACATAGCCGCCGGCGCCGGATCGCGGCGTTGTCGTCTGACGGCCGGCTGTCCTTCACCTGGGTGTCGTCATGTCCGCAGAACGGGCATCGCATCAGAAAAAACCCTCTCTCGCATCAGCTGTAGATCGGAAACCGCCGGCACAATTCCACCACCCGCTTCCTGACACTATCTTCCACCGCGGCATCGCCCTGTTCGCCTTTTGCCGCGACACCGTCCATCACTTCCACGATCCATCCGGCAACGGCGCGAAATTCGTCTGCGCCGAAGCCGCGCGTCGTACCCGCAGGAGATCCCAGCCGGATCCCCGAGGTGACCATCGGCTTTTCCGGATCGAAGGGTATGGCATTCTTGTTGCAGGTGATGTTGGAGCGATCGAGCGCCTTTTCGGCCGCGCGTCCGGTCACCTTTTTGGGCCGCAAATCGACCAGCAACACATGCGTATCGGTACCGCCGGAAACGATATCGAGGCCGCGTGACTTCAGCGTTTGCGTCAGCACTTTGGCATTGTCGACCACGGCGCGCGCATAGGTTTCGAATTCCGGTTTGAGCGCTTCGCCGAAGGCGACCGCCTTGGCCGCGATGACATGCATGAGCGGTCCGCCTTGCAGCCCGGGAAATACAGCCGAATTGATTTTCTTGCCGAGTTCGGCATCGCGGCTAAGCACCAATCCGCCACGCGGCCCGCGCAGGGTCTTGTGCGTCGTCGCAGTCACAACATGGGCGTGGTCAAGTGGATTGGGGTGCTGCTTGCCTGCCACGAGCCCGGCAAAATGCGCCATATCGACCATGAACCAGGCGCCGACTGAATCGGCGATCGCGCGAAAGCGGGCAAAATCGATGAAACGGGGATAGGCCGAGCCTCCGGCCACGATCAGTTTCGGCTTGTGCTCGCGCGCCAGCCGCTCGACTTCCTCCATGTCGATGCGGTGGTCCTCTCGCCGGACATTATAGGCAACCGGACGAAACCATTTGCCGGACAGGTTCACCGGGGAACCGTGCGTCAGATGCCCACCCGAAGCGAGGTTGAGACCCATAAAGGTGTCGCCGGGTTGGAGCAGGGCGAAAAATACCGACTGATTCGCCTGGGCCCCCGAATGGGGTTGCACATTGGCAAATGTGCAATTGAACAGCTTACAGGCCCGTTCGATGGCGAGAGTTTCGGCGACATCGACGAATTCGCAGCCGCCATAATACCGCCGGCCGGGATATCCTTCGGCATATTTGTTGGTCAGAACCGAGCCCTGCGCCTCCAGAACCGCGTGCGAGACAATGTTCTCGGAGGCGATCAGCTCGATTTTTTCCTGCTGCCGCCTGAATTCGTCCGCGATAACTGTCGCGATCTCCGGGTCTCGATCGCGCAGCGTGGCGGCGAAAAATCCGGTAAGTCTCGTATCCATATGATCAAATCCCGATAACCGACGCGGGCATGAATTGCGTTGAAAGGGCCGCAGCTTTACCAGATATTGGGGACGGTCACGACAAGTCGTAGTACCGCGCCCACAGAATTCCGGGGCTTGCGACGAGCAGTCCTGATTCGGTGCCGTTTCCAAAATCCAGCCCAATCGCGCCGTTTAGTACCGCGGAGAGTCACAATATTCGGCCGAGATCGGATAGGCCGGCAGACCCACCAAGCTCCTTTTGGGCAAACAAAGTTTTCATCTGCATTTGGGCTGCGCTTGGCAGGTGTTCACGTTCATTTCACCCGCAACTCGCGTCAAGCAGTGTACTGGACTCTGCTTGGTCTTGATCCGGTGCTTAGTACCGGCCTAAAAGGACTGCAACAGGATTGAACATGGACAATGTTCCGGGAATTACAGAAATGGCGCAGAATTCGGAAAATAACGGCCTGAGATCGGACGATATTCTCAAGCTCGCGACAGAGATTGTCGCGGCCTATGTCAGCAACAATCCTATACCGGTGTCCGAAGTGCCGGCGATGATCAAGAGCGTGCACAGCACGCTGGGCGGCCTCGGCGGCGGATTTGCCGGCGAAATACAGTTGTCGCAAAAACCCGCTATTCCAGTTAAGCGCTCGGTGAATCCCGATTTTATCGTGTGCCTCGAAGACGGCAAGAAACTCAAGATGCTGAAGCGCTATCTGCGCTCGAATTACGGCATGACGCCGGAGGAATACCGGTCCAAGTGGGGTCTTCCCGCCGATTATCCCATGGTTGCACCCAACTACGCGGCACAACGATCTGAATTCGCGAAGAAAATCGGCCTTGGGCGCACTGCCTCATCTTCCGGCCGGCGCCGCAAGGGATAGTCGCAAACTGGTTCGATTTTGGTTCGGGCTTTCGACGCCCCTGCCCGTGCAAGTCGCCGCGGCGCAGTTGGCACGAGTCATGAACCCTGAGCGGCTCAGGCGAATCTAAACGCTTCGGCGGAAACGCTCTTGAACCGTCAGGCGGCGCGGCGAAGGCGCAGCGCCGTCCAAACCGTATCGATCGATTCGACCAGGTGGTCGATCTGCTCGTCGGTATGCATCGGCGAGGGCGTGATGCGCAGGCGCTCGGTTCCCCTTGGAACGGTTGGGAAATTGATCGGCTGCACGTAGATTCCGTGGGTGTAAAGGAGCTCGTCCGAGACGATCCGGCACAGCGCCGCATCTCCGACCAGCACGGGGACAATGTGGCTCGGCGATTCGAGCACAGGCACATTGCGCTGACCCAGGAGATGTTTCACGCGTGCGGCGCGGCTGTGCAGACCCTGCCGTTCGACATTGCTGGCGCGCAAATGACGGACCGCGGCCAGCGCACCCGCAGCGATAGCCGGTGGAATTGAGGTCGTGAAAATGAAGCCGGCAGCAAAAGAGCGGACGCAGTCCACCATTGCAGTGGTTCCGGTGATGTACCCGCCCATGACGCCGAAGGCCTTGGCAAGAGTACCTTCGATGATATCGACACGGTGCATTTGGCCGTCGCGCTCGGCAACGCCGCCACCGTGGTCGCCATACAACCCGACGCCATGCACTTCGTCGAGATAGGTCATCGCGCCGAATTTTTCGGCAAGGTCGCAAATATTGCCGATCTGGCCGAAATCACCCTCCATCGAATAGACCGATTCGAAGCAGATGATCTTGGGCGCGTTGGGCGGCGCAGCTCGGAGAAGTTCTTCGAGATGCGCCATGTCGTTGTGCCGGTAAATCCGCTTCTCGGCACCCGAATGACGCATACCTTCGATCATCGAGGCATGATTCAGTTCGTCGGAGAAGAAGATGCAGCCGGGCAGCAGGCGCGCCAAGGTCGATAGAGTCGCCTCATTGGAAACGAAACCGGACGTGAACAGAAGGCCGGCTTCCTTCCCGTGAAGGGCCGCAAGTTCCCGTTCCAGTTCGACATGATAATGATGCGTGCCGGAAATATTCCGTGTACCGCCCGATCCGGCGCCCGCCCTGTCGACCGCGGTCTTCATCGCCTCGGTGACGGCCGGATGCTGGCCCATGCAAAGATAATCGTTGCTGCACCAGACGGTTATGTTGCGAACGCCGTTGGACGTATGATGGTCGGCCGCCGGAAAATCACCACGGTGACGGAGGATATCGGCAAAAATCCGATAGCGCCCCTCACGCTTTAGCTTGGTAATGTTGTCCTTGAAGATGTGGCCGTACGCGAACGGCATCGGTTCTGCTCTCCCACCCACAAGGTGCTTTTATACGACCCTGGGTGCAGAACATAGCCCAATAGCTCGCTGATGCGCATACAAATTCTTGAATGCGCCAGCTCAAGCCGGCAGTTGCGAGTGATTCTCGTCTACAGCCGGTACCGTACTTGATCCAACCAGAAACGCTCGAGCCGCCGGAGCGAGCGGTTCATCGTCTGAAAATCATCGGGCGTGAGATTTCCGACCGGGCTCAGCGACGTCAGCTGACGGTCGAACAGGCTCGCCACAAGGCGCCGAATCACCTGGCCTTTGTCCGCCAACCGGATGCACACCGCGCGACGGTCCGCATCCGAACGTTCATGATGGATATAGCCAAGTTCGACCAGCTTTTTGAGATTATATGAGACATTCGAGCCGAGGTAATGGCCGCGGGTACGCAACTCGCCCGCCGTTAATTCCTGGTCGCCGATATTGAAGAGCATCAGCGCCTGAACGCTGTTCACTTCCAGCTCGCCGCGCCGTTCCAGCTCGTCCTTGATGACGTCCAGGAGCTGACGGTGAAGCCGTTCGATCAGCGACAGCGCCTCCAGATAGCCCGGCTTTATCGCGAGTGGAGTGTCAACGGCTTCCGCCGTTTCGGTATGAGCAGCCAGCGCCATGCGAATCTCCCCAAAATTGATTCGCAAATTAGCCCGGCAGGGTTAACGAGTGCTTAGCGGGATTCACAATGCCAATTCTTTCGGCCCAAGAAACGTAAAGTACTGGTCTATTTGCTGATTTGTAACCTTTTCGAGCCTCTCTGGACGCCAATCCGGATGCTGATCGCGGTCGATCAGAATCGCACGTACACCCTCATACAGATCGTGCCCCCGCAAAACCCGAAGCGTCATCCGGTATTCCATCCGCATACAGTCGTCGAAAGCGAGATTGCGCGCTTCACGAACCGCGCGAAGAGTCAGTTTGAGACTGGTTGGCGAACGGGTGGCGAGCAAATCGGTAATTTTGCGCCCCCATTCGCCTTCGCGTTGCACGTTCGTCACGATTTCTTCGACCGAGCCGCCGCCGAATGCAGCATCGACGCGTGCGGAAAGTGGTTCGATCGCTGGTTGGGCGGGCGGCTGCCCGGCAATGTCCGCAAGGACCTCGTCAACCGGCTCGCCTCGAACCAACCGGGTCACAAGGCCCCCGATTTCTGCTGATGAAACATAATGAGTGGCGAGGCCAAGCCACAGCATGTCTGCCGCTTCAATCCGGGAGCCGGTGAGCGCGAGATAAGTCCCGGTTTCACCTGGAAGGCGCGACAGGAGATAGGTCCCGCCAACATCAGGATAAAGACCAATCCCGGTTTCAGGCATGGCGAAGCTGGTGTTTTCGGTCACCACCCGATGCGAACCATGGACCGACAGTCCTGCGCCACCCCCCATGGTGATGCCATCGAGGATCGCGATGTACGGCTTTGGAAAATGGTGAATCGCCGTATTCAGGCGGTATTCGGTGGCAAAGAAGGCTTCCGCTGACGGCAGATCGGTTCGCCCCAATTCATATATCGACCGAATGTCGCCTCCGGCACAAAACGCGCGGCCCGGGACGGCATCGATCTGAACCGCGTGAATACGCGGATCGGCGGCCCAACCCTGCAGCGCCTGGTAGATTGAACGGCACATCTCATGCGTCAGGGCATTCAGCGCTTTCGGCCGGTTCAGGGTGATATGGCCGAGGGGGCCGTCGTTGCGCAGCAGGACGTCAGCTGTCATGGCTGTGATCCCGCCGCGATGGGCTCCACGGGCGCGGGCATAGTATAATCGGGCAGCATCGTCTCGGGCGTGTGAAATGGCGAATCCTTCGGCACAATACCCCTCTCTGCGTATGCGTCGCTTGCGCAGGCATGACTGGTCTCGCCGGCTCATGGCGGAAAATCGCCTTGGCCCATCGGACCTGATTTGGCCGCTGTTTATAATCGACGGCGAAAACCAGCGCGTCGCAATTCCATCGATGCCGGGTGTCGAGCGCCTCTCGATCGACAACGCCGTAGCGGCGGCGGAGGAGGCAGCCGGTCTGGGAATCCCGCTCATTGCGCTATTCCCCCATACCGATGCCGCAAAAAAAACGAATGACGGGCGCGAAGCGCAAAATCCCGAAAATCTTGTTTGCCGCGCAGTGCGCGCGATCAAGCGCGCGGTGCCCGAAATCGGCGTCATGTGCGATGTGGCGCTCGATCCCTACACCAGCCACGGCCATGACGGCATTCTCGTCGATGATTACGTCGCCAATGACGAAAGCGTCGAAATCCTGGTGCGGCAATCGCTGGTGCAGGCCGAAGCCGGCTGTGACATCCTGGCGCCGTCCGACATGATGGACGGCCGGATTGGCAGGATCCGCGCGGCGCTCGAAACCAATGGCCACCGCGATGTCATGATAATGGCCTATGCGGCGAAATATGCGTCTGCTTTCTATGGACCATTCCGCGATGCCGTTGGTTCGGCCAAAGCGCTGAAAGGCGACAAGCGCACGTATCAGATGGACCCGGCCAACAGCGACGAAGCATTGCGCGAAGTGGCCCTCGACATTGCCGAAGGCGCCGATATGGTGATGGTCAAACCGGGCCTGCCCTATCTTGATGTGCTCAGGCGCGTAAAAGACGAATTCGCGATGCCGACATTCGTTTATCAGGTGTCCGGGGAATACGCGATGATGATGGCCGCGATCGAGCGCGGCTGGCTCGATGCAGAACGTGCCGTTCCGGAAACCCTGACCGCATTCAGACGCGCCGGCGCGGACGGGATCCTGACCTATTTCGCCCGCGACATGGCCCGCCGCTTTCGGACGAGATAATCAGTCGGCTGAGGATTCGAGCAGACTGCGCAACAGGATTCCGGCGCGCGACGGCACAACGTCCCAGCCCGACTGCTGCTGCCCGAGATCGATCACATTGTCCAGGATCAGCATGGCAAGACCATGCATTGCAGCGAGGCCCGCGACCCCGGCAGCAGGATCGGCCAGCGCCTGACCAATCTCCGCGACGAAGGAATTCGTAGCCTCAGTCAGTTCGGAAAAGCTCGACCGGTTGCGGAACTCGGCGCCGAAGATCAGCCGAATCAGTCCGGGATGGCGCGCGGCGAAACGCAAATACACTGTGGCGAACCTGACGATACGTTCGGACTTGTCAGCAGGAGCTGCTGCAGCCTGCGCAAGTTCCGCCCGCAATTCGGCAATACCTTCGCATGCGATGTCGGCGAGCAGTGCCTCGCGGCTGGCATAATGCCGGTAGGGAGCGGTGTGTGACACGCCGGCGCGGCGCGCGACGGACCGCAAAGACAATCCTGCGAGCCCCTCTTCTTCCAGAATTGCCCGTGCATTCGCACGCAATGCGGGACCAAGCTGGCCATGATGGTACGGCCGTTCCGGCGAGGTTTCACTCATTCGGTCCGCCGTCAGTGATGATCCATATTGCGGGGCATTGTAGCGGCTGGGCCACGCGAACCAATCGGCAGCACCGGCACCTCGACACGGACATCGCCGGCCCTGGCGAAATGCAAGGTCAGTGGCAACTCAGCGCCCTCTTTCAGTTTCGATTTCAGGCCGCTGATCATCAGATGGTAATTGGCTGCCGGTTCAAGATTCACGCTCTTGCCGGCCGGAATAGCGAGCCCGGCGGATACCGCGTGCATCGACATGATTCCACGTGCCATCGACATCTCATGAACTTCGACTTTTGCCGCAAAGGGCGTCGAACCGCCGATCAGCCGATCGTCGCTCGCTCCACGATTTACAATCGACATGTAAGCAGCAGCCGTGGCCGCACCGTCTGGCGTCGCCGGGCTCCAGGGATGTTCCAGAACGATCGGGGCCGTCGATCGGCTTTCCGCCCACCCGTCCGTAATGCAGAACGTGACAAATGCCGCCAATGCAGCAATCCACGCTGTCCTTTGATTTTTCGTGATCATCAACCCGCCTTCAGAGCCCAAATCGAAACTGTCCTTTT
The DNA here is from genome assembly GCA_036273455.1 of Micropepsaceae bacterium. Lineage (GTDB taxonomy): Bacteria > Pseudomonadota > Alphaproteobacteria > Micropepsales > Micropepsaceae > CAIYRG01. The sequence continues at coordinate 39,967 of DASUHP010000142.1, read as the reverse complement.
ATCGGGCAGTAAATCGGCGATGCCAATGCAGCAAACCGACGCCCCGGCAGGTCTATTCCAGTGCGAGTTCCGTCACGTCGGACTTTTGGGCGCGCGGCTTGCGCATGAAGAACAACAGCGGCAGCAAAGGCAGGCAGGTCCAGAACATCAACAGGAAGTCGTTGGCATAGGCGGAAACATAGGCATGGTACTGGATCTGGGCTTCGGCGCCTTGCAGTCCAAAGGGAGTCATCGGACCCATGAACATGCCCTGGGTGCCGGATTGCAAGGCGCGATTGAACGGCGTGATCTGTTCGGCAAGCTGGGAATGGACGGTTTGAAAGCTGGAGGCAAGAAGCGTGGAAGTTGCCGACACGCCTATTGCGCTCCCGATATTGCGCGAAAGCGAATAGAGCGCCGCCGCGTCGGTACGCAGTGACGCCGGCAGAGTTGCGAATCCCACCACTTGCAGCGGAATGAACACAAGCGCAATGCCGGCGCCCTGAATCAGGCTGACCACCGCCAGCCGGAACAGTCCGATATCGGGAGTCCATTGGGTCATGTCCCACATCGCCCAGGCGATGCAGACCACGCCCACACCCATCAGCAATCTTGGATCGATCACCCGCGTCAAACGGCCGGCGATCATCATGACGAGCATGGTGCCGATACCGCGTGGCGTCATCAAAAGACCGGTCTGGGTGACGGAATAGCCGCCGAGATTTTGCAGATAGGGCGGCAGGAGCGCGGAGCTACCCAGCAGCACCACGCCAACGGCAAACATGGTGGCAAAGCCGGACAGAAATCCGATGTCCTTGAAGATGCGCGGCGGAATAAACGGCTTCTCGGCCGTAAGCATATGAACGATGAAGAGGTAGAAGCCGAGACCCGCCACAATCGCCTCGATGACGATCTCGTTGGAGGAAAACCAATCCTGGGAATAGCCGCGATCGAGGAGCATTTGCAGCCCTCCCAACGCGGCAGACAGCGCGAGGAATCCGGTCCAATCGAAACGCAGCGTTGCATTGCTGGGCCGGTCGCGGAGGAACATGACCAGCCCGGCGACGGCAACAATCCCGAACGGCACATTGATGAAAAACACCCAGCGCCAGTTATAGATGTCCGTGAGATAGCCGCCGAGAGTGGGTCCAAGGATGGGACCGATCATCACGCCGGTGCCCCAAATCGCCATCGCCGTGCCGCGGCTCTCCATCGGATAGAGATCCAGCATGACCGACTGTGACAGCGGCACGAGAGCGGCGCCAAAACAACCCTGCAGAAAACGGAACGCCACTTCCTGCGGAAGAGTCTGCGCAAGGCCGCACAGCATTGATGTGATCGTGAAGCCGACGAGCGAGACGATGAAGAAAGGCTTGCGCCCGAAACGAGCCGAAAGCCACCCGACCGGAGCAGTCAGAATCGCAGCAGCGATCACATAGGAGGTGAGAACCCACGTGATCTGATCGCGGCTGGCGCCAAGGCTTCCCTGCATGTGCGGCAGGGCCACATTGGCGATCGTGTTGTCGAGCGCCTGCATCAGCGTCGCAATCATGGTGCAACCCATGATCGCCCATCGGTGACGCGCATTGCCTTCGGCAGAAACAGCAGAAGTCACGGAAGCAGGTCTGCGAGCTTGCGCTTGTGGCCAGTATCGATTTCGGCCGTCACACTCATGCCGGCGCGCAACGGAGAAAGGTCCTGATTCTGATCGAAACCGATCCGCACCGCCAATCGCTGCACCACCTTGACCCAATTACCGCTGGAGTTTTCCGACGGTAACGCCGAGAACTGCGCTCCAGTGGCCGGTGCAATGGCCCCGACCGTGCCGCGCCAGACCCGGTCGGGGAAACTGTCGATCGTCACTGTGACGGGCTGACCGGGGTGAACATAGGTCAGGTCGGTTTCCTTCATATTGGCCTCGACCCATTTTCCTTCGTCTCCGACGAGCCCGACAGCGCTGGTCGGCATGAAGGCCGCCATCGACGAGACCAGCATGGCCCCCGGCTGCAATGACGAGACCTGCGTCACGGTGCCATCGAACGGCGCGTGGACCACCGTGTGATCGAGTTGGCGCTGCGCTTCATCCCGCGCCGCCCTGGCCTGAAGATATTCGGGATGCTGCTCCACCGGAATTCCAATGCGCCCGCCCAGCTTGGCCAGTTGCACGGCGGCCTGCTGCTCCAGCGCCTGGGATTGAGACTGCGCCGTCGCCATCGTCGCTTTGGCTTGATCCACATTCTGCTGCGCGGTCCCGCCGATCCGGACCAGCGCCATTTGCCGGTTGTAGCTCGTCTGTGCCAAATCGACCTGCGCCTTCTGCGCCTCGATGTCGCGCAGCATGCGCGTGTAATCCTCCTCCATCGAGTGGATGGTTTCCACTTCTTCATCGAGATGCGACTGGGCTTGCTGCAATGCGATCCGGAACGGCAGCGGATCGAGGCGAAACAGGACATCGCCACGGTGGACCTTCTGGCCCTCCTTCACGTCAACCTCCTGGACCAATCCCGAGACATCGGTCGAAACAAGCAGCTTGTTCGCCTCGATATAAGCGTCATCGGTCCCGACATCGCGGCCGCCGGTGAGCCAGAAACCAAGTCCGCCGAGGACAACGACAACCGTGCCGCCCAGCATCAAAATGCGCCGCGACAGCCGGCGCCTGGCCCCTTTGCCCGTCAGTGCGGCCCTGCTCTCTTCGACCATTGCGTCCATTATTGCCCCTCAAGCACCTTAGGTCTGGCCCGCGCCTCGGCAGCCAGATTGTCTTTCATTTTCAGCAGGCAGTTGATCGCGCATTCCAGCTCTTTGGCAGGCATGTCGGTGATCAGATTCTCCGTAAGCTCGCGCCGGACCCTGGCGATTTCCTTCAGCATCGGCATCGCGGCCGAACTGAGATGGAGCCGCCAAATGCGCCGATCCGATGGGTCGGCGTGCCGCTGGACAAAGCCCCGGGATTCGAGCCGGTCGACCAGCCGCGCAATGGTGATGGGTTCGACTTCAATCAGGGAAGCCAATTCGTTTTGTGTCATGCCGGGATTGGCTTCCAGCCGCACCAGGATCATCCATTGCGCGCGCGTCATGCCGAATGCGCGCGCCCGGGCATCCGCGCGTGTCCGCAGCAGCCGGGCCAGATCATTGATAAGTACGAGCGGATCGCGATCGATTGGTCGCTTCATAGGCAGATATATTATAAGCCTGCTTATGAATTGCAAGCCTTTTTTGCCAACCCTGTGGCGCAACTGCGCTCGCCTCCCCGGTCATGCGATGGCATAGAAAAGCCGCGCTCTCGAAGGAGAAAGACTGTTGCGGCGCTGGGTTCGGCGGATCGGAATCGTTTTGGCGGCAATCGTCATTATTGCCGTCTTGCTGACCGTCGATTTCGTCCGGTCATTTGCCCGCTCCGTCCCGACCTATGACGGAGCCGTTGCCGCATCGGGATTAAGCGCGCCCGTGCAGATCCTGCGCGACAAATATGCCATCCCCCACGTGATCGCCGTATCTTACGAGCAGGCGGTATTCGGGCTTGGTTATGCCCATGCCGAGGACCGTCTCTGGCAGATGGAGATGGCGCGACGGTTCATCCAGGGACGCCTGTCCGAACTGTTCGGCGCGCAAGCCGTGCCGACCGATATGCTGTTGCGCTCCATGGGCTTGTATGATGCCTCGCAGGAAGCCCTGAAGCATCTGGCGCCGGAATCGCAACGCTTGCTCCAGGCCTATGCCGATGGCGTCAATGCCTATATCGTCGGCCATCGCGGCCGTTGGCCGATAGAATTCGTCCTCGCCGGCAACACGCCACCGGAACGCTGGTCCCCGGCCGACAGTGTCGCCGTCCTGAAGGGCATGGCGTTGTTGCTTTCGGGCAACGCTTATGAAGAAGCAGCACGCGCGGAACTGATACCAGTGCTGGGACGGAAGGGAGTCGAGGACTTCTTTTCCCCCTTCTCGATAGCGCCGCTGCCGCCATGGCTCGACACGATTTACGGCACGACCAGGACCGGCCAGGCAACCGGAATTCCGGACACGACGGCGTCGGACAACTGGGTGGTGAATGGCAGCCGCTCGCAAGATGGCGGTCCCCTGCTGGCCAATGACCCGCATCTCGGATTTTCCCTGCCTTCCGTCTGGTATCTCGCGCATCTGTCCTTTCCCAACCAAAACCTGGTCGGCGGTACATTGCCCGGCATCCCGGCAATCGTCGCTGGACGCAACAACCATGTTGCCTGGGGCGAAACCAACACCGGCCCCGACACACAGGACCTCTATCTGGAGCGTCTCAACCAGGACAACCGGCGCGAATATCAGGTACCCGGTGGATGGGCGGAGTTCGACACGCGCGTCGAAGTGATCAAGGTGCGCTTTGGCGCCGACCGGCGAATTCTTGTGCGTTCGACAAGACATGGTCCGGTGATGCCAGAAACCTCCGCGCTCGGCCGTGCCGCGCCGGAAGGTTACGTTGTTGCTCTCGCCTGGACGGCTCTGGCGCCTGATGACACCACCATTGACGCCCTGTTCGGGATCAATCAGGCGAAAAACAGCAGTGATATCAAAGAGGCAGCGTTGCGGTTCGTGACGCCGATGCAGAATTTTGTTTACGCCGATGACAGTGGACACATTGGCTTAATCCTGCCCGGGCGTGTGCCGCTGAGGTCGAAAACCAATGATGCATTGGGCCTCGTCCCGGCACCGGGTTGGGACGGCCGCTATGACTGGACGGGCTTCATCCCGCCAAACGAAATGGTCTCGGTCGGCGACCCGCTTTCGGGCCAAATCGCGACGGCAAACAACAAGACGGTTCCCCCCGATTATCCTTACACCCTGGCCTTGGAGTGGCCGGACTCCTACCGCTTTGACCGGATCGAACAGCTGCTGGCGCAAACGCCCAAAAACACCCCGGCCCGTTTCGCCGCCATGCAGAACGACATCATCGACCTCTATGCCATCGAGCTGAAGCGCCGTCTGCTTGCCGCAGGCCCCTTCCCCGCCAGCGATGCCAAAGCGGCCCAGCTCCTGGCCAATTGGAACGGCGCCATGGGCGCAAACCGGCCCGAACCTCTGATTTGGGCCGCCTGGGCGCGCGCGCTCGCGCGGCGCATCTATGCCGACGAGTTGGGACCCGCGTTTCGCAACTTCTGGGGTTACCGGCCGGAATTTACCCTGCGCGTGCTGGATGGCATCGACGGTCAACAAAGCTGGTGTGACGATCGTGGTACCCCGGAGATCGAAGACTGCCGCTCGCGCATCCGGCTCGCCCTCCACGATGCCGTCGCTGAATTGACCGCCCAGTATGGCGCTGAGCCAACGCGCTGGCGCTGGGGCGTCCCGCACCAGGCGAGCCATACCGAGCAGCCATTAGCCCTGTTTCCGCTGATCGGGCGAGCATTTGAACGGGATATCGAGGTCAGCGGTGGCCCTTTCACCCTGCTTCGCGCGGACAACAACATGGCCAGCGGACGGCCCTATGCGGCCATCCACGGTGCTGGGTTTCGCGGAGTGTACGACCTGAGGGCGCCGGACGCGTCCCGCTACATGATTTCGACCGGCCAATCGGGAAACATTTTTTCGCCGCATCTCGACGACCTGATGCAGCTTTGGGCACACGGCGGCACTGTTCCCATTGTGACCGAACCACAGGCTGTACAGGCCGCCGCAGTCTACCGGTTCGAGTTGCGCCCGGCCCGGCCAACAGGCAATCACCTGCAGCCCCGCAGTCGCACTGATGGAAGTCGCCGCTTCCCGCCCGGCTGAGGTTCACACCAGAAATTTTCGTCCGCCACACTTGGCGCGGGCTGCGGTTCCTGTTCATAATCCGACCCGGTTACGGTTCTTTTACAGGCGTTGGCGGGCTGAGGCAGGCAGTTGACCGAACATTATCTCTCCCGGTTACCGCAGTTTTTTCTCACTCCGGGTGGGGCTTGTCCGTATCTGCCGGGAAAAGTCGAGCGCAAGGTATTTGCGCGCCTTATGGGGCCGCAGGCCGGATCGTTGAACGATGCGCTGACCCATTCCGGTTTCCGGCGCAGTCAGATGATCGCGTATCGCCCTGCCTGCGATGGCTGTACCGCCTGTATTTCGGTCAGAGTGGTCGCAGCCGAATTCCGCCCCGGTCGAACCATGCGGCGGATGGAGCGCCTGAATTCCGATCTGATCCGCACCGTCGTTCCGCCTGAAGCGACCCGCGAGCAATTCACGCTGCTGCAAAGATATCTCGCGTGCCGCCATTCCGGCGGCGGGATGTCCGATATGGGTCTGTTCGACTATGTCGCCATGGTCGAGGAAACGCCAATCGACACAATCCTCATCGAGTACCGGCTGCGGGACAGTGACGGGCGCGCCGGACCGCTGATTGCTTGCGCACTGACCGACGTGCTGCAGGACGGATTATCGATGGTGTACAGTTTCTTCGATCCGCAGATGTCGTTGAGAAGCCTTGGCACTTACATGATTCTTGACCATGTGCGCACAGCGCAGGCGAGGAAGCTGCCTTTCGTGTATCTCGGCTACTGGGTCCGGGGCAGCCGCAAAATGGACTACAAATCACGCTTCCGGCCGCTGGAAGTGCTCGGCGCCACGGGATGGCAGCGATTCAAGCCGGACGCGGAGTTCGAACAAAACGTGCCGCCGACGATTTTGCCGTCACTGCGCCCATCGCGCTGAACCTCAGCTTTTTTCCGCGAACTCGCCACGGCTTCCGCCGTCCTCACATTCTGGGGGCGGCAACGTATGCCACTATTCGCCCGTCGGAGCTTTTGGCGTAGGCACGTTGGCGCCGAAATCCGCACCGGGGGCTTGACAGGCCAGAGAAACGCGTCTTTTGAAAAATCCTGGGACGCTGAAACCGACGCTATCCGAATTGAAATTGAACCGCCGAGGAGCACCCAGCCCGCTCGGACAAGATTGGAGCACCGCCCCGCGTGGACCTCACCGAGGAATTCCTGCGTTCGCCACTGGCAGATCTGATCCAGGCGTTGCATCAGGCCGAATTGCGACCCGGATTCAGCTTTGTTGCCCTTAAGTGGTTTCGTGATCTGGATCTGCCGGGTCAGAATTTCGATTGGACAGACGATCCGGAGCAAAGACAAAAGATTCTTCGCGAAGCAATTGACCGCCAAATTGTGTTGACCAAGAGGGTTCCTAACCCCAAGACACCGCAGTTTCCCGTCACCGCGATCAGGCTGAATAGAGCCTCTCCCTGGGTCCAGCAGGTGCTCGGCGAAGGTCCGAGTGCGGAGGGCGATTTCAACCCGGTGGTAATTCGTGGGCCTGCGCTCTCCGAGACTGTTTTGCGCGACAGGCGGTGAGTCTTCACTTCCTGGACACCAGCGCGCTGGTGAAATTATACGTGCGGGAGCCCGGTACAGACGGGCTCCTGCACGTCGCGCGCGATCCGCAAAATCAGCTGGTCATCCTCGCATGGTCGGTAATCGAACTCCGGTCGGGAATTCGACGGCGGCAACGCACCGGGGATCTCGTAGGCGATACAGCCGCTACAATTTTGAGTAGCCTGGAGAACCATCTGAAGGGCAGACTTGTCTCAGTTCCGCTTGCCGACGCGATTCTTGACACTGCGCGCGGCCTGATCGACCGGTACCCTTTACGCGCCTATGACGCGGTGCAACAGGGTGCATGCATTAGCCTCCGTTCAGCCGCAACATTGATGGTTTAATGTTTGTTTGTTCAGACAAGAAGCTGCTCGAAGCTGCCCGATGTGAGCGTTTGCAAATGCTCGACGCGACGCTTCTTTAGCTTAGCCGAAGCGCAGCTACACACTATTCCGCTCCGCCAAAGCGCGCTTCCCATTCGGCGATCTGCTCGTCGGTGATCTTGGCAAACAGCACATCCGGCGGGTGGATCTGCTGGCCCGGCTTGAGGCCGTCGAGGAACTCCCGCATCGGTTCATCTGGCCACGGAATAATGTCCGGCGCTTCCATCACGGCGCGGTGAATTTTCTGCGCCGATTGCGGAATAAGCGGCCATGACAGGTGCCCAAACAAATGAACGAGGTTCAGCCCCATCCGCACGGCGGCCGCGGCGCAGTCGCGGTCGGTCTTGATCCTGGTCCACGGAGCGGCTTCGGTGAGATATTCATTGCCAAGAACCCAGATGGCCCGCAATTCGGCCACTGCCTTGCGGAACTCCATTGCCTCAAGCTCGTCTGTAAGGCGCTGAATCCGCCGGTCTAGTTCGACGGCGAGCGCCTCTTCCGCCGCTCCATACGAACCGCCTTCCGGCACACGGCCGTCAAACCTGGCCGCGCAGAACCGGGTCACCCGATTGACGAAATTGCCGAGAACGTCTGCCAGGTCCTTGTTTATGACCCCGGCAAAGAGCGGCCAGGTGAAATTCGCGTCCGACCCTTCCGGCGCATTCGCCATGAGATAATAGCGCCAGTAATCGGCTGGAAGAATCTCGAGCGCCGTCTCCATGAAGACACCCCGCTTCTGCGAGGTGGAGAACTTTCCGCCATAGTAGTTCAGCCAGTTAAAGCCCTTCAGGCGGTCAACCAGCTTCCAGGGCTCGCCGGAGCCCATGATCGTCACCGGGAACCCGACGGTGTGGAACGGGACATTGTCCTTTCCCATGAACTGGTAATACCGCACGTCACGGGACTTCTCCCCAAACCACCACCCGCGCCAGGCTTCGGCTTTTCCGTTGGCATCAGCCCATTCCCAGGTGGCGCCGATATATTCGATCGGAGCATCGAACCAGACATAGAACACTTTTCCCTTCAGCCGCCCGTCGGCAATATCATCGGGCACCGGCACGCCCCACGCGACGTCGCGGGTGATACCGCGGTCGTGCAACCCTTCATCCAGCCATTTGTTGGCGATGGAACTGACGAGCGGCGGCCAGACATCGCGGTGACCGGCAATCCATTCCCGCAATTGCGGCACGAATTGCGATTGCTTCAGAAACAGGTGCAGCGAATCGCGGATTTCGATTGCCCCCGATCCCGACAGAGCGGAACGGGGATTGATCAGATCCACAGGATCGAGAACGCGGGTGCAGTTCTCGCATTGGTCGCCCCGCGCCTTGTCATAACCGCAATGCGGGCAGGTGCCGATCACGTAGCGGTCGGGAAGAAAGCGCTTTTCCGCGATGGAAAATACCTGCTTGGTGGTGCGCAACTCGAGAAATCCGCGCTGCCACAATGCGCGCGCGAAATGCTGCGTCAGTTCATGGTTTTGCCGGTTTGAAGACCGGCCGAAATGATCCCAGGACAACAGGAATCCATCGCCCGCCTTCTTCTGCACCCGGTACTGCTCGTCGCAATAGGTGCGGACATCCTGCCCCGCTTCGGCAGCGGCAAGCTCTGCAACCGACCCATGTTCGTCGGTGGCGCAAATCATGAGTGTTTCGCGGCCGAGTGCCCGCTGGAACCGGCCGAACACATCGGCCGGAAGCAGTGAACCCGCAACATTGCCCAGATGCTTAACGCCATTGATATAAGGAAGCGCGCTGGTGATCAGCACACGAAATTCACGGGAAACTGCCGGCATGGCTCCGCGCTTGCATAAATAATTCAGCTCGGCAGATTAGATTATTTTGCGTGTCGTACGAGTCGCAAAATGATTCGCCATCGTGCTGACGGGATTTTCGTGCAAGGGCGTCGCGACGCCGTCCATTTTCAGGAGTGCTTCCTTGGCTGAGCGCAGAAGTTTCGCAAAATCGGTTCAGTCGAGCCTGATCGCAGGCGTCCTGACCCTGATCCCGCTGATTGTGGTCTGGTTCGTGCTCGATTTTATTTTTGCTTTCTTGTCCGCGGCAGGCTCGCCGGTCGCCTCCGGTCTTTCGATGTTCCTCGAGGACCGAATTCCCGGTGCGGTGCCGCTGTTCGAAAACCATGTTTTTCGCTGGCTGATCGCGGTCGTGATGTCGGTCGTTCTGATTTATCTCGTCGGCTATATCGCCTCGCAGATGGCCGGCAAAAAGGTAATCGCCGCTTTTGAGGGCCTGCTGGCACGGATACCGGTGGTCGAGACCGTCTATTCGGCGTCAAAGAAACTGGTGAACGTCCTCCAGCAGCCGCCCGGCGGTGGCGCGCGCGTGGTCCTGGTCGATTTTCCGCACCCCGGAATCAAAGCGATTGGGCTCGTGATGCGAAACTTCAGGGATTCCGTCACCGGCGAAGAGCTGGCATCGGTCTTTGTCCCGACAACGCCAAACCCGACCGGCGGCTATCTTTGCATCCTGCCCATGGCGCACCTCGTCCCAACTTCGTTGAGCATGGATCAGGCGATGACCATGATCGTATCGGGCGGCACCGTGGCACCGGAAGAATTCAGCACGAGGCCTTCACAGCCTGTGCGGGTGTGATTTTCGGCGGAATCCCGCCGATCGGGGCCCGCAAAAAGCCGCATTGTGTCACGATGACATCGTCACGATCTCTGGCTAAATAGCCATAGGTTACACGGAGGTTTTCGATGCGCTTGCACAGGATCGCAATGGCCATTGCCGGTGCCGCCGCTGCTGCATTCCTGGTTTCGGCGCCGTTGGCGATTGCGGCAGATTCCGAATCCGGGAAAATTCCCAATCTGCTCGGCCCGTGGAACAATCTGAACCGCTTCAAGCTGCGGCCGGCCGCGACGGGGCCACAACCGATCGGCGATCTGCCCGGCTACACCCATCTCGATCGCGGAGTAGACAAGAACGGACAGGACTTCAGCGGGAATTTCTGGGTTGGCGATTACACCAATCCGCTTCTGACACCCGCCGGCGCTGCGGTCATGAAAACCAATGCCGAAAATGCGGAGAAGGAGCATGACCCGTTCTGGCCCGCCACTTTTTGCTATCCCTTCGGCCCGACATGGCTGCTGCAACCGCAGCCGGTCATCTTCCTTCAGGAGCCGGATAAGATCACCATCATCTACGAGCGCGACCATCAGATCCGCCATGTCTATCTGAACGTGCCCCACTCAAAAAACCCAAAGCCATCCTGGTACGGCGAGTCTGTCGGCCGTTACGAGAATGGCGACACGCTTGTCGTCGATACAATCGGCTTTAACGCGAAAGCATTTCTCGACCGCTACGGAGCACCGTACAGCGATCAGTTACATATGATCGAACGCTATAAGGTAAGTCCCGACGGCAATGCCATGGAAGTGGACGTCACTTATGACGATCCCAAAATGTACAAGGAAAAGTGGAGTGAAGTGACCCGCTATCGCAAGGGAAAAGCTTTTCCGAGTGAAGAAGTCTGTGCCGAATCGGCCGAGGACCCGGTTACCGGCAAATTGAATCCCATTCCGGTGGCAGCCAGACCGGACTTCTGATTCAGCCGATTTCGCCGAAAGAAAACGCCCGCAGAAAACATGCGGGCGTTTTGTTTTATCGATCAGATGTGCAGCGGGCGGCCATCCGCCGCCAGGACCGCTTCGTGCATCATTTCCGACAGAGTCGGATGCGGGAAAACAACCTGCTGCAAATCCGCTTCGGTAGCCTCGAGGGTTTTGGCGATCGAATAGCCCTGAATGAGTTCGGTGACTTCGGCGCCGATCATATGGGCGCCCAGGAGCTCGCCTGTCTCGGTGTCGAATACAGTCTTGATAAACCCTTCCGCTTCGCCGAGGGCAATGGCCTTGCCGTTGCCGATGAACGGAAACTTTCCCACTTTGACCTTGCGTCCGAGTTCTTTGGCACGTGCTTCGGTCAGGCCGATACTCGCGACCTGCGGCCAGCAATAGGTGCAACCGGGAACGTTTGAAGCGTCCAGCGGATGAACGCCTTTAACGCCGGCAATCCGCTCAGCGACGATAACCCCCTCATGCATTGCCTTGTGGGCAAGCCATGGCGGACCGACGAGATCGCCGATGGCGAAAATTCCCGGGACGCCGGTTTCGCACCATTCGTTGACGACGACATGGGTCTTATCGACCCGGATGCCGGCCTGCTCCAGACCAATATCTTCGATATTTCCAACAATGCCGACCGCGAGGATCACGCGATCGACCGTGATGGTGCTGCTCGACCCGTCCTTCGCCTTGAGAACCGCCGTCACGCTGTTGTCGCTTTTGGTCAGCTTCTCGACGGTGGTAGCGGTCCGAATCGCCATCCCCTGCTTGCGGAAGGCTTTGTCGGCAAAGGCCGAAACTTCCTCATCTTCGACCGGCAATATCCGGTCGAGCACTTCGATGACCGTCACTTCCGAACCCAGCGTGCGGTAGAAGCTCGCAAATTCGATCCCGATAGCGCCTGATCCCACCACGAGCAGCGAGCGCGGAAACTCCTTCGGCACCATGGCGTGGCGGTAGGTCCAGATCAGTTTTCCGTCGGCTTCGAGCCCCTTGAATTCGCGCGCGCGGGCGCCCGTCGCAAGCACGATATTCTTCGCGTCATAGGTAGAGGTTTTGCCGTCCTTGATGACCGAGATGATTTTGTTGCCGGTGAGTTTTGCGCTGCCCTCGATCACCGTGATTTTGTTCTTGCGCATCAGGGTGCGGACGCCGTTGCTGAGCTGGCCGGCGACCTTTCGCGAACGTTCGACGATTTTCGGCAGATCGAATTTCAGATCCGATGCCGAAAAGCCGAACTCGTTGAGACGATGGACCAGGTGCCAGATTTCGGACGATCGCAGCAGCGCCTTGGTCGGAATACATCCCCAGTTGAGACAGATACCGCCGAGATTTTCGCGTTCGACGATGGCTGTTTTCATGCCCAACTGGGCGCAGCGGATGGCACAAACATATCCCCCTGGCCCGCCGCCAATCACAATCACATCGAAAGATTCACTCATAACAGCATCGCGGCCGGTTCTTCGAGATACGCCCTCAAAGTCTGAAGAAAGCGCGCTCCCATCGCTCCGTCGATGACACGATGATCGCATGACATGGTGATTGACATGACGCTCGCGGCGGTGATTTTGCCGTCACGCACGACTGCACGCTCCTCCGCGGCGCCCACCGCCAAAATCGCGCTGTGCGGCGGGTTGATGATGGCCGTGAATTCCCGAACTCCGAACATGCCGAGATTGGAAATCGCAAACGAGCCGCCCTCGTATTCCTGCGGCTTCAATTTCTTCGCCTTTGCGCGTTGCGCGAGGCTCTTCATTTCGCCGGAGAGTTCAATCAGGCCTTTGGTTTCGGCCTGAAACAGGATCGGCGTGATGAGACCGGGATTGAGATCGACGGCAATTCCGATGTCCGCATGCTTGTGCCGAAGAACGGCCGCGTCCGTCCAGCTCGCATTCACGTCGGGATGTTTGAGCAACGCCTGCGCCGCCGCTTTGACGACGAAATCGTTGACCGACAATTTGTATGCGCCGTCAGCCTTCGGTGACCGCTCGTTCAAACGCGCGCGCGCCTGCATCAATGCGCCAATGTCGCACTCGATGGTGAGATAATAATGCGGGACGAGCGCCTTCGCCGAAGTCAGCCGCCGGGCAATCGCCTTGCGCATGGAGTCGTTGGGCACGGCTTCATATTCGCCGTCCTGGTAGAACCGGCTTGCATCGGGCAGCGCCAGACCGGCCGGCGATGCGCCGGGAGCTTCGGACACAGGCGGTGCCGTGGCGGGAGCGGCCGGACGCGCCGCCGGCACGTGCTGCGCTGGCGCTCCTCCCCCGATTGCGGCTTCGACATCGGCTTTGATAATCCGTCCACGCGGGCCAGTACCTGAAATGTGGGAGAGATTGATGCCCTTGCCTTCCGCAATTCGCTTGGCGAGCGGCGAGGCGAAAACACGGCTGTCCGCCTGCGGAGCAGATGCTCCGTTGCCGGATTTGCCCGCTGTCTTCGCCGGTTGCGGTGCGGGTGCCGGTTTCGCTTTTTGTTCAGGTACAGCGGCGGCCCGTTTGGCTGCCGGCACGGCCGAATTGTCGCTGTCTTCAGCAATCAGCTGCGCGATCGGCGAATTCACCTTCACGCCTTCGGCGCCTTCCGGGACCAGAAGCTTGCCGATTTTGCCCTCGTCGACCGCTTCATATTCCATTGTGGCCTTGTCGGTCTCGATTTCGGCAAGGATGTCGCCGGGTTTGACGGTATCGCCTTCCTTGACGTGCCACTTTGCGAGCTTGCCCTCTTCCATGGTGGGAGAGAGCGCCGGCATCAATATGTCTGGCGGCATGGTTTATCATCCGGCATGTCGGTTGAGCAGTTCATTCGCCTGTCGCGCCCCTTCGGGTCGCTTATCCCCTCGCGTGCGCGGCGTCAGCGATAGCAGACGCTTTTGGCCGCAGAAACAACATCTTCAACGCTGGGCAGCGCCAGCTTTTCGAGATTTGCGGCGTAGGGCATCGGAACGTCTTTTCCGGTGACGCGCGATGGCGGTGCGTCAAGATAATCAAAGGCTTCGTCAACGACGAGCGCTGCAATTTCGGACCCTATCGAACAGACAGGCCAACCCTGCTCGACAGTGACAATGCGATTCGTCTTCTTCACCGACCGGATTACGGTGTCGGCATCCAGCGGGCGCAATGTTCGGAGGTCGATCAGTTCGGCTTCAATCCCCTGTTTGGCGAGTTCTTCGGCCGCGTCCATGATGAGACCGACGGAGATCGAATGCGCGACCAGTGTCACTCCGGATCCTTCCCGGATGACTCGCGCTTTGCCGATGGGCACGACGAAATCATCAAGCTTCGGTACCGGGAAGGACCGGCCATAGACGATTTCATTTTCGAGAAAAATAACCGGGTTCGGGTCTCGCACTGCCGCCTTCAGAAGGCCTTTGGCATCGGCGGCGAAATACGGGGATATGACTTTCAGCCCCGGCACATGTGCGTACCAGGAGGAATAATCCTGACTATGTTGGGCAGCCACGCGCGCCGCCGGCCCATTGGGCCCACGGAATACGATCGGGCAACCCATTTGCCCGCCCGACATGTACAGCGTCTTGGCGGCCGAATTCACCAGCTGATCGATTGCCTGCATGGCGAAATTGAAGGTCATGAACTCGATGATGGGCCGTAACCCGCCGAAGGCAGCGCCGACACCGAGCCCGGCAAAACCCTGTTCGGTGATCGGCGTGTCAATGACGCGCCGTTCGCCGAATTCTTCGAGCAGGCCCTGACTGACTTTGTACGCGCCCTGATATTGGGCGACCTCTTCGCCCATCAAAAACACGGTGTCGTCGCGCCGCATTTCTTCCGCGAGCGCGTCACGAAGCGCATCGCGCACAGTCATGGTAACGAATTCGGCACCGTCGGGGATTTCTTCCGGCAACGCTGCCCCGCCATTCGCGGGTTTTTCCTGAGTCTTTACCGCAACGGGTTTCGGCACTTCGACTGGCCGCGGTCCGGTCGCTGGCTTGACCGATTTTGGCCCTGCTACGGGTGCACGTGTCGGTGGCGCATCGCTCTCTTCGCCCTCCTGCCGCAAATCGGCAATCGCGGTATTCACCTTCACGCCTTCCGTACCCTCCGGCACCAGAATTTTGGCGATCCGCCCCGCATCGACGGATTCGAATTCCATTGTGGCCTTGTCGGTTTCAATCTCGGCGAGAATGTCGCCGGGCTTCACCGTATCGCCTTCTTTGACATGCCATTTGGCGAGCTTGCCCTCCTCCATTGTCGGGGACAGCGCCGGCATCAGGATTTGCGTCATCGCGCGCCTATTTCAATATGTCGGTATAGAGTTCGTCCGGCGGTGGCTCCGGGGAGTCGGTGGCAAATTCGGCAGCGTGATTGATGATCTGGCGGATTTCGCGATCCGCCGCTTTAAGCTCGTCGTCGCGCATCACGCCGTTGCGCACAAGCCGCGCGCCGAATGTGTCGATCGGATCGTGCTTTTCCCGCATTTGCTGCACTTCCTCCCGCGTGCGGTATTTGGCCGGATCCGACATTGAGTGTCCGCGATAACGATAGGTCTTCATTTCCAGGATGTAGGGGCCCTTTCCGTCGCGCGCCCACTGCACCGCCTTACGTCCCGCGTCGTAGACCTTTTCGACATCCATCCCGTCGACAGGCTCGCCCGGAATATTGTCGGCCGAGCCGCGCTTGAACAGTTCGACTTCGGCTGTCGACCGCCGTACCGCCGTGCCCATCGCATACTGATTATTTTCAATGACATACACGACCGGCAGCTTCCACAGCGCCGCCATATTGAATGACTCGAATACCTGGCCCTGATTTGCCGCACCATCACCGAAATAGGTGATGCACACCGCGCCATTGCGCAGATATCTGTTGGCGAAGGCAAGCCCGGTGCCGATCGGCACATTGGCCCCGACAATACCGTGTCCGCCGAAGAAGTTTTTCTCACGGCTGAACATATGCATCGAGCCGCCTTTACCCTTCGAATAGCCCGATGAACGTCCGGTCAGTTCTGCCATCACACCGGCAGGATTCATCCCGCCGGCCAACATATGTCCATGATCGCGATAGGTCGTGATCACCTGGTCCCTGGAATCCAGCGTGGCCTGCATGCCGACGACCACGGCTTCCTGCCCGATATAGAGATGACAGAAGCCGCCGATCAGGCCCATGCCATAGAGCTGTCCTGCCTTCTCTTCGAACCGGCGGATAAGCAGCATGTCGTGATAAAACTTCTTCTGGCGTTCCGCGGTGGCAGAATCCACGGACCGGCCGCTCGCCGGGAATTCGGATTCAGGATTCGCGGCAGCCGTCGCTTCGGCACGCGCCATATCTCACCCGTGGCTGTTCTTGCAATCTCTGCCGCTGCCGGCTCGCCGCTTATGGCAAGACTGAATTGCACTTGGCAAGGTATAACATAAATATTGAGATTTTAACGCTTTTCCCGCGGTATCACGACCTCGCCGGGGCGGCTTTCGAGCAGCAGATTATGCGCCACCTCGTCGAGCAGGTCGGGATCGATACTGTCATCGTCAAGCAGCGAGATCCGGTGCTGCAGGGTTTCGCGCCGGTTCCGCAACTGGGCCAGATCATGCCTGGCAAGGGAAAGCTGATCCTGGGTGGAGCGCCACGCGATCAGGCCGCGCTCGCCAAACAGGAAACTGTAGCCGAAATACCCACTGATTGCGCAGCAAATCGCCGGCAACAAGAGCAGATGGGCAAGGCGACGACGCAGTTTCATGAACAGGAGCGAATCACATCTTGATTCATGCGGTCAAGCGTCATGATGAAAACCGAGTCAAACGGTCGCAGCAATGTCTGCCTGTTCACGGACTGCGATGACCAGGTCCTGATTGTGAATTTGCAACCAAGCCGAGGGGCTGGCGTTTCGCGTCAGGGGGAGTGCGTGCCGATTTTGCTGAACCGGTTTCGGACATGCTCGCGCAATTGCTGGTCAAGCACGGATTGCGCGCGCGCACCGTTCCTTACGATGCCGTTTCCCGGTCGAAGATCGCGTCTTTTGACCCGGGCGATGCAGCAGTGGTGTGCATCTCGTATCTTGATATCCGCGGGAATCCCGCGCACCTGCGCTACCTGCTCAGACGATTACGGGAGAAACTGCCCCACGCGCATCTACTGGTCGGATTTTGGCCGCCGGAGGATCCGGTGTTGACGCGCCAGGAAGACAGCCCGGACGCAGCCGCCGATAGCCATGTCACCTCGCTACGCGAGGCGGTCCAGGCCTGCCTCTCTGCGGCACATCGGGAGAAGGAGCTACCCTGATATCAGAACGGAAATGGGCGCCGGGAAGCCGGCGCCCATTCGGCATGGTTGGAACGATCAGCGTGCCGCCTGCTGCATCCGTTCCGGATGAAGGGTGAGTTTCTGCACGCGCCAGTTCAGGATCTCGCCGACATAAAGCGTGTTTTCCGACGGACAGGCGATTTCGTGAATCCAGCCGAACTTGCCCGGCGCACGGCCGCCGCTGCCAAGCATTCCCAGCAGCTTGCCGTCCAGTGTCAGCTTGTAAATGCGGCCAGGATAGGCGTCCGCACTGTACAGCGCCTGGTTTGGACCTTTCGTGATGCAGATCGCCCAGGGCGAACCCGGCGCCTGCGTCAACACCGTGCCGTAGCCGCCGGCGTCCGTCGCAGTTGGAGTATTCCCGATCACCGCTTTCGTGCCGGGTGCCACGCCAACATCGATCTTGATGATGCGCTCCAATCTGCCATTGCCGTCGAACACCTGAATCCGGCCGTTGCCACGGTCCGCTTCATAGATGTTGCCCTGCGCATCCGACGCAATGGAGTGCGGCGTATTCATCTGGCCCGGCATCGAACCGCGATTGCCCCATTGCATGATCCAGTTGCCGTCCCGGTCATATTTCGCGACGCGCGAATTGATGTAGCCGTCGCTGACATAAATGTTGCCGGCAGCGTCCCATGTCATATCCGTGACCTGACGGAACATGCCATCGACAGCCGGCAGCGGCGGATTGGGATGTTCCAGCGGATGCGCGTTTTCATCCGATGCTTCCGCCTTGCGGCCGAGAGTCATCAATACGCGGCCCTGCGGGCTGAACTTGACGATCATGTCCGAGCCCTTGTCCGCCACCCAGATATTGTCCTGCGGATCGATGCGGACGGTGTGCGCGAACGAGAAGGCGTACAGATTCTTTCCGATCTCGCGCAGGTAATTGCCGTTCTGATCGAATTCGAGGAGTTGCGCAGCACGCGCGCCATAGGCGGGTCCGACAACGTTGCCGCGATGGAAAACGAAGATATGGCCCTGCGAATTCACCGCTACGCCCGCAGCTTCGCCGAGATACATGTCGGCCGGCAGCTTCAACGGGCTTTCATAATCATACGGGATAAGGGGCGGATTTTCCGCCGCCATCGCCGCGGGTGCCGCGGCCACCATCAGCAATGCCAACAGGCCATATTTCATCGAACCCTCCCTGCAATCCGCAGCGCTTGCGGAATTCCTGCAACAATAAGGTCCAGCCGCCGGAATGACAATGAGACCATCTAACGCTGGAATGCGCTCAGTCCCGGATAAATCGCCTGATCTCCCAGCTGCTCCTCGATCCGCAGCAGCTGATTGTATTTCGCCAACCGGTCAGACCGCGACATGGAACCGGTTTTGATCTGCCCGCTGCCCACCGCGACCGCCAAATCGGCAATCGTCGTGTCTTCCGTCTCTCCCGACCGGTGCGACAATACCGAGCGGTAGCCCGCGCGATGTGCGGTCTCTACGGCATCCAGCGTCTCGGACAGCGTTCCTATCTGATTGGGTTTGACCAGAATCGCATTGGCCACGCCTTTCGCGATACCTTGTCTCAGCCGGGCGGTGTTGGTGACGAACAGATCATCTCCGACCAGTTGAACGCTCGACCCGATTGTCTTCGTCAGCGAGGCCCAACCATCCCAATCGTCTTCGGCCATTCCATCTTCAATCGAGACAATCGGAAACCTCGCGCACAGGTCGCGATAAAATTCCACCATCGCACCGGGTTCGAGAATCCTGTCCTCGCCGGCAAGGCGATATGTTCCGCTTTTGAAAAATTCGGTCGAGGCAGGGTCCAAAGCCAGCATCACATTGTCGCCCGGCCGATAACCCGCCTTTTCAATCGCCCGCATGATGACGGACAGAGCTTCGTTTGCCGTCTTGAGGTGCGGGGCGAACCCTCCTTCGTCGCCCACATTGGTGTTCAGACCGGCATCGGAGAGCTGCCTTTTCAGCGCGTGGAAAATTTCTGCACCCGCCCGCAATGCATCCGAAAAGGCAGCAAAGCCGGCGGGAACGATCATGAATTCCTGAAAATCGATCGGGTTATCGGCGTGCACGCCGCCATTCAGCACATTCATCAGCGGCACCGGCAGCATGCGTGCGGTGAGGCCCCCGACATATCGGTAAAGCGGCAAGTCCGCCGCCACCGCCGCGGCTTTCGCCACTGCAAGCGACACTCCGAGAATGGCATTTGCACCGAGGCGCTGCTTGTTCGGCGTGCCATCGAGCGAACACAGCCGCGCATCGATGCGCGCCTGTTCTTCGGCCTGCATTCCGCCGATCGCATCGAAGATTTCGCCCCACACGGAATCGACGGCTCTCGCAACACCCTTGCCGCCGTAACGGGAGTCACCATCACGCAGCTCGTGTGCCTCATGCGCGCCGGTGGAAGCGCCGGACGGAACTGCAGCGCGCCCGAAGGCGCCGTTTTCCAGCCGCACGTCAACTTCAACGGTGGGATTGCCGCGGCTGTCGAGGATTTCTCGCGCCACGATCTCGGTGATGGCCGTCATGCTTCTACCGGCCCGTGCCGGAACATCCGCGATTGCGGCATCTTCAACATCCCAAGTACCCCAATGAAACCCGCCCCCGAAAGAAATGAATGCCAGAGAAAATGCGTGCCAAACGGAATGTGGGAGCACACCGTAAGGTCAATACTCCGGAAGAATAATGCGATCAGCGCTGAAGCCAGCGCGACACCACCATATGCAGCAGCTTCGCGCGAGTTCCGGATCGTCCCGGCGATCAGGCCGAGGGAGGCGATCACCACGACAGGTGCGATTGCGACCCACCGCTGGAACATACCCCACCACGGCCGCGACAACAGAAATCCGGCATAGAACGCGCCGAGAAATACCACGGCACCGGGAATCGACCACAGCCGCCGCGCCCAACAGAAAATAAAGAAGAACATGAAGATCAATCCGGAAGTGGCTTCCCAGAACAGCCACTGGCCATCACGAAAGCCATGCCACATCCCGCTTCCGATGCCGGTGAACACCGTCAACAGATTGAGCGCATACAGATCATATGCGCGCGGACTCCGTTTCCAGACGAAATACAGGCCGGCAAGCCCGAACAGCACGATCACACCATTCGAAATCGTGTTCATGGGCTCAACCGGGAATACGCCCGGTATTGCCGACATATCCTCGCAGTAGACGGGACCCGCGCTCAACGGAATCATGTAATACCCTGATCGCCGGGAAGCTCAGAGCTGCGTCAGCATATGGTCGCCACCGGAAATCCCGAAGGCGCCGGGCTCTTCGACATTCAGCTGTTTGACCACGCCATTGTCCACAAGCATGGAATAGCGCCGGCTTCTGTGGCCCATGCCGTGCTTCGACATGTCGGCCTCAACTCCGAGAGCGCGGGCAAATTCGCCATTACCGTCCGAAAGCATTGTGACGCCTTGTGCTTTCTGGGCCTCAGCCCAGGCGCGCATGACGGCAGGATCGTTCACGGCCGTACAAGCGATGGCATCGATCCCCTTTCCACGCAGCGCCCCGGCATTTTTCACATAGCTCGGCAAATGCTTTGCCGAACATGTCGATGTGAACGCGCCCGGCACCGCAAAAAGGGCCACCCGTTTTCCCTTGAAAAAGTCTGCCGTGTTCACTTCCTGGACGCCTGAATCGGTGACTTGTCTCACAGACACGGACGGAATCCGGTCGCCGGTTTTGATCATGATGTTTCCCTTGCGTGGTTTGGTCCGCGCTTTTAACCTAACCTCTCCGCTGCCGAAAGTCCGCCGGACGGGCCAATATCATGTTCGGCGAACAGGCCAAGGAACCGCGCGCCGATGGCTTCATCTCGCGATGACAGGCTCGAACAGGGTGAAAGCTTTCTTGAAGGAAAGCTGCTGATCGCGCTGCCCGGAATGGAAGACGAAAGATTCGCCCAGACCGTGATCTACATGTGCGCGCACTCATCCAAAGGCGCCATGGGAATTGTCATCAACAAGCCGATTCCGGGCCTGACATTTGCCGAACTGCTGAAGCAGTTGGAGATTCAGACCTCGCCACGGACAGGCGAATTCCCGATCCTGTACGGCGGTCCGGTGGAAACCGGCCGCGGATTTGTGCTGCACAGCGGCGATTATGATGGCAGCGAATCCACTTTGCCTGTCTCCGAGGATATTTCGCTCACCGCCACTTTGGACATTTTGCGGGCCATTGCCGAAGGTCGTGGGCCGAGGCAGGCATTGTTCGCCCTGGGCTACGCAGGCTGGGCACCCGGTCAGATCGAGTCCGAGTTCCAGCGCAATGGCTGGCTGCATTGCGAAGCCGACGCGGCGCTGGTTTTCGGCGTTGAGCCGGACGCGAAATGGCGTAGCGCATTACAGCGGCTGGGGATCGGGCCTTCCGGCCTCTCCGCGAATACCGGACGCGCCTGAATTTCCATCACGCGGTGAGAGCACCGGCCAGTTGTTTGCGCGCCATTTCGGCTGTCTTTCGCGCTGTGACATCGGCGATCAGGCCGAGGCAATGTTCAGCTGAATCCACTTTTTCCGTGATGATGGCCCTGAGTTCACACCAGGTCTGCCGGCGGCCGGCCTTGACACGGAATTCAACCCGAAACGGTGTTTTTGCGCGGCCCCGATTGGAGATAATCGTCTCCCGCAGGAAATCCCAATCGTCGCTGACAACGCGCCCCGTCCAAACCTCCGCTTTCAACTCGATTGGGGACGGCGGAAACCCCAGCACGGTTGCCGCCTGTGACGACAGCGACAAATTTCCGCTTTCAAGATCGAGATCGAACACGCCTTGCTGCGCCGCTGCCAGTGCCGCGGATTCCCATTCGCGTTCGATTGCCTCGTCGGTTGTGGTCGCCTGCAAATCATCATGGCGGTGTGCTTCCAGCAAATCCCGGAGCCGCCCAATGGAGTGCTCGGCCGGAATTGTGCTGGCCACGGCGACAAGCAGCGCGCCGGCCGCCGCGAATCCGCTCAATGCCGCAGAGGCCGTCAAATTGACCCCGAATAATCCCAGTGTGTTGAATCCTGCCGCAGCCGTGACCAGCGCAAAAATGGTTGCCGCCGGCGCGAGGCGCCGTGCCGCGGCAACACCGATCCTGCCGCAATGCGAAAGATAGCCGGCCGCTGCAGCAGCGCCGCATAACGCCAGTACACGCACCAACACGCCCGCCAGCGGCGCCCCGGCGTAAGCCACAACCCCAACTCCGATCACGGCCAATGCAACCCGGTCACGCCAACGGTCTGCAGGACGCCAAAACGCTTCAAATGGCGCGACATAATCGATGACCCTGATTGCCGCCGACAGCGCAAGTGCCGTCCACAGGGCAAACAAGCCATATGGCCCACTTAGCCGGACCAGCGCCGTCGAATCGAGAAAACCGGAGGACGTCAGGTCCGCCATCAATACGGAAAATAAAAACAGGCCCGACCAGCTCGCGAGCACGCGCGAGGATATCGCTGCGGATGCCGAAGAGACAATCACTGCGGAGGTCAGGAGACCCCAGATCAAACCGTCAAGGACAGACGTTTGGCGATTGTTGGCGATCAGCGCGGGCTCGGTCCATGCCAGCACGGGCTGCCGGGCTGCGGCATTTTCAAGATGCAGTGTCAACGTCGCGTTCCGATGCGCCGGCAACAAAACCCGAAATGCGTTTGTGCCGAATGCGGGCGCACTTTCAACAATGGCGGCCGGATCGGATGGTATGACCTGGGCAATCGCCGGCCGGGCCGGGAACTGTTCGAATCCCAAGGCCAGGCCGGCGGGACTGAAAGCCGTCAGTACTCTGGAGACTGGCACCGGCTGATTGTTCTGGATACCGATAGAGAACCAGGAGCCCCGCGGATCGCCGGGCTCGCTCAGCCTCTCGCGCGACAATGTCGGACCAAGGTCGATCACCGGCTGGGGCGCGGCAAAATCAATGGCGCCGACAGGGGCGGCGGATTGGGCATAGCCCCTGCCGCAGACAAGCAGTAGCGCCAGCGCAAACAGCACGAAGCTCGGGCGTCCGACGGTCATTTCCACGGCGATTCATCCTGGAGTAACCCAAACAGCAGATGATCGCGCCATTCACCGTTAATTTGGAGATAACGCAGCGCCCGCCCCTCCTCCCGGAAACCGAGCTTGCGCAGCAAGTTCCTTGATGCCTGGTTTTCCGGAATGCAGGCGGCCTCAACCCGGTGCAGTCCCAACGGACCGAACGCGAAAGGCAAAAGGATGCGCAGGGCCGCAAACATCGTTCCCTGGCGGGCGTGCGGCTTACCGATCCAGTAGCCGACGGCGGCACCCTGGGTCACTCCGCGCCGCACATTTGAAATCGTGCAGCCTCCGAGCAACACCCGGTCGCCAGCACGAAATACAAGAAAGGGATAGGCGAGGTCGTTGCGGATTTCGCTGGCATAGCGCCGCACGCGGCGGCGAAATGCGCCGCGGCTCAGTTCGTCGGCCGCCCAGACCGGTTCCCATGGCGCGAGAAAATCCCGGCTCAATCCGCGCAGTTCCGCCCATTGGGCATAGTCGCTCATTTCCGGATAGCGCAGGAATATACCGTCTCCCTGTAAAATCGGCTCGCGTCCGCCCGGAAACATCAGACCCCGAATAAGCATTGGGCCGCGCAACCGGCATCACGCGGCGGCACGACCGAACCGCTTGGCGAAACGCTCGCGCGATTCCAGCCGCCGGATAGGACCAACTGCGGCAATCGCAGGATTTCCGGTTTCGCAAATCTGTGCCGCAAATCGCTTTACGGCGCCGGCATCAACGGCATCGATGCGCTGCACCAGTTCCTCCGTACTCAATACCCGGCCATAATTGTAGAGGTGGCTTGCCATCATTTCGCATCGCGCTTGCGGCAACTCCAATCCCATCAGAAGCGACGCTTTCAACTGTGCACGCGCCCTCGCGATCTCTTCTTCGGTGGTGCCCAAAACCATGGCCTCCATTTCGGCGGCAATGATAGGAGCAATTTCTCCGGCCTTTGCGTCCGAGGTTCCGGAATAGATCCCCACCACTCCCGTGTCGCGGTAGCAATGGGAAAAGGCGTAGATCGAATAACAAAGCCCGCGCTTCTCCCGCACCTCCTGGAACAGGCGTGAAGACATGCCCCCGCCGAGTGCAGTGGCGAAGACCTGCGCCGTAAATGCATCCGGATGCGTCGATGCGATGCCTGGAAATGCGAATGTGAGATGCGCCTGTTCCAAATCCTCGCGATCGAGAATTTCACCGCCGGCAAAATTTGCCGGATCGAAGGGCCGCTCCGCCCCTTCGCTCAATCCCTTCGAAAGCAACTCGCCGGCTTCAACAAGCGCGGCGTGGTCGATCGCCCCGGAACCGGCGAGGATCATCGCGCCGGAGCGGTAATGCTTGCCGATATATGCAGATACGTCAGCGCGCGAGAATCCCGCCACGGTTTTTTCGCTGCCGAAAATCGGCCGGCCGATCGGTTGTCCGGGGTAGCACGCCTCCTGCAGGTAATCGAAGACGAGATCGTCAGGTGTATCGCGCGTCTGGCCGATTTCCTGGATGATGACATCGCGCTCATTGGCGAGTTCGGTCTCGTCGAATAACGGATGGATCAGAATGTCCGAAATGATGTCGAGCGCCAGTCCGGTATCTTCCATCAGAACTCGCGCATGAAACGCCGTCTGTTCACGTGCCGTATATGCGTTCAGATCACCGCCGACCGATTCGATCTCAGTGGCGATATCGCGCGCCGAACGGCGCCCGGTACCCTTGAACGCCATATGCTCCAGCATGTGGGACAGGCCGGCTTCTGCCGGAGTTTCATGACGTGAACCGCAACTCACCCACACGCCGAGTGCCGTGCTCATCAGATGGGGCATCGGATCGGTCGCGACCGTGAGCCCGGAATCAAGCCGGGTGACAGTGACCGTCATTGTTGATCCGTCCGGCTGAGGATGAAATCGCGCACCGCCGGGACCGAGTTGGGCAACACTGTGTAACGTTCCTCACGGCTGGAAAGGCCTGCCAGTACTTCCGGTAGTTCGGGTGGACGCCCGATCGCGCGTGTGATCGCATCGGGGAATTTCGCCGGATGCGCCGTCGACAGCGCAACCACCGGCCCACGCAATTCCTCATGCAGTACGCGGTATGCTCCGAGTCCAACGGCTGTGTGGGGATCGATAATCATGCCGGTGGTACGCCAGGTCTCGCGGATGGCCGACAATGTTTCTTCATCACCGGTCTTTGCCGCAATATAGCGCCGACCGAGTTCCTGCATCGCGTCGCGGGATATCTCGAACCGTCGCGCTGTCCGGAACTGCGCCATGACATCGCCAATCCAGGCCGCATTGCGCCCCGAACATTCAAACAAAGCGCGTTCGAAATTGCTCGCAACCTGAATGTCCATTGAAGGGCTGAAGGTCGGTTGTACGTCGCCCGCCACAGCATAGGACCCCGTTCTCAGCGAGCGCACCAGAATGTCATTCAGGTTGGTGCCGATGACAAGCCGCGCCACCGGCAATCCCATCCGTGCCGCGGCTTCGCCGGCGAACACGTCGCCGAAATTGCCGGTCGGAACGGCAAAATTGATGGCTCTGCCGAAGCCGGCGCCGAGCGCGGCGGCGGCGGTAAAATAATAAACCGCCTGGGCCAGTATTCGCACCAGATTGATCGAATTCACCGCCGTCAGATTGGTTCGCCGGCTGAATTCGATGTCGTTGAACAGGCTTTTCACAATCGCCTGCGTGTCGT
This sequence comes from Micropepsaceae bacterium, assembly GCA_036273455.1. Taxonomy (GTDB): domain Bacteria; phylum Pseudomonadota; class Alphaproteobacteria; order Micropepsales; family Micropepsaceae; genus CAIYRG01. Next base: position 13,771 of record DASUHP010000142.1, on the reverse strand, counting down.
CGAAATTTCCTTCAAGCGCGATATTGTGCACATTGGCGCCCATCACGGTCGTCATCTGCCGCTGCTGCATTTCCGAAACGCGGCCCTTCGGATGCAGCACCACGATGTTCAAGCCTGGCTGACCGCAGAACGCGGCAATTGCCGCCGACCCCGTATCTCCCGATGTCGCGGCGATCACGGTCGCCCGGTTCTTGCGGCGCGCCAGCGCGCGCGCAAACAGCCGCGACATCAACTGCAGCGCAATATCCTTGAATGCTAGCGTGGGGCCGTGAAACAGCTCGAGGAGAAAAAGATCGGACGCGAGCTGATTCAGCGGGGCGATGGCGCGGTGGCGGAAGGTTGCATAAGCTGCTTCCGCATCGGCATGCAATTCTTCGGCGGTGAAATATCCTTCCGCAAACGGCGCCAGCACCCGGGTGGTGACATCGGCATAATTCGCGGAAGCCATTTCGCGGATTTCCGGCAAACTGAATACCGGCCAGTGGTGCGGCAGGTACAGACCGCCATCCGGCGCCGGACCACCCAAAAGCACGTCCTCAAACGACGCGCCCCGGCCGCCTCTCGTACTGACAAATTCCATGGCTCTGTTCCGCCTCACACAAATGCGGCTTCAGAGCGTCAGCCGGCCGCGCGAATGATGGTACACGAAATAAACGGCGAGCAGCGCCAATGCCAGCGCGAACCACGTCACCGCATATTGCAGATGATCATTGGGTATATCGATCCTGGTCTGTCCTCCGAGCGGCCACCCACCCGGATTGGGCCTGGCATCGGCGTCGATCAGCACCGGCAGTGCCGAAACTCCGGCGGCTCGCGCAATTGCCGGAACATCCCTGACAAACCATAGCTTCCTCTTCAGGTCGGGCGCTGGGGTAAAGGCGCCGGGCTTATCCGGAAGCCGGACAACACCCGTTAACGATACCGGGCCAGCGATCTGCCCTTCGGCGCGCCGTTCCGGATCGCGCAGCTTGTCAGGAACGAACCCGCGGTCCACCAGGACAATTCTGCCGTCGGATTGCACAAGAGGTGTGACCACCTGGACGCCCGTCGCGCCTGTCGGTCCCTGGGCAAAGAGATATTGTTCCTTGTCGTGGAGAAAGTGCCCTGAAAGCCGAACATGGTGCCATTCTGCGCCTGCGGCCCCTGCCGACAAAAGCTTGCTCAGCGGTTCGGGCGCGGAGTTGAACCCGGTTTCGACACTGGCGATCAGCGCTTCTTTCTGGTGCAGGCGGGCTATTTGCCAGACGCCAAGGCCAATCAAGAGAGCAAGCCCCGGCACTACAAATAGTGTGGGCACGAGCAGGGGACGAAACCGCATCATGCCGCCGTTAAAGCACTGTCGACGGCGCCATCAAAGCCGCGAAACCGTGAGCGCAACGCCCCGTGACAGCGTCATTTTTGGGCGAGACGGCCCTCTTCGGCCCGGTGTTTGTACTGCAGCGCAATCAGCCCGGCCTTGAGCGGTCGCAGCAGACCCAGCGACAGAATGACAACTGCAGGACCCCAAATCGCGCCCTGCAACCAATAGGGCGGCCGGAAATTCACTTCGGTCACCAGCGCGCCACCGGCGACAATCGCGCCGACAATCAGGATCGCGAACACCGCCGGGCCGTCGCCCGCTTCAAACCGGGCGTAACTCAAGCCACAGACCGAACATGCGGTCGCGACATCAAGAAAGCCGCGAAACAGCCGCCCCCGGCCACATCGGGGACAACGCGACATCAGCGTCGCGTAGACCGCCGCTGTTGGCCCATCATTCGACAACGGCGCTGGCACCCCAGACATAAATGCAGGCGAACAGGAACAGCCACACCACGTCGACGAAGTGCCAATACCAGGCAGCGGCTTCGAAACCGAAATGCCGCGATGGCCTGAAATGGCCCGCAATCGCCCGCGCGAGGCACACGATCAGGAAGGTCGTCCCGATGATGACATGTGCGCCGTGGAAGCCGGTCGCCATGAAAAATGTCGTGCCGTAGATCGCGGTAAGATTGCCAACGCCGGCGGTCAGCGACATGTGAGCGGGATCGGTGAGCGGCATCAGCATCGCGTGATTCAGCCCGAAGGTGAAGGTCGCGTGGCTGTATTCATAAGCCTGCACCGCGGTGAAGCTCATCCCAAGAAGGATGGTCACGATGAGACCCTGAATGGCGCCCTTGCGGTCGTTGTTCAGAATCTCATGATGCGCCCATGTCACCGTCGCGCCCGAGGTCAGCAGGATCAGCGTATTGAGCAGTGGAAAGTGCCAGGGATCAAAGGTGACGATACCCTGCGGCGGCCATTGGCCAATCGAAACATCTTTGGGGAACAGCGCGGAATTAAAAAACGCCCAGAACCAGGCGAAGAAGAACATCACCTCAGAGGCGATGAACAGGATCATGCCGTAGCGCAGGCCGAGTTTGACGACCGGGGTGTGATCGCCGAGCACCACCGACTCGCGCACGACATCGCGCCACCAACCCGCCATGGTGTAGAGCACAACCGCGAGACCAATCAGGAAAATCCAGGGCTGGCCATTCACCGGCAACCCCCAGAACCCGGTATAGGCGGAGTTCATCCAGAACACCGCGCCGATCAGCATCAGAAAGGCGCCAAATGCGCCGACGATCGGCCACGGGCTGGGCGTGACCAAATGGTAATCGTGATGAACTTCGCCGTGCGCCATATGTACCCCCTTGGATCAGCCACCCTTGCCAGTCACAGGCGCGGACGCGGTTTTATTGCCCGTATTCTGCGTGGCCGAAGGATAGAATGTGTAGGAAAGCGTCATCTCCGAAACCTTGTCCTCTTCGTGATCGGCGAGGAGTTTCGGCGAAATGAAGAACGAGACCGGCATCTCTGCCACCTGCCCCGGATTGAGCCGTTGCTCGGTGAAGCAAAAGCACTGGATTTTGGAAAAATACCGGGCGGCATAATCGGGCTCGACATTAAAGGCGGCATGCCCGGTGATCGGTACATTCGAATTGTTCACGGCGCGAAAGAACACCAGTTGATCCTGGCCGATGCGCACCTTCACCGATCTCTGTTCTGGAACGAATGTCCAGGGCAGTTTCGGATCGACATTGGTGTCGAAACGGACCGTCATCAGGCGCGAGCCGGTCGCCCCCGGGGCCGCAGCCGCACGGTTGGGAGTCCCGCCATATCCGGTGGCGCGACAGAACACGTAATACAGCGGTACCGCCGCATAGGTCGCGCCGACCATCGCGGCGACCACGACAGCGCAGCTTGCGAACACGGCGTGATTGCGCGTCAGTCTCAAACGCCGGCTAATCCGCGACATGCCCCCCCAGCCTCACAATCGTCATGAAGAAGAACAGCAGAACCAGGAACAAAAGCACGCCAGCGATAGCGTAATTGCGCATCCGCCGGGCACGTTCGAAACGCTGCTGACGGTCGCCATCATCATTCATCGTCCAATCAGGGGCGTCAACGGCGCAATGCCCGCCGCCTGCTCCAGCAACACCGCCGCGAACACCGCGAACAGATAGAGGATGGAAATTCCGAACAGACGACGCGCTTGTGGCTCACGCGTTTCGTCGCGCTCAACCGCGACCATTAGACTTTGAACTACGAACCAGCCGCCCAGGAGCCCATTGACAGCGCCGAAAACCGGCCCGGCAAAACCCAGTGCCAGAGGCGCGAATCCCGCGATCACGGTCAGAACCGCATAGAGCACAATCTGCCGCCGTGTCTCGCGCTTGCCGGAGATCACCGGCAACATTGGCACCCGTGCCCTGACATAATCGGAGGTGCGGTACAGCGACAGCGCCCAGAAATGCGCCGGCGTCCACAGGAATATGATCGCGACCAGCACCAGTGGCGGAATGGCCAGGGAACCTGTGACGGAGGCCCAGCCGATCGCTGGTGGCAACGCTCCGGCCAAACCGCCGATAACAATATTCTGCGGCGTCCGGCGTTTGAGCCATGCGGTGTAAATCAGAACGTAAAAGGCAATGGTGAAGGCCAAAAGCGCCGCCGCGACCGGATTCACCAACAAGCCCATGGTCGTCACTGCGCCTATGGACATGACGATTCCAAATCCCGTGGCAGACCCGGCGGTGATGCGGCCCTGCGGAACCGGGCGCCCGATTGTCCGCGACATCAGCGCGTCGATATCGCCGTCATAGGCCATATTGAGCGCGCCGGAGGCACCGGCTCCGACCGCAATGCACAACAGTGCCGTCAGGGCGGTGGCGAGTGGCACGTGGCCCGGCGCCAACACCAGACCGGCAACCGCGGTAAACAGAACCAGAGACATCACCCGGGGCTTCAGCAGCGCGAAATAATCGGCAACCGTCGCGAACTCGCTTTCTGCGAGGGCTACCGAATGCCGATCTTCAATCGCTGTGGTCATTGCCGGTCAGTCCTCAGGGATGGGCAGTATCAGCGATCTGCGGCAGATCGTTATAGGTGTGGAACGGCGGAGGTGAGGACAGCGTCCATTCCAGTGTCGTCGCGCCCGCGCCCCACGGATTATCGGCCGCAACGCGCTTACGCATGAAGGCCTCCGCCATGCACACCAGGAATATCAGCACCCCGAACCCGGAGATGAACGCGCCGATGGACGAGACATAGTTCCAGCCGGCAAAGGCGTCCGGGTAATCGACATAGCGCCGTGGCATCCCGGCAAGACCAAGGAAATGCATTGGGAAGAATGCGATGTTCACCCCAATGAACATGGTCCAGAAATGCAGCTTGCCGAGCGTCTCGTTGTACATGTAGCCGGTGATTTTCGGGAACCAGTAGTACCAGCCGGCGAAAATCGCGAACACTGCGCCCAGCGACAGCACGTAGTGGAAGTGGGCGACGACGTAATAGGTGTCCTGCAGCACGACATCGACACCGGCATTGGCCAGAACGACGCCGGTCACACCGCCAACGGTGAACAGGAAAATGAACCCGACTGCCCACAGCATCGGCGTACGGAAGCTGATCGATCCGCCCCACATCGTCGCGATCCAGGAAAAGATCTTCACCCCGGTCGGGACCGCGATCACCATGGTCGCGAATACGAAATAGGCCTTGGTATCGACGGTCAGACCCACCGTGTACATGTGGTGCGCCCAGACGACGAAGCCGATGAAGCCGATGGCGACCATCGCGTAGGCCATGCCGAGATAGCCGAACACCGGCTTTCTCGAAAAAGTCGACACAACCTGACTGATCATCCCAAATCCGGGCACAATGAGAATGTACACTTCAGGATGCCCGAAGAACCAGAACAGGTGCTGGAACAGGATCGGATCGCCGCCACCGGCCGGATTGAAGAACGTGGTGCCGAAATGCCGGTCGGTCAGCAACATCGTGATGGCGCCGGCCAGAACCGGCAGCGACAAAAGCAACAGGAATGTCGTCACCAGAATTGACCACACGAACAGCGGCATCTTGTGCAGCGTCATGCCGGGCGCTCGCATGTTGAAGATCGTGGTGATGAAGTTGATGGCGCCGAGGATTGAGGACGCCCCCGCGATATGGATCGAAAAGATCGCCAGATCCATTGCCGGACCGGGCGATCCATAGGTCGAAAGCGGCGCATAAAGCGTCCAGCCACCGCCGACGCCCTGCCCGCCCGAATCGCCTTCCACGAACATCGACAGAATCAGCAGCGTGAAAGAGAACGGCAGCAGCCAGAACGAAATATTGTTCATGCGCGGGAACGCCATGTCCGGTGCGCCGATCATCAGCGGCGTCAACCAGTTGCCGAAGCCACCGATCATCGCCGGCATGATCATGAAGAAGATCATGATCAGCGCGTGTCCCGTCACCATCACATTATAGGTATGCGGTTCGCTGAATACCTGCAGGCCCGGATACATCAGCTCGGCGCGAATCGCCATTGAGAATGCGCCGCCGACCAACCCCGCGATAATCGCGAAGATGAGATACATCGTCCCGATATCTTTGTGGTTCGTCGAATACACCCAACGCCGCCATCCCGTCGGATGGTGGGCGTGTTCGGCATGCGCGTGTGCAACGTGATCGTGTGCCATGGATTTCTCGCTCCCCTACTGCTCGGCCGCGACGCGGGTCGGCGCGCCGGCGGAGGCAAATTTGGTCTTGGCCTGTTGCACCCACATGTCGAAATCGGCCTGGCTCACCACGTCCACGGTGATCGGCATGAATGCATGATTGGCGCCGCACAATTCCGAACATTCCCCGTAATAGGTTCCGATGGTGTCGGCTTTGAACCAGGTCGCGTTGATGCGGCCCGGAACGGCGTCCATTTTCACGCCAAAGGCCGGTATTGCCCAGGAATGGATCACATCCGCACCGGTCGTCAGCACCCTGACGAGTTTATTGACCGGAACGACCACATGGTTCGTGGTGCCGAGCATGCGTGGCGGGCCATTTGGCACGGCAGGCGCCGAACGTCGGTCCGGAATGCGCAATGCATCGAACTGGAAGTTGCCGTTATCGGGATACTGGTACGTCCAAAACCACTGCTTGCCGATCGCTTTGATCGTCATGTCGGGCTTCGGAATCACGTCCTCGAAATACAGCAGGCGAAATGACGGAATGGCGATCGCCACTAGAATCAGTACCGGCACGATCGTCCACAGAACTTCCAGCGTGGAGTTGTGGGTGGTGGCCGAGGGCGTTGGGTTGGCGGTCGCATTGAACCGGATCATGATCCAGATCAACAGCCCCCCGACAAACAGGCTGATGAAACTGATGATATAAAGAACGAAGGTGTGCAGGCTGATGATGTCGCGCATCCGGTCAGCCCCAGGCGCCTGCAAACCAACTTGCCAGGGTGTCGGTTGTCCCATCACCGTCTGCGCGATGGCGGCCACCGGCAGCATCACTGCCAATAATGTCGCGAAACCTGCGAACCTGCGCATCATAAAAGCCCCTCCCTTGCACTTCGGGCGCCGGCTTCCCGCCTGCGTGACCGCGTGTGCCAAGCCGCGATTTAGGGTGCTTAAGGAACCCAAGTCATTGCGACCTGATGCCACGCGGTTCGTTTCATGGTTAGCCGAATCGGCAAATTGTTCGGCCGTTTGCGTGACGGATCGCCACCCCTTTCCTATATACACCTAAGCCCACCCTCGCGAGTTTGCCATGACGAACCCCGACAATCTGTTTTTCACCCAAACCGGCATGCAGCGGAACCGTGTCCAATCGCTTGTGGACAATGCGCTGAAGGGTGCCGATGACGGCGAACTCTTCCTCGAATATCGCCAGACGGAGAGCTTTTCGTTCGATGACGGGCGACTCAAGGCGGCGACTTACGACACGACCCAGGGCTTCGGTTTGCGGGGTGTCGCGGGGGAAGCGACCGGCTACGCACACGCCTCCGAACTTTCGGAACCCGCCATCGCCCGGGCTGCCGACGCCATCAGTGTGGTCAAGCTTGGCCATTCCGGCGTGCTTGCAGGTGGTCCGGCGCGCTCGAACGTCCACCTTTATACCGACGACAGCCCACTCGATTCGGCGCCTTTCGAAGCCAAAGTGAAGCTCATGGGCGAAGTCGATGCCTATGCGCGGAGCAGGGATTCACGTGTGAAGCAGGTTTCCTGTACACTGGCTGGGGAATGGCAGGTGGTGGAAATCATCCGGCCGGGCGGTGAAACCTATCGCGATGTCCGTCCGCTGGTTCGGCTTTCGGTCCATATAGTGGTGGAAGAAAATGGCCGCCAGGAGACTGGTTTTTACGGTGGCGGTGGCCGCAGGGCCTATACCGACTATATCGACCCCTCCTATTGGAAAGCCGGCGTGGACGAAGCCTTGCGCAGCGCCCTGGTCAATTTACAGTCCATTCCAGCTCCGGCCGGCGAAATGACGGTTGTGCTCGGCTCCGGCTGGCCCGGCATCCTGCTGCACGAAGCCGTCGGACACGGTCTGGAAGGCGATTTCAACCGCAAGAAAACTTCGGCCTTTGCCGGGCTCCTGGGCCAGCGCGTTGCCTCGCCCGGCGTGACGGTCGTGGACGATGGAACCATTTCGGAGCGCCGCGGCTCGCTCAGCATTGATGACGAGGGAACCCCGACTTCGTCGACGGTCCTCATCGAAGACGGCATTCTCAAAGGCTATATGCAGGACCGGATGAATGCCAGGCTGATGGGCATGGCGCCCACCGGCAATGGCCGCCGCGAATCCTTTGCCAGCCCGGTGATGCCGCGCATGACCAACACGTACATGCTGGCCGGCAAGCACACGCCCGAAGAAATCCTCGCCTCGGTCAAGGAAGGCATCTACGCCGTCCAATTCGGCGGTGGCCAGGTCGACATTACCAGCGGAAAATTCGTGTTTTCCTGCACCGAGGCCTATCGCATCCGCGACGGCAAAATCGGCGAACCGATCAAGGGCGCAACCCTGATCGGCAATGGACCGGACGCGATGACGCGCGTCTCCATGATCGGCAACGACATGAAGCTCGACAGCGGTATCGGCACCTGCGGCAAGAATGGCCAAAGCGTGCCAGTTGGCGTCGGCCAGCCGACCTTGCGAATCGACGCCCTGACGGTGGGCGGAACCGCGGCGTAATCAACGCCGCCTGGATTCCTCTTCCGCGACCCTTGGAACGGGGCCGCTCGGCCCGGCGTTTGGAAGGGCAAGATGGCCGAACGGCAATTGCACGTCCTCCAGCAGAACCCGGTCGATGCCACGAGCCGGGAGTTGATCCGCCTGCTCGGGCGTCAGCTCGGCGAGGTTATCCGGGAACAACTTGGCCAGGCTGCATTTGACCGCGTCGAGGGACTGCGCCGCCACGTCGTCAATGAGCATCGGCAGGGCCGCCCGGCAGTCTCGCAGATTCGCCGCCTCGGCTATCTGGCGAACCGCGATCTGGTCGTACTGATTCGCGCATTCGCGATTTTTTCCCAGCTCGCCAATATCGCAGACGATTACATCATCCGTTGCGAAGCCGCGGCGGGTGATCAGGGGCCGCTTGACCGCATCCGGCAGCGGCAGGACATGACCGCGGAGCGGGTTTACGAATATCTCGCGGGTACGCTGATTGCGCCGGTCATCACGGCGCATCCCACCGAAGTGCGCCGCCAGAGCATCATCGAGCGCGAGTCTGCGATCGCGGAACTGCTGCCGCTGCTTCAGCATTATGCGTCCAGCACGACGCGCCAGGCGGAAATCGAAACTCGTCTGAAGCGCGAAATCCGCACCCTGTGGCAGACCCGGATGTTGCGCCCCGAACGCATTCACGTCACCGACGAAATCAATAATGCGGCGGCCATTCTCGCCCGAACTTTTACGACGCAATTGCCCGCAGTGAAGCGCAAGATTGCCGAAAGCTTCGGGCTTCAGGGTCCGCTACCGGCAATTCTGCAAGTGGGTTCCTGGGTCGGCGGCGACCGCGACGGGAATCCATTCGTCTCGGCGGCGAGTCTGGAATATGCCGTCCGGCGCTTTTCATCCAATCTGTTCGATCACTATCTCGAACAGCTCCATCTCCTGGGGCGCGAGTTGTCGATCTCGGATGAATTCGTGCCGGTCACGAAAGGGCTCAACGAGCTTGCGGCAAAAAATACCGGCGTCTCCCCGCAAAAGGCGGATGAACCCTATCGCCGTGCGATCACCCATATTCATGGCCGCCTCTCGGCCAGCCGCTATGCACTTCTGCACGCGGGAGAGAAACCGCGCAACGATGAACCACCCTATAGCCGGCCGCAGGAATTCGCGGCCGATCTCGGCACGATTGCGCTTTCGCTGGCCGAGAATGGCAGTGCCGATCTTGCCGGAGGCCGGGTCGGAGAATTGCGCGACGCGGTGCAAAGTTTTGGCTTCCATCTCGCCGTAATGGATTTGCGGCAGAACTCCGCGGTGCATGAACGTGCCGTGGCGGAATTGCTGCGTGAGGCGGGCGTCAGCGCGAATTATGCGGCGCTGCCGGAATCACAGCGCATCGAAGTTCTGGTGCGCGAATTGTCGAGCACCCGCATATTGCGAACGCCGTATCGCCGCTATTCGGATGAGACCGCGCGTGAGCTCGATATTGCCGCAATGGCCGCGTCGCTGCGCTCCCGTTTTGGCGAGGGCACCGTCGCGAATTACGTCATCTCGATGGCGAGGAGCGTGTCGGACCTGCTCGAAACCTGCATCCTGATGAAAGAGGCCGGTTTGTTTGTGCCCGGCACAAAGCCGCAGCCGGCGCTTCGGGTGATTCCGCTGTTCGAAACCATTAATGACCTGCGGAATTGCCCCGCCGTGATGCGCGAATTTTTTTCGCTGCCGCTGGCGCGCGCCATGCTGGCAGCACAGAACAATCTTCAGGAAGTGATGATTGGTTACTCCGACAGCAACAAGGACGGCGGTTACGTCACTTCCAATTACGAAATCCGCAGCGCCATTCGCGCATTGCTCACCGTGGCAAAAGAGCACGATATCTCGCTGCGGTTTTTCCATGGCCGCGGCGGAACTGTCGGGCGCGGCGGCGGCCCCAGTTTCGAAGCGACCCGGGCGCTCCCCGAAGGGGCGGTGTCGACCGGCATGCGCGTGACCGAACAGGGTGAGGTTGTGGCGAGCAAATACGGCACTCCGGATGTCGGGCGCCGTACGCTGGAGCGGATGGTGGCCGCCGCATTGCTTGCCGACATCGCCCCCGAACCGGATGCTGCGGATGGCGAACTCGCGGAAATATTTGCCGAGTTCAGCGGCGCCGCCTATCGTGCCTATCGCTCACTCGTTTATGAGACAAACGGTTTCGATATCTATTTCCGGCAATCGACGCCGCTGCCGGAAATATCCAACCTGAAAATCGGCAGCCGCCCCACCTCCCGCACCAGTTCGACCCGCATCGAAGATTTGCGGGCGATCCCCTGGGTGTTCAGCTGGTCACAGTCGCGCATCATGCTGCCCGGCTGGTACGGATTCGGTTCGGCGGCCGCGGCGCTGCAGAAAACCGGACGGGCTGACGAGCTGATCCAGCTTTACCGCTGTTCCCCCTTCTTCCGCACTGTAGTGTCCAATCTGGAAATGGTGCTCGCCAAATCCAATCTCGACATCGGCCGGCGCTATGCCGAACTGGTCGAGGATCGCTCGCTCGCCGAATCCGTGTTCGAGCGCATTACCAGGGAATGGTCGGCAACGAAGGACGCAGTGCTGGCGCTGACCGGGCAGAAACAGTTTCTCGAGTCGAACCCGGCACTCGCCGAATCGATACGACTGCGCCTTCCCTATATCGATGCGCTGAATCTGCTGCAGCTCGAATTGCTCCGCCGCCGCCGTTCCGGCGCCGAAGACGAGGAAACTTTGCGCGGCATCCATATGTCGGTGAACGGCATCTCCGCCGGCCTGCGCAACAGCGGCTGAGAAGCGAGGAACGAGAATAGAGGAGCCAGATAAGGACTTCTCGCTTCTCGCTTCTCGCTTCTCGCTCCTTGCTCCTTTAAACTTTCCCAATGACCGAATACTGGTTTCGTCCCAAACGAAGCGGCATTGGCATCGGCATACCCCTGAGCTGGAAGGGCTGGGCGCTGTACGTCGCCTATCTTGCCGCGATCATCGCCATTCCGGCGGGATTCCAGTGGCGTCTGGGCTATCCCGGCACCGTGTGGCTGCGCACAGCCGCCGTAGTGGTGGTTTCCATTCCATTCTTCTGGGTGGCGTGGAAAAAGACCAAAGGCGGGTGGCGCTGGCGCAAAGGCGACGAGGTTACGGATGACGATGACCGGTCTTGAGCTTTATCACGGACTGCCTTCGACCTGCTCGAAGAAGGTCCGGCTGGTGCTGTACGAAAAGCAGCTGCCGTTCAAAAGCCATCTGATGGATTTGCGCAAATTCGAGCAGCACGCGCCGGATTATCTCAAATTGAATCCGAATGGTGTCGTTCCGACGCTTGTCCATGACGGCCGCGTAGTCACCGAGTCGTCGGTGATCATGGAATATCTCGAGGATGTGTTTCCGCAAACGCAGCTCCGGCCCCGTGATGCTTACATCAGTGCGCGCATGCGCCTGTGGCTGAAGTTCTCCGACGATGTCGCTTATCCGGCGGTTTATGCCCCGACCTGGATGATTCTCAATCGCGATGCGATGAAAAATCTGTCGGTGACTGAGCGTGAGCAGGTGTTGGCCCGAATTCCGCAAGAGGACCGCCGCAAACGCTGGGCCGAAGTGAGCACACACGGCTTCTCCGAAGATGTTCTCATGAGTGCGGTGGAAAAAATGCGGGGCTGCCTCGCGCGCTGCAATGACACACTCGCGGACTCATCCTGGCTCGCCGGCCACTACCTGACGCTTGCCGATTACGCGATGCTGCCTTTCATCGATCGCATCCATAATTTGAGCCCGGAATTCTTTTCCGCCGGCGCATATCGCCATGTCGATGAGTGGTATGCGCGCCTGAAACAGCGGCCCGCCGTCACAAAAGCGCTCGACTTCAAAGACGATCCCCGCGTCCCGGAAATGATCAATATCTGAAATGCTTTTCGACCGCCGCGCCGATTTCATCCATCAATTCTGCTAATCTGGACCCCGCGCATCGGGGTGCACGCAGCAATGCGGATGATTCAGGCAGCAGCGCTCGGGATTGCCGTGTGTTTCGGCGCCCCAGCGGCTGCCTCTGGCGCCACGAACGCTGCACTTGCTTTGCGTGGCTTGCAGCGTTTCGAGATTGTGGTTGAAGATGTCAATCAGAACGCGGTCCAATGTGGCATTGCCCGCGATAGACTCGAAACATCATTGCGGTCCATTGTCGGCCAGAGCCGAATCGCGCTGGTTGATACTGTTCCCGACGCCACGATTTATCTGAATGTCAGCGTGTTGAGCGATTGCACGGCACGCGTCACGCTGGAAGTTTTCGCCGGCGTAACCATAGAGAAGACCGGCCAACGCACCGTTGCGACAATCTGGAATGACGGAATCCTTGGCCGCGGGGCGGACCCGGCGGCACAGGCCGACTCCATTATCGATGCGCTGGCCAAAGGACTGGTGAACGACTGGAATTCGGCGAACCCGGCCGCGAATTAGCGTCCGCGGGGAATTACAAAAAATTATACGCTTCGAATAGCCGGCCGAGATCGCCGCCCCATTCGCCGCGATACAGCTCCAGCAACTCCTCCGCCCGCGTTTGGCCCCGCGACACGAGTTCGGAAAGAGGTTGCAAAAAGCCTTCCTCCGACGATCCACTCGAATCCAGCATCGCGCGAGCGCGCAATCCGTGCATTGCGATGTTCAACATCTGCCGCGCCAGATCGAGAACCGTGGTGTTGCGGAACGGCGCTGCGAAGGCGAGCTTGGCCACCGATGCGCGCAGGGCATCGCGTTCTTCGGCCGTCCAGTCCTTCACCATATCCCACGCCGCATCCAGCGCCGTGTCATCGTAGAGAATTCCGGCCCACAGCGCCGGCAACCCGCAAATACGCCGCCAGGTCCCGCCATCGGCACCACGCACTTCCAGATATGCCTTGATCCTCGCTTCGGGAAAGATCGTGGTCAGATGATCGGCCCAGTCGGAAATATGCGGTTCGATGCCTTTCAGCTCCGGGATTTTCCCTGACAGAAAATCGCGGAAGGACTTTCCGGCGACATCGATATAGCGGCCGCCGCGATAAATGAAATACATCGGCACATCGAGCGCGTAATCGACATAGCGCTCGAATCCGAACCCGCTCTCGAAGGCAAACGGCAGCATCCCGGCGCGCTGATTGTCGACATCGGTCCAGATTTGACTGCGATACGACTTGAACCCGTTAGGCTTGCCTTCGCGAAAGGGCGAATTGGCGAAAAGCGCGGTGGCCACCGGCTGCAGCGCCAGCGCCACGCGCAATTTTTTCACCATGTCGGCTTCCGAGCCGAAATCGAAATTCGACTGCACGGT
>DASUHP010000141.1:0-6161 GCA_036273455.1 Micropepsaceae bacterium | reverse complement strand
GAATGAATCCGAACGTGTGCGCGACAGGGCTGCGCCTTTCGCCAGCTCACGATAGGTGTCCTCCATGACCGCGATGCAGTCCGGCATCGTGAGGACTGCTTCGACGTCATCGTTGCCGAGGATCAGGGTCATGACCGGCTTCCCGCATGCAGTTTCAGCGCGTCGCGCAGGATAAACCCGTGGTCGAAAGCGAGCATTTTCGTCGCGGGATCGGCGACAAATTCCGCCGCTGCCGCATCATCTCCGGCGATGGGCGTTTGTCCCTGCACCCGGACGATATAGGCGATGGTGATGGTGTGATGCCGCGGATCGCGCCCGGGATCGGAATAAACCCCGAGCAGCCGCAAATCACCGGCCTGAATGCCGGTTTCCTCCATCAATTCACGGCGCGCCGAATCTTCCGCCGTTTCGCCGGTTTCGATGAACCCACCGGGAAAGGCATATTGGCCACGGAACGGTTCATTCTTGCGCCGAATCAGAAGGACGCGGTCTGATTCATCGAACACGATGCAATCGGTGGAAATATATGGACGGTCCTGTCCCATTACGGTTCACCTGGCAAAGCCGGAAAATCTGCGGGAGCGCGGCGGTGGTGCGTCGCCTGCTCATAACCGGCGGCGATGCGGATCAGCACCGGTTCGGAATAGGCGCGGCCGAGAAATTCGATCGCGACCGGCAATTCATCGGGTTTGGGCCCATCGAGTTCGCCCGCAACAAGGCGGCCGGTTTCACGCAACGCAATGCGGTCATAAACTTCATGGGTGAATCCCGCGGGCACAACAATGGCCGGCAGCCCGGCATTGGGCGACAGCCGCGGCGTCAGCGGCGCCCGGAAATCACGGCCGCCGACCATAGGCGGCTCGACAGGGGCCGCAAGCCGCGGAGCCGGTATTGTTTTGGTCGGGTACACCAGGGCATCAAGCCGGCTGTCGGCCATGACCTTGTTGACCAGCATCTGCAGCACGGTGCGTGTCTCATGCCAGCGGCTGATATCCGGAGTTTTGGCATCCCGCAGCATCATCTCCAACCGCGTTTTTGGCGGAAGGGTCACACCATCGATCGGCGGATGGTCGTAAAACACCGAATGATCCAGTAGATCGCGAACACTGCGGATTTTGCCGTCGCCGCGGGCGGTAAGATAGCGGTCCATCGCGAACAGCACCTCGCCTGAGGTGGGCGGCTCGCGGTCCGCGAGCAAACGGATGGTCAGATCGGGTGCCGGCGTTTGCCTGGACAATTCCACCAAAGTCGGCGCATCCAGTGCCGGTACGATTTCGCCGATCGCTTGCGCAAACAGCGCACCCTTTGGGCCCGGATCAATGATTGTTGCGCCCGCTTTCTTGAGATCGGCAATCGCCTGCTCGGCAATGCCGACGCTGTTCGCATCGGCTTGCGTGAAGACCTGCATGAATTCGCGCACCACACCGATGCGCATGCCCTGAAGACTCGCGCCGTTCGCGAACGCGATGTAACCCCCTGCAGGCAGGTGCCCAACCGAATCAGCGGTTGCGGGATCGGCGGGATCATAACCCGCAATCGCCGACAGCACGGCGGCGGCATCAGCGACATTGCGGCACAGGATACCGGCACGATCGCGGGTCAAAGATGCCGGAATGATGCCGGCCCGGCTGACCAGACTGTGAGTCGCGACAATGCCGACGAGGCTCTCATTTGCCGCCGGGTTGCGCGTCGATGGGCCGGTTTCTTCACCGATGCCGCACATTGTGAGATTGGCGGCCACGGCCGCGCCCGGCCCGCCGCTGGAACGGCCGGCGCTGCGGCTCGTGTCATAGGGATTGCAGGTCAGGCCACCGAATGTGCTGCGGTCGCCGGAGGCATATTCGCCCATATTGCCTTTGCCAAGAATGATGGCGCCTGCCTTGCGCAGCCGCGCCACCACTTCTGCGTCGCGCGGCGGCCGGTCATTGGCGTAATCGGCGGCCGCTCCCGCCGTGGTGCGCATGTCAAACGTGTCGAACTGATCTTTGACAATGAAGGGAATGCCGTGCAGCGGACCGGAAAGCTTTCCGGTGCGGGCAAAATCCGCGTCCAGGGCCCGCGCGGCTTCCAGCGCATCCGGCATCGCGGGATCGGCGTCGGTCCGGTCCGTGCGCGATCTTTGGCCCCGCCGATTGACGGTGATCACGGCATTGAGCTGTCCGGCCTTTGGCTTCGGAGTGACTCCACCAAGCTGCAAACCGGTTGCCGGATCGACGCCGCCATCGACGCAGCGGCCATTATAAGCATCAATGCGCTTCAGATATAACGTGACCAGCTGCGTCGTGGTAAGTTCATGCGCCAGCATCGCGCGATGGACATCGGCAATGCTGGCCTCTTCCAGGTGAAGCGGTGCCGCGGCGGCAGTCCCTGCGGTGAGCCACAGTGCGGACACCAGCAGGAGGGCCCTTGCCATGAGATTGGTCCTTTTTCCAAACTTTGGAACACCATACTGTAAGTTTGGCTGATCGGGAGAGCCGGCATGGATTTTCGCAGTTTTGTTTTTGGCGGGTTGCTTTTCGCCGCCGTTCCGGCATGCGCGCAAGACACCTGGCCCAATCAGCACGACGCCGAATTTACCATCCGCGACTTCCATTTCGCCGACGGCGAGGTCCTGCCCGAACTCCGCCTGCATTACGTCACCCTCGGCACACCAAAGCGCGATGCGCAGGGCGAGATCACCAATGGCGTCGTGCTGCTGCATGGCACCAGCGGATCGGGCCAGAGCTGGATGCTGCCGACGCTGGCGGGCGAGTTGTTCGGAAGAGGTCAGCCACTCGACGCCGGCGAGAATTTCATCATCATCCCGGACAGCATCGGGACCGGCAGATCGAGCAAGCCGAGCGACGGTCTCAAGGGTAAATTTCCGCATTACCGCTATCACGACATTGTCGAGGCCGAGCACCGGCTGGTGACGGAAGCTCTCGGCATCCGGCATTTGCGGCTGGTGATGGGCAGTTCAATGGGCGGGATGCAGACATGGATGTGGGGCGAGATGTATCCCGGCCTGATGGACGGGCTGGTTCCGATCGCCAGCATGCCGATCCAGATCAGCGGCCGAAACCTGATCGAGCGGCTGGTGCGCATGAATGCGATTTTGCACGATCCCGATTATCACGCGGGAAACTATGAGAAGAATCCGACTCACTGGATTTACACCTCGCCCCTCGGCGCGATGACCACCGACAATCCGTGGCAGATTCAAAAGTCAGCGCCGGACGAGAGCGCATCGATTGCGATGTATGACAAGCTGGTCGCCGATGCGGAAAAGAATGACGCCAATAACACGCTATACGGCATTCAGGCGGTGCTCGATTACGATCCTTCAAAGGACCTCGAGAAGATCAATGCCCGGCTGATGGCGATCAATTTCGCCGACGACGAGGCCAATCCGCCCAGCCTTCACGTGCTCGAACCGGCGGTGAAGCGCATTGCCCATGCCCAATATGTGCTGATTCCGGCGAGTGAGAAGACGCACGGGCATTACACGCATCTGCGCGCCGCGATCTGGAAATCTCATCTCGCTGAATTCATGAAGCAATTGCCGCAACCCTAGAGCACGCGTGACCGGAATCACTGCGATCATTGGATGGATTTTCTGCGCCGCCGCAGTAGCCGGGGCGCTCTATGCGATCGCGTGCGCTTTCGCGGTCCAGCGCTTCGCAAATGCCAAAATCCAGGCCGGTCCACCAGTTCCGGTGACCGTGCTGAAGCCGCTCTACGGCGCCGAACCGCAATTGGCGGAAAATCTCACCACTTTCTGCCGCCAGGATTACGCGGCGCCGGTGCAATTGGTGCTGGGCATGCATCAAAGCGATGATGGTGCGTTCCGAATCGCGCAGAGCATCAAGGCGGCCAATCCCGCCCTGGATGTCGCTCTCGTCGCCGGCTCGGCAAGACATGGCGCGAACCCGAAGATTTCCAATCTGCTGAACATGCTGCCGGCCGCGAAACACGATCTCCTGGTGATCAGTGACAGCGATATCGCGGTCCCGCCCCATTACCTCGCCGTCGTGGCCGCGGCGGTGCAGATGCCCGGGACCGGCGTCGTGACGTGCTGCTACACCGGCCGTCCAGCCGTGACGGGGCTTTGGCCGCGCCTGTCGGCCATGGGGATCAACCAGCATTTTCTGCCCGATGTTCTGTTCGCGCTGGCGCACGGGTTTGCCTCGCCCTGTTTTGGTTCGACCATCGCGCTGAAGCGCAGCGTGCTGGACGAAATTGGTGGATTGCAGACGTTTGCTGACAGGCTTGCTGATGATTATGAAATCGGCCGTGCGGTCCGGTCACTCGGCTACCGGTTGAACGTGCCACCCCTGATTGTCAGCCATTCCTGCGCCGAAATGACGCCCGGGGATGTGTTCCGGCACGAGTTGCGCTGGGCGAGAACCATCCGGCTGGTCAATCCTTCGGGTTTTGCCGGCAGCATCGTCACGCATGCCATCCCGCTCAGCCTGATCGGCTGCCTGGTGCTCGCTTTCGCGCCGGCCGCGCTCGGCGTCCTTGCGGCTGCAATTGCCGCGCGTGTGTGGCTTGCGATCCACATCAATACCCGCTTTGGAACCGCCGATCCGATTTGGCTTGTCCCGGCGCGCGATTTATTATCTTTCATGGTATTCATCGGGGCGCTGTTCGCCGGCCGGGTCGACTGGCGCGGCGCCCGTTTCCAAGTCAGTTCCGCCGGCGCAATCGCACAGGATTAGAGAATGCTTCGCACTCTGTTTCTCCAGGCCCCGTCTTATGAAGGTTTCGATGGAGGGGCAGGCTCGCGGTATCAGGCGCGGAGGGAAATCCGGTCCTTTTGGTATCCGACCTGGCTGGCGCAACCCGCGGCGCTGGTGGAAGGCTCAAAACTCATCGATGCGCCGCCGCACCGGCTGAAATTCGATGACATCGTTTCAGACGTAAAGAGCCGCGATCTGATTGTGATGCACACTTCGACCCCGTCTTTCAAATCCGATGCGAAAACCGCGGAGCGGATCAAGGACGTCAATCCTGGCGTCAAAATCGGGATGATCGGGGCGAAGGTTGCCGTCGAAGCCGAACAGAGCCTAAAAGACGCTCCAGCAGTGGATTTCGTGGCGCGCAACGAGTTTGACTTCACCATCAAGGAAGCCGCCGGTGATGTGCCCTGGAAAGACATCAAGGGGTTGTCTTACCGCAATGAACTTGGCGCCATCGTCCACAACGAAGACCGCCCCAATATCGAAAACATGGACGACCTGCCATGGGTCACACCGGTCTATCAGCGCGACCTGAAGATCGAGAACTATTTCATTGGATATCTCAAGCACCCCTATGTCTCGTTTTATACCGGGCGCGGCTGCAAATCGCGTTGCACCTTCTGCCTCTGGCCGCAGACCGTCGGCGGCCATCGCTATCGCGTGCGTTCGGTCGAAGACGTCGCGGCGGAAATCAAATGGGCGAAGGAAGCATTTCCGCAGGTCAAGGAATTCTTCTTCGATGACGATACGTTTACGGACAATCTGCCGCGTGCCGAAGCCATCGCGAAGGAACTCGCGAAAATCGGCGTGACATGGTCCTGTAACGCGAAGGCGAATGTCCCGCGCAGGACTCTCGAAGTGCTCAAGGACAACGGCCTCAGGCTGCTTCTGGTCGGTTATGAATCCGGCAATCAGCAGATCCTCTACAACATCAAAAAGGGAATGCGGGTAGAGGTTGCGCGGCAATTCACCAGGGATTGCCATGACCTTGGAATCACCATCCATGGCACCTTCATTCTCGGCCTTCCCGGCGAGACCACGGAGACGATTCAGGAGACAGTGAACTTCGCCAAGGAGATCAATCCCCATACTATCCAGGTGTCGCTGGCGGCTCCCTATCCGGGAACATTCCTGTACCGGCAGGCACAGGAGAATGGCTGGCTATATGAGGGCGCCGACCTGATCGATGATGATGGCGTGCAGATCGCGCCGCTGCATTATCCTCATCTCAGCCACACACAGATTTTCCACTCGGTGGAGGAATTCTACAAACGCTTCTATTTCCGGCCTTCGAAGATTGCGTCGATTGTGGGCGAAATGATCGCGAGCCCGGAAATGATGAAGCGGCGATTGCGCGAGGGGGTGGAATTTTTCCACTTCCTTCGGGCGCGGCGGAGTCACGCCTGAAAAAGCTGATCGTCACGGCGGATGATTTCGGCG
>DASUHP010000140.1:0-26709 GCA_036273455.1 Micropepsaceae bacterium | reverse complement strand
CAATCTGGTACGCATCCCGAAACTCAGCGCAGCTTGACGGGAGGAATCTGTTCCGATGAGACAACGGGCCCGCCAAAGCACGAAAAATCAGGCGCAAAGACCCGAAAATAGCAGCAAATTCCCGACTTTTTCAGCAGACTGTTAGAGCACAATCCGGCGAAGTGTGAGCGGTTCGCCGTCAGATTGCGCGACAATTCAAGAATGTAGCGGATGATCCGATTCCGTTGAATCGGATCATCCGCTACGGCGCAGCCCGCGGGTGCCAAAGCATGAAATGCGCTCCCGGCGTAACGTACCCAATCTCGGCGCCTCTCTGCTGATCAGCTCATGCGGAGCGACTGATGGAATCAGTGATTTTTTGAGCCGTTTCGCCTTGAAGGCCAAAGCCAGCAGAGGCAAAATTCCCGCCGGTTCGAAAAGCAGGCGGTGACCCCATGCACATCAACGTCAATGGCGAAGATCGGGTGATCGGAGACGATGTCGACCCAAGGACTCCGCTGCTTTGGGTGTTGCGCGACCATCTCGGTCTGGTCGGCGCCAAATATGGCTGTGGTATCGCCCAGTGCGGCGCCTGTACGGTCCATGTGGATGGCAAGCCAGTGCGGTCCTGCCAACTCACCATCGACAATGTCGGCAACCGCGCCGTGACCACCATCGAGGCAATCGGCAATACGTCAAATGGCGCCAGGATTCAGGCCGCGTGGATTGACATTGCAGTGCCCCAATGCGGCTATTGTCAGGCTGGCCAGATCATGTCGGCGACGGCACTGCTCAACCGTACTCCCAACCCTGATGATGCCGATATTGACGCGGCGATGGCGGGCAACATCTGTCGCTGCGGCACCTATATTCGCATTCGCCAGGCGATCAAGAACGCCGCCACGAAATCGGTCTAAGCAAAAGCAATGTCCGGCTCTGCCAGGAGCAGCGCACAAGCATGAGAACCATTGGTATCGCGATCGCGGTTGTTGTCGTCATCGCGGCCGGCTTTGCAGCCTGGCTGGTGCTGATTCCCGCGCCGATGGCGTTCGCCAGGGGTTCGACAGTTGTGCTTTCCGACTATACGGGCGCAAACCCGACAGGCGTTCCAAAAGAATTGGCGCGGACCGATCTGATCAAGCGAGGTGAATATCTCGCCCACGCCGCCGATTGCATCGCCTGTCACACCGCGCCAGGCGCTCCGGCATACGCGGGCGGCGTCGCCTTCAATGTGCCAATGATTGGCACAATTTATTCGACCAACATCACGCCCGACAAGGATACGGGCATCGGGAATTACACGGACCAGCAGTTTCTCGCTGCCTTGCACAATGGTGTCCGCCGCGACGGTCAGCTGCTTTATCCGGCGATGTCGTATACGTCCTATGCGTACATGACTGACGCCGACGCGCTGGCGATCAAAGCCTATCTCTTCAGCCTGCCAGCCGTGCATGCGCCCCCGAAGTCAGACAAAATCGCATGGCCCTTCAGCCAGCACAGTCTGCTGGCAGCATGGAATTTTATCTACAAACCCAATGAGCGTTTCCGTCCCAACCCCTCAATGAGTGTGGAGTGGAACCGGGGCGCCTATCTCGCGGAGGCGATGGGCCATTGCGGCGAGTGCCACACGCCACGCAACCTCGCTTTTGCGCTGAACAACCGGCAGAAATTTGCCGGCGCCCTGACTGCGGGCTGGCGCGCCTATAACATCAGCGCCGACAAGGCGTCGGGTCTCGGCGACTGGACCGACAAAGATCTCGCGACCTATCTCTCCACCGGCCATGCCGATGGCCATGGCGGTTCTGCCGGTCCGATGGGCGAAGCCACGGACAACAGTCTCACCTTTCTGACGCCGGGCGATATTCAGGCTCTGGTGGTCTATCTGCGAAGCATACCGTCCGAACAAACCGATCTGCCGCGCACCGTAGATGTTCCCGCGCCCGCTTCCTATCGCGAGGGCGCCTCGGCTGCTCTGGACCCGCGCGGCGCGATGATCTTCGCCAGCGCCTGCGCGTCTTGTCACGATTGGACCGGCGTCAGCCCGACCAGCAAATACGCCACGCTGACGGGCGTGCGCGCCGTCAACGACCCTTCCGCCACCAATGTGGCGCAGACAGTCATCAACGGCGTGACTCGCAAGACCGCTGAGGGCACGATCTTCATGCCGGCTTTCGGCGATGGTTATTCCAACGCCGACATTGCGGCGGTATCGAATTTCGTCACCGCGCGCTTCGGCGCCGAGGGCGGCCATCTCACCGAAAAAGACATCGTTTCCCTGCGCAAGCTAGCGGCACAACAATAGGCCAACGCATCTCCCAGGAGACACCCATGGCAACCAAGATCAATCCCAAATTTGCCCAATCCGATGTCGATATCTCCGAGCTGATGCGCGATGTCAGGGCGATGCCGGCGGACGGCGACTTGCCAATGGGGCGGCGGACATTCGTCAAGCTCGCCGGTGCCGGCGCAGCGGGACTGGTACTGGCATTTCATCTTCCGGGCGAGGCATTTGCCGCCGCCAATGCGCCGCAGGGTGGCAAAGATCAGTCGATCAATGCCTTCATCCGCATCGCACCCGACAACACCATCACCATCTATTCCAAGTCGCCGGAGATCGGCCAGGGCATCAAGACCTCACTCGCTCTCATCATCGCCGAAGAACTGGATGCCGACTGGGACCAGGTCCTCGTCGAGCAAGCGGACTTCAATCCGAAAGTCTATGGCTACCAGGGTGCCGGGGGTTCCACCACCATCCCGCGCGCCTGGGACCAGGTGCGCCAAGCCGGCGCCGGCGCGAAGGCGATGCTGATCGCCGCCGCCGCGAAGCAATGGAACGTCGCGCCGTCGGAGATCACCGCGAAGGATTCGACGCTGACGCATGCCGCCAGCGGCAAGACAGCCAGTTATGGATCATTGGCGATCGCCGCCGCGAAAATGCCCGTGCCGGACCCCATGGCTTTGACGCTCAAGAAGCGCAGCGAATACCGCCTGCTCGGCCGGCGCCATCGTGGCGTTGACGACCCGAAGGTCGTTTCCGGCAAACCGCTTTTCGGCATCGATGTGCAGTTGCCGGACATGGTTTATGCCAACTACACCAAATGTCCCGCAGCCGGCGGCAAGGTCAGGTCTGCCAATCTGGATGAGATCAAGGCGCTCCCCGGCGTCATCGACGCATTTGTCGTCGAAGGGAACGGCAAGCCGAGTGAAGTGATGCCGGGGGTCGCCATTGTCGGCAAGGATACCTGGGCGGTGTTCCAGGCCAAAGGCAAGTTGAAGATCGACTGGGACGAAAGCGAGGCATCGACAGATTCCACGACGGAATTTTCGGCACGCGCGAAAAAACTGGCGGCCGCCTTTCCGGCAAAACACGACACCGATGTCGGCAATGTCGACAACGCCTTTGCCCAGTCCGCAAAGACGGTGGAAGCGTATTACGAGTACCCGTTCGCCGCGCACGCGCCCATGGAGCCGATGAACACGACGGCGCACTGGCATGACGGCATCATCGAAATCTGGACGCCGACACAACAGCCCAATCGCGCCCTGCCGTCACTGGCCGCATTGGCCGGCGTGAAGGAAGACAAGGTGGTGATCCATCAGACCCGTGTCGGCGGCGGCTTCGGGCGGCGGCTGGTCAATGACTATGGCTGTGAAGCTGCGGCCATCGCGCTCAAACTCAACCGGCCGGTCAAGCTGCAATGGACGCGGGAAGATGATTTCAGCCACGATTTTTATCGCCCCGCCGGCTATCACCAATTCAAGGGCGCCATCGACAAGAACGGCAAGCTCGACGCCTGGCAGGAGCATTTCATCACGTTCACGGCCGACGGCAAGGGCCCGGCATCGGGTGCCAACTATACCGAAAACCTGAAGTACTCGACGATTGCACCCAATCTGCGCCGCACCAGCACCCTGATGCCGCTGGTGATCCCCACGGGCGCGTGGCGCGCACCGGGTGACAATGCACAGGTTTTCGCCGTGCAAAGCTTCATGCATGAATTGTCGCTGGCCGCCGGACGCGACCATGTCGCGTTCCTGGTGAATGCGGTGAACCGCCAGGTGCCGGAACTGGCGCCGAAAGACAAGAACGTCAACTTCAGTCCCGCCCGGGCCACCGGCGTGATCAAGCTCTGCGCCGAGAAGGCAGGATGGGGCAAGCCGCTGCCCAAGGGTACCGGGTTGGGAATCGCATGGTGCTATTCCCATGCGGGCCATGTCGCGCAAGCCGTGGAGCTCAGCGTCGACGCCAACAAAAGGATCACAGTGCACCGGATCGTGGTGGCCGTCGATGTCGGTCCCATCGTTGACATCGCCGGGGCGGAAGCCCAGGCGCAGGGCGCTTCGACCGACGCCTTCTCCACCGCAATGGGACTGCAGATCAACATCGAGCACGGCCGCATCCAGCAGCAGAACTACAACGATTATCCGACCTTGCGCATGCCCTTCGCACCGAGGCTGATCGAGGCCTATTTCATCCAGTCGGATTTTCCACCGACCGGCATGGGCGAGCCCGCATTTCCGGCATTCGCGCCCGCGCTCGGCAATGCCGTTTTCGCCGCCACCGGAGAGCGGGTACGTTCCTTGCCGCTCCGCAATCTGGGCTACTCGGTCTGAGGTCAAACCGCATGGGCCTCGATATGGCCCATGCGGCGACTGTGCGACGTCGAAATCAGCAACGCCATTGAACGAACTCGACCTCGCCAGCGTCGTCAGCCAGACGCTGCAACACTATGGCGATCGCGCGGAGAAATTTCGCGAAGGCACGCGCGGACACGACGTCAGCCAGAACATCGGAGCGCTGCTCAAGTACATCGAGGCGAAGCCGCCCTCAGCAATCCTCGATCTTGGATGCGGGCCGGGGCGCGACCTGAAGGCTTTTGCCGCGCTGGGTCACGCGCCGATTGGATTGGACGGCTGTTCGAGTTTTGTCGCAATGGCGCGCGAACAGGATTTCGAAGTGTGGGAGCAGAGCTTCCTCGCGCTAGACCTTCCGGACAACCGCTTTGACGGCATCTTTGCCAACGCTTCACTCTTTCATGTCCCCAGCCGGGAGCTACCGCGTGTTCTCCGCGAGTTGCATGCGACCCTGAAACCGCGCGGCGTTCTATTCAGCTCAAATCCGCATGGCCACAATGAGGAAGGTTGGAACCACGGACGTTATGCCGTTTACCACGACCTCGAAACCTGGCGCCGATTCATGCGCGAAGCGGGATTTACCGAACTCGAACACTATTATCGGCCGACAGGTCTGCCGCGCGAACAGCAACCCTGGCTCGCCAGCGTCTGGCGCAAATAGTCCCGCTTGCGCGATGATTAACAGAATCTGGAGCGTGATCCGATTACAATTAATTGGATCAGCTCCACCCCGTGCTACTGTTCTGCCCATGGACGAAATCGCTACAGTCGCAGTTTGGTTGGCCATCATCATAGCCGGCGCTATTGCTGGCATCGTGACCGATAGTCCGTGGGGCGGCATCATTGTTGCCACCCTCGGAATCGCGTTTTGCGGGCTTCTGATCGTTCGCCGCCAGCCGCGTTAATCACTCGCGTTTTCAGCGCACCGTGGGCTGCGACGCATTGCCGTTGCCGATACTGAACCGCGTATCGAAACAGGTCGGCTCCCTGAACTCCTTCGAGATCGTCAATGTGCCGGGATATTTGTTCTTGATATACTGGAACATGGGCTCTGTTGCGCGATCGGTGTTGCCGCCGACTTCCTCTTCGTGGTGCGCGGGGAAATAGACCGCGGGCCTGTAGGTATCGATCATCGGCATGAGGACCGCGGCATTCGCTTCGGCGACGACATTGGCGGCAATGGCTCCAATCAGGATGTCAACCCGGCCAATCTTCGCCATCGCGGCCTTCTCAAACTCTGTCATCGCGCCGCCCGAATCCCGCCATGCCAGACGAAAGCCGTCGTCGAAGGTGATGATGAAGGCGAGCGTTCCCTCATCGAGTATATGCGGATCACGCGATCCTTTTGCCGAGATCAGAGCTTCGGCTGCTTTCTCGTCCGGCGTGGCTGGATAGGCATCGGCATAAGCCTTGCGGAACTGACCGGTGCCCGGCGCAAGGTTGGGTTCACCATGACGGCCGAGAATGGGCTGCACGGTAAATCCCTTGAACTCAAACACCTGACCGTCACGTCCGGTGACCGCAACGACCTTTTTGGAATCCACTCCCTCGCTGAGGAGCTTGCTTGCGGATATGGGAGAAGTAATGACGGTGGCGCCTGTCTGGGCAATCGTCTGGGCAGTGTCGGACATATGATCGGAATGGCCGTGACCGACGAGGATCAGATTTGCCCGCTTGACGTCTGCCGCTTTGAACCCAAGGTAACGATAACGCGGCCCGCGGTCGTAGTAATTGTCCAGCAGAATAATCTGGTCGCCATAGACCAACTCGTATGTCGAAAATCCCAACCAACGCACCGCAAGGATTTTCGGATCGTGCAACACCGGGCCGCCGGTCGATGCCAGGGTGAGCGAGCGGCACGCTTCTTCCTGCGGCTGAGGCGCAAATCTCGGATCCATCGATTGTTGTTCGGCGGCGATGCAGGGCCACGCGATCCACATTGCAGAGACCGCAGCAAGCATTCCCCGGCGCATGATTGGCTCCTGACGGCACATCACTTCGGGAACACCTGCGCGAGGCGTTGCAGCCTGGGTTCGTCGCCCGGCGCGGTTTTCTCGGGCGCGGTGATCAGAGCCATCGCGGTGACGCCGTAATACGACGCCAGCGCTTGAATATCGGCGATTCCCTTCTCGCCATATCTGGCGCGCGCCGTGGCATAGGTCGTGTCCGAGATGTCGTGGTCGCGATACATTTCGGTCAGAACATCGTAGATGATCGCTTCGTCCTCTTTCATCTTCGTCGGACGCTTGCCCGCTGCGATATCGGCGCCGACGGAGGGATCGAGCCCGCCCTTGACCGCAAGGGGATAATGGGCATGCCAGATATAATCACTTGTCCACTGGCGCGCGGCGATGAGGATCGCAAGTTCGGAAAGCCGCGCATCGAGTCCCGTGCCCCAGCGCAGGTAATTCGACATCTTGATTGCTTCGAGGCCGAATTCGGGATTCGCGAAATACACCTTGAAGGGCGCGTTGGTGACCGTGCCCGCGCGCGGGCCAACCGTCATGAGCTTGACGAATTCCTGCTGCGCGGGTGAATAGGCTTTCGGATCGACAGGCGGAAAGCGCTGCGTCTCGGCGGCGATCAGTGCCCCGGGTGCGGCAAACGCAGCGGCCAGCAGCGCGACTGTCATCAAGTTCTTCATGGGCCTCTCCCGGAAGAATTATTTCGGAAAATTCTGCGTCAATTTCTGCAGCTTCGGTTCGTTGCCGGCAGGCCGTGTACCGTTCGAAACGATCAGAGCCATCGCGGTATTGCCGTAATAGGCGGCAAGGCCGACGAGATCCATGATGCCCTTCTCACCGAATTTCCCGGTCGCTCTGGCGAAAGTCGCATCGCTGACCTTCCGGTCGCGATAGATCTCAGTCAGGAGATCGTAAACGATCGCCTCGTCCTCCTTCATCCTGGTGGGTCGCTTGCCCGCAGCGATGTCGGCGCCGACCGACGGATCAACCCCGGCCTTCACGGCCGCTCCGTAATGCGCGGTCCAGATGTAATCATTGTCCCAATTGCGCGCCGCGATAATGATCGCAAGTTCGGTCAGCCGGTTGTCCATGCCGGTGTCGAAGCGCAGATAATCGGACATCTTGATCGCCTCGATGCCGAATTCGGGGCTGCGCAAATACACTTTGAACGGCGGATTGTTGATGTTGCCGCCGCCGCCATTGGCCGAGCGTGGGCTTTCCGTCAGCGCTTTGACAAATTCCTTCTGTTGGACGGTTTGCTTGTCCAGCGGAATCGGTGGGAAGCGGGTATTTTCCGCGGCGCTCAAAAACCCGGGCGCGGCCAGGACCGCCAGCAACGCAATCGCAATCGTCTTCTTCATGTCTTCCTCCTAAATGCCACCCGTCCGGATGCGCAAATCTATGACTTGTTGGCCCTGCTGTCTTTGTTCTGTTGGCGACGAAGCCGCGGCCACTCTGGTAGGTTCTCCGTCTCGACCTCGAAACATCACCCTGGAGGGCCGAATGAACGGATTTCGCGCAATCGCCGCTACCGCATTGCTTGCCGCTGCGGCGGTGAATTGGTCGCCGCTTCGCGCTGAGGCCGCATCGCCCGCAGTTTCGGCTTCGTGCGGACCCGCGAACGGGTGGAATCTCATATGCGGCAACCAGAATCCGGAAGACCTGGTTCCTGTTCCCGGCACGAAATGGCTGATTGCAAGCGGGATGAAGGAAGGCAGCGGACTCAAGCTCGTGGACACCGATGCCAAAACGGCGCGGGTTTTCTACACCGGCCAACCCGCGCAACAGCGTCCTGACAAGAAGCTTTTTCCGAACTGCCCGGCGCCGCCGGATGCGAGGGTTTTCAACGCCCATGGGATCTATTTGCGCCGTGCAGAAGAGGCCGGAACCTACCGGCTGTATGTTGTCAGCCACGGTGCATTGGAAAGCATCCAGGTTTTCACCATCGATGCGAAGGGCTCGCAACCGTCGCTGACGTGGACAGGCTGCGTTCCGATGCCTGAAGGAAACAGGGCTTACCCGGACCTCGGGGCTCAAGCGACGTCAAGCCGCGTGGCTGCAAACGCCGTCGCGGCTTTCTCGGATGGCACCATTATCGCAACGGTTCCGCAGCGTCCTGGAACAACCAACGCACAGCGGCTCCGCGGCGAACCCACGGGTGACGTCGTAGAGTGGAAACCGGGCGAAGACGCATTCCACGTCGTCCCGGGAACGCAACTCGCCGGCAACAATGGCATCGAGATATCGCTCGATGAAAAAGAGTTCTATGTGGTCTCGTTCGGTTCGCACACGGTTGTCGTCTTTTCGCGCCAGGACCCACGGAAGCCCTTGCGCCAGTCGGTGGCGCCCGGATTCATGCCCGACAATTTGCGCTGGAGCGGCAATCGGCTCATCGCCGCGGGACCGATGTATGACGAACCGGCCTGCGGCGGCACGCGGCTGGCGGTCGTCGACAATCCGATCCTGACCGCCTGTCATCGCGGTTTCATGTTCGCGCAACTCGATCCGAAGACAATGCATTGGACAATTCTGGCCTATGCAGAGCCCAATCCGGCGATTTCCGTCGTCTCAACCGGCGTCGTGGTCGGCGACACACTCTGGGTCGGTTCGGCTGCGTCTGATGCTATCGCTTACCGCCCGCTGCCTCATCCGGCGAATGGGTTGCACTGAAATCGGGCGCGGCCCAGACGCCGAATCGCTGGGCTGTGGCGTGCCTGATATAGTCCGTATGGCATGAGGAGGAGGACGCCCTGATCCGGTGCAGCCGATCGCTTCTGTTTGGAATTTTTGCGGTATTCGCCGCGGGTGAATGCCTGTTGTGGGTCAGCTAGCGACAATACATGGGATGCCTGACTTGGTCGCGTTCTCGCCAAGAGCTGACATCAACAGGTGTACCAACAGGCATCGAACGGCAGAAACGTTTTGGTCGGTTTCTTGTCGCGGCTACTTGAGACCGTTCGCCTGCGTAATGCCCATGAACAGGGCGTAGGGGCGCGCGCAGAAAACTGACGCAGCCCATCACCAACCGCTTTGCGGAACAGGCTCTCGCCAATTTTGGCCGAGGCCTTCACCTGGCCGGTGTCGAGTTCGTCGCGGTGGTGTTTGCGGTGCGTCTTCGGGCACTGTTTACGGCTGTGGCTTTTGCACGAAAGTTGCGAAGACGTAGTCGACCAGAGCTTTGATCTCATCGGTGGTCAAGATCGCCGGAATCACCGTGCCGGCGGGTCTCGACCCCAACGGCATGCCATAGCATTGAACCGTGGTGTAGGCGCCCTTCAGCCAGGCCGGCATGGGCGTCCCCGGAAGCCCGCAGCTCACGATCATCATCATCGTCTCTTTGTCGAGCGCAGTGCTCGTGAGGGCGGGGCCCATAGGGTAGTCGCCACCGTCGCCCCCCTGAGCCCTGCTACCATGACAATTGTAGCACCCGGCCCGGTTCCAGGCATTCTGGCCGGCAGCGAGGTCCGAGCTGTCCTGTGCCATGACGGGAACACCCAGTCCGACAGAGGCGGCAAGCGCCAGCATGTAGAGGCGCATGCCACTCATTCCAGCACCTCTGCGATGGATGGTTTCTGGTTGACCGGGGGCATGAAGTGCTCTTGCGGCAGCTCTACAGCCATCAGGAGCCGGAGGCCGATGGGCCTGGTCGCATCGAGATGATCCCGATAGGGCATACGCTGGAGTCCTGAGGCATGCAGCACGTAGTGGTCACCGACCACCCTCAGCTGTGCCACACCATCTCCCCCAGTCGTGGCCCGGTAGGGGCCCACGATGAGGTTGATCCCTTTGAGCGGTGCCCCGCTTTCCCGGTCGACGGCCTCTATGCGGATTTCACGGTCCGGCGCCGCGACCGTGCGGACGCGCATAGCCAGCGACCCCGGGGCATGCGCGATCCCGCTGTTCGAGCCGGCGGACTCCACCATCCACTGGTGCAGGCTGATGTCCGTTGGCGCTACAGCCTGGACCTCCGCGAAATAGAGTGCGCCAGTGCCCGGCCAGACTGCGTCGCCAAACCTGCCTGAGGCAACGACGGTGCCTGCCTGGTCACGGACGACGAAGCTGCGGTTGGCGAGATTACAACCGCACGAGCATTTCAGGCCGACATGGAAGCTGAAGGCATCACCGGCCGTGATCGCCGAGGGGACGTCCCAGGCATTGAGATAGGCGTCGTGGGCCTTGACGCTGCAGCGGGCCTCGGCCCTGGCTCCCGCATGGGCGACGCCATCGCTCTCGGCAGCCGTCAGTACGGCGCTGTATCCGTGTTCGCCGAGTTCGACCGGGGCGGTCACGATAATCTCGGCGCCGAAGCCGTCTTCTTCGAGGACGGCGAGCGGCACGCTGCCAATCTCACGACCGGCAGCGTCATGGAACGAAATCTGATCACCCGAAAGATCGTAGTCTTCGGGGCATTCTGCAACAGCCTTGAGAGACAGCTCAGCGCTGGCGTCGACTTCCTGGGGCGAAATCGACAGGCTGAGGGAAACTGGGAAAAGAACAGCTTCCTGATCATTCATGGATAGGTTCCTTATCCGAAAATGCTTCGGCCCGGTTGCCTCAAGCGCACATAGCGCCCTCGCCGGCGGCGTGTCGGCGCGCCACATGGCCCGCCGGCATCACGCGCCGTCAGGTCAGGCGGCCCGCTCGGCAGCAGCGTGCGTCCCCGCGATATAGCCAGTGACACACGCGCGGCCGATGCCGTGCTGCCGGCCGCCGCCGGAGGCCTCGCCGCCGGCATAAAGGCCCGGGATAGGCTTCCCATATATGTCGATGACCTGGCAATTGCCGTCGATTTTCAGTCCGCCATAGGAATCGTTGACGGCCAACGGGATCAGCGCGGCATAGAATGGCGCCTTGGCGATCTTGTGCATCACGGGCTTCTCGAAGTCAGTGTCCTTGCCGGCGTCGGCGAAGGCGTTGAACCTGGCGACAGTTTCCTCGAGATATTTGAGCGGCATGTGCTGGAACCGGTTGCCCACCACCAACCGGGCAAGCTCAGCAATCGTATCCGCCTTGAAGAAGGTCCCGTTCGGAGGATCGGCGATATAGGGGTAACGGACCGGCCATTTATTGGCATCGACCGCTGCCTGGTCGAAGATCGCCCAGACCGGCCCCGAGGAGTAGTCCGGAGCGTGCGAGCCTTCGTTCATGGCCATCGCCGCGTCCGAGCCAGGCCCAGACTTATAGCTCAAGCGGACATGCTTCACGCTGGCGTTTCGCCAATCGAGGGGGGTGAAGGGCCTGTTGGTCCCGGCCGAGCCTAAGGGGTACTTGGCTTCCGCACTGCGCTCGGCGCCGGTCGATATCTCGTCGTGGAAGCGCTTGCCGACCTGGTTGACGGCAATGATGTATTCCCAGCCCGCAGTACCGATGTTGATGCCGAAGGAACCGATGAACTCGAACGCCGGGTGCCCCGGCATCACCTTGTCCATAACGTCGCTGACGGCCAGAATACTATTAAGCTTCGGGGTGGCCAGGGAGTGACCGTAGGACAGGAAAAGACCGCCGAGGCCTGCCCCGACTTTCATGCCGGCCAGAATACCGCTCGCGTCTTCGTGGAGCGGGCCCATCAGGCCGGTGCTGTACTGCATCGAAGGTTCGCTCATCCGCGGGTCGAATTGGGTGCGGAAGGGAATGTTGCCCATGAAGCCACCGGTCCCCACGACCACCGCCCTGCGAGCGCGGATGTAGATGACCTGCTTTCGTTCGTCGATATTGCCGTTGCTCCAGAAGCTCTCCAGCCGTTTGCCCGTCTTCGGACTGAAGCGCGGCGTGTAGCTTGCCTTGACACCGATAATCCTGCCGGAATCGCCACCCTCGCGGATGATTTCGTCCAGGTGCCGGTTCATCATGAACCTGACGCCCGCCTTGCGGGCGGCGTATTCGACGGAGCGCGAGATGACGTAGCCGCCGCCTACGCAGCCAGGAGCGCCCCAGGCGTCAGCCGGTGCACCGGGGGCACCGCAGGTTTGTGGGTTGAAGGGTGATTGTCTTTCCTCCGCCAGGTTGCCGGCGTCTTCCTGGGTGATCGTCCCCGCCTCGATGTCCGTCTTGGCGCCGAGCTTCATGATCGAATAAGCGGCCCGCCCCTTGGTCATGCCACCGCCCATGTGCGTAGTGGTGATGCGCGACCAGCGCACATGGTTGTCCGTCAGGAACTGGCGGGTCGCGGCCGCGTTGTCGGCCCACCCCCGCTGGAATGCGCGCGAGTTGTAGCGATAGTCGGCAGCCGCGCCGTTGCCGACGACCGACCAGTCAGTCGTGTCGCGAAACAACGTCTCGGGGTCGTCGGTCAGATCCTCTTTCGCCAGCAGCGGGGCGGTCAGCCATCCGTCGGGATCGGGACGGCCCAGGCGATCGCGTTCCTGGACGTGGTCGCCGCCGCCGAACGACGACTGTCCGCCGTTATGCGATAATTTCCCGCCGATATCGAAGTTCTGCTCGATGACCAGCACATCGGCACCCAGGTCATGGGCGCGCTTCGCCGCCACGATTCCGGTCCCGCCGGAGCCGCACACGATCACGTCCGCCTCGTAGTCCCAGCGAATGTCAGCGGGGGCCGCCGGTTGCGCCTGTGCCTTGCCGGGGGCCGACAGGATGGCCGCGCCCAATCCAGCGGCAGCGCCCGCCTTGACCAAGTCGCGCCGGCTGACGGCCTTCTGATCCCGAAGCTCGGCGACCTTTGTTTCGCGTCTTTTGACCATGATTAGTTTCCTCCTGGGTAAGCCAAGCAGTGGCCTGCGTAGATTTGGCGACGCTTCAACTCGGCGAAGAAGTTGCCCATGCCCTAATCGTCAATTTGGCCGGAACGATAACATTCCAGACAGGAACTCGATAAGGGGGGGCGCCAAGCTTATGGCTGGGTTGGGTCACTCGCTGATAGGCGACTCAACTTACCCTAAGTCCGGATTGAGACTGTGACCAGACGCGCGGCAAGTCCCCAGCTTGATGAACTCCGCCCTATTGCCAGCGGTCAGCATTCCCTTCGCCGACATTCCGATCGGCATGGTCGTGAGGAGACCATCCTTATCGCCGCGGCATAGAGGCTAAATGGGCCGATTCAGGGTTTCAGCCCCAGCAGAGTCGCCGGATTGGTTTGGGACATCCGCACAATGTCGGCCTCCGCGATGCCGTGTGCGGCCAGCGCTTTGTAGAACGCCAGCAGTCCGTCAGGATGGAGCGGATTGTTGGGTTGGCCGAGATCGGTTGACAGGACCACGGACGACGCCCCCACCGCGTGGATCACGTCCACATCCTTTCGCACCAGGTCTTCAGCGAGTCCGCCATAGACCAGTTCGATATACGCGCCCAACTTCGCGGCTTGCTCGATTTCCGCCATGGTGAGCGGCCCGCCCGGATTGGTCAGCGCATGAGTGACCATCACTCGCTGCACGCCCTGCCGTTTGGCCTCCTGGATGATCAACAGATCTTCGCTTCCCGACGAGTGTCCGGTTTCGAGCACCAGATTATTCCTGGCCGCGATTGCGATCACCTGTGCCACCTCCGGCACGACTTTGCCGTCTTTCACGACAGGCGCAAACGGACGTTGCTGCTTCGACAATTTCACCTGGGCCTCGGAGTCGAAGGTCGGCAGCCAGACGACGCGGCCATAGCCGCCCCTGACCTTCGTCATCCATTCGACCGCCGCCGGATTCACGCCGCCGACCGTCAGGTCCAATGAGATACCGCCGAAGATTTCGATCCCCGGCACCTCTTTGCGAACGATGTAAGCCAGCGATGCTGTCGGCTCGTAGTGATTTTTGAGCACGATGGCGCGCATCCCGCGTTCCTTCGCCAGACGCGCCAGATCAATGGCATCGATGCTTCGCGGAAAGCCGTCAGGATCGGCATGCGCGTGCATGTCGATCGCGCCGTTCAGCGTTTGCGCCTGCGCGGACATGGAAATGATCAGGAAAAACGCCGCCAATTGTGCTCGCATGAATGTGCCCCTTTCGTGAAATTCACCCGATGTACCTTCGTCAAAACCTCACATCACCGGCATCACGAACTCAGCGCCGTTGCGGATGCCGGCCGGCCAGCGGCTGGTGATCGTCTTGAGCCGCGTATAGAAGCGCACGCCCTCGGGGCCATGCATGTGATGATCGCCAAACAGCGACGATTTCCATCCGCCGAATGAGTGGAAGGCCATCGGGACGGGTATCGGAACATTGACTCCGACCATGCCGGCCTGGATGCAATGGGCAAACTCACGCGCCACGTCACCATCCCGGGTAAAGATCGCCGCGCCATTGCCGAACGCGTTCCGATTGATCATCTCAGCGGCAGCATTGAAGCTGTCTGCGCGCACAACCGAAAGCACCGGACCAAAGATCTCTTCCTGGTAAATCGTCATGCCGGTCGTGACATGATCGAACAGCGAGCCTCCGATGAAGAATCCACCCTCGTAGCCCTGCATTCTAAAATTCCGCCCGTCGACCACGAGTTTCGCGCCCTCGGCCACACCGGCGTCGACATAGTCCGCGACCTTCCTGAGATGCTGCGCGGTGACCAACGGACCCATTTCGGCGTCGCCATCCGTACCCGGACCAATCCTGAGGGTCCTTATTCTTGGCTCGAGTCGCGAGACCAGCGCGTCGGCTGTCTTTCTTCCGACGGGAACTGCAACGGAGACAGCCATGCACCGTTCGCCGGCGGACCCGAACGCAGCTCCCATTAAAGCGTCAACCGCCTGGTCGAGATCTGCGTCCGGCATGACGACCATGTGGTTCTTCGCCCCGCCGAGCGCCTGACAGCGCTTGCCGAATTTGGCCGCGGTTTCGTAGATATAACGGGCTATCGGCGTCGAACCGACAAAGCTGATCGCCGGCACGTCCGGATCGGACAAAATCGCATCGACAGCTTCCTTGTCGCCTTGAACAACGTTGAACACGCCATCGGGAAGCCCGGCCTCCCTGAGCCACTCAGCCATCAACAGGGACGCCGACGGATCCCGCTCCGACGGTTTCAGAATGAAGCAATTCCCGCAGGCGAGAGCGACGGGAAACATCCACATCGGCACCATGGCGGGAAAGTTAAACGGCGTAATTCCCGCGACGATACCGAGCGGCTGCCGAAGCGAATAACTGTCGACGCCCGTGCCGGCGTTCTCGCTCATCTCGCCCTTGAGAAGTTGCGGTGCGCCGCAGGCGAACTCGACGACTTCCATGCCGCGCTGGACTTCGCCGCGCGCGTCCGAAAGAGTCTTGCCGTGCTCGGCAGTGATCACCTTCGCCAGCTCGCCGGTCCGGTCTTCAACGATCCGAAGGAATCGATTCAAGACCCGCGCGCGCCGAAGCGGCGTGGATGACGCCCATTCCGGAAACGCCTGACGTGCTGCGGCGACCGCGTTACGGATAACCTCCGCACCAGCCAGGGCGAGCACACCGGTTTGTTCGCCCGTCGCCGGGTCGAACACTGCCGACACGCGCTCACCCCTGTTCGTGACATGTTGACCGCCGATAAAATGTCCAATGAACCGGTGCATTGTGGACTCCCCTTCACATGTGTCGCGTTAACCAGGGCGGCGGCGATGGGCTGCGCCTCGCGGACACATCAAGCGTTCAATGGAAACCCATTCTGAAGAAATTGAAAGAGGTCACGGGTCACGGCCCGCTATCGGCTGACCGCTGCCGACAGTTCTGAAAAGGCTGGCTGGCCCGGCTGGGTTATCATCCGATTCCGAATCAACAAGGACCGAACTCGCGCCGCACGGGTTCGGATGGGCCGTGGCAGGAATTTCCGAGACCAACCTTTATCTGCCGGTCAAACACTACCTCGAGAAGCTCGGCTTCGCGGTGAAGGGTGAAATCTGTGGCTGCGATCTTGTCGCGTTGCGCGGTGATTGGCCGCCGATCGTCATCATTGGTGAACTCAAACTCACGTTCAATCTTGAACTCATTCTTCAGGGCATCGATCGGGCATCTGCATGTGATGAGGTCTGGCTTGCAGTCCGGGCTTCGAAACGCGGCAAGGGCCGGGAGCATGATCGGCGCGTTCGCAAACTCTGCAGGATGCTGGGTTTCGGCCTGCTGGCAGTATCGGGTGGAGGGCGAGTCGAGCTTGTCGTCGAACCCGGCCCATGGCGGCCACGCCGTGACGCAAAGCGCCGTTCCCAACTTGTCGATGAGCATCGGCGTCGCCATGGCGACCCGGTCTCCGGCGGAACGACAAAAACTCCGATCATGACAGCTTACCGCCAGCAGGCACTGCTCTGTGCTGCTTTGCTTGCGAGCGGTCCTTCCCGGCCGCGCGACATCAAATCTGCCGCACCGGATGCGCAAAAGATCCTGTTGTCCAATGTGTATGGCTGGTTCGCCCGTGTGGAGCGTGGGCTCTATACGCTGACGGATGAAGGCAGAGCGGCGTTGCTCCGTTGGCCCCAGGTCATTTCCCCTGATTCCACCGCATTCGCGACCCCGGCCCCCGTTCTCGCTGCCTCGTAGTTTTCGCGCCTTGTTTCACACCCGGAGCTTTCGCTGCTCTTCGTCTGCTGTGCCTGCGGGACTTGACGCAAGCACCGCCCGCCCAAACGTCGGCGTCGCCCGCGTTTACAGCGTCCCCGTATGGGGGAGAGGCGGCTATTTCCGCGCGGGTTCGGCGTTGCTCATGTCGTTTCTTCCCCTCGGCTCGGGGTCACCTTCAGCTGTTTCGAGCTCGCCCCCTTAACAGCGATTGGCCCCAACTCAGAAGTCGGGGGTGTCAGCCGTCGGAATCTCGGTATTCTTCTGGGCGTAATATTCTTGCGTATTCTCAGGGCACACATATTCGACCCAGTCGTCTGCAGCGCGCCGATACGTCACCGCAGCCGACCAGGGCGCCGTAAAGACATTCGGATCGTCCACCGTGAATTGGACTTGCAGGCCCTTGCCCATGTACTTCGGATCGAACATTACGCCCTCGTTGATCGCGCTGGCCGCAGCATAACCCTGTTCTTTAATCGCCTTCTCGGTTGCCCCTTTCGCAGCTTCGTAATCAATCAACCGATAGCGCTCGATCAAATGCATGGCCTCGCTGTGTGGCGTTCCAAAGATGTCGATCATCGAGAGCGGTCCGACTTTGACTCCCACCGTATCGACTACCAAAGTGTCGCCCTCGTAATGGCCTACGGAGTCACCGGACCATGACGGGATCAGATGCGTGGGATGTTGGCTGTTTAATCGCACGATCCGCGCTTGAGGGGTTTGCTCATAGGTTATGACCACCTCGTTCGGCCGCTGCATCATCTGGATGCGGCGCTGTAGATGCAAAACGAAGGGCGGCGACTCGATCATGCAATGATTTGACGGGTTTGGAAACGCGATCCCCTTGAGAGAGATTTCACCCAGCTGCCTGACGCGTTCGGCAGCCTCCGGCCTTAAGATCGGATCCCGATAATTGCCTACCGGCATATTGAAAATGCTCCCGATTCCGTTCGGCTTGTGCATCAGGTTTACGATAGGGCCGGGTCCGGATGCGGGTTGTTCGAACTCGAAGGCTTGGCGTGCCCAATCGCCAGACAATTCGGGCACAGGCGGATTCGCCGCGGGCGCATTGCCAGCGCCCAGCAACGCCGCAGCAACGCCGCTGAAAAAACGCAGTGACAGACACCGACAGCCGTTATCTCTCGATGGGCGGCCTTTCATGACGAATAACCGACGATGGGTAATAGGGCGAGTCTAACGATTGCCGTCCAGGTGATGGCGAAAGCAATCGGGATTCTTCTTGCCGCTGATCCGGCGATATTCATTTGGTGCCTTATAGTGGCGTCTGTCATGATGATTCCCCCTTGTGCCGGACGGCGCGGCTCCGCAAAGCGACGGACCGTACAGGCTTGCATGGCCCCAAAAACCACCCATTTGGGTGGTGCTGCCGCCGAACCGAACTGCGCGATCAGCTGTGGACTTGATGGCCCGCACGGAACGGCGAACGCATCGCAAGCAACAGGGATACCAGTTGCGATTGCCGCGCGGTCTCGGTTTTCGCGAGCACGCGCTTCAAATGCCAGCGCGCGGTTTCCTCTGAAATCGAAAATGCCTCCGCCGCATCCTTAAGTGAGACGCCAGCGCCGATTTTGAGCGCGAGCGCAGCTTCGGCCGGGGTCAACCGGTATGCCTGAATCAGCAGATCGAGAGTCGGAACCGCTGCGTTTTCC
Source organism: Micropepsaceae bacterium (assembly GCA_036273455.1). Lineage (GTDB taxonomy): Bacteria > Pseudomonadota > Alphaproteobacteria > Micropepsales > Micropepsaceae > CAIYRG01. Next base: position 8,004 of record DASUHP010000140.1, on the reverse strand, counting down.
GGATCAGTGATCACCACGAGCGCGAATCGCGTGCGGTTGCCCAGAAAAGGATTCTCGCCCGCGATCCTGGCGCCGACCGGCATGATCTGAACAATATAGGGGCGCTTCATGGACGGCCTGCGGATCGCAATTGTGCTGCCCACGGCGCCGGCGGCTTCCGGCACGGCGCCCGCGAGCGCTCGCTTCTGCGCAGTAGTAACGGCGTCGTTGTCGCTCACGCTCGCCGCAGCCACTCCGCTTGCGCAAAACCGCAATCCGTCATGCTCCGCCGCGATTGCCCGCGCCACCGCATTGATGAAGTAAATGCCGCCCGGTGAACCCACGAGGACAACTCCAAATGACAGCCGGTCAAGCATCTCGCACTGCAACACGGACATCGCCGAAAGGCTTTCGAATCTGCGGTGAAGTGCAATGATCCGCTGCAGGTGTGGCACCAAAAGCTGAAGCAGCCGTTTTTCCGTATCACCGAACAGAGGAAGAAAGGCCGGCCGCTGAAATGCGACAAACGCGTTGAGATCTCTGCCCTTCTCCAGAATCACTCCAAGGCAGTCGTACACTTCGTCGGGCACCAAACAGTGATGGTAATATTCCGTATTCGCGAAATTGGGTGTCGGATAGAGCTGCTGTCCGGTGGCAACCGTCCCGGCGTCGAGCCGCGCGAGCGGTTCGAACCACGGGTCTTCACCGCGAAATTCGGTATTGTAAAGCGCAATGGCTTCCTCGTTGCGGCCAAAGCCAAAATCCGTAAACGTCTTTTGCGATTGCGAGCCCACCCCGAGACTCCCCTGGGGAGCGCCGATCAGCTTTCCGATGTCGCGCAGAAGGTCGGTCCACAGATTGGGATCGAGCGCTGCTTCATAGATGCGATCAATCACACGATAAATCTGGTCCTGCGTCACCGCATCGGACCGGTGCAGGCGGTTTTCCCCGGCCATCCCCACCCCCGGAAGCGAAAGCAACAACCTGTAGTAGAGTATCCTTGCCCTCCGGTGAAAGCCAGTAACGAGTGCCCGCTATGGCCGCGGACTTCAAAGCAAATTCCATGCGGTGGCTCATCGCCCCACCCGTTTGGGTGGTGCGCGCACAATCCAGCCGGAATGAAATCGCAAGGCAGCCCGGGAGGAAATCACGATGAGCGACAAAGCCGCACGTGATGCGCAGAACAATGCGACGTTCAAGGACATCTACATCAATGTCGCCGCGATGCCATGGATTCCTCATCCGGTGATCCCAGGCACCCACTTCAAGGTTCTGCGCACAAGTGGCGAAACCGGTGCGTGGACGGTGCTGTTCAAAAACGTCAGGGGGTCATCGGTTCCGCGTCACGAACATCTTGGTGCGGGAGAATATCTGATCCTGTCGGGGAAAGCCGAAGTTCGCGGCGGTGTGGAAAACGGCGGCATCACCGCCTATGCCGGCGATTACGGTTACGAGCCCAGCGGCGTGATCCACGATCATACCTATTTCCCGGAAGACACGATCTACTTCTTCACCAATCACGGCCCGATCAAATTCATCGACGACGACGACAACATCCTGGCCGTGATCGACTGGCGCGCGGTGCGCGCACATGAGGCGCAGGGACTGGCTCAACTCGCAACGCCCGTCGCCGCGGAGTGAGAATCAGCAACGAGCAGAGGAATTCGATCAACCCGATTTGGATGGAGAACTCACGATGAAATTTCTGGTCACCTGGAATATTTCCGAAGACAAATGGGTTGCCGTTCTAAAGACCTTCAACGCGATGACGCCCGCCGAGCGCAAGGACGCGGGCGAAGGCGTGGAAATCGTGGGCCGCTGGCATGACGTTGTCGCGCGCAGCGGGGTCGCGATTTTCGAGGCGCGCGATGTGAAGGCGGTGCAGCGTTACGCGCTCCGCTGGAATCCATATATGGCTCTCACGATCGCACCCGTGGTGGAAGACGAGGAAGCCGTGAGCGTTTACCGGAGTTTGACCGGCGACCCATGACGCTGCCTAAGGAGAGGGAATGACAAATGGCCGAAGTCAACCGCAGATGGCTACTTGCATCGCGCCCCGCCGGCATGGTGAAGGACAGCGATTTCGAATTTGTCCAGAAACGCGTTCCGGAGCCGAAGGAAGGCGAATTCGTCGTCCGGGTGACGCATTTGTCCTTCGATCCGACACAGCGTTTGTGGATTGCCAGGGACACCTATGTGCCGGCGGCGCCGATTGGCGACGTGGTGCCCGCGGTCGGCGTCGGCCAGGTCGTGAAATCGAACAATGCCAAGTTCAGGGTCGGACAGCTCGTACAGGGCGCGCTCGGTTGGCAGGACTTTGCGGTCCTGTCGGATGCAGCCGGCATCCTGCCGACAATCCCACTGAAAAACGGTGTGACACCGGAGCAGGCGTTGGGCGTCTTCGGGATTACTGGCCCGACTGCGTATTTCGGGATGACGGAAGTCGGAAAGCCAAAACCTGGTGAGACGGTCCTCGTTTCCGGCGCGGCGGGTGCAACAGGCTCGGTCGCCATCCAGATCGCGAAAGCGATTGGCTGCAGGACAATTGGGATCGCCGGTGGTCCCGAAAAGTGCAGGTGGGTCACGCAGGTCGCTGGAGCGGACGCCTGCATCAACTACAGATCAGGGAACGTCGCAGCCCGGATCCGCGAGCACGCGCCGGCCGGCGTGAACGTTGTTTTCGAGAACGTCGGCGGCGAGATACTGGAAGCAGCGTTGCAGAACCTTGCCTTGCACGCACGGGTCGTTCTTTGCGGCGGCATATCTGGCTACAACGATTCCGATCCCGGCAAATCCTTCGGTATTCGCTCCTACATGATGCTCGTTGTCGCTCGCGCGCGCATCGAGGGTTTCCTCGTTCTCGACTATGTGGCGCGATACCCGGAGGCAATTGCCGCGCTCTCGGAGCTGATAAGTGGCGGCAAACTGAAAACTGTCCATGACGTACAGCATGGGTTTGAGAATATTCCGGCGACGCTCAGGCGCCTGTTCGAGGGCAAAAATCTCGGCAAGCAGCTCCTCAAACTGGCTGATCCGCCGCTGCCGATCGTCTAAGGCTTGATGGAACGCCCGGATGGTCTCGCGACGATCGCCCAATGTCATTCCGCTGCTGGTCACGGGATTCAAATTGCACGTGAACCAAATGCACAAAGCGCGCGCGGCATCACGCTGCGCGCCGACGCAGGAAGCAATTCCGATGCGACCGCCGTCCATCGGGTCGATGCGTCTACCCGGGAATGGACGGTTTTTCATAATGGTCAGCCGACCCTTACCGGCCGATTTTTCTTCTCGCCTGATGGAAAGACCATGAACTGGAACGTCAGCGGCAAGAATGCGCAGGGCCACGCAATTAACAGGACACAAATCTTCGAGAAACAGTAGAGTGGAGGAAAGCCAATGGAAGAAATCGTTCGGCGTCAACGGGCGACGGTAGATCACCACATCGATCTGGAAAACGCACATAACTGGCCCGCCGTGTGTGACACTTTCGCATCAGACGAAAGCGCTATCGACGTGGTCCCTTTTCACGTCCACTTCGGCGGTTTCGATGGAATTAGCAACTTCTATCAAGCCGTCGGTGCTGCTTTTCCTGACTTCAAAGCCAATGTGTGGGGCGAATACGATGCGCCCGGCTGCTCGGTGCGCGAAATAACCGTTCAGGGCACGCACAAGGGCGATTGGTGCGGGGTCGCCGGAACCGGCAGGCGGGTGAAGTTCCACGTCGCTGTGCTGTACCTGTTCGACAAAGACCACACCTCCGGGAAACTATTGGCCGAGCGGCTTTATTTCGACAACGAAACCGTGATGAAGCAGATCAACGGCGATGCCGAAGCAGCAAGCGTGCGAGAGTTTGGCGGCCACCAGATGGCTGTTGCGAAATAATCGGTGGCGCACGACTCGGCGCGCGGTGCTGCAGGTGCACGCATGAGCGACGATCGTGTTTTGCGAAATGCGCCTGGCGGCTGATCTGCGCGCTTACTGACGCCGATATTGGCGCTCGCCTCGTGCAGTTCTGCCCAGCGGACGCGATTAATCCGGTAAAGGAAGTTCTGTCGTTCGTTTCATTTCTTCCATCGCAAATGCCGCGCTGACATCCATCAGCTTCGCGGCTCGAATGAGTCTTTTGTAGACGCGGTCATAGGCGGCAATGTCGGCGACCTGCAGTTTCAGTAAGTAATCGACCTCACCCGCCATGCGGTAGAATTCCGTCACCTCAGGAATTCGGCGAACCGCCGCCGTGAAATTTTCCAACCATTTTTCCGTGTGCTCCGCCGCGCGCACGCTGACGAAAACCGTCACTCCGGCGCCGAGCTTCGCCGCATCCAGCAGCGCCACGCGTTTTTGGATGACGCCTTCGTCTTCGAGCCGTTTGATGCGGCGCCAGCAGGCATTCTGGGACAAATGAATAGCATCGGCGATTTCTGAAATAGAGAGCGAAGCGTTCTGCTGTAGCAAACGCAGAATCGTAATATCCGCCTTATCGAACTCCATATTGGGAAATTCTCCCAAAATATCGTGGATATCCCGCAGAAATTGGGAGCCTATCCCCAAATCATCGATTTATCATCACAGCGGCTCATACGGAAGGCCCTTATGTTCCACCGCTGGTTTGTCGAACATCCTCACGCTGTCGGGGAGACATATTTCCAGCACCAGCGTGTCGCCGCCGGTTTCGCCCTGGCGCTCGCGCGTGCCGCCATCCTCTGTCTGATCCACGGGCTCGTGCCGAACCTGTTTACGCATTCCGCCAGCCGGGCGGTTGCTGATCTGCACCAACAAATGAGCCGGCGAACCCATACCGTGGGGCGTATCCAGGGCGGTACAGGCGCTATGGGCCCGGTGCGATCTCGAACCAATCGGTCTGCCGATGAACAGTAATTTGTCTGCGTTTCAGGAAGCGTCTGAATTCGCCACGCGGCCGAAGAATTGCGCAAGGGTGCCGGTTTGAATCAGGTTGCACGGTCGCCAGCGTTCGTGCTCACGTAGCAGCGCTGCCAATACGCGTGCTGATTGGCATCAATGAGGCCTCGCGCGTGAGCGTGCGCAGGCCCGGGAGCAAAGTGTGAAGCTTTCGGAGACTTGCATCCGCCGCCCGGTGATGACGACGCTGATTATGGCGTCGTTGATCGTGTTCGGTTTGCTCGGTTATCGCCAGCTGGCGGTCGCCGCTTTGCCCGCAGTCGATTTTCCGACGATCCAGATTACCGCGACCCTGCCGGGCGCCAGCGCCGAGACCATGGGTACTTCGGTCGCCGGACCGATCGAGCGGGCGCTTGCCACGATCGCTGGCATCACTTCAATGACGTCCTCGTCCTCGCTCGGCATCAGTTCGGTCGTCCTCCAGTTCGACCTCGACAGGAACATCGACGGCGCCGCGCTCGACGTGCAGACGGCGCTCACCGTGGCGGCGCGAAAGCTGCCGGTCGAAATGCTGACCCCGCCATCGTTCCGCAAGGTCAATCCTGCCGATCCGCCGGTCATCCAGCTCAGCCTGACTTCGCAGACGCTTCCCATGTCGAAGGTCGACGACTATGGCGAGATCACTCTCGCCCAGCAGATTTCGCAGATTCCCGGTGTGGCCCAGGTTTTGGTGTTCGGGGACCAGAAATTCGCCGTGCGGGTCCAGGTCGATCCGGTCGCCGCGGCACAGCGCGACATCTCCATGGAGGATGTGCGCACCGTCCTTGCCAAGAACAATTCGAACACACCGGTCGGCTCGATCGCCGGAATCGAGGCCAGACAGAACACGACGCTGGAAGCATCGGCCGCGATGCGCACCGCCGCCGAATACAAGAACGTCATCGCCGCCTATCGCAATGGCGCGCCGATCCGGCTCAGCGAAATCGCCAATGTCATCGATGACGTCGAGAATCAGCAGGGCGCCAACTATTACAAGAACGAAAAATCCATCGGGCTGGCGGTGTACAAGCAGTCGGACGGAAACACGGTCAGGATCGTCGACGCAATCTATGACAAGCTGCCAGGCTACCGGGCGCAGATTCCACCAGCGGTCAAATTGGAGTTGTTCGCGGACCGATCGGTATCGATTCGCAATTCGGTCCGGGACGTGCAGCTGACCCTGGCGGTTGCGAGCGCGCTGGTCATCGCCGTGATCTTCCTGTTCCTGCGCTCGGCATCGGCGACCATCATTCCCTCACTCGCGGTGCCGATCTCGCTGATTGCCAGCTGCGCGGCAATGTACGCATTCAATTTTTCGATCAACAACCTGACTCTGATGGCGCTGACGCTGTCGGTCGGATTCGTGGTCGATGATGCGATCGTCATGCTGGAGAATATTGTTCGCCACATCGAAAACGGCATGACGCCGTTCGAGGCGGCGCTCAAAGGTTCGCGCGAGGTCGGCTTCACCATCATCTCAATCACCTGTTCGCTGATCGCGGTCTTCATTCCGGTGCTGTTCATGGGCGGCATGGTCGGCCGCGTGTTCCGCGAATTCGCCGTGACCATTACGGTCACCATCCTGATTTCCGGCCTGGTGTCGCTGACGCTCACGCCGATGCTGTGCGCGCGCGTGCTCAAGACCCATGACGGGGGTGAGAGCCGGAATATTTTGCTGCGCGCCTTCGAAGCCATCTTCAAGCGCTCGCTCCGCGGCTACGAGGCGAGTCTCGACTTTGTCCTGAAATACCGTTTCGCCACGCTTCTGGTGATGATCGGCACGCTGATCGGCACGGTGTGGCTGTACGTCGTCGTACCGAAAGATTTTTTCCCGATCGAGGATACCGGTTTCCTCAATGTCGTGGTTGAAGGTCCATCGGACATTTCCGCCAGCGCCATGACGGTGCGCACGCGCCAGGTCGCGGATATCCTGCTCAACGACCCGGCGGTGGACTATCTCAACATCACGACGGGCGGGGCGACTGCGACCAGCAATTTCGGACGCGCTTTGGTCGTGCTGAAACCGCGCGACCAGCGGGAAGACATCGGCACGGTGGTTCAGCGGCTGCGGGTCAAGGCGAATTCCCTGGTCGGCATCGAGTCCTATTTCCAGGTTATGCAGAACGTCAATATTGGCGGGCGCGCCGGAAAGAGCATGTATCAGTACACGCTCCAATCCAGCGACACCGCGACCCTGTACAGGGTCGGGCCGCAAATCATGGGCAAGATCGCGAAGATTCCCGGGCTGCGCGACGTCGGCAGCGATCTCTATGTCAACAATCCGCAAATGTCGCTGCAGATCGACCGCGAAGCCGCCGCGGTTTATGGCGTGACCCAGGACCAGATACGCCAGGAACTCTATGACTGCTTCGGCAGCAGGCCGGTGGCGACGATGTACACCGACATCAACGACTATTACGTGATCCTGGAGTGCGACCCGAAGATCCAGGCCAATCCGGCCGGATTGAGCAAACTGTTCCTCAAGACGAACCTCAACGGAAAGGCCAGTGACGGCAGTGCTGCTCCCACGGCGGGGTCGGGGGTGAGCGGCGCGACCACGCCGACCGGACCGGTGGTTCCTCTGTCCGCGCTGGTCCGGCAGGTGCCGGCGATCGGAGCTCTTCAGGTCAATCACCAGAGCCAGCAGCCCGCAATGACCATCTTCTTCAGTACGGATCCTGGGGTTGCGCTCGGCCAGGCAGTCGATGCCATCCATCAGATCGAACAGGACGAGCATCTGCCCGCTTCGATCACCACGGGATTCCAGGGCAACGCGCAGGTCTTCGAAGATTCGCTGAAGGGCCAGGGCGCCCTCGTGCTGGCCGCGATATTCGCCGCTTTCGTCGTGCTCGGAATTCTTTACGAGAGCTTCGTCCATCCGATCACCATCCTCTCGGGCCTGCCCTCGGCCGGCGTCGGTGCGCTCATTGTACTGATGATGTTCAAGATGGACCTGTCGGTCATCGCCATGATCGGCATCGTCATGCTGGTCGGCATCGTCAAAAAGAACGCCATCATGATGATCGATTTCGCCATTCAGCGCCGCGCCGCCGGCTTGCCGCCCGACGAGGCGATCCGTGAGGCCTGCCTGTTGCGCTTCCGGCCAATCGCGATGACGACCTGCGC
>DASUHP010000139.1:0-6450 GCA_036273455.1 Micropepsaceae bacterium | reverse complement strand
AAATTAACCAGATCAGTTCTCTTCCAACGGTGCGAGCATCCGCTGACGTTTCGTCCCTGCTTCAGCAATTGGGTCAGAGTAGAGTTCGTCGGCATTTCGCGCACTGCTGCATGGAATCGTAACTGGATAACTCGCGAGTTCAAATCTCGCCGCTCCAACCATTAAGTGCGATCGTCGATTACGCGCTCGCCGTCTTCTTTGGCGAAGGGTCCGCGTTGGGGGCGGGGAGGATGTCGAGCACGGTCTCTGAGGGCCGGCAGAGTTTTACGCCGAGCGGCGTGACGACAATCGGCCGGTTGATGAGGATCGGCTCCTTCAGCATGAAGTCGATCAGCTGGTCGTCGGTCCATTTGGGATCATCGAGACCGAGTTCCTTGAACGGTGTGCCTTTCTCCCGAAGAAGATCGCGCACCGTGATGCCCATGCATTGAACCAGTTCTTTGATCTTCTCGCGCGGCGGCGGCTGCTTGAGATATTCAATGATGACCGGCTCTTCGCCTGAGTTGCGGATCAATCCAAGGACATTGCGCGACGTTCCGCATTTCGGATTGTGATAGATCGTGACTGTCATTCTGCACCTTTCAATGCGCGGATGATTTTGCCGAAGCTATCACCTCCAAAGCGTGCCGGTGAATCGCGAGGGCTCTGCGTGAGGGTCTCTCGTGGGGAGGCCCCCCTCCGTCACGCGCCAAGGCGCGTGCCACCTCCCCCGTAAACGGGGGAGGAAACGGGCGATTGCGAAATGCGGCGGGCCCGACCGTCACAAACCGCGCATCGCGCGTGGTGTGAATCGAAGTGTTTAAGTGTTTAAGTGTTTTGGCAGGTGTAAACATTACGGCGCCTCCCGAGCGGCAGACGGCGTTTCGCTCCCATCGCTCCTCGCAGGGCTAACCGCGTCACCAGAGAAGTCCGGGGCAAGCGGGGCTCCTTCGTTCCTACGGAGATGCGGATAGTTATCCATGCCCCCAGCCGGATGGGTATCCGGGACGTAGAACGGCAGGTAATGCTCGAAGGCCTGGGTGAACTGGGTGAAGAGATAACCGCGATCCTGAAACACCAAACCCTGGCCGTTCTCATCGCCGGTGTGGAAGCGGAGCAATCCGGGGCGGATGTGGGCATTGGCGAGGATTCGTGCCAGCGAATGCGGCGTGATCGGCTGACCGTTTCTGCCGTGTTCGGCCCATCGGCAGTGCTCCATGCTGCACAGTGCCTCGATCAGGTCGATGCTGCGGATGCGGTCGTAATCGCCGATCTGTTTCCCGTCGGGACCGGTGAAGGGGCGGCGTCCGGCCCGGTGCTCGGGGATGATCTTGCGGATATCGCGCAACAGCCGTTCCAGTTCGGAGGTGGCCGAGACGTCGCGAGCGCGTCTCATCGCCTCAATTGTGCGTCCAAGCCATTCGTCGCCGATGGCGGCAGCAATGGCGATCAGAGGCTGCCAGTTGGGATCGTCGCCATGGGCGAGCGTCGCGGCCTCGGGCGGCGGGTCGTCTTCGGTGTCGGCGGCCCAGCGCGCCGCCATGCGTCCCATTTCGGAAAGATTGTCCAGGGCTTCGGGCGACAGCGGGCCGGCGGATTGTCCGAATCTCATTGGCTCCAGCGGAATTCCGATCGACCGTCCGGCGAAGACCGGTGGAATATCGCCATCAAAGGCCACCACCATGGGCGTGAATAGATCGATCGCCTGGGGGCGAGCTCGTCCCTTGCGCAACAACTGCGCGCCTGAGCGGCAGCAACCGTTGCGGATCACGGTGCGGGCATCGCGATTGCCCTGAAGCAGCGCGGCGGCGTCATCGATCAACAAGGTCGGCCGGTCAGCGAGGGCGTCTATCAGCGCGTCCGGCTTTGCGGCGCAGATTTTCAGTGGGCGGGACACGAGGCAGGCGAGAACCGAGAGCAGGGTGGTCTTGCCGCTGGTGACGCGGCCGGAATGAATCACCAACCGCGGGGTTCGTTCGAAGCGCTCGGGGTCGTGGGTGTGCATCGCCCACAGCGCGGCGGTGAGCGCAAGATACGGGTCCATGTGGACGTGGAAAGCGATGGCATGGCTCATGCGGCGCAACAATTCGCTTCCGAGCACCGGTTCGGGCCAGGGCCGTGGCGGGGTCAAATCGATGTTTGCGGACGGATCGCATAATTCCGGCGGCAGACCCCGATTTGCCAGCGCCAGGATTTCTCGTTTGCGTCCCTGCTCGATCATCCTGCGCAATTTCTGCGGTGACACGCCAAGCCGTTTTGCGATGTCGTCGAGTGCGCGATTGGCCTCGCGCCTGGCGGATTCGGCGTCGTCGGTTTTCCGCGACGAAGGTGTTGCGGTATCTGGCAGGTCCAAGGCTTTTCTACTCCGGGGATGGACCGGAACAATACAGGAACATCACGGTATGTGCAATAGGCCTACCGCTAATATAGTCCTAGTTTCTCGCCCGGTAATAGCCGGGAATCTTGCCCCACAGGGTTTGCGAGACCGGGCGTTGGCGGGATGGCAAACGGGTTTTGGATAGCCGTCCCCGCCCCACCGATACGCTCGTCCGCAGCAAATTTTACTCCGGCGCTGCGCCATCAACGATTTTGAAACCAGAAATGACGATAACGCGGCAGGGCTTGAGGGGGAATTTACGATGTATGCCTGGTCCGGGATGGAATCGCTTTCGCCGCCGTCTCCGCATGACGGTTTTGCGCGAGGGGCGGGCGGCGGCGCACCATCCCAGACCCGCTATGCCGAGGTGGCGACGCCGCTCCGCGGTCTCGGCACGGTTGTGCGGCTGCAGCGCGGTGCAGTGATCTTCCGTGAACGCGATCATGCCAACGCCATTTACCGTGTGGTCTCCGGCGGCGTTGCGCTGTCGCGGAACATTGGCCGGAGGCGCCGCATCGTCGACTTTCGCTTTGCCGGCGAATTTTTTGGGGTCGTACATAGGCCGGAATACACCGTCACAGCCGAGGCGACTTCCGATTGCGTTCTGCTGTCGTATCCGAGGGGTTTCGTCGACACCATGTTTGACGAACTTCCGCAGTTCCGCCGCGCCCTTACCGGCTTGCTCGCGGAACGCAGCCAATCCGGCGGCGATATCGTCGAAAGCCACACCGCGCGGGAGCGCATCGAAGCCTTTCTATCGTCGCTGTCTGGCCGGATCGGCGATTGGGATGCGGCCAATCTACCGGTTTCCCGCGAAGACATTGCGGACCGGCTCGACGTATCGCCCGCGGCGGTGGAATCTGTGCTTCGCACATTGAGGTCAGCGGGCAGCAGTGAAGGCAGCGCAGCAGCCTGGGAAAACGAACGTAGCAGTGGCGACGGTGCCGAATGCGGTATTGCGATCGTTTAAGCGAGCTCTGATTCCCGCCAGACGAATCCGCCTTCACTGAATCGCAGTTGAACGCGACGGGGTTGGTTAACTCTTCATCCCCGGGGCCGTACCGATTTTCAGAAAAAACTGGCCATGGGTTTTCCGCAAATCATCTCTGCCGTGTTCAGCATCATCGACGTAGAGCGTTTCGCTCGATACGAAACCAAACCGTTCGAGGGCTGAAATCAAGGCGTCGATGCCGGGTGGAATCTCGGCGGGACTAGAAATATTGCCGTCGAATACGACGTGGATTCCCTCGGTATCTCCACCGGCGATTGGCCCGGTCAGGACCTCATCTGGAACATTCCATCCTGCCCGCTTCAGGACCGCAATGAACTCGCGGCCCAGCGTTACGCTGTCGGATGAGCTGTCAGAACTCCATACGTTGATTTTCTGGCCGGAAAAGCTGCCGAGGGATTTGACCAGCGCCTTTGCCTGCTGATCGAGCAGGTGACGCGCTTTGCCGGATTGAATTTTTTGCAATTCCGCAGTTGCGATGTCGAGTTTTTCCCGGATCTTCGCCGTTGCTGCAGAATAGCGCTGTTCGGCGGCTCGTTCCTGTCGTTGCAGTGCTTCGCGTTGGATTCCGCTGTCCGCGGAAATCAGATAGGCCGCACGGTTACTGTAGACGTGAGCGGCAAGCTCGGTAACGACAACCACGACCAGCGTGAAAATGCCCGCCCAAAACAGCCCTTCGCTCCAGCGAGTCGTGCTTTCGATCGAATTCCAATCCGGGAACAGAGCCACAGTCACCTCCGCCACCTCTCACCGCCGCAGCACGCCCTCCCTCGTTCGCGCAACGGTCCTCAATCCAGAACCGGATTATGAATGAAAACTGGCGCAAATGCAGTCAAATCCGACGCGAGCATCGACCAGACGGAAGCGGGGCGTTCAGTTCAGCCGTCAGCACAGGAGTTTGCCCGGCTTCGAATTTGGCTGTCGTGCAGCGCAATCGGACGCTCACGCGCCGGTGGCGCCGCTGTTGGTGGGCAAATTTGGCCGCGGGGCGGCGGTGAGTGAGAGGAGGGCGGGGAGGGTTGCGGTGATGTGTTTAGTGCTCATGCGCTGGTTCCCCCCTCCGTCTGTCGCCGCGCAAAGCGCGCCGCCATCCACCTCCCCCGTAAACGGGGGAGGAAACGAGCAGCGTGTCCAGCTTCTTCGCTCCCGTAAACGGGGGAGGAAACAGCCGCGGCAACCGTCAACGCGCAGGTATAAAAGTTCCGTCTACCCCCCGGCGCCCGGCTTGCGGCATAATGCGTGGGCCCAGCTCAGGAGTCTGTCATGCGCCTGAACACTATCGCTCTCGCCGCCGCCATTTCCGCCGCTTCCGTCATTCCCGCCGCCGCGCATCACGGCTGGGGCGGAAATGTCGATGAAGTCACCGCCATGAGCGGCATGGTCACCGAGGGCGTGAAACTCGCCGGCCCGCACGGGACCATGCGGATCAAGACCATGGACGGCAAGGTTTGGGACATCACGCTTGCGCCGCCGTTCCGCACCGCTTCGGCCGGACTGAAGCAGGACACGATTCCGGTGGGTGCGATGGTGACGGTGCATGGCCAGCGCAACCGCGATCCCCAGCGCTATGAGATGAAGACCATCCAGGTCGAATATGCCGGCCGGCACTACAATGTGTATCCGGAATTCGCCGATAAGGTTCGTTGAGCTTTCCGCGTTTCATGGCGTGGCTTGAGGGCTCACCCCTTGGCCACCTGATGCGCGACAACGGCGTCTGGTTCTACGGCATCATCAACCTCACGCATATTCTCGGCGTGGCGGTTCTGTTCGGGTCGGTGGTGATTCTCGACCTGCGCCTGCTCGGATTCTGGCGGGATGCGCCGCTGCCGGCAATTTCCCGCCCGACCACGCGCATGGCGGCGTCGGGATTCGCCGTCGCTGCGGTCAGCGGCGCAGGGCTGCTCGCGACCAAGGCGACGGAATATATCGGCAATCCATTTCTCTACATCAAAATTCCCGCAATCGGGTTGGCGCTGCTCAACGTGTTCCTTGTTCACCGGTCATCGGCCTGGCGCGCGCATAAAAGCCGTGATCTGACGTATACGGAGCGCCGCCGTCTCGCCGCGATGGGCGGCACGTCACTGCTGTTCTGGCTGACCTCGATCGGCGCCGGCCGCATGATCGGCTACTGGTGAGGGGCACGCGGCACTTCGGTTATTTCGTGCAGCCCTTTTTCGTTTCCTCGAAGTCATCGAAGAGCCGGTGGGCATTCGCGCCTGCGAGCGTGTCCAGCCGGTGCGGCTGGCCTTTCTCGACGGTATAGCGCGCGACGGTTCCTTTTGCGCGCAGGAACTCGGCCTCGCGCTGCATTTCGGGATGCCAGCGGTACTCGTCATTCTCGCCGACATACATGAAGACGCACATCTTCGAAATCGCTTCGAGTTTGGCCGGCGTCGGCTCCCACATGTAACCGGGGAACGCCGTCACTGAGAGGAAATACTGCGGATTTGCCGCCGCAACGTGGAATGACGCAATCCCGCCATTGGATGGACCGGCGATGTGGAATTTCCCGCCCTGAATTTTGTAATCTGCCAGAATCATTTTCAGGAATGCGGGGAAGATCCGCGCGCCTTCCTCAAAGAACAGATCACCGTCGGGCGCGGCCGGCGCCACGACGATGTAGCCGCGTTTCTCGGCTTCGGCGCGAAAATTGCGGTCGAGGATTCCGTTCACGGTGTTCATTGTCTGCGGCCCGCCGCCGAACGCGAGTATCGCGGGATATGCCTTTGCCGCGTCGTAATGGTCCGGCAGCACGACTTTATAACGAACCGTGGTGTCGCCGACCTTCTTCGTCTGGTCGAGCACTTCGGCTCTCGCCGCCACACCGCCGAAGATAATCGCGGTCGCCATGGCCGCTCCCGGCAACATCCGCAGAAAAGGAATCGCATTCCTCATCAGAGCTGCTCCTTTCGCGCGCAGGCGAATTCCTGCGCGCCAATTTCATTCCAGATCGAGGCTAATTCGCTTTTGCGCCGGCTTTGGCCTGTTCGTCGGCGAGAACCTGCTTTGCCCTTTCGAGCTGGCGTTTGGCGCGTGCGTCCCAGGTCGCCGGATCGACGAACGGATTCGGATCGCCCGGCTTGCG
>DASUHP010000138.1:0-11038 GCA_036273455.1 Micropepsaceae bacterium | reverse complement strand
GGGTGACATCGCGTTGGCGGGAGTGTTTGAAGGCGGCCAACAATTCAGCCGTTGGCGATTGTCACGAGGCGGGCGGTTCCGCTGTATGCGCGTTTCGACAAGAACACGAAGCAGCTGTCGCTTTTCCAGCCGCCATTGCCGCCGGGAGGCGGAGCCTCGCCGCCACCGTCACCGGCGGCGCCCTGAGGCGCACAGATCACCACGTATGTGCCATGGAAATTTCGGTCAGGGAATCCCCTTCACTTCACGGATCGGTTTGCCGCTCTTTCGCGAGACGAAGAGCGCGATCTCCTGCTTCTGCAGGTCGCTTAGTCCGTAGCCGTTCGAATGCGTGCCCCATGTGCGGCCGTCGCGGAAATAAACGAGGTAATCCTGGCCGTATACCAGTCGCCCATTCGGCGCGGTGGTGTAGAGCGACGTCACGATTCCAGCGACGTCCGAATAGGAATAGCTGTGCGACGAGAGGTCGGTAAGTTCCCGTATTTCGATCCGTCTGACGCCGAAGAACGCGTGGAAGTTCCAGATCTGAACCGCCGTGATGACGGCGACTATTGGGAGCATGCCGAGAATGAATCTGTTCGCTTTAATCTGGACATCGCCGGCCACACCGTCTTCGTAAGCTGCGAGTCCGGCATAACTCTGGCCTAAACACCATTTGAAAATGACCGGAACAACTATCCCGCCGGCGAACAATCCGAGCGTCAGCGAGGGGAACATCCACATGAACGAACCCGCATAGAACCGCCCCACAGAGACGGACGCCCGCGTCCATTCATTGACTGTCGAGAGCAGCCACCAAATTGCCGCGGTGACCAGCGCTGCGGTGAACAAAAAAGCCAGACCTTCGAGTTGGGCCCAGCCGCTATATCGGTGGGCCAATTCTCCAGGCATTCGCTTTAGCAGGCGAGGTGGAGCAATCGCTGCTGAGTCGCGCATGTCACGTTCCCATTTCGCCCCGCAAGGAACATGCGACTACGCAGTTAAATTCACTTTATGGCCCGTGAGCAGATTTGAATCGCTTGCAACCCTTCGCGTGTCCTTAGGACGGCGACTTAGAGCGTGGTCCGATTAAATGGAATCGGACCACGCTCTAAATTCCTTTGATTGTCGCGCAATCTTTCGGCGAACCGCTTACACTTCGCCGGATTGCGCTCTGGCGACACACACCCGAAAAATTAATCGCGAGTTAACACGCGCTGTCATCGGCCAATGAACGGATCGCGGACGAGGATGGTGTCTTCGCGTTCGGGGCTGGTGGAAAGCAGTGCCACGGGCGCAGCAATCAGCTCTTCAATGCGGCGGATATATTTGATCGCGAGCGCCGGCAGATCGGCCCAGGAACGCGCACACCGCGTCGATTCGCTCCATCCCGGCATGATTTCGTATACCGGCTCAACCCGCGCCTGATCGAACGAGTCCGCCGGCAGATGATCCAGCACCTGATCGCCCAATCTGTATCCGACGCAGATTTCGACGCGATCGAATCCGTCCAGCACGTCGAGTTTGGTCAGCGCGATTCCGTCGATGCCGCCGGTCACCACGGTCTGGCGAACCAGCACCGAGTCGAACCAGCCGCAGCGCCGCTTGCGGCCGGTGACGGTGCCGAATTCCGCACCGGTCTTGCCGATGCGCTCGCCGGTTTCGTTTTGCAATTCGGTCGGGAATGGCCCTTCTCCGACCCGCGTCGTATAGGCTTTGGCGATTCCAAGCACATAACTGATGTCGCGCGGTCCGCAACCGGCGCCAGCCGCCGCCTGACCGGCAACCGTGTTCGACGACGTCACGTAAGGATAAGTGCCGTGATCGACATCGAGCAGCGCGCCCTGTGCCCCTTCGAACAAGATGCGGCGGTTCTCGTGGCGGAATAGCTCCAGTTTGCGCCACACCGGCCCGGCATAGGGCAGCACTTTGGGGGCGATTTCGGTCAGCGGCCGCAACACGCTTTCGGGTTCGATCTCATCGATGCCGGCGCCGCGCCGCAGCGCGTTGTGGTGCACAAGCAGCCGCTCGATTTTGGCGCCCAGCGTTTCAGGATTTTTGAGATCGATCACGCGCAATGCGCGGCGGCCGACTTTGTCCTCATAGGCCGGACCGATGCCGCGTCCGGTAGTGCCGATCCTGGATTGCCGGTTCGAACTCTCGCGAAAGCGGTCGAGCTCGCGGTGCAGCGGCAGAATTAGCGCTGCATTCTCCGCGACCATCAGATTGCCGGGGTCAACCTTCATCCCAAGCTGTTTCACCCGATCGATTTCATCGACCAGCGCCCACGGATCGACCACGACACCGTTGCCGATGATGCCGAATTTGCCGGGACGCACGACTGCGGCTGGAAGCAGTGACAGCTTATAGGTCACGCCATCGATGACCAGCGTATGGCCGGCATTGTGGCCGCCCTGAAAACGCACAACGACGTCGGCGCGCGCCGACAGCCAGTCGACGATCTTGCCTTTGCCTTCGTCGCCCCACTGGGCGCCAATTACCGCAACATTGGCCATGTACTAGCTCGTGTGAACCGATTCACTTGCTGGAGAACGCTACGGGTTTTTCAACTTGCCGCAAGGGAGTGTTGCATAACTTACTTTGTCATTCCCGGCGAGGATCGCGAAGCGATCCGAGGGAAGGGAACCCATCAGGCGCGCGTCCGCGCGCCAAATGAATCTCTTCGCGCTGCAGACGCCGCGCGGATGGGTCCCCTTCCCCTCGCGCTTCGCGCTCGGCCGGGGATGACAGTGGATTTCAGAACGCCAATGCACGGGCCTGTTTCACCCATGGCAATGTGCGGATTTCCTGCAGGACCGGTTGCGATACCGCCTCATCGACCTGCACCAGCGCAATGGCATCCGCGCCCCTGCTGCTGCGGCCGAGATTGAAATTCGCGATGTTCACCTTGGCATTGCCGAGGATCGTCCCAAGCCGGCCGATAAAACCCGGTTTGTCTTCATTGGTGACATAGAGCATATGCGGCGCGAATTCAGCCTCCATATTGATGCCCTTCACCTGGATGAGCCGCGGCCGGCCATCCGAAAACACCGTGCCGGCAATGCTGCGCTCCATGTCGGGCATGGTCAGTGACAGCTTGATATAGCCTTCATAGGCGCCTTCCTGGTCCCGGCGGACTTCCGACACGCGAATGCCGCGCTCCTTCGCCACCAGCGGCGCATTCACCATATTCACTTCGGACAGCGCCGGCTTGAGCAGACCGCACAATGCCGCCTGGGTGAGAGCGCGCGTGTTGAGGTTCGCCGCAGTTCCTTCATAGATGATGTCGACCGCCGCAATACTGGTTTCGGTGAGCTGCCCGGCAAAGGCGCCGAGATGCTCGGCCAGCGTGATCCACGGTCCGACCTTTTTCGCCTCGTCCGCGGATATGGACGGCATGTTGAGCGCATTCACGATGGCGCCGGTGAGAAGATAATCGGAGATCTGCTCGGCGACCTGCAGCGCGACGTTCTCCTGGGCCTCGCTGGTGGACGCACCGAGATGCGGCGTCGCAATGAATTTCTCATTGCCGAAGAGGGGACTCGCCGTGGCCGGTTCTTCGACGAAGACGTCGAATGCCGCGCCCGCCAGATGGCCGGAATCCAGCGCCGCCTTGACGGCGTTCTCATCGGCCAGACCGCCGCGTGCGCAGTTGATCAGCCGCGCACCCTTTTTCATTTTGCCGATCGCTTCCGCCGAAATGATGTTGCGCGTCTCGTTGGTCAGCGGCGTGTGGATGGAAACAAAATCCGCGCGCGCGAACAACTCGTTCAGGTCGGATTTTTCCACGCCAAGATCGGCGGCGCGTTCCGGCGACAGATAGGGATCATAGGCAAGCACCCGCATCTTCAGGCCCTTGGCGCGATCGGCGACAATGGCGCCGATATTGCCGCAGCCGATGATGCCGAGCGTCTTGGCCGTCACTTCGACGCCCATGAATCGGTTCTTTTCCCATTTGCCGGCATGGGTGGATGCGTTGGCGGCGGGGATGTCGCGCGCCAGCGCCATCATCAGCGCAATGGCATGTTCGGCAGTCGTGATCGAATTGCCGAACGGCGTATTCATGACAATGATTCCCGCTGCGGTCGCGGCGGGAATATCGACATTGTCGACGCCAATTCCGGCGCGTCCGATGACCTTCAGCCGCTTTGCCGCGCGAATGACATCGGCCGTGACTTTGGTCGCCGAACGAATCGCCAGCCCGTCATAGTCGCCGATGATCGCCAAAAGATCGGCTTTACTCAGGCCGGGTTTGACGTCGGCGGTGACGCCGCGCTGTTTGAAGATGTCGACCGCAGCCGGGGACAACTTGTCGGAAATCAGAACTTTGGGCACTGTCATTTATCCTTGTTTGACCTGCGCGTAGGCCCAATCGAGCCACGGCGCCAGCGCCTCGACATCGGATGAATCGACCGTCGCACCGCACCAGATGCGCAATCCCGGCGGCGCCGCGCGATAGCCGCCGATATCGAAAGCGACGCCTTCCTTTTCCAGCAGACTTGCGATTTTCGACGCAGCCGCAGCCTGTTCTTCTTTCTTCAGACCCGCGAACCAGCTGTCGGTGATCTTCAGGCACACGCTGGTATTGGAGCGAATGCGCGGAGATGCCGCGAGAAAACCGGCCCAGCCGCTCTTTTCCATCCAGTTGGCGAGCACTGCGACATTGGCATCGGCGCGACGCACCAGTGCCGGCAATCCGCCGATCTGCTCTGCCCATTTCAGCGTGTCGATATAATCCTCAACACACAACATCGACGGGGTATTGATCGTGTCGCCCGAGAAGATTCCTTCGATGAGCTTGCCATCCTTGGTCATCCGATAGGTTTTTGGCATCGGCCACCGCGGGCTGTAGCTTTCCAGACGGGCAACGGCGCGCGGCGACAGAATCAGCATTCCATGCGCGGCTTCACCGCCCAGCACTTTCTGCCAGGAGAACGTCACGACATCGAGTTTCGGCCACGGCAAATCCATGGCGAATGCAGCCGAAGTGGCATCGCAGATCGTCAATCCGCCGCGACGATCCGAAATCCAGTCGCCATCGGGAACGCGGACGCCCGACGTGGTGCCATTCCACAGGAACACGATGTCGCGCTCGCTGTCGGTCTGCGCAAGGTCGGGCAGATCGCCGTAGCCGCTCTTGATCACGTGTGCATTCAGCTTGAGCTGCTTGACGACATCGGTGACCCAATCTTCGCCGAAACTTTCCCATGCCAGAACATCGACCGGCCGCGGGCCGAGCAGCGACCACAATGCCATCTCGACCGCGCCGGTGTCCGAACCCGCGACGATGCCGATGCGGTAATCCGCGGGCACGCGCAGCACCTCACGCGTGCGCTGGATGGCTTCCTGTAATCTGGCCTTTCCCGGTTTGGAGCGGTGGGAGCGTCCAAGAACGGCGTTCTGCAGGGCTTCAGTTGTCCATCCCGGGCGCTTGGCGCAGGGTCCGGACGAAAAAAAAGGCCGTGCTGGGCGCACGGCCGGACGATTTCCGGTCATGTTTCATTCCTTCCAGAATGATAGCGCTCCGTTGGGGGAGCGTGGCCCGGCGCCGATGTAGGATATGCGCGCAGGATGGTCAACGGATTTACCGTCGCACCGCGCAAGTTCCGCAAATCTGCACAATCTGTACCGTTGCTTTTCGCATAGCCACGGAATCGTGAGCCCCCTATATTCGCGCCCGGCGCCGTCCGGGATAGTCCGGAACCGGCCAAATTGAAGGAGACGACCCGTGAAGATGACTCGCGTTCTCGGTCCGGCAGCGGCGGTATTTTGCCTCGCGCTGGCGAGCACGGCGCTGCCGCTGGTGACATCCACACCGGCCGTGGCACAGGCCGCACAGGATGATCAGATTGCGACCAGCAACGGCAATCTGACGATTCACCCGGTGCACCATGCCGGCCTCGTGCTGACATGGAACGGCAAACGCATCGTTGCCGATCCGACCAGCTTCCCACCCAATCCGCAAAACAGCGGCGCGGCCGATTTCCGTGGCGCCAATCCGCCGGACCTGATCCTCATCACCCATGAACACCCGGACCATCTCAGCATCCCGACGCTGACGGAACTTGCCGGACCGAACACAATTATCGTGGTACCGCAGAGTGTGTACGGAATGTTGCCCGCCGCATTGCAGGCCAAGGCCAAAGTGATGAAGAACGGCGAAAGGGCGAACTATGCCGGCGTGCCAATCGAAGCCGTGGTCGAATACAACACGACCAGGGAACGCGAGATGTACCACCCCAAGGGACGCGATAACGGCTATGTCCTGACCATGGGCGGCAAGCGCGTGTATCTTGCGGGCGACACCGAAGAAGCCCCGGAACTGAAGAATCTGCCCAATATCGACGTGGCATTTATTCCGATGAATCTTCCCTACACCATGACGGTGGAAGAAGCCGCAAAATGGGTGAAGGATTTCCGGCCGAAGATCGTCTACCCCTATCACTTCATGGGCAGCGACGTGCAGAAGTTCAAAACGCTCGTCGGCGACGCCAGCGATGTTCGCCTGCGCAAGTGGTACTGACTTCGTAAATTTCACTGAGGAAAAGCTGCCCGCGCATTGCGGGCGGCTTTTTTGTTACGCGCTGAAGCGTCTCTGACACATTCCGGCAGCCGACAGCGCCGCCCGGTCCCGATCTTTGCGCCGGCGTTCTTCCGCCAGAAGTTTTTGCAGCTCGACGATCTCACCGATCAGATTTGCAACAGTCTGAGCATCGCCTGCCGGATCGCAGCCGGTCTCAAGAGCGCGGATGTAGCGGCGCAACGGCGCCGGCAGCGCGTTGATGTTTGCGGTGGTCGGCCGCCAATTTTCCGAAATCTCGATCTTCATAGCGGCACCTGCCAATACCGTTTCCGGCGAAAATTTGATCTCAAACAGGGCAATGTGATGAAGACATCCCCACTCCTGTCCTGGAGTCTAAACGCCGAATCCCCCAATCTCGCCGCCGTCACTCTCGCCAATGCGAGGCACGGTAGCGTACGCATACCCGCTCCCGCTCATGCCAGGCGGCGCGGTCACTTTCACGACACGTCCGGGCTGCGGCGAGGCCGCGCCCGTTGAAACGGCTGCGCCGGCGAGTGCAACGGACTCGATGTTAAGCGGGTCAGTTTACGACGGTGTAGAGCCGCCGGTCGTACGGGGTTCCAAGCCACGGCAGAATCGTGTCGCGATAGGCTTGCCAGGCGCTCGCGCGGTCATGCGCTTCCCAGGCGGCCGGATTCGTCCATTCTTCGACAATCCGGAAATGGTTCGAATGCAGCGGCACCTCATCGAGAATTTCGTAACGCACCATGCCGTTTTCGTTTCGGGTGGCGGCCCACAGCGTATTGAGTTCCCGAATCAGATTATTCGTGTTGCCGCCCGCGACATCGGCATGGCTGATGAGAATGATGTCGTTCGGGTTGGGCGCCCTGGGCGGAGTTGCCATGTGTATCTGGTGGACTCTCACATCGGGCGGCCCGAGCTCAACCGGCTTTAATGTCCGTACCAGCGCGGTGGTGGCCGCGCTCTTACCGTGCTGCTGCGCAATGGTCCGGTTTTGCCATATCTCTTCCACAACGAAATGGTGCGGTTGGCCACCCTCCTGATAGAGATCGATTTGCATGGCGCCCTGCTCCTTGCGCGATGCGTCACGATATTGCTTCAGCGCGGTCAACGCCTGCGCGGTCGCGCTGGGCAGCACTTCGACATAATTGAACAGATAGGTCGGGCCGTCGATGACCGGCACTGCGTTCTGCTGCGCTGTGGCAGGGAGATACATGGCACAGGCGAGGATCAACGCCGCGCATAGTTTCGATTTCATGGCCCCTGCTCTCGGAAATTCGGGATGATCAATTCAGGCGAATATATTTGCGCTGGTCGTATGGCGTGCCGAGCAACGGCGCAAGACCGTCACGGAATGCCTGCGTGTGCGCCGCCATATTGTGGTCCTCCCAGGCCTTTTCGCTGCTCCACACTTCGAACAACCGGAAATGGTTGCCGACATTGGGCATGTCACCCTGACGGATGATTTCATAAGCTTCCGCGCCCGGTTCATTGGCCGAGTTTTCCGTCAGCGGCTTCATCAGCTCCAAAAGCGCCGGAAGCTTCGGTGGCGTGACGTCGAGGTGGCTCAGCACGAAAACACTGCCGGCGACGGGCGTCCGGCTCTTTTCCGAGACGAAATGCCCGTAATGGACGCGCGCATCCAGCGGCCCAAACTCGATCGGTTTCAGCTTGTCGGCCAGAGCCGTTCGTGCGGCGCCATTGCGGTGCGCATCATACGCCGCCATATCCTGCCATACTTCGTTGGTGAAGAACCGCGACGGCCAGCCGCTCTCCTGATAGACGTCGCTTTCGAGCACCCCGGGCTCGCGCCGCGTCCCTGTCCGGTAGTTGCGCAGGTCAGCCGCCGCCGCCGTGGCGGAACCGGGAAGCACTTCCACGAAAGTGGTGACATAAACCGCCGAGGGTGGCGGGCTCGCGGCGAATGCTGCCGCCGCCACAACACAGGGCACAAGCGCGCCCACGAGCGCGCCGATCCAGGATTTCATGACGTTCTCCGAGTGTCGATCAGTTGCTGGCTTGCAGACGCTTCACCAGTGCCGCCGCGGCATCGGCGCCGGCCTGCGCACAGTCGGTATCGCCGGTCTGTCCGCCGCGCGTTCCGGATGCGCCAACTGCGCCGATGACCTCGCCGCCGACCATGATCGGAACGCCGCCGCCAAGCGGAATTACACCCGGCATGCTGCGCTCATTGGCCTCCGGCTGTCCGGGGGCGCTCTTATCGCGCCACTCGATCGTCTTCATCTTGAACGTATTGGCGGTGTAGGCCTTGCGTTGTGCGAGACCCAGATTGTGCGGCGCCGCGCCATCGCCGGCCATCAGCAGAACGATTTTGCCGTCCCGGTCCAGCACGGCATAGGACGGATTCGAGCCGTCCTTTTTCGCGTATTTCTGCATCGCGGCGATTGCGGCCATCGCCTGTTCCGCATTGACGCTGAGACTCTGCGCCGACGCCGCTGAAGTCATGAACCCGAACGCCGCCGCCAAAGCGACCGCCTTCACCGAAATCGAGAAAGAAGACATCGAAATTCCTCCCAGGAATTCTGAGCGCAATCCGGCGAAGTGTGAGCGGTTCGCCGAAAGATTGCGCGACCACTAAGTAAGTTACAGCAATTGATCGGCAATGGCCTTGGTGCCGGCTTCGGCGCAGGCCTCGTCGGCCATATCGCCACCCTTGGATCCGGTGACGCCAATGCCGCCAATGGCATCGCCGTGATAGATGATCGGCATGCCACCAGCCCGGTCGATGACATTATCGAGCGAGCGCTGGCCGGTCAGGAGAATCGGGACGCCCTTCGCGTCCACCGCGTCCGGCGCCGTGCGCTCCAGCCATTTTGACGTCGCCTGGCGGAACGTGCGGGCGGTATAGGCTTTGCGGCGTGCGACATCGACATCGTTTTCAGTCGCGCCATCACCACGGAGCACGAAGCGGATTCCGCCAACCCGGTCGACCACCGCGACCGTCACCACGGAATTGGATTTCTTGCATTCGTCGATCGCGCCTTGCGCGACCAGAAGTGCCTGCTCGACCGAGATGTCTTGATCGGACAGCGATTGCAGGGTGTAGCTTTTCACGACTTCCTGGAGCAGGGCGAAGCCCGCCCCCACCACAAATACAGCCGCCACTCCAGCGGCAAGCAGCTTGGCCAGATTTTGCACGATCACCCTCCTCAAGGTCGCGAACGCGAAACCATCGACAGGAGGGATTTTAGAGCAGGAACCGGCGGGGTGGAAGCGGGCCGAACCAGTCTAGCTTGCGGCTGGATTAGCCGGCGTCGAGGGTCTCGGCCCGTTTATGCGCCAGGGCCGCCTTCATCTTTTCCTGAAGCTTTTCGAAGGCGCGGACTTCGATCTGGCGCACCCGCTCCCGGCTGATGTCATATTTGACCGACAGATCTTCCAGCGTCATCGGATCGTCGCGCAGCCGGCGGGCTTCCAGGATATCGCGCTCGCGCGGAGTCAATTCCTCCAACGCGGTGGCGAGCAGCGTCCGGCGCTCATCGAGTTCCTCGGCGTCAGCAAGACGCGTTTCCTGGTCGGTGGTGTCATCGGCCAGCCAGTCCTGCCATTCCGAGTCGGATTCGGTGCCCAGAGGCGTGTTGAGCGACGAATCCGGCGAGGCCAGACGCCGGTTCATATTGATGACTTCTTCCTTGGGAACATTCAGCCGCCGTGCGATGTCCTCCACCTGTTCGGGACGCAGATCGCCTTCCTCCAGCGCTTCAATTTGGCCTTTGACCCGCCGCAGATTGAAGAACAGCTTTTTTTGCGCCGCCGTGGTGCCGAGCTTTACGAGGCTCCATGACCGCAGGATGTATTCCTGGATGGCCGCGCGAATCCACCACATCGCGTAGGTCGCCAGCCGGAATCCGCGTTCCGGCTCGAACCGCTTCACCGCCTGCATCAGGCCGATATTGCCCTCGGCGATGACTTCATTGATCGGCAGCCCGTAGCCGCGATAACCCATGGCGATTTTCGCCACCAGGCGCAGATGACTGGTCACCAGCCGATGCGCGGCGTCGGTGTCCTCATGCTCGCGCCATCTCTTGGCGAGCATGTATTCTTCCTGTGGATCGAGCAGGGGGAACTTGCGGATTTCCGCGAGATATCTCGAGAGGCCGCCCTCTCCGATCGCTGGAAGCGTTCGCGTTGCCATATCCTCAATGCCCCTCAAATCTGCGCGATGCGCCCTTGTCGCCCCTACGCAGGTTTAACGCCGTCAGGATCAAAGGGTATCCCGCTTTCAGGCAAATTGAGGGCGTACAGAACTCGCGAAAGCGGGATCATACCTCGCCGAGTCTTCGCAAGACGTTTACCAGCCCCGCGAAATCGTCCGGCCACGATGATTCGAAACGCATTTTCGCCTGGCGGACCGGATGGAAAAATCCCAGCACGCTGGCATGCAGCGCCTGACGCGGAAATTCCGCCGCCATTTTATAGGCTGTCTGTTGTTCGGGCGTTTTGGCGCGCGGCGGCTGGCGGCTGCGCCCATACACCGAATCGCCGATCAGGGGG
>DASUHP010000137.1:0-5370 GCA_036273455.1 Micropepsaceae bacterium | reverse complement strand
CCAGTCTCGGAAGGCTGTTCAATGCCTCGAGCGCCTCATGGGCTTTTGGGCCATCGCTCGGACAGACCGTGTTCGACGGTGGGTTGCGCATCTCGCAGAATCTGCAGGCCCGCGCGCGCTATGACCAGGCGGTAGCCGCCTATCGCCAGACGGTGCTGACGGCGTTCCAGCAAGTCGAAGATTATCTCGGACAGCTGAAAATCCTCGAGGAGCAGGCGGCGGCGGCGAACATGACCGTATCGGCTGCGCGCACCACGGAAATGCTGGAAACCAACCAATACCGTGCCGGGACGGTGGATTTCACCACCGTAGTGACCGCGCAAACCACCCGCATCAATGCCGAAGTGACGGCGTTGAATATTCTCAGTCAGCGGTTGGCGGCCAGTGTCAATCTGGTCATGGCGCTGGGCGGCGGATGGGATGAATCGCGCCTTCCCCAGACCGGTCCCTTCTATACCCTTCCGGAAACCACGCGGAATGACGGGCCGCAAGACGACGCAAAAGCAGCAGAGGAAGCGCAAAAGGCGAAGAGCGGCGGATTCTTCGGCCGCATCTTCCGGACCCTCTCCACGCCGTGAACGAGAAGGGAGAAAAGAGGGGCATGAAGCGTGCCGCCACACAGGCGGTGCTCTCGCTCCTCGCTCCTCTTTTCTCGCTTCTCTACACGTGCTGGCCCTCGGACAGCGGGATGTCCCGGAGCGTGCTGGGCGCGAAGAGTTCTTCGATCGCGAGCTTCCGGTCGGAGAGACCCTGCTCGAAGGTATATTGCAGCAACGCGTCGATGCTCGGCCGGTTGGCCTCGATGCCGTAGGGATACCAGTCGCGGCCGATGATGGACTGCTCCTCCTCGATCAGCGGCTGAAGCCAGGCGAATGACGCTTTCGGCGAACCGGTCTCGGAGATCAGACGGAATGAGTATTCCTTGGCGCGAAGGAATGCCTTGTAGAGGCTGAGTGCAACCCAGGGATCGCGGTCGTAGATATCGCGCCGGATGACCACCGTGTGCATGATCGGATAAATCTGTGTACGGCGGAAGTAATCCTTTTCGACGGTGGCGTAGTCCGGGAACAGCCGCCGCACATTGGGCGATCCGCGCCGGAATGCCAGCGGATTGTTCGCCGTCATGACGAAATCGATTTCACCCTTGTCCAGCAGATCACCGAGTTCGGCTCCGGCAGGCGCCGGCGTCAGCCTTATGTCCGGCGGGAGCTTGCGGCCCAACCGGTCGGTGCGGCCCTGCACCCAGTCGATGCTTTCCGGCGCCACGCCATATTCGTGCTGCAGCAGTCCGCGCATATAAACCGCTGCGGTCATGCTGTATTCGGGCACGCCGCCGCGCCGGCCTTTGAGATCCTGCGGTCGCGCGATGCCCTTATGGACATTGATGAAGAAGTAACCGTGGCGGAATACGCGGGACGGAAACACGGGAATGGCGATGAAGGGTGAATTCCCGCCGGAGATGAGGCTGGTGTAATTCGACAGCGACATCTCGGAAACGTCGAATTCGCGGTATTGCAGCATGCGCCAGAAGATTTCGGCCGGCTGCAGGGCCAGATACGTGACTTCGATGCCGTCGGGACGGATCGTGCCGTCCCGCAGCGCCTGTGTCCGGTCATAGGGGCCGCAGGCCAGTGTCAGGCGCAGATTTCCCATCTTTTCCCCGCGATTAAATTCGTGACACGCAAAGTGTGGGGCAGGATATAGACTGTCAATGGAGCGGATGGTTTGTAGGAGCATCACCCCCACCCGAAAAATGCTTTGCATTTTTCGACCTCCCCGCAAGGTGGAGTAGAAATTTGGTCCGGTTCGAACGGAGAGCGAGGTGAGATGACGGCGCGAATTCCCTTGACGCTGGCATGCGGCGATTACGACCGGACGCGGGCGATTCAGGACGGGCGGGTGCAGGTCGAAGGTTGCGATGTGACCTATCTCCCGCTGGAGCCCGAGGAAATATTCCACCGCGCATTCAAGCATCAGGAATTCGACGCCTGCGAATTGTCGTTCAGCTCCTATTTGCGAACAGTGGATGCCGGCACGTCGCCTTACATCGGCATCCCGGCGTTTGTTTCGCGCATTTTCCGCCATTCCGGGATTTACGTCCGGACCGATCGCGGTATTCGCACGCCGCAGGACCTCAAAACCCGCCTGATCGGATTGCCCGAGTACCAGATCACCGCGGTGGTCTGGCTGCGCGGACTGATGCAGGACGAATATGGCGTGAAGCCGACCGATATCCGCTGGCGTCAGGGCGGAATCGAGGAGCCCGGACGTACCGAACGCACGCCGCTGAAACCGATTCCGGGACTCGATTTGAAACCGCTGCCTCCGGAGAAGACACTTTCGGGTGCGCTGGAATCGGGCGAACTGGACGCGGTGTTCAGCGCCCGCGCACCGAGCTGTTTCACGCGGGGGGCGCCGAATGTCGGGCGGCTGTTTCCGGATTATCGCGCGGTTGAAAAGGAATATTACAAAAAGACCGGGATGTTTCCGATTATGCATCTGATCGGCCTCAAGCGGGAGATTGCCGCTGCTCATCCCTGGCTGCCGGCGAGCCTGTACAAGGCATTCTGTCAGGCGAAAACATATGCCATGCGCGATGTTCGGGAAGTGAACGCACTGATGATCACGCTGCCCTGGCTGGTCGCGGAAGCCGATGAGACCGCAAAACTGATGGGCGAGGATTTCTGGCGTTATGGCGTGCGTGAGAATGCCGCCGAAATCGAAGCGCTGACACGATATTCCTTTGAGCAGGGACTTGTGCAGCGCAAATTGCGGTTTGAGGATCTGTTCCCGCCATCTGTGATCGAAGTGAGCAAGATTTGAGACTCGCTCAAAACGCACTCCCCACCGGGCGCGCCAATGCGCGCTTGCATAATCGCAAGCGCGGGCGCGCCGCCCTCTCCCACCCGCCTTCGAGGCGTGCCATAGCGCCACTTCGGCGCGGCGGCGGCAAGGGGAGAGGCAAATTCGGCGAAACAAGCGGCGTGTTCCCGTGGAGGGATGCCGGATGAGAACTGTCAATCGGCTCATCGGCAGTGCTGTTCCGCGTACGGAGGATATGCGTTTTGTGCGCGGCGCCGGCGAATATGTTGCCGATGTGCAGCGCGAAGGGCAGCTTCACGCCTTCATCCTGCGCAGCACCATCGCCCATGGCCGCATCAGGCGTATCAACACAGCGCGCGCGCAAGCCATGCCTGGCGTTCACGCCGTGATTACTGCGTCCGCTTTGCCGCAGCCGATACCGTCGGTGGATATCCGCCTGCAGCCGATGGCGTCACTGGTCGCGTTCCATCAGCCGGTATTGGCGCGTGACGTTGTGCGTTATGCCGGGGAGCCGGTCGCAGTGGTGCTGGCGAAAAGCGCTGCACTCGCCGAAGATGCTGCGGGCATGGCCGATGTTGAAATCGAAGCGCTGCCGCCGGTGACGAATATCGCAGCATCGCGGCGCAATGATTCACTGCTTTACCCCAAACATGGCAGCAATCTCGCGGTGAAATACACCGCGACATTGGGCGATGCCGAACGCGCATTCGCCGATGCTCCCTACCACCGGCGCGAGACATTTCGCGTGCACCGGCACGCCGCCGTGCCAATGGAGCCGCGCGGGCTGCTCGCCGAATGGGACGCAGCCGCTGGAAAGCTCACGGTGTCGGGCGCGGCAAAAGTCGCGTTCTTCAATCGCCGCATGCTGGCCGCCAAATTGGAATTGCCGGAAGATCGTGTGGATTTGATCGAAAACGACGTGGGCGGCGGTTTTGGCGCGCGCGGCGAATTCTATCCCGAAGATTTTCTGATCCCGTTCTGCGCGAAGCATCTTGGCCGGCCGGTCAAATGGATCGAAGACCGGCGCGAGAATCTCGTCGCGACGCAACACGCGCGTGACGCGGAATGTGAGATTGAAATCGCCTGCACGCGCGATGGCACCATTCTGGCCTTGCGTGGCACGGCCTATTGCGATGTTGGCGCCTATATCCGCACCAATGGTCTGGTCGCACCCCGCAATATTGCGCAGTTCTTTTCCGGTCCTTACCGCATTCCCAATATCCATCTGGAATCTTCTGTCCAGCTCACCAACAAGACGCCGTCGGGGACCTATCGTGGCCCCGGGCGGTATGAAGCGGATTTCTTCCGTGAACGGTTGTTCGACCTTGTCGCTGCGGATTTGAGCATCGACCGGGTGGAATTCCGGCGCCGCAATCTGGTGCCGAAATCGGCCATGCCATATGAGGTCGCGAAGATTACGCCTTATGAAGCCGTGACCGAATATGACAGCGGCAATTATGTTTCGACGCTGGATGCCTGTCTCGACAAATTCGACTGGCGCGGCAAATCGCAATTGGCAGGGCGTGCGTCACAGGGCCGCTATCACGGCGTGGCGGTCGGCTGCTTCATCGAAGGCGGCGCGGCCGGTCCGAAGGAGAATGCGCGCGTGGCGTTGGGTGCAGGCGGCACGGTGACAGTTTCGGTGGGTTCGTCGGCCATCGGCCAGGGGCTGGAAACCGTGTTCGGCCAGATTGCCGCTGATGCGCTGGAGCTGCCGTTCAGCAAGGTCACAGTGCGGCACGGTTCGACAACGCTGCTGCCCGAAGGTTATGGCTCGTATCATTCGCGCGCGGTGGTGATGGGCGGATCGGCTATCCTCGATGCCGCCAGGACGTTCCGCGAGAATCTGAAACGCGCTGCGGCAAAGCGCTGGATGTGTGATCCCGCGGAAACAAAGATCGAAGACGATCGCATCACGGGTCCGGGCGGCCGGAGCATCAAATTCGACGCGCTCGCGGGCGATGGCGTCACGGCCGATGGAAGTTTTGCCAACCACCATCATACTTACAGCTATGGCGCGCATGCCGCCCATGTTGCGGTCGATCCCGTGACCGGTCATGTCGAAGTGCTGGACTACGTCGCGGTCGAGGATGTTGGGCGCATCATCAATCCGGCGACATTGCGCGGCCAGGTGTTGGGCGCGGTGGTGCAGGGCATGAGCGGGACTTTTCTGGAACGCTTTGCCTATGACGAAAACGGCCAGCCGCTGAGCACGAATTTCGCCGATTATGTCATGGCCGGCGCGGCCGATCTGCCGAATATCCGCGTGTATCTGATGGAAGAGGAACCTTCGCCGATCAATCCGCTGGGCGCGAAGGGTGCGGGTGAAGGTGGAATCATTCCGGTCGGCGGTGTGATCGCCAATGCTGTCGCTTCGGCGCTGCAGCAGTTCGGTGCGGAGCCGCGTGATCTGCCGCTGTCGCCTTCCAATGTCTGGCGGCTGATCGAGGATGCCCGCACGCGGCGCTCTGCGCCGCGGAGTGAGTGGAAATCGTGAATAAGCCAAGCTGGCGCAGAAGTATTGTTCACCTACCGCTTGCGGGGAGG
>DASUHP010000136.1:0-7222 GCA_036273455.1 Micropepsaceae bacterium | reverse complement strand
CCATCTTCCAGACGACGCAATGCGGAGTCGATTTTGGCGATCAGTTTGCGCTGACGGTCGCGGGTGCGCAGTTCGAGCTGCCGCTCGGCTTCCGTCGTGGCGCGGTCCGCGAGATCGGCATTGGGAGTGGGCTCAGATTGCAGATTCTGGATCGTCCCGCGACTCTCGCGAAGGATATCTTCCTTCCAACCGGTCAGCTTGCGCCGGAAATATTCACGCTGCCGGTCATTCATGAACGGCTCTTCTTCATTCGGACGGTAACCGCGCGGAAGTTCGGCGCCCATTTACGCTCCCTTGCGAATCGAATCGCCCTACACAACCTGTGAGCGGCGCGGTTATAGCGGCGCCATCTCTCTCCGGCAAATGGAAACGCGTGTTCTTGCACAAGTGCGCCGTACCACTTCGACATGCTCGCAAAACTGTTACGCGCGGTGGTAGGGATGCCCGGCAAGGATGCTCACGGCGCGAAAAATCTGCTCCGCAAGCATGCATCGCACCAGCAGATGCGGCCAGGTCTGCGGGCCGAACGCGATTCGCGCCTGCGCAGAATCGCGGAATTCCGGCAACAGACCATCCGGCCCGCCGATCACAAATGCGACATCGGCAATTCCGCTATCGCGAACGCGCGCCAGCTGACCGGCAAAGGCATCGCTGGCCAGCGATTGTCCGCGTGAGTCAAGCACCACGAGATGCGCAATGCGCGGCAGGCACCGGCGGAGACGGCCGGCTTCTTCGCGCATGCGTTCAGCCGCGGAGGACTTGCGTGATGTTTCAATGAAAGCCGTGGAAAAGCCGCTGAACCCGAGCTTTGGGCCAAGAGCCGATGCGCGCTGCCAATACCGGTCAAACAGTGCCGCTTCGGGTTCGTCACGGGCGCGCCCGCCTGCGCGGCCGAAGCCGCTTCGTCGCGGCGAAGGCCCGACAGCTGCAACCGTGACCCGCATCAATCAGGAGTGCAAAGCGAGCCCGGATGCGCGCGGATGTTTGGCGGTGTCGTCTACCGACCACATGCCCTCGAGATCGTAATAGGCGCGCACTTCAGCCCGGAAGACATGCACCACCACATCGCCGGCGTCGATCAGTACCCAATCGCCCTGCGTAAGGCCCTCGACACGGGCGGTGCCATAGCCCCACTCCTTCAGACGGCGAGCGAGATTTTCCGCCAGCGCCGTCACATGCCGGGCCGAACGGCCGGTCGCGACGATCAGCGCATCCGTCACTGCGGAACGCCCGATCAAGTTGATGGTGACGAGATCTTCTGCTTTGTCGTCTTCGAGAGAAGACCGGATGCGGGAAACAAGTGGCGGCTCAAAATGCGTGACAGTAGCGGTAGGGAGAGCAGCGGTTGTCGCAGTCAGGGTCAGGCTCCTTCGAGAAACGTCCGCACCCGGCTTGCGCTGGAGACGGTCGTCAGTATCTGTCCCGATCCGTAGCGCAGCAGAGGCGGTCCTTGCTTACCAGATATAGGTCGCGAAGCAGATATTACCATAGATTCGTCTTGCGCAACGGGAGAGATATGCCCACTCAACTGCGTGGACGTGTCTGTAACTTGCGGATTGCGGTGGCGCTGGCCGGATTGCGGCGGCCGTCCAAAATTGTCCAGGCGGGCGGCCTCAACCTCGCGAACCCACCGGAGGGCGGGCGGAAAGCAAACGCAAAACGGCGCGCCGCCGGGCAAACCCGTGCTGCTGTCGCCGTACCCGGCCGCGCGACGATCGCGAGCGGCATGGCGGTAAAGATCGATTGCCAGCGGCGCCAGCGCGGGAGCTGAATGAGATTGTCACTGCCCATCAGCCAGACAAAGTGAATGCCGGGAAAGCGGCGCCGCAACAGGCGCAACGTATCGGCGGTGAACCGCGTCCCGAACTGCGCCTCAACGTCGGTGACAATGATGCGCGGATCACGCGCGAACTGTTTGGCGGCGCAAAACCGGGTCTTGAAAGAGGCCATGCCGCGGGTGGGTTTGAGCGGATTTTGCGGGCTGACCAGCCACCAGATGAAATCGAGTTTGAGCCGGCGCAGAGCCAATTCGCTGGCGTAGAGGTGCCCGGGATGGGGCGGATTGAACGATCCTCCGAGCAGCCCGATGCGCTGGCCGGCAATCAGCGGATGCGGCGCACGCACCCAATTGTGCATTGTCACGGACGCGTCTGACCCGAGCCGCGCACGACATATTTGAACGTCGTGAGCTGTTCCACACCGACCGGCCCGCGGGCATGCAGCTTGCCGGTACCGATGCCGATTTCCGCGCCCATGCCGAATTCGCCGCCATCGGCAAACTGCGTCGACGCATTGTGCATGACAATGGCCGAATCGAGTCCCGCGATGAACGCTTCGGCGGCAGCACGATCTTCGGTGATAATCGCGTCGGTATGCTGCGAGCCATAGGTCTCGATGTGCCGGATTGCCTCCCCGATGCCGCCCACCGTGCGCACGGCAATGATGGCATCGAGATACTCCGTACGCCAATCTTCTTCGGTTGCCGGTTTGGCTTTGGGATATAGGGCGCGGACGGCATCATCGCCGCGAATTTCACAGCCGGCGGCAGCCAGTGCGTCGAGAATGGGCACCAGTCGCGTGCCGGCAATCGAGCGGTCGATCAGGAGGGTTTCGGTCGCACCGCAAATCCCGGTGCGGCGCATTTTCGCGTTGAGCACAATCGCGCGCGCCATCTCCGGATCGGATCTTTCATGAACATAGGTGTGGCAGATGCCTTCCAGATGCGCGAGCACGGGAACGCGCGCTTCCGATTGAACGCGCGCAATCAGGCTCTTGCCGCCGCGCGGTACAATCAACTCGATGGCGCCATCGAGCCCGGCAAGCATCATTCCGACGGCGGCGCGATCGGTCACCGGAACCAGCTGTATGGCTGCTCCGGGGAGGCCCGCGGCGATCAAACCGTCTTCCAGCGCCGCATGGATGGCGCGCGAAGAATGAAACGATTCCGACCCGCCCCGCAGAATCGCGACATTGCCGGATTTCAGGCAGAGCGCACCGGCATCGGCGGTCACGTTTGGCCGGCTTTCAAAGATAATTCCGATCACGCCGATCGGTGTCGCGACGCGGGTGATGTCGAGACCATTGGGCCGCTTCCACCGCGCGAGCTCGCGTCCGACCGGATCGGGCAATGCGCAAACCGCATCAACAGCCCGCGCTATTCCTTCGATACGCCTGGCGTCAAGCCTTAAGCGGTCCATCACGGCCGGTGAAAGCCCATGAGCCGCGGCAATGTCGTGCTGATTCGCCGCTATGATCTCGTCCTGCCGCCGCCGGATGGCAGCTGCGGCAGCGGCGAGTGCGGTATCCTTCTGCGCGGCCGGGGCTTCGCGCAAAGCACGCGCGGCGGTTTTGGCTTTCCTGCCCATGTCCGTCATGGTTGCGGTAAGTGCCTGTTCGCCCAGGCCGGCAACGACATTCATGGCACCTGTTCTCCGGCTGCCGCCTGGACGGGTTCGCTTTCGCGCGTGGTCAGTGCAAGCTCGTCGCGGTGAATCAGTTCATCGCGTCCGCGATAGCCGAGCAGCGATTCGATTTCAACGGTGCGCCGGCCGGCGAGGCGCTTTGCGTCTTCGTGTCCATAGGCGACAAGACCGCGGGCGATTTCGCGTCCGTCCCGGCTTTTCACCACCACCGCGTCGCCGCGTTCGAAGTGGCCCGACACCGATATCACGCCCGCGGGCAGCAGACTTTTTCCTGACCGCAGGGCACGTTCGGCTCCGGCATCGATCACCACCATTCCAAGCGCCGAAAGGCTGCCCGCGATCCAGCGCTTTTTTGCCTGGGCCGGGCTCAGATGCGGCAGGAAGACGGTTTTCTTTCCAGTGGCAGCCGAGGCCAGCGGATGCAGCATGTGGCCATTGACGATGATGACGGCGGCACCGGATGCCGTGGCAATTTTGGCGGCGACGAGCTTGGATTCCATGCCGCCCTTGCTGGTTCCCGAGACTGGACCTTCCGCCATGGCTTCGATTTCCGGTGTGATGGCGCGCACTTCGGCAATGTGCCGGGCGTCCGGATTGCGCTGCGGGTTGGCTGTGTACAGACCATCGATATCCGAGAGCAGGATCAAAAGATCGGCCTGCAGCATGGAGGCCACACGCGCGCCCAGCCGGTCATTGTCGCCATAGCGGATTTCCGCGGTCGCGATCGTGTCGTTCTCATTGATCACCGGGACAGCGCCGAGGGACAGCAGCCGCGAAATGGTATCACGGGCATTGAGATAACGGCGGCGGTCCTCGGTATCTTCGAGCGTCAGCAGAATCTGGGCCACCGCGATCTCGTGCGCGTGGAAGGCATCGACATAGCTCTGCGCCAGCCGCACCTGTCCTGCCGCGGCCGCTGCCTGGCTGTCTTCCAGCCGCAGCGCGCCGTTGCGCAAACCCAGCGCCCGCCGCCCGAGCGCAATCGCGCCGGAGGAGACGATCACCACGTCTTTCTTTGCGCGTTTGAATTCGGCGACATCCGCGGCAAGGCTTGCCAGCCATTCGCGCTTCACCTGCGCCGCAGCAGAATCGACAATCAGGCTGGAGCCAACCTTGACGACGATTCGCCTGGCGCCGGCCATATAGCCGGTCATGGCGCCCATCCATGTGCGGATTCGCCGGATGGCTCGCGGGCCGGATCGCGCAGGCGTCCGGCGATGGCGTACAGCACCTCATTGACGCCTTCGCCGGTTACGCCCGACATGGTGAAAACCGTTCCTCCGGAAGCGCGCCTGAGCGAGGCAAGTTTGCGCTTCATGGCATCGCCCGGAATCGCATCGATTTTGTTCAGTACAATGATTTCAGGCTTTTCGGCCAGCCCCTGCCCATAGCTTTCGAGTTCCTTGCGAATGGTCCGGTAGCTGCGGACAATTTCCGTCTGTGTGCCGTCAATGAGATGGACGATGACCCGGGTGCGTTCGGCATGGCCGAGGAATTTCGTCCCGAGGCCCGCACCGTCGTGGGCGCCTTCGATCAGGCCGGGAAGGTCGGCGACGACGAAATCGGCGCCTGCGATCCGCACCATACCCAGCTGCGGATTAAGCGTGGTGAACGGATAATCGGCGATTTTCGGCCGCGCCGCCGAAATCCGCGCGAGGAATGTCGATTTGCCCGCATTGGGTAAGCCGATCAAGCCGACATCGGCGATCAGTTTCAACCGCAGCCAGATGGTCTTTTCTTCGGCGGGCTGTCCGGGATTGGCGCGACGGGGCGCCTGATTGGTGGAGCTTTTGAAATGGGTATTGCCAAAGCCGCCATTGCCGCCTTTGGCCAGCAGCACGCGTGCGCCGGACCGGTCAAGATCGGCAATCAATGTGCTGTCATCTTCTTCGTAGATCTGCGTGCCTACGGGTACTTTCAGGATGGCATCGGCGCCATTCGCGCCCGCCATTTCCTTACCCATGCCGTTGCCGCCATTGCGCGCCGAGATGTGCTGCTGAAACCGATAATCGATGAGCGTGTTGAGATTCTCCGCCGCTTCCGCCCAGACATCGCCGCCGCGGCCGCCATCGCCGCCATTGGGACCTCCGAACTCAATGAATTTTTCGCGGCGGAACGAGACGCACCCATCGCCGCCGCTGCCCGACCGGATATAGACCTTTGCGGTATCGAGAAATTTCATGGCGTCACAATACTTAGAAACTGTTCGCGCGTCAGCGCCATCCGGCGCGCCGGAACTTCAGTGCCGCGGGCCAGGCACGGATAAGGTTTGTCGTGGGTATGCGTAAACCCAAGCTTCATCAGCACCCGTCCCGATGCGGGATTGTCGTGGACGAATCCGGCGCGCAAGATCGCGGCGCCAAGCGCTTCGAACGCGAATTGCACAACCTTGCGTGCGCCTTCCGTCGCATAGCCGTGGCCCCAGTAAGGTTCGCCGAGCCAGTAGCCCAACTCGAAATCGCGGGACGGGTGCACGCCGCAAGCGCCGATGAACGTGTTATCGGTTTTGCGGATCATCGCAAAGATGAAGTCCGTTCCCTTGAGGCGTTTGTCGCGGCTTGTCCTGACCCAGGTGAGGCCGTCTGCTTCGGTGTATGGGTGGGGTACGACGCTGAGATTCTTCGACACGGAAAAATTGCCGATCAGCGGCACAAAGACGGAGATATCAGCCTCCTCCGGGGGGCGAAGCCGTAATCGCGCTGTTTCGAGAGTGTCGTCCATCTTGGTTCCTGCGGGAGAGACAAAGAAAAAGGGAGATGGCGGACCATCTCCCTTTTCATTGAATGGGCCGCCGGTTCCGGCGGCCGCAATTCGGGCCGCCTATTCTACTGCTGCCGGTACCGGGTGCACCGAGACATAGGTCCGGCGCTTCAAGCCTTGCCGGTATTCGACCTTACCCCCGACCTTCGCGAACAAAGTGTGGTCCTTGCCCATGGCGACATTGGCGCCGGCATGGACTTTGGTGCCGCGCTGCCGCACCAGGATATTCCCGGCCAATACGACCTCGCCGCCATAGCGTTTGATGCCAAGGCGCTGGCTGTTGGAATCGCGCCCGTTGCGCGACGAGCCGCCTGCTTTCTTGTGAGCCATGGTCGGTTACCTGTGTTCTCTCAGCCCGCGGAAATGGAGTTGATTTTCACCCGAGTCAGCTGTTGCCGATGCCCGCGCTTGCGGTGGGTGTTCTTGCGCCGCTTTTTCTTGAAGGCGACAACCTTGTCGGCCCGGTGCTGAGCGACGATTTCCGCCGCCACCGAAGCGCCGCCGATCAGGGGCGCGCCGAGTTTGCCGTCCGTCGCCAACACTTCGGAAAAAGTGATGGCCGCGCCGGCATCGCCCGGCAGTTTGTCGATGTCGAGCACATCGCCGGGGGCGACCCGATATTGTTTGCCGCCGGTGCGGATCACCGCGTACATGTCAAAGTTCCTTGCAGGCAAAATTCAGCATGGCCGAAACCGGAAGTCCCGGCCGGGAGCCGCGCAATATAGACGCGGATCGGGTTCAGTCAACGGGCACTTGCCTCACTTGCCCGTTCCGTTTACCCCGAAATCATGCCGGCGATTCTTGACCGTCTGTATCATTTGCACTGGGTCAGGCCGGATCTCGCCCGGTCGGCACAACCATATCTGGGGTTTTACGGCGCCTTCCTCCGTCCGCATGGTTTCAAAAGCCTGATCAATTTGCGGGGAGAGAATGCCGGCTCACGGTGGTGGCATGCCGAAAGGCGTGTCGCAGAAAAACTTGGCATCGCCCATTTCGACGTGAAGCTGTCGTCGCGCAATCTGCCATCGCGAGGGAGTCTC
>DASUHP010000135.1:0-27557 GCA_036273455.1 Micropepsaceae bacterium | reverse complement strand
TTTGGAAATCTGTTCATTTCCACTTCGCCGGCCGATCAGTTGAATTGCGCGAGGATGTGGATGGCGCGCCATGCACCGCCGCAGGCGCCGGTCTGGCGCGGTGAAAGCTACGATCACGACAGGCTGCGTGTCGCGTTTGTGTCGGGCGATTTTCGTGAGCATCCGGTCGCGAGATTGATCCTGCCACTGCTGCAGAATCTCGACCCGCAGAAATTCGAATGTTTGGGAATCTCCTACGGTCCGGATGACAACAGCGACATGCGCCGGCGCATCATTGCCGGATGTGAACATTTCATCGATGTTCGCGGCGGCAGCGACGGGGAAATCGCGGCGCTGCTGCGCCGGCGCGAGATCGATATTGCCATTGACCTGATGGGCATCACCTGGCGCTGCCGGCCGGGAATATTCGTGGCGCGATGCGCGCCGTTGCAGGTGAGCTATCTCGGATTTCCCGCCACGACGGGTGCGGAATTCATCGACTATGTCATTGCTGACCGTACGGTCATTCCGGAAGGTGAACAGGAATTCTTCGTGGAAAAAATTGCGTGGCTGCCGCGCTGCTATCTACCGGGTGGATCAGGCGCGGAGAGCCCGGCGTCATCGCGCAAGCAGGCCGGATTGCCGGAAAACAGTTTTGTATTCTGCTGTTTCAGCGCCAATTACAAAATCCTGCCGGAGGCATTTGCATCCTGGATGACGATCCTGCGGGCGGTCAAAGGCAGCGTGTTATGGCTTGCGGATACGAATGCTTCGGCAAAAGCGAATCTTTGGCGCGAAGTCGAAATCTGCGGCATTTCACCCGATCGGCTGATATTCGCGCCACATGTCCCGTCGCATGCCGACCATCTTGCGCGCATGGGATTGGCCGATCTGTTCCTCGACACGGCGCCGTTCAATGGTCATGCGACGGCGATTGATGCCATTTCCGCCGGAGTTCCGGTCCTGACGTTGGCGGGTACAAGCATGTCGGGCAGGGCAGGGCAGAGCCTGCTCACGTCACTGGAGCTTCCGGAACTGATCGCGCATTCAGTGGAAGAGTACGAACAGACGGCAATCCGGTTTGCGCAGCATCCCGGCGATCTTGCCGCGATCCGTGAAAAAATCATCTGCAATCGTGGGGCGCTGTTCGATGCGAAAACATTCGCGCGCGAGTTTGAGCAGGTGCTTTTGCAAATGCACGACCGCCACCGGTCAGGTCTGCCGCCTGAAACATTCCCGAACTCCTGTAAGCAATTCGCTGGTCCGACTTAGGGTTAAATTAACCTCGAGTGGCGAGAATCGGACGAAGCCTTATGACGGAGTTGATCCGTGTACTTCGATATCACACGCACTGATTGCGGCTGGCGTCCGCTCATCGCGATCGCAGCGCTTGCCCTCTCTTTGTCCGGCTGTGTGACAAAGGAGGAGAATATTTCCCGTGAGTCGATGGTCGCCGTCGCACC
This sequence comes from Micropepsaceae bacterium, assembly GCA_036273455.1. Classification (GTDB taxonomy): domain Bacteria; phylum Pseudomonadota; class Alphaproteobacteria; order Micropepsales; family Micropepsaceae; genus CAIYRG01. Next base: position 26,115 of record DASUHP010000135.1, on the reverse strand, counting down.
GGCACCAATGCGGCCATGTACTGTGGAAGAACTGCAAATGGCGCTGGCAGCGAGGGAGCGTGGCTACTACTACATGCTCCAGTGCAGATGACCTGCTTTGCGCGCCCTGATGGCCGCTGGCATACGCTCATCGCGATCGCGGCGGTTGCTGTGTCTCTGTCCGGCTGTGTCACTGAGAAGCGAAACATCTCCCGCGACTCGCAGGTCGCCGTCGCGCCAGCAGTGATGCGGCCATGTACTGTCCAGGAATTGCAAATGGCGGTGGCAGCAAGGCAGCGCGGCTACTATTACATGCTCCAGTGCAGTTGATCCGGGTATAAAATTTTGGTCGACTGAAACGATATCAGACGATCGGTTGTGGCCAGCGGCGGTCCAGCTACTGGAATCTTTCGCTGTGGAAGCCTTCGGTGGACAAGACAAATAGAAATTCCACGAAAGCACGAGCGGTCAAATAAATGCCGCGTAGACGATCCGCCACGCCAAGGGGATAGCGCAGGAGCAAGTGCCCGAGTAAGCGCCTTGCCGCCACGTTTCCCTGAGCTGCTGCGTCTTCCAGATATATTTTGGATTTTGCAAGATCGCGCTCGCCCAATCCGAAGTAAGTAGAGCATGCTCACCAAAGAGCCTCTTTCCGCCAGAGCGAGCAATTGCTTGAGCGCCTCGGCCGGATCACGGTCCCGCAGTTCCACCGCGCTCCTGAGGGCGTCCCAGTCGGGCTCAGTCATTTTCAACCGGTTTCTTGCGTCATACCCAGTCCGGACTGCTTGGCTCCCCTGCTGGCGCGAACCGAATATATGCAAAAGAGGTAGCTGAGAGGTTTCATTGCGCCAGATAGTGAGCCCGCCTTGACACCTCTCGCTCACCCGCTTACATGCGACGTTTCTGAAGAATTGGACCGTTGCCCCGCGGGGGCGTAGCTCAGTTGGTTAGAGTGACGGCCTGTCACGCCGTAGGTCGCGGGTTCGAGCCCCGTCGCTCCCGCCAATCTTCAGAAATCACGGTTTAAAGCCTTTTCTTTCCGTGGGAATCTTGCTCTAACGCGCCCGTCGCCGGACAAGCTTTGGCACATGTTTCGCGAGCAAAAAATCGCGCGGGAAAGCCTTTGCCGGTTCGACGCCGTAAACTGCCAAGTCAGGGCCAAGGCCCCCCAGCGAACATGAACGCATTTTTGCTCGAATATCTTCCGATCCTGATTTTTCTCGTGATCGCGTTCGTCCTGGGCGGCGTGCTGATGGTGCTGCCCTTCGTGCTCGCGCCTTCGAAGCCCGATCCCGAAAAGCTCTCCGCCTATGAATGTGGCTTTCCGGCATTCTCCGACGCCCGGATGAAATTCGAGGTGCGCTATTACCTCGTCTCGATCCTTTTCATCATCTTCGATCTCGAGGTCGCGTTCCTGTTTCCCTGGGCAATTTCTCTGAAGGCAATCGGCACTTTTGGTTTTTGGTCGATGGTGGTGTTTCTCGGTGTGCTCACGGTCGGCTTCATCTATGAGTGGACGAAGGGCGCGCTGGAATGGGAATGATCGCGCGATCCCCCCTCCGTCTCGCCGCTTGCGCGGCTCGCCACCTCGCCCGCACGCGGGGGAGGAAAGCAGCGAGCGTGCGCTCTGCACCCGGAGCACCGCGTGGATAAGCCTCTGGATAAATCGGTCAACGATCCCTATTTCGGCGCGCTGAATGCCGAATTGCAGGACAAGGGATTCCTGGTTGCGAGCGCCGATGCGCTGATCAACTGGGCGCGCACCGGCTCACTGATGTGGATGACATTCGGGCTCGCCTGCTGTGCGGTCGAAATGATGCAGGCCGCCATGCCCCGCTGGGACATGGAGCGCTTTGGCTTTGCGCCGCGCGCTTCGCCGCGTCAGTCGGATGTGATGATTGTGGCGGGGACGCTCACCAACAAAATGGCGCCGGCATTGCGCAAGGTTTATGACCAGATGCCCGAGCCCCGGTATGTGATTTCGATGGGCTCCTGCGCCAATGGCGGCGGCTATTACCATTTTTCCTATTCGGTGGTGCGCGGGTGTGACCGCATCGTGCCGGTCGATGTGTATGTGCCGGGCTGTCCGCCGACGGCGGAAGCGCTGGTTTACGGGATCATGCTGTTGCAGCGGAAAATCCGGCGCACCGGCACGATCGAGCGGTGAGCCTGGCGATGGCGTTCGAAGCACTGGAAAACCGGATCAGGGAAAAATGGCCGTCGGCCGAGTGTTTGGTTGCCGTCGGCGAACTGAACGTAAAAATCGCTGCGCCCGAAATCGTCCCGTTCCTGACCTTCCTGCGCGACGACGTGGAATGCCGGTTCAAGCTGCTGATCGATCTCGCCGGCGTCGATTATCCCAACCGCCCCCACCGGTTCGATGTCGTTTATCACCTGCTCTCGATTGAGAAGAATCAGCGCATCCGCGTGAAACTCGAGACCAACGAAGATACCGCTGTTCCTTCCGTGACCGGGGTGTTTCTGACCGCCAACTGGTTTGAGCGGGAAGCCTTCGACATGTTTGGCATCCTGTTCTCGGGCCATCCGGATTTGCGGCGCATCCTGACCGATTATGGTTTTGAAGGATTCCCGCTGCGCAAGGATTTTCCCCTAACCGGTTATGTTGAAGTGCGCTGGGATGATCAACAGAAGCGCGTCGTTTATGAACCCGTGAAGCTGGTTCAGGAATGGCGCGACTTTGATTTCCTTTCACCCTGGGAAGGCGTGAATTACATCCGCGCCTGGCAGGAGGAGAAAGGCAAGGACACGCCAAGACGATGAGTGACGCGGCACCTCTCGAATCCGGCCAACGGAATTTCGCCATCAATTTTGGGCCGCAGCATCCCGCCGCACACGGCGTGTTGCGTCTTGTGCTCGAGCTGGACGGCGAAGTGGTTGAACGTGTCGATCCGCATATCGGACTTCTGCATCGCGGCACCGAAAAGCTGATGGAGCAGAAGACCTATATGCAGGCGATGCCGTATCTCGATCGCCTGGATTATGTGGCGCCAATGAATCAGGAGCATGCATTTGCTCTGGCGCAGGAAAAGCTGCTCGGGGTGACGGTTCCGCCGCGCGCGCAATATATCCGGGTGTTGTATTGCGAGATCGGGCGTCTGCTCAATCACCTGTTGAATGTGACCACCCAGGCGATGGATGTGGGCGCGTTGACGCCGCCGCTCTGGGGTTTTGAGGAACGCGAAAAGCTGATGGAGTTTTACGAGCGTGCATCGGGTGCGCGCCTGCACGCCAATTATTTCCGTTGCGGCGGCGTGCATCAGGATGTGACGCAGTCGCTGCTCGACGACATTGGCGGGTTTTGCGAAAATTTCCCCAGGGTGCTGGACGATATCGAAGACCTGCTGACGGAAAACCGCATCTTCAAACAGCGCAATGTCGATATCGGAATTGTCTCAAAGGAAGACGCGCTGGCCTGGGGCATGACCGGCGTGATGCTGCGTTCGACCGGCTATGCGTGGGATTTGCGGCGCGCCCAGCCATATGAATGTTATTCCGATCTGGAATTCAAAATTCCGGTCGGCAAGAACGGCGACTGCTACGACCGCTATCTGATGCGCATGGAAGAAATGCGTCAGGCGAATCTGATCATGAAGCAGTGCCTGCAGAAGATGCCGTCCGGGCCGGTGATGACTGAGGACGGGAAAGTGGTGCCGCCGCGCCGGTCCGAAATGAAACGATCGATGGAAGCCCTGATCCATCATTTCAAGCTTTATACCGAGGGCTATCACATTCCACCCGGCGAGGTTTATGCCGCAGTTGAAGCGCCGAAAGGCGAATTCGGCGTCTATCTTGTCTCCGACGGCAGCAACAAGGCCTATCGCTGCAAATTCCGGGCGCCGAGCTACGCACATCTGGAGGCGATGGATTTCCTCTGCCGCGGCCACATGGTCGCAGATGTATCGGCGGTTCTCGGCTCGATCGATATCGTGTTCGGGGAGGTCGACCGCTAATGGCGCTTCGCCGGCTCGCCGAACATCAGCCCGAGACTTTTGTATTCACACCGGAAAACCTGGCGTGGTGCCAGCAACAGATCCAAAAATATCCGCCGGGACGCCGGGCTTCAGCGGTCATTCCGATTCTGTGGCGCGGTCAGGAGCAGGAAGGCTGGGTCACACGGCCGATGATCGAGGAAGTCGGGCGGATGCTCGGCATGGCCTATATCCGCGTGCTCGAGGTCGCGACTTTCTACAGCATGTTCAATCTGCACCCGGTGGGCAGACATATGGTGCAGGTGTGCACGACGACGCCGTGCTGGCTGCGCGGTTCAGACGACATCGTCGCGACGTGCAAAAAGCACATTCATACCGAGGAGGGCGCGATTTCTGATGATGGCGCTTTCACCTGGATGGAGGTGGAGTGCCTGGGAGCTTGCGTGAATGCGCCGATGGTTCTGATCGACAAGGATCCGTATGAAGATCTGGATGCCGCGAAGATGGAGAACATCCTCGCGTCATATCGGCGCGGCGAGCAGCCAAAACCCGGGCCGCAGTCGGAGCGGCATTCGTCCGAGCCGCTCGGTGGCCGCACCACACTTACCGGGACGAACAGCTGATGCTCGCCGATAAAGACCGTATCTTCACGAATCTCTATGGGTTCGAGGATTGGGGCCTCAACGCCGCACGCAAACGCGGAGCATGGGACGGCACCAAGGCGATCCTGGAAAAGGGCCCGGAAGCCATTGTCGACATCATGAAGAAGTCCGGACTGCGTGGACGCGGCGGAGCGGGTTTTCCAACCGGACTGAAATGGTCCTTCATGCCCAAAGAGGTGAAGGAGCGGCCGCATTATCTCGTGGTCAATGCCGACGAGTCGGAGCCCGGCACCTGCAAGGATCGCGATATCATGCGTCACGATCCGCAGCTTCTGATCGAAGGCTGCCTGATCGCCTCATTCGCCATGCGCGCACATGTCTGCTTCATCTATATCCGCGGCGAGTTCATCCGGGAACGCGAAGTGCTGCAGGCGGCCGTCGATCAGGCCTATGACGCGAAGCTGATCGGAAAGAACAATGTGCATGGCTGGGATTTCGACATTGTCGTACATCACGGTGCGGGCGCCTATATCTGCGGCGAGGAAACCGCGCTGCTCGAAAGCCTGGAGGGCAAGAAGGGCATGCCGCGGCTGAAGCCGCCATTCCCGGCCAATGTCGGTGTTTATGGCTGCCCGACGACAGTAAATAATGTTGAAACTATTGCGGCGGCGCCGACAATTTTGCGTCGCGGCGCGGAATGGTTCGCGTCTTTCGGCCGGCCCAACAACACCGGCACGAAAGTCTTCTGCATCTCCGGTCACGTGAACAAGCCGTGCAATGTCGAAGAGGCAATGAGCATTCCGCTGAAGGAACTGATCGACAAACATGCCGGCGGCGTGCGCGGCGGATGGGACAATCTGATGGCCGTCATTCCGGGCGGGTCGTCGATGCCGGTGTTATCCAAAGAGATCGCCGATACGATCCTGATGGATTTCGATTCCCTCGTGGCCGTGAAATCGGGACTTGGCACCGCCGGCGTCGTCGTGATGGACAAATCGACCGACATCATCAAGGCGTTTGCCCGGCTCGCCTATTTCTATCGCCACGAAAGTTGCGGGCAGTGCACGCCGTGCCGCGAGGGCACCGGCTGGATGTGGCGCGTGTTGACCCGCATGCAGAAGGGCGATGCGCGTACGGAAGAGATCGATCTCCTGCAGGAAGTGACGAAACAGATCGAAGGCCACACCATCTGCGCCTTCGGCGAAGGTGCCGCGTGGCCAGTGCAGGGATTCCTTCGCCATTTCCGGCCCGAGCTGGAACGGCGGATCGCCGCCTATCGCCGGCCGGCAGCCGTGCCACAGGCGGCGGAGTGACAGGCATGCGCAACCGGGCCGAATGGATTGCAGGAGGTCTCGGGTCCGCGGTGCTGCTCGCCGTTATCGGCGTGTTCGCGGTGACGCATTATCAGGCGGTGGTCCATCCCGGCGCGCAGCAGGCGTCGGTTGCGCAGCAGACCGGGCCGGCGGGGCTCAGCTTTCCCACCGTTGAGCAAATGTGCAAAGCGGCCGGAGCAGGGGCTGCCGACATGGCGGACTGCGTCAACGAGGAGACGTCGGCCGCCGAATTTGTCGGCGCGTGGCTCGAGCTGAATGGCTTTGTCGCCAATGGCCGGATCGATCTCGAGCAGATTCAGCTCTCGGCCGAACTCGATGCGGCCGATGATCCGGGATTGGTTGGTGGGCCATTATCCGCGGATCCGCTGGATGCCGATCCGTTGAGCGCGGCCACGCCGGCAGATAGCGGTCCTGTCGCGCCCGATGCAGACAACGTGCTGCCCGGCACACCAACTTCGAGCAGTTCTTCGCCGGCGCAGATTGCATTGCTCTGTCTGCAGGACGCGGCAGACGACTGGCTCAAGATGCATGACTGCATCGCGCATAATGATCCGTCCAGCACGCTGGGCGGCAATTAGGGTCACACAACGCGCATGGCGAAGCTCATCATTGACGGCAAGGAGATCGAGGCCGATCCCACGCTGACGCTGCTTCAGGCCTGCGAACTGGCCGATGCGGAGATTCCGCGGTTCTGCTATCACGAGCGGTTATCGATTGCCGGCAATTGCCGCATGTGCCTTGTCGAGTGGGTCGGTTCGCCGAAGCCGCAGGCGTCGTGTGCGTTGCAGGTGCGCGATATCCCGCCAAATCGCGACGGCACGCCCGCCAAGATCAACACCAAATCGCCCGTCGCCCGCCGCGCCCGCGAAGGCGTGATGGAATTCCTGCTGATCAATCACCCGCTCGATTGCCCGATTTGCGACCAGGGCGGCGAATGCGACTTACAGGATCAGGCCATGGCCTATGGCCGCGCGGCGTTCACGCGGTATCACGAATTCAAGCGCGCGGTCGAAGACAAATATATGGGGCCGCTGGTCAAGACCAGCATGAACCGGTGCATCCATTGCACGCGCTGTGTGCGTTTTGCGACCGAAGTGGCCGGCGTGCCCGATCTCGGCGCGACCGGACGTGGCGAGGACATGGAGATCACCACTTATTTGCAGGAGGCGATCTCATCCGAACTGTCCGGCAACGTGATTGATCTTTGCCCGGTCGGAGCACTGCTTTCGAAGCCCTATTCGTTCACGGCGCGGCCGTGGGAATTGCGCAAGACCGAATCCATCGACGTGATGGATGGCATGGGCTGCAACATCCGTGTCGATTCGCGCGGGCGCGAAGTGATGCGATTCCTGCCGCGGGTCAATGAGGCGGTGAACGAAGAATGGCTCGGCGACAAGTCGCGTTTCGTCTGGGACGGATTGCGGCGCCAGCGTCTCGATCAGCCTTACATACGGCAAAACGGCCGGCTTCAGCCGGCGAGCTGGACCGAGGCGCTGTCACTCGCCGCCAGCAAGTTGAAATCGACGCCGGCCGATAAGATCGCTGCCATTGCGGGCGATCTCGCAGCCGCCGAGGAAATCAAGGCGCTGAAGGATCTGATGCGTGGGCTCGGCGTCGGCAATTTTGACTGCCGGCAGGATGGCGCGAAACTCGCGCCCGGCCCGCGGCAGGGTTATTTGTTCAACAGCGGATTTGCCAGTGTCGAAGCGGCAGATGTGCTACTTTTGATCGGCACCAATCCGCGTTGGGAAGCGCCGGTCCTGAACGCGCGGATTCGCAAGGCCTGGCTCACTGGGAACTTGCGCGTCGGCAATATCGGCCAGGCATATAAACTGACTTATCCGTTTGAGCAGCTCGGCGAGAGTGTTTCTGTGCTGCAACAGATCGCGGGCGGGAAGCATGATTTTTCGAAGCTTCTGACCGAGGCCAAACGGCCGATGCTGATCATCGGTCAGGGGGCATTGGCGCGTAGTGATGGCGCGGCAATCCTTCAGCTTGCGGCCCAAATCGCCTCTAAAACCGGCATGATCGGTCCGGCCGGAACTCCAGCGGAAGGCGGATGGATCGGGTTCAATGTGTTGCACACCGCGGCTTCCCGGGTTGGCGCGCTCGATCTCGGCTTTGTGCCTGAAAACGGTGGGCGCGATGTCTCCGGCATTCTGGACGGGGCGGCGAGCGGCGACATCGAGCTTGTCTATCTTCTTGGTGCCGATGAAATCGATATGAGCCGGTTAAGCCGGCCGTTTGTCATCTATCAGGGTACGCATGGCGACGCCGGCGCGCACCGCGCCGAGTTAGTTCTGCCCGGAGCGGCTTACACGGAAAAATCCGGTCTGTACGTTAATTCGGAAGGGCGCGTGCAACTGGCCGAACGCGCGACTTTCCCGCCGGGAGAGGCGCGCGAGGACTGGGCGATTTTGCGCGCGTTGTCGGGCGCCATGGGCGAGCGGCTGCCCTATAACGACATTGAATCCTTGCGCGCTGCGATCATTGCCGATGCGCCGCATTTTGCCGTGCGCGATCAGCTTCCGTCGCATGTCGGGGCCGATCCCGCCATATGGGAAAAGATCGGTGTCGCGGGCAGTCCCGATACCCGTCTGCGGTTGCAGAGCCACATCAGTGACTATTATTTGACCAATCCGATTGCGCGGGCGAGCGCCACGATGGCCGAATGTTCGCAGCTATTCGTGGGTGCGGAGAGGATGGCAGCCGAGTGAGCCGGATCGAACGCCCAGGAAGGAACGGCCAATGTTCCTGACTGGTCCATTGCAGTCGATTGGCGTGCCCTATGCCGGCGCCTGGCTGATTTCCTATATCGTGTCGATTTTGCTTTTGAGTGTCGCGCTGCTGGTGATGCTCGCCTTCCTGCTGCTGTTCGACCGCAAAGTCTGGGCGGCGGTGCAAATGCGGCGCGGACCCAATGTGGTCGGCGCATTCGGGTTGCTACAAAGCTTCGCGGATTTCATCAAATTCGTTCTCAAGGAAGTGGTTGTGCCGGCGGGCGCGAACAAGGGTGTGTTCCTGCTGGCGCCGCTGATCGCGTTCACACTGTCGCTCGCCGCATGGGCTGTGATCCCGGTCGCCAATGGCTGGGTGATTGCCGATATCAATGTCGGCATTCTCTATCTTTTTGCGATTTCGTCGCTTGGCGTTTACGGCATCATCATGGGCGGTTGGGCGTCGAATTCGAAATACGCGTTCCTGGGATCCCTGCGTTCTGCGGCGCAGATGGTGTCCTATGAAGTTTCGATTGGTTTCATCCTGATCACGGTGCTGCTGTTTGCCGGGTCGCTGAGGCTCACCGATATCGTCCAGGCGCAGGCGCCCGACATCCGCCACTGGTTTATTATTTCGCCGCTGTTCCCGATGTTCTTCCTGTTCTTCATTTCGGCGATGGCGGAAACCAACCGGCCGCCCTTCGACTTGCCGGAGGCCGAATCGGAACTCGTCGCAGGTTTTGCCGTGGAATATTCATCCACGCCCTATCTGCTGTTCATGTGCGCCGAATATCTGAACATTGTGCTGATGTGCGCAATGGCTTCGATTCTGTTTTTCGGAGGCTGGCTCCCGCCGGTCGATGTCTGGCCGTTGAACGTGGTGCCCGGCGTGGTATGGCTGGTGATCAAGATCTGGTTCTTTTTCTTTATCTTCGCGATGGTGAAAGCCATTGTCCCGCGCTACCGCTACGATCAGCTGATGCGTCTTGGCTGGAAGGTTTTCCTGCCGATATCACTGCTCTGGGTGGTTTTGTCGGCGGGATATTTGGTCGCCACCGGACGGTTTTCTTAAAAGGGTAACCATGGCCTGGCTTGACCGTTCGGCGCGCACGATTTTCCTCTGGGACATTATTGTCGGCTTCGCAGTCGGACTGAAATATTTCTTTGCCCCCAAGAAGACGCTGAATTTTCCGTTTGAGCGTGGACCGCTCTCGCCGCGCTTTCGCGGTGAGCATGTGCTGCGGCGTTATCCGTCCGGAGAGGAACGCTGCATTGCCTGCAAACTCTGCGAAGCAATTTGTCCGGCACAATGCATCATTATCGAGGCCGAGCCGCGCGACGATGGCAGCCGCCGTGCCACGCGCTACGACATCGACATGACGAAATGCATCTATTGCGGCTTGTGCCAGGAGGCATGTCCGGTGGATGCCATCGTCGAAGGCCCGAATATGGATTTTTCCACTGAAACGCGTGAGGAGCTTTTCTACGACAAGTCCCGATTGCTGGCGAACGGCGACCGCTGGGAGGTCGAAATCGCCAAAAATCTGGAGCTCGACGCGCCCTACCGTTAGCTGATTACGACCCCGCCATCCTGCCGGACTGACCGGTACCGAGAACGTCGCTATGTTGCAGACTATCGCCTTTTACGTATTTGCTGCGGTGATCATATTTTCCGCGTTGATGGTCATTTCATCGCGCAATCCGGTTCATTCGGTCCTGTTTCTGATTCTCGCGTTTCTCAACGCGGCAGCCCTGTTCATTTTGCTGGGCGCCGAGTTTCTCGCCTGGATCCTTGTGGTCGTCTATGTCGGCGCGGTGGCCGTGCTGTTCCTGTTCGTCGTGATGATGCTCGATATCGACTTCGCACAGTTGCGTGCCGGGTTCATGCAATATCTGCCGATTGGCGCGATCATTGGGCTCGTTATCGTCACTGAGCTGATTCTCGCCTATCTCGGGTGGACGACCGCGACCCCGCTGGGGCCACCCACGGCGACCACGCCGGGAGTCAGCAATACCGAAGCACTCGGCCGTGTTCTTTATACCGACTACATTTTCTATTTTCAGACGGCCGGTTTGATTCTTTTGGTGGCGATGATCGGGGCCATCGTTCTGACCTTGCGTCACCGCGTGGGCGTGAAGCGCCAATCCATTGCGCGTCAGGTCAGCCGGGTTCCTGCCGAGTCGATCGAAATGCTTGAAGTCAAGCCGGGGCAGGGGGTGTCATGACGGTTGGTCTTACGCAATATCTGATTGTCGCGGCGCTGCTGTTCACGATCGGCGTTTTCGGGATTTTCATCAACCGCAAAAACGTGATCATCATCCTGATGTCGATCGAGCTGATCCTGCTCTCGGTCAACATCAATTTTGTCGCCTTCTCGGTCTTTCTCGGCGACCTGACCGGTCAGGTATTTGCGCTGTTCGTGCTTACCGTCGCCGCTGCGGAAGCCGCGATCGGGCTTGCCATCCTCGTGGTCTATTTCCGCAATCGCGGCACGATTGCAGTGGATCAGATCAATATGATGAAGGGTTAGGCCGGCGATGTTGTATGCGGCCATCGTCTTCCTGCCGATCATTGGCTCTCTCATCGCGGGCCTGTTTGGCCGCGTGATCGGCGCGCGGCCATCCGAAATCATCACGACGGCTTTCCTGTTCATTTCCGCGGGGCTGTCCTGTTACGCGTTTTACGACGTGTGTTACCTCGGCCACGGCGGAATTGTCCGGCTCGTGCCGTGGATTACGTCGGGCGCGCTTTCAGTGGATTGGACGCTGCGCGTCGACAGCCTCACCGCAGTGATGCTGGTCGTTGTCACCGGCGTTTCGTCGCTCGTGCACTTCTATTCCATCGGCTACATGCATGATGACACGAGCCGGCCGCGGTTCTTCTCATATCTGTCGCTGTTCACCTTTGCGATGCTGATGCTGGTGACGGCGAACAACTTCCTGCAACTATTTTTCGGCTGGGAAGGGGTGGGCCTCGCGTCCTATCTGCTGATCGGCTTCTGGTACACGCGGCCGTCGGCGAATGCTGCAGCCATTAAGGCGTTCATCGTCAACCGTGTCGGCGATTTCGGCTTCGCCCTCGGTGTGTTCGGCGTGTTTTTCATTTTCGGGACGCTGGATTTCGATCGCGTCTTCGCCATGGCCCCAATGTTTGCCGGTCACACTTTCACATTTGCCGGTTATTCCGTCGATGTTCTGACGGCGCTGTGCATTCTTCTGTTCATCGGCGCGATGGGAAAATCCGCGCAATTGGGGCTCCATACCTGGCTGCCCGATGCGATGGAAGGGCCGACGCCGGTCTCGGCGCTGATTCATGCTGCGACCATGGTGACGGCCGGAGTTTTTCTCGTCTGCCGCTGTTCGCCGCTGTTCCAGCTATCGCCAACGGCACTCGCGGTTGTGACCTTCATCGGCGCGACAACCGCGTTTTTTGCCGCGTCTGTCGGCCTGTTCCAGAACGACATCAAGCGCGTGATTGCCTATTCGACCTGTTCGCAGCTGGGCTACATGTTCGCGGCCGCGGGTGTCTCGGCTTATGGCGCGGCGATGTTCCATCTGTTCACCCATGCCTTTTTCAAGGCGCTTCTGTTCCTCAGTGCCGGCGCGGTGATCACCGCGATGCATCACGAACAGGACATGCGCAAAATGGGTGGGCTGGCTCGGCGCATTCCGGTGACCTGGACCATGATGCTGATCGGCAATCTGGCCCTCACTGGAATCGGCATTCCGTTCATCGCCATCGGGACCTCGGGATTTTATTCCAAGGATGGCATCATCAACGCGACCTATCAGTCCGGCACCGGTATCGGGACTTACGCCTTCATCCTGACGCTGGTCTCTGCCGGCATGACTTCGTTCTATTCATGGCGGCAGTTTCTGATGACGTTCCATGGGCCTTATCGCGGCGCGCAGCAGGCGGAACTTCCGCATGCGGACGCCGCGGCGCATGCGCATGACGAGCCCATGTCCGGGCATGAACATGGCCAGGCGATCAACTTCGAGTCGGTTCACGAACCGGCCTGGACGCTGCTGGCGCCGTTGTTTGTGCTGGCCGCCGGCGCATTGATTGCCGGCGGATTGTTCCAAAGTTCCTTCGTCGGACCAGGGGCGAACGGCTTCTGGCATAACACGATTGCTGCGGTCAGTGGCCGGCCGGGTCTCGCCGCCGGTGAATTGCCATGGCAGGTCGAGGTTGCACCGCTGGTGCTGACGATCATCGGTTTTGCAATTGCGTGGTATTACTACGTGCTGCATCCCGAGTTGCCGCCGGCAATGGCCGCCCGCAAAGGCATGTTGTACGAATTCCTGTACCACAAATGGTATTTCGACGAGTTGTATGATTTCGCTCTGGTGCGTCCGGCCAAACGCATTGCCTATTTCCTCTGGAAGGTCGGCGACGGTCTGATCATCGACGGTCTCGGTCCGGACGGAGTTTCCGCGCGAGTCCTGAATGGCACCTGGGCGGCCGTGCGGCTGCAATCCGGCTACGTCTATCATTACGCGTTTGCGATCGTAGCGGGCGTTGCCGTGTTCATCACCTGGTTCCTGTTTTCGACGGGCAAGGCGTGATGGATCTCCACGGCTGGCCGATCCTTTCGATCATCACCTTCCTTCCGGCGCTGGGCGCGCTGGCTGTGATGCTTATCCCGGGCTCAGACGAGAAGTCCTATCGGCAGATGCGTATGGTCGCCCTGGTCTTTTCGGGCGTCGATTTCGTTCTGTCGCTCCTGTTATGGGCGAATTTCAACACCGGCACGTCCGACTTCCAGTTTGTCGAGACTTCCGCCTGGCTTGGGGGCGGGATCGGCTACAAAATGGGTGTTGACGGAATATCGATTCTGTTCGTCGTCCTGACTGCCTTCCTGACGCCGGTCAGCATTCTCGCCAGCGAAGCGGTTCACAGCCGGCTGCGCGAATATATTGTGTCGTTCCTGCTGCTCGAGATGCTGATGATCGGCGTGTTTTGCGCGCTCGATCTGGTCGTCTTTTACGTCTTCTTCGAAGGCGGCCTGATTCCGATGTTCCTGATCATCGGCGTGTGGGGCGGTCCGCGGCGGGTCTATGCGACGTTCAAATTCTTTCTCTACACATTGCTCGGTTCGGTTCTGATGCTGCTCGCCATCATGGCGATCTATTGGCAGACCGGAACGACGGACATTGCCTTGCTGCTGGACGGCAGTCATCCGATTCCGGCCGCGATGCAGCCCTGGCTGTGGTTCGCATTTCTTGCGTCCTTTGCGGTCAAGCTTCCAATGTGGCCGGTGCACACCTGGCTGCCGGATGCGCATGTCGAGGCGCCAACGGCCGGATCGGTCATTCTCGCCGCGATATTGCTGAAGATGGGTGGCTACGGATTCCTGCGTTTCTCGCTGCCGATGTTTCCGCTGGCAAGCGAACGGTTTGCGCCGTTGATGTTCGCCCTGTCGCTGATCGCGATTATTTACACCTCGCTGGTGGCGTTGGCGCAGGAGGATATGAAGAAACTGATCGCCTATTCCTCGGTGGCGCATATGGGGCTGGTGACGCTGGGCGCTTTCACATTCAGCGCCGAAGGAATCGACGGCAGCATCTTCCAGATGCTCAGCCACGGACTGGTATCGGGTGCGCTGTTCCTTTGCGTCGGCGTCGTTTACGACCGCATGCACACGCGGCTGATCTCTGCGTATGGCGGGTTGGTCAATAACATGCCGCTCTACGCCGCGTTTTTCATGGTGTTCACCCTGGCCAATGTCGGACTTCCCGGCACCAGCGGATTTGTCGGGGAATTCCTGTCCCTTCTTGCGGCGTTCCGCACCAATGCGTGGCTCGCGATTCTGGGCACGACCGGCATCATCCTTTCGGCGGCCTATGCGCTTTGGCTCTATCGGCGGATTATTTTTGGCATCCTCGACAAGGCGACATTAAAGGCGATCGCCGATCTTGGACCGCGGGAGGTGTTGATACTGGCGCCGCTCGCCATTCTGGTGATCTTTTTCGGTTTTTATCCCACGCCGGTATTCAATGTGACGCATGCCTCAGTCGCGCATCTTGTCGACCTGCATCATTCGGGCGTTGCCGCCGCGCAGACAGCGTTGCGTTTCGCGGGAGCCGCTCCGTGAGTGCCATTTCACCCGACTTGCACGCGCTGGTTCCGGAGTTTGTTCTGGCTCTCGGCGCGATGGTGCTGATGATGTTTGGCGTTTACGCGGGCGCCGCCTGGCAGCGCGTTGCCAATGCCGCGGCGATTGCGCTGTTGATCGCGACAGCCGCTGTTCTCGGCTTTCTGCATCCGCACGCGGTCGCATTTGGCGGCGCATTCATTGCCGATCCGTTTGCGGAATTCGTGAAGATACTCGCGATTCTCGGTGCCGTGATCGTGTTGTTCATGGGCGAGAGCTATTTCGAACGGCAGAATCTGCTGCAATTTGAATTCTCGGTGCTCGTGGTTTTTTCCGTGCTTGGCATGATGCTGATGGCGTCGGCCGGCGATTTCATCGTTCTCTATCTCGGACTGGAACTGCAGAGCCTTGCGCTTTACGTGCTTGCCGCGTTCGACCGCGACAATCTCCGCTCGACGGAATCTGGGCTGAAATATTTTATCCTCGGCGCTTTGTCGTCGGGGATGATGCTTTATGGCATTTCGCTGATCTACGGCTTCGCCGGCACACTGACCTTCACGAAAGTGGCCGCGTTGGTGCACACGGGGAACATAACGATTGGCCTCATTTTCGGGCTGGTGTTCCTGATTTCCGGGCTTGCGTTCAAGGTCTCGGCAGTGCCGTTCCACATGTGGACGCCCGATGTCTATGAGGGCGCGCCGACGCCGATCACCGCATTCTTCTCGGCGTCACCGAAGATCGCGGCCATGGCGCTGTTCATCCGCGCGATGATTTCGCCCTTTCCGGGGGCGGTCGAGCAATGGCGCGAGGTGATTTATCTGGTGTCGGTCCTGTCGATGGCGCTCGGGGCCTTTGCCGCCATTGGGCAGCTGAATATCAAACGCTTGATGGCATACAGTTCGATCTCGAATATGGGCTACATCCTGATCGGGCTGGTGGCGGGAACAGTGCAGGGCGTTGAAGGCGTTCTGGTCTATCTCGCGATCTATCTCGTCACGACGCTTGGGACATTCGCCTGCATTCTGGCGATGCGCCGCAGCGGCCATATGGTTGAGAATATTCCCGATCTCGCAGGACTCGCGCAGACCAGTCCCGGCTTTGCCTTTGTCTTTGCGATGCTGATGTTCAGCCTTGCCGGTATTCCCCCGCTGGCCGGTTTCTTTGCCAAATTTTACGTATTCCTGGCGGCGGTGAATGCCGGGCTTTACTCGCTGGCGGTGATCGGGGTCGTCACCAGCGTGATCGGCGCCTATTATTACTTGCGCATCGTCAAGATCATGTACATGGACGAGCCGGCGCCGAGTTTCGATTCCACAATGGGCTGGCCGGTCGCGTCGGTCATCACCGCCTCGGGAATATTCACCTTGTTCTTTGTCCTGGGTGCCGCGCCGCTGGTGCAGAGCGCAACGGCCGCCGCGCAGTCGCTCTTCCCGTGACAGCGAATTCGGCGTGGCCGGAGTCGGTTGGGTTGCGCCGATATGAAATGCTGGATTCCACCAATGAAGAGGCACGGCGCCTGGCGCGAGCGGGCGAGCAGGGGCCGCTCTGGATAGTCGCGGTGCAACAAACGGCCGGGCGCGGCCGGCAAGGCCGCGCGTGGGTGTCGGAGCAGGGGAATCTGTTTGCGAGTTTATTGGTCGAAGCCGCGCCATCGCATTCGGCGCAAGCGGGATTTGTCGCCGGGATTTCTGTAGCCGATGTCATTGCAGAGCATCTGCGCGGTGAATCGGTGAAGCTGAAATGGCCCAATGATGTGCTGATTTCCGGCCGCAAGGCCGCTGGAATACTTGTCGAACATGTTTCCGATCGCGTAATTGCCGTCGGCATCGGAATTGATCTTGCCCACTGTCCGGACGGAGTTAACGCCATTTCAATTGCCGACATGACAGGTTCCACGCCGGACGCGGTCGAGGTCCTCACCCGTCTCGCCTGGCGGATGCTCGATTGGATGTCGGTCTGGCGGCGCGACGGTTTTGGCCCCATTCGCGATGCCTGGATGGCGCGCGCGGGTGGGGTAGGGGGCGCAATCCGTGCAGTGACTGCACAGCGCCGCTACGAAGGAATCTTCGAGGATATCGACCGGGACGGTGCATTGCTGCTGCGGGATGAAAGGGGCGCATCCCATCGCATTACGGCCGCGGATGTGTTCTACGGGTGCTGATATGCTGCTCGCGATAGACGCAGGTAACACCAATATCGTTTTCGCCGTTTGCGAAGGCGAGACCATCCGCAACAAATGGCGGCTGGCGACCAGTGCGGGGCGCACCTCCGACGAATATGCCGTTTGGCTGGCTCAATTGTTGAAGCTGCACAACCTCGACTTTCGCCAGCTCACGGCTGCCGTGATCGGTACAGTGGTTCCGGCGGTGTTGTTCGATCTGCGCCGGCTATGCCGGGAATATCTCAAATGCGAACCGCTGATCATCGGGGATCCGGATATCGATCCTGGGATCGGCGTCAAAACCGACCGGCCGAATGCGGTGGGTGCAGATCGTATCGCCAATGCCGTTGCTGCGCATGTCATCTACTCTGGTGCGTGCGTCGTCGTGGATTTTGGCACGGCGACCAATTTTGACGTGGTCAGCGCCGCCGGGAATTATGAAGGTGGCGTGATTGCGCCCGGGGTGAATCTGTCGGCCGAAGTGCTGCATCGTGCGGCCGCACTGCTTCCGCGGGTCGCGATTCATCGCGCACAGGCTGTGATAGGCAAGGATACGGTTCCGGCCATGCAATCCGGCCTCTACTGGGGTTATGTCGGATTGATCGAGGGACTGGTTTCCCGTATCCGCGCCGAACATGGAGAACCAATGAAGGTGATCGCCACCGGAGGACTGGCCCATCTGTTCGGACGGGATATCCCGGCGATCGAGCAGGTCGACGACGATCTGACGATCAAGGGACTGATGCTGATTCATGCGCGCAATGCCGGCAAAAAAGTCAGATCGACGCGCAATCCGGCGTAATCGCGCGGCTTCAGGCGTTTAATCTTCATGGAGCAACGCATCAGCAACGGCACAGCCGAACTCGTGTTTCTGCCTCTGGGCGGAGCCGGTGAGATCGGCATGAACTTCAACTGCTACGGCTATGGCCCGCCGGAGGAACGGGCGTGGATTGTCGTCGATTGCGGCGTGCTGTTCGGCCGGGAGACGTCGACGCCCGGAGTCGATTTGATCATGCCCGATACGCGCTTCCTGGAAGAGATCAGGGATGACGTGCTTGGCATTGTCCTTACCCATGGGCATGAGGATCACATTGGCGCGGTTGCACATCTCTGGCCGAAATTGCGTTGTCCGGTGTTTGCCACGCCGTTCACGGTGAAGCTGGTCCAGCACAAGCTCGAAGAAGCGGGGCTTGAACATCGCGTGCGGATCACGCCTGTACCGCTTGGCGGCCGGATCAGGCTCGGGCCGTTTGACATCGAATTCGTCAGTATCACGCATTCGATCCCGGAACCAAATTGTCTGGCCATTCGTACGCCGGCCGGTACGGTGGTGCACACCGGCGATTGGAAAATCGACCCCGACCCGCTGCTCGGCAGAGTCACGGACGATTCGCGGCTGCGCAGACTCGGCGAGGAGGGCGTCCTCGCGATGGTGTGCGACTCCACCAATGCGCTGGTGAGCGGAGAATCCGGTTCGGAAGCCGAGGTGAAACGCGCGCTCGTTCGCCTGATTGGATCGCTCAAGGGCAAAGTTGCGGTGACGGCCTTCGCGTCCAACGTCGCGCGTTTGGAATCGATTGCCGATGCGGCGCGTGCCGCGCATCGCGAAGTGGTGCTGGTCGGACGCTCGATGCGGCACATGGTCGATTGCGCGCGCGAGACCGGATATTTGCGCAATTTCCCGAGGGTTGTAGACGAGCAAGACGCGACGGAGATTCCGGGGGATCACGTGCTTTATCTTTGCACCGGCAGTCAGGGTGAGTCCCGCGCCGCATTGGCGCGGATTGCCGCCGGCGAGCACCCCAACGTTTCCTTAAGCGAGGGTGACACGGTTATTTTCTCGTCCCGTATCATTCCCGGTAATGATCTGGAGATTTTCGCGCTTCAGAACCGGTTGGCGGCAAAGGGGGTCACGGTTCTTACCGAACGCGACCACTTCGTTCATGTATCGGGTCATCCGGCGCGCAACGAACTTGCTGCGATGTATTCGTGGATCAAACCGAAAATCAGTATTCCGGTCCATGGGGAATTGCGCCATTTGACGGAACATGCGCGCTTTGCCCGAGAGCTGCAGGTGCCGAGAGCAATCGTGGCGACGAATGGGCAGATGATCCGGTTGTCGCCTGGTGAGCCGGAAATCATCGACGAGACGCCGTTCGGCCGGTTGCATCTCGATGGGCGCATGCTGGTGCATGAGGAAGACGGTCATGCGCGTGAGCGGCGCTCGCTGTCCTTTGCCGGTTTTGCAGCGATCACGCTTGTGTTGAACCGGAAGGGGCGATTGGCAGCCGACCCGGTTTTCTATATGGAAGGAATACCGCCGGCGGTCGAGGAAGCGATGCGCGAGGCCGTGTTCCGGGTAACTGGCGACAAAATCCGGGACGATCTGGAAGAAGATGTGCGCATCGCGGTACGCCGGGCCGCAAACGAAATCTGGGGCAAGAAACCTGTGGTTCGCGTCCAGCTGGTCGAAGTCTAGGTATCCCGCCGATGAGCTTGAGCCTCAGTATAGCCGTCTATTTTGTCATCTGGTGGGTGGCCTTGTTTGCCGTCCTTCCTTTCGGCGTCCAGAGTCAACGTGAGCTGAACGATATTGTTCCGGGTACGGAACCTGGCGCGCCGGCGCGGCCACGCATTCTGATGAGAGTTGCGGCAAACACTGTGTTGTCAGGCTTGATCTTTGCCGCTGTCGACGTCTTCTACATGGTCTACATCACGCCGGGCTGAAATTTGTCACTCAACCGCTCTCGATCTCGTGCGTTGCCATTTGCATGCCGGGACAAATGGAGAGTGATTGAATGCGCAAAATTCTTGCGGCGGCGTTCGTTACGGCATTGCTCGGAAGCACGGCTGCCCAGGCCCAGGATCAAAATCCTGTTTCGGGTGTTTGGACCATCACGAAAGCAGAGTGGACGGCTGCGGACGAAAAAGGGTTCGGGGATTTCGTCAAGGCGATCGGCCATAGCGGGTGTGACAATACGATCGCCTGTCTGCGCAATCCGGCGAATCCGTATCGCGCCAGCGATCCGAAATCCCTGAAATTCGAAGGCGACTGCGCCGATTTCCCCTACATGTTGCGCGCCTATTATGCGTGGAAGAACGGTCTGCCCTTTGGGTATGTGAACGGCGTTGCCGGCAAGGGCAGCGACATCCGCTTTTACGGCGGTGGTAACCGCCCGACCGCCAGGCGTGATCTGGTCGATCATGGCGGCGGTTTGAACGCGCTTGACACCCTGCGTGAGGTTCATGAAGGGGTATCGACGGCGACCTATCGCACAAACCCGGCAATCGACGACGGCGTGCTTTCGGACTTCTATTCGCCAAAAATCCAGCCAGGATCAATTCATCCGGGCACGGCCATTTATGACACCAATGGCCATGTCGGAATTGTTTACGACGTCGAACCGGACGGACGGATCGACTACATGGATTCCCATCCGGATTTCAGCGTCACCCACAGCGTTTACGGAGCGCAGTTCGGGCAAAGTCCGGCGCGGCTTGGCGGTGGGTTGAAGAACTGGCGGCCGATGAAACTTGTCGGCGCACATGACGTGAATGGAAAGCTGATTGGCGGGCATATCGAGCTCGCGCGCAACACTGAAATTTCCGACTACTCCATGGAGCAATATACCGGGAATGTGCCGGGCCAGAAGGGCGACGGTGATGGTGCGCTGTTCCAGTACAAGGGCGTGCCGTTGGGATTTTATGAATATGTCCGTGCCGCGATTTCCGGAGGATCGCCGACATATAACCCGGTCTACGAACTGCGTTCCGGCATTCAGACGATATGCAATGAATTGCATGATCGCGTCATGGCGGTCGATCTCGCTGTCAAGGATGGCATCGACAAGAAGCCTGAGCCGGCACATCTGCCGGAGAACGTGTACACGGCCGGCGATCCAACCTGGGAAGCCTATGCCAGTCCTTCGCGAGACGCGCGCCTGAAGGCCGCCTTCGCCCAGCTCTATATCGATCTGGAGAAGGAAATCTTCATGTACAACCAGCGCGACCCGCGCATCGTTTATGATGGTGTGTTCCTGAAGCAGGACCTCCAGAAGATCTACAAACAGGAAGCCGCGGCCTGCACAATCACCTACACCAACAGCCGCGGCCAGCCGGTGACTCTCGGTTTCGAGGATGTCGCGCAGCGGCTGTTCCGGCTGGATTTCGACCCTTACCACTGCGCGGAGCGGCGCTGGGGTGCCACCGGTGTGGAAGCGGAAGGCTGCACCGACGATGCGACCAAGACGCGCTGGTACAAGGCAGAGCAGCGGCTGCGCAATTCGGCCGATCGCGACTACACCAGCCATATGGGCTTTGATGTGGTGCAACTCGAAAAAATCTCCACCGTCGCTGGCGCCGATACGCCGCCGACAGTCGACGTGAAGGGATTGATCGATCACATCGGGGAACGCGTGGCCTTTGCCGGCATGAAGCCAGTGGGGCGGTAACAAACGACGGAATCTGGACGGAAGCCGCCACCAGAGTGGCGGCTTTCGTTTATCCGACGGATGGCAGAGTCTACTTGACGCCGGCGGCTGCGCCATGCCCCGTTCCTTTGATGATGGGCAGGCGCTTCGGCTTTTTCACACTGACCGACAACATTCGCGGCATCCTGCTGATGGTGCTGGCGCGGCTGGTGTTTGCCGGCAGTGACACCTGCACCAAGCTTGCAAGTTCTCACCTGCCCGCCACCGAAGTCATTGTGATGCGGAATCTGATTTCGCTGCCGATCATCTTCACATTGGCCTGGAATCTCGGCGGTCTGCGCTACAAGGCAGCGTTTCGTGACCGCGCGGTGATCGGACGCAGCGTGCTGGAGGGCACCGGAACGATCGCCTTCGTGGCGGCACTGCCTTTTATTACGCTGGGCCAGAGCGCAGTGATCCTGCTCACGGTACCGATCATCCTGGTTGCACTTTCGGCCTTGATCTACAAGGAAGATGTCGGCTGGCGGCGGTGGTCAGCGATCTTCATTGGGTTTTTTGGTGTGGTGCTGGTCGCGAACCCGTTTGGCGGATCGGTGAATCCATATCTGCTTCTCGCCCAGTTCACGGCCGTCACCTGGGCGTTTCGCGATCTGATTACCGTGCGCATCGGAAACCGGATTCCGTCGGTGACCGTGGCGCTGATCAATACGATCGTCGTTGGACTGATTGCCGTGCCTGGCGTGTTTTGGGAACATTGGCGCGGGTTTGATCAACGCGAGCTTTCTTATCTTGTGGGCGCGGGCATCCTGGTGACGATCTCGAATTACCTGTACATCGCGGCGCTCCGGACCGGCGCAATCTCGGTCGTTGCGCCGTTCCGCTACAGTGCTGCGGTTTGGGCCAGCATCGCGGGATTTATTGTCTGGGGCGATATCCCCGACCTGTACGGTGTCTCTGGAGCACTCCTGATCGTCGGGTCGGGCCTCTACACCTTTTACCGTGAGCTCGATATTAAACGGGCGCGCCGTGCGGAGGTTTTCTCCCCTGCCGGTCAGAGGCGATAAAAAACCTCAGTACGAGCGGGCGATGAGGATGTCCTGGACGGCAGGCTGGCCGGTGAAGATGCATTTGCCGGTGGATGCCGCGCTCTGACCCATCGGGGCATTGCGGATTGTGAGCTTCAGTTTTTTGAGCCTGGCGTCGACGTCATCCAGTGCGGCACCTGACGGTTGCGACCATGCCACGCGCACCCAGCCGCGGAATTCGCCGGATTCATCGTCATCTCCGCCACCGCCAAAATATTCCGACAGCTCGTCGAAGCTGTTGATGCCGGTTTTGATATTGCCCTCCAGCCGTGTCCTTGCCTCGGAGAACAGCCGTACCTGAATTGCGGACAATATATTCCCGGCATCGGCGATGAAGCGATCGCGCGGCATGGCTGTGGATTGCACTTTATCGCCCTCGCGCAACTGGTCGCGGCGCATGAACGTGACACTGCCATTCGCCACATCGCGCGGGCCGATCTCAACGATGACCGGAGCACCCCGGCGCACCCAGTTCCAGCGTTTGTCGGCGGACTTGATGTCCTTCCTGTCGAGGTGGACGCGGATACGATCGCCGAGCGCCGTTTCGCGGGACAGCGCTTGGGACAGCGCCTCGCAATAGCCAAGCACATCCGCATCCTCCGGCTTGTTGCGCAGCATCGGCACAATCACGATCTGCCGCGGAGCAATGGCCGGCGGAACCCGCAGTCCATCATCGTCGCCGTGAACCATGATGACGCCCCCGATCAACCGGGTGGATACGCCCCAACTGGTTGTGTGACAGGAGGTTAATTCGCCGGCTTCGTTCTGGAAGCGGATATTCTGGGCGTCGGCAAAATGCGTCCCGAGGTAATGCGAGGTGCCGGCTTGCAGCGCCTTGCCGTCCTGCATCATGGCTTCGATCGACCAGGTGTTTACCGCACCCGGGAAGCGTTCATTGGCGGGTTTTTCTCCGGCAATCACCGGCATCGCGAGCACGGTCTCGGCGAAGTCACGATACATTTCGAGGATGGTCAACGCCTCGGTCATGGCTTCGCCGGCGTCGGCGTGGGCGGTGTGCCCCTCCTGCCAGAGAAATTCGGAAGTGCGCAGGAACAGCCGCGTGCGCATTTCCCAACGCACAACATTGGCCCATTGATTGATCAGGAGCGGAAGGTCGCGATGGCTTTTGATCCAGCGCGAAAACGCATCCCCGATGATGGTCTCTGAAGTCGGCCGGACGACGAGGGGTTCCTCAAGCCGCGCCTCGGGATCGGGCACCAGCGCGCCGCCGGACATTTTCAGGCGGTGATGGGTGACGACCGCCATCTCCTTGGCGAAGCCTTCGACATGTTCGGCCTCTTTGGCGATGAAGGAGAGCGGAATAAAAAGCGGGAAATAACAATTATCGTGGCCGCTGTCCTTAATCCGGCCATCGAGTTGCCGCTGAATCTGCTCCCAGATGCCGTAGCCCCAGGGCTTGATGATCATTGATCCCCGAACCGGCGAAGTTTCCGCCATGTCGGCTTCCCGAACGACCGTCTGGTACCACTCCGCGAAATTCGATTTGCCGTTCGATTCCCGCAGCGTGCTTAAAGCTCTTTGCATCCAAGGCTCCAATTCGCCAAATTACCGTTATGCATAAGGTTACCCAGAGTTAACGACAAGAAGAGCCCGCATGGCCAAGTCTTCAGGACCATTTTCAGGATTTGAATGGCTGGTCGCCGGCCGCTATTTGCGGGCCCGGCGTCAGGAAAGCTTCATTTCGGTCATTTCGGGCTTTTCCCTCATCGGGATCGCACTTGGGGTCGCAACCCTGATTATCGTGATGAGCGTGATGAACGGATTCCGGGCGGAGCTGCTGGGCCGGATTCTCGGCCTTAACGGCCATATCATCGTGCAAAGCGTCACTGGCAGTATTCCCGATTACGACGCCAGCGTCGCCCGTATCCGGCAGATTCAGGGAGTCACCGGTGCGACCCCGTTCATTGAGGGCCAGGTGCTGGTGAATGGCCAGGGAGAATCCTTTGGTGCCCTGGTGCGCGGCCTGACCCCGGATGATCTCAAGCGTCTTACGGCGGTATCTTCAACAATCCGACCGGATGTTCTGGCCCATTTCGGCACCGATGATTCAGTGATTTTGGGCGGAAGACTCGCGCAGCGGCTTGGTCTTGCACCCGGAATGACGGTGACGCTGATTGCACCGAATGGCGATGTTACGCCTTTCGGTTCGACCCCCCGCATCAAGACCTATCGCGTGGCCGGCACATTCAACATCGGAATGTCCGAATACGATCAGACCTACATCTTCATGCCCCTGAAAGAGGCTCAGCTGTTTTTTGGTCTGGGTGATGCCGTGCAGGGGATCGAAGTGATGGTGGCGCAGCCCGATAATGTCGCCGCATGGCATCTTCCGGTTCAGCGTGCGGCGGGCCCTGGGGCGCGGCTGGTGGACTGGCAGCAGATGAATTCCAGCCTGTTCGGCGCCCTGAATGTCGAACGCAACGTCATGTTCCTGATCCTTACGCTGATCATTCTTGTCGCGGCACTGAACATCATTTCCGGACTGATCATGCTGGTGAAGGACAAGGGCGGCGACATCGCTATCTTGCGGACGATGGGCGCAAGCAAGGGCGCGGTGATGCGCGTGTTCTTTATCGCCGGCGCCTTCATCGGTACGACCGGAACATTGCTGGGGGTCCTGATCGGGATCGTGTTCTGCGCCAATATCGAAAGGATCCGGCAATTCCTGTCGAACATCACCGGGACGACTTTGTTCGACCCGACGATCTATTTCCTGAGTCAAATGCCGGCCAAGATCGACCCATATGAAGTGATCTCGGTGATCGTGATGGCGCTGTCCCTGTCATTCCTTGCCACGCTGTATCCGTCCTGGCGTGCTGCGAGGCTCGATCCGGTGGAAGCGCTGCGATATGAATGAAAATTCCCCGCTGCGGCTCGACCGGGTCGCGCGCATATATCACCAGGGCGGCCGCGATCTGGTCGTATTCCGCGAAATTTCGTTCGGCCTTGCCGAAGGGGAGATCGTCGCGCTGGTCGGCCAATCGGGTGCCGGCAAGTCGTCGCTGTTGCATATTGCAGGCTTGCTGGAAACGCCTACCGCCGGAGACGTCTTGATCGATGGCGAAGCAGTTTCGCGGCTGCCCGAGCGGCGGCGCACGGAATTGCGGCGCAAGTCGCTGGGTTTCGTCTATCAGGCCCACCATCTGCTGCCTGAATTTAATGCCGAAGAAAATGTCGCCATGCCGCTGCGGATCGCCGGTGTTTCGCGCAAGGCGGCTGCAGAGGAGGCGAGACGTCTTCTCTCGCTTGTCGGCCTTGCCGAGCGCATGACCCATCGTCCGGCGCAGCTATCGGGCGGCGAGCAACAGCGCGTGGCGATTGCACGCGCACTCGCCAACTCGCCGCGCGTCCTGTTGGCGGACGAGCCCACCGGAAATCTCGATCCCCGAACCGCAGACGGTGTGTTCGACATGCTGATCGAACTGGTCCGCGGCGAGCGGCTCACGGCGCTGGTTGCAACGCACAATCACGAACTCACACGGAAAATGGACCGGACATTGATCCTGGACCAGGGCCGGATTGTCGAGCGCGGATTGGCCGAAACTGTGGATGGTGTGCGCGTCACCGGTTCTTGACCTGCTCCAGCCAGCCGAATCATTCATAATGCCTTGGCCATGACTTCGGATTCCGCGCCGGCGGGCTACGCCAATTTCGTGCATCTGCGTGTCCGCAGCATCTATTCGCTATTGGAAGGCGCAATCCGCCCAAAGGAATTGGCCGAAACCGCACGGCGGTTGC
>DASUHP010000134.1:0-6170 GCA_036273455.1 Micropepsaceae bacterium | reverse complement strand
GGCGCGTTTCCAATCGGCGCAACCAGGCTGCCTTTGTCACAGAAAAATCGCAACAAACGCGATTTGCCATCGGCTCTGATTTCCGGGGGAAAAAGAGGAGTGATGGCATGAGAAGCGTTCTTCTGCTGGCCCTTGCGGTCGCCACCCTGGTTAGCGGGCCAGTCTTTGGCCGCGGGGCACCCCCCGGTGCAGGCGGCCCTCCGCCTGGCGTGACGGTGGGACCACCCGCTGCCGCTATGGCGCATATGCCGCCGGGCCTCAGTGTCGGTCCGCCTCCAGGCGTCGCGAACGGTCGCCCGGCCAGCGTGCCGGTAGGACCTCCCGCGCACGCAGCCGATGTGGACGACTCGGCGGCGGTTGCAGGTGCAGCGAGCCTGGGCAAATTCAACGCCGCCCATGCGTCCGCCGAGGCGCTTGAGCATGCCAATGCGCATTCGACCGTCGGCGAACTTGCCACATACAAGGCAACGATCATCACCGCTCGAGCCGAAGTGAAAACCTACACGGCTGACGTGAATGCCGACACGACCGCGGTGAATGCGGACACGGCGACGGTCAATGCGGACCAGACGGCATTGACCAATCTGCAAAATGCGCCGGCACCCGATCAGACGGCAATTCAGGCGGCGCAGGCGCAACTGACGGCAGCGCAAGCCCAATTGGCCTCGGATCAGGCGCAACTGACCTCAGACCAGGGCAAGCTGGCCGCGGCGCAGGCACAAATCGTCGCGGCGCAAAACACCCTCGCGTCGGAAGGCAACAAATCCTTCACATCGGCAGTTCTTGCGCGAGTCGACAGCCTGCTGGGATTGTGACGCATTCGGTTGAGACAGGACGGCTCACGCGGCCGTCCTGTCATGATCTGAACAAGTCGCGTTCGGCGGGGCGGATCAGGTCACGGGCGGTGCCCGGAGCGGTATCCTGCGGGAATCCCCGGATGATGGCGACCGGAACACGGTCTGACTTGCCCATCACGAGTTCGGCCGCCGCGGCGAGTTCGTCCGCACAGGCGATCACGGTCGCGTTCAGTGTCTTCCCACTCGCGTCTGTTTGGCCGCGATAGTCGATCAAAGCGGGTAGCCCGGAGACGCCGAGCGCCACATTGACCAGACCTTCGCGCCAGGCGCGGCCAAATGTATCGCTGATGATGACACCCACGGAGACCGCGAAAATTCCCTGAAGTTTCCGCTGGAGAATCCGGGCCGATCGATCAGGATTTGCCGGCAACAGCACCGCGGTGTTTTCGGCCGTGTTCGATGCGTCGACACCAGCGTTGGCACAGATGAATCCGTGTCGCGTCTCGCTGACAATGATTCCACGCTCCATGCGCAGGATGCTTTTGGATTCGCGCAGCACCAGTTCAATGATGCGCGCATCCTTATTCCACTGCGCTGCCCATTCAGTAGCGCGTGAAGAGGGAGTGATCTCACGCAGATCGGCGATTCTTCCCTCGGCCTTGGAGACAATTTTTTGCGCGACCACAAAGATATCGCCTGGCATCACCTTAAAGTCGCGACGACGAAGGCCCTTCGCGATCAGAGGCGCGATGTCGTCGCCCGGTTGAATTTCCGGCAGACCAGGCACAGGAATGATTTGGATCATCTGTATAGTTATGCCTGAAACGGTGATGCACGACAGGGGCGGGGGATGGACGAGAAAGTCGCGATTGTCGGCGGTACGGGCGATCTTGGGTTCGCGCTGGCACTGCGCTGGGCGAAGGCAGGAGTCAACGTGGTTATCGGCTCGCGCGATGCCGCGAAAGCAGAAGAAGCCGCGGGCCGGGTTCGCGAAAAATCTGCCCCGGCGAGGATCACTGGAGCCGCGAATGCCGACGCAGCTGCGCAGGCCAAAATTGTCGTGTTGACTGTGCCATTCACCGCCCAGGCCGGAACGCTGAACGGCATCAAGAAGACATTCACCAGCGGCATTCTGGTCGACACCACCGTTCCCCTGGCCGCTGCGGTGGGCGGCCGTGCGACGCGGGTGCTCGGCGTATGGGAGGGATCATGCGCGCAGGCCGCGCAGGCGCTGCTGCCGGGCGTGAGGGTGATTTCCGCATTTCACAATGTCTCGGCGGAATTGTTGCATGACCTCGACGCTGTGCCGGATTGCGACGTCTTTCTGTGCGGCGACGATGCCGAAGCCAAACAGAAGGGCACCGCGCTGGTCAATCTGATTCCCGGTTTGCGGGCGCTGGATGCAGGCGGGCTGGAGATGTCGCGCATCTGCGAGAGCATGACGGCACTGCTGATCTCGCTCAATCGCCGTTACAAGACGCGGCACAGCGGTTTTCGCGTCACCGGAATCAAATGACCTTGTCGCGCCGGAAATTGGCGATTTCTTCTTCTGAATAGCCGATTCCAGCCAGCACCGAATCGGTGTCGCCACCGAGGGCCGGCATGGGATCGAGGCGCGGCGGGCTGTCCGACAGATGCAGCGGACTCGCCATCACCGGAATCCGGCCCACCGGTGAATCGATCTCCTGGATCATTTCCCGCGCCTTCATCTGGGGATGATCCAGCACCTCGCCGACTGTGTTCACGCGCCCATAGGGAAGGCGGACTTTGTCCAGACGAGCCATCCATTCCGTGGACGGACGTGTTTTGAAAATCGGGACCAGAACACCATCGAGTTCTTCGCGATGCGCCCGGCGCGCCGGCGTGTCCTTGAAGCGCGGGTCGGTGAGAAGGTCGGGGCGTTCGATCACCCGTTTGCAGAAGATCTCCCAGTCGGCCGGGCTCGCGCAAACGACGCCGAAATATTTGCCGTCGCTCGCGAGATAATGTCCGTAGGGCGTGAT
Organism: Micropepsaceae bacterium; assembly: GCA_036273455.1. Lineage (GTDB taxonomy): Bacteria > Pseudomonadota > Alphaproteobacteria > Micropepsales > Micropepsaceae > CAIYRG01. Next base: position 3,370 of record DASUHP010000134.1, on the reverse strand, counting down.
GTATTGATGCCGGAGTCCGAACCGCTTCGGCTCTTCGCCGCGATGCCAGAAATGGTGCGGGAAATAGCCGAGCCAGGAGGCAGCGGTTTCGAACATCGACACATCGATGATCTGGCCGGCGCCAGTCTGTTCGCGCTGATAAAGCGCGGTGAGGATTCCGACTGCGGCATACATGGACGAAATCAGGTCGGTAACGGAAACGCCGACACGCGCCGGCCGGTCTTCGAAGCCTGTGGTCACGATCAATCCGGCTTCGCCCTGGATCAGCGCATCATAGGCTTTGACATCCCGGTACGGACCGTTCTGGCCATAACCCGAAAGCGAGCAATAGATCAGGCGCGGATTGGCGGCCCGCAATTCTTCCGCGCCCAATCCCATGCGTTCTACCGCGCCGGGTGCAAAATTTTCCAGCACCACATCCATTTTCAGTGCCAGCCGCCTGAGGATCTCCTTCCCCTGCGGCTTCTTCACGTCAATCGCGAAGCTCTTCTTGTTCGGCCCGATCCAGACGATGCCGGATGACAGCCCGTGGACGGCGGTATCCCAGCCGCGAATGACATCGCCGGTCCCGGGACGTTCGAGCTTGATCACCTCCGCGCCCATATCGGCGAGGATTTTGGTTGCGTGCGGGCCGGACAGGGATGTTTCGAGCGCGAGCACGCGGACACCGTCAAGCGCACGGCGGGGCGGTGAAGCAGCTGTCACGATTTCACTTCCGGGAAAATGTCGCGGTGCGGAGCGTGGGCTTTTTTCCACACCATAACACTGCGCACATAATCGATCACGACCTTGCCGTTCTGCTGGATGCCGCGCGTGCGGACCTTGATGATCCCCCATTGCGGCTTTGATTTCGACTCGCGCTTTTCCAGGACTTCGGATTCCGAATAGAGCGTGTCGCCGGCAAACAGCGGATTGGGCAATTTGATCTCATCCCAGCCCAGCGCGAATCCGTTTTCGCTGACATCGGCGACGCCCATGCCTGCGACGATGGCCAGGGTCAACGCGCTGTTGATCAGGCATTTGCCGAATTCGGTTTTTTTGCCGAATTCGTTGTTGAAGTGAATCTGGTTGGTGTTGTTGGTCAGCAGCGTGAACCAGATATTGTCGTTCTCGGTGACGGTTCGTCCCAGACGGCAGCGATAAATGTCGCCGACCGTGAAATCTTCGAAGAAGCGGCCTTCCCATCCCTGTTTCACGGCCATCGGTGTCTCCCTTCAATGCGTGACCAGCGATTTCGCCAGTTCAAGGGTCTGACGTGCGCGGTCGACAATGGGAAAATCCAGCAATTGCCCACGGAATGCGATGGCCCCTTCGCCGCGTGCGCGGGCGGCATCAAACGCCGCCAGTACTTCCGTGGCATAGGCGACGTCCTCAGCCGAGGGCGTGAAGGCGGCATTGGCTTCATCGATCTGGCCTGGATGGATGATCGATATGCCGCTCATACCCAGCCGCCGCGCCTGGCGCGCAAAGCGCCTCAATCCTTCCGGATCATTCAGATCGACCCACACACCATCCACTGCCTGCACATGCGCGGCCGCAGCGGCAGTGGCGATTGCGGAACGTGCATAGATCATATCGACGGCTTCGCCTTCACGCCGCACCGGCAGGTTCATCTCGCGCGTGAAATCTTCGGCGCCGAACATCAGTCCGATAATGCGCGGCGAACAGGACGCAATCTGGTAGGCGTTGAACAAGCCAACCGGCGTTTCGATCGCGATCAGCAATTCGACCGATCCCCCGGGCATGTGGTGCGCGACTTCGGCGCGCCCCAATTCATCCTCGACGATGCGGATCTGCGCGATGCTGTCGGCCTTGGGGATCACCAGACCTTCGAGTCCGGGACGGACGACCGCCCTGATATCGTCGATAAAACGTTCGGAGCCGACAGCATTGACGCGGACGAAACGCGCCGGCGTGCGATGTTCCGGGCGGCTCTTCAGCTGCTGCGCCACCTGATCAAGCGACGCGCCGATCTGCTCCCGCGCCGCCTGCTTTGCGGAAGGCGCAACCCCGTCCTCGATATCCATCATGATGGCGTCGACATGCAGCGACAGCGCCTTGTCGATCATTCGCTGGCGGTCGCCGGGAACGAACATCCAGGAGCGAAGAAGTCTATTACGTGCCGTCATTTGCTGCCTCGTCCCTTCTAATAGGATTTGGGCATGCCAAGGACGTTCTGGCCGATAAAGGCCAGAACCAGGTTGTTGTTGATCGGCGCGGTCATGTAGAGCCGGGTTTCCCGAAATTTCCGCTCGACATCATATTCGCGCGCGAAACCATAGCCGCCATGTGTATCGAGACAGGCGTTGGCAGCTTCCCAGGCGGCTTCGCTGGCGAGCAGCTTGGCCATATTTGCCTCCGCGCCGCATTTTTGGCCGCGATCGAATTTCGCCGCCGCGCTATCGCGTATCTGTGCCGCCGCCTCGACATGGGCATAGCTGCGCGCGATCGGAAACTGCACGCCCTGATTGGCGCCGATGGGTTTTCCGAACACCACCCGTTCGCTGGCATATTTGGACGCGCGTTCGACAAACCACCGCCCATCACCGATCGCTTCCGAAGCAACCAGGATACGCTCCACGTTCCAGCCGTCGATGATGTAGCGGAATCCCTTGCCTTCTTCGCCGATCAGGCTGTCGGCGGGGATTTCAACATCCTCGAAGAACAGGATGTTGGTGTGGTGATTGAACATCATGTCGAGCGGCTTGATCTCCAGCTTGCCGCCAATGTCACGCATATCGATGAGGAAGACCGACAGTCCTTCGGTTTTGTTTTTCAGATCCTCATAGGGAGTCGTACGCGCAAGCAGAAGCATCAGGTCGGATTGCTTCGCGCGCGAGATAAAGATCTTCTGCCCGTTGACGATATAGCGGTCGCCACGGCGGACGGCACGGGTCGAAAGGCGCGTCGATTCCGAACCGGCATCGGGCTCGGTCACCGCAAACGCCTGCAGGCGCAATTCGCCGGACGCGATCTTCGGCAGATATTGCCGCTTCTGCGCGTCGCTCCCGTGCCTGAGCAGCGTGCCCATGGTGTACATCTGGGCATGGCAGGCGAGCCCATTGCCGGGCGAATTGTTGATCTCTTCCAGAATCAATGCCGCCTCGGTAACGCCGAGCCCGGCGCCGCCATATTCTTCGGGGATCAGGCAGGCCAGGTAACCGGACGCGGTCAGTGCGTCGACAAAGGCCTGCGGATAATCGCCTGCCTTGTCGACATCGCGCCAATATTGATCCGGGAAAGTTTCGCAGATTCTGCGAATGGCTTCCCGGATCGACTGGCGGTCTTCCTCGCTCGCGTGCACCATCTATCGGCCGAAAGTCACCAGCGCCGGCGTTGATTCATTGAAGGTACTGCTTGAACCATTCGA
>DASUHP010000133.1:0-143705 GCA_036273455.1 Micropepsaceae bacterium | reverse complement strand
AGCGGTCCGGACCTTCATCGTCTTCTTCGACTTCGACAAGTCGAACCTGACGGCCGAAGCGCTCCAGGTGGTCCAGCAGGCAGTTCAGACGGCCCGGACAACCGGTATGGTTCGGATCGTCGTGACCGGCCACACCGACACCGTGGGTTCGCTGGCCTACAACCAGCGCCTGTCGGAACGCCGTGCCGATGCGGTCAAAGCCGAGATGGTGCGCGAAGGCCTCAATGCCAACGACATCACCACGGTCGGCCGCAACTTCGCAGAGCCGCTGGTCCCGACCGGACCGGGCGTCCGCGAACCGCAGAACCGCCGCGCGGTCATCGACCTCGGCCAGTAACTGCAATCATCGCCTGGAAAGGGGCGGACTTCGGTCCGCCCCTTTTTTTGTCCGCCGCTACTCGAGTTCCTCGGAACAGCCTTCTTTCTGCGCCGGCCTGCGACGTCGGAAGACGTTGGGTGCGGGACGGCTTAGGTTCGGCAAAGCCGCAGACGGCCGGCCGGAATGCTACAACGAACAAGGCGCCCCGCAGTCGCGGGACGCCTTCATCTCTCAACTGATGTTTGGTTCTTAGTGCGGCGCGGCCAAGCCGCTGCCTTGTGCTGGCACTACCACGTCGACGGGTTTGGTGCGCGGAATCGGAACCACGGCCGGCGGAATGACCCCCGCATTCCTGGCGGTGAGCACCTGGCCCGCGCACAGTTCAAAACTCGAGTCGGCTGATGTCTCGCGGTCGGCAATAAAGGCGGTCAGCGTCGATTTTGCCGAGTTCAGCGCCTCGTCGAAGAGCTGCTTTGCGCTGGCGCAATAACCGGTGATGTCGCCGATGCTCGCCATGGACGACGCATTGGCAAGGCGCGTCTTGAAAGCATGATACTGCTCGGTGCCGCCCTTGCCGTTCAGGCGCCTGAAAAAGTTCTGGAGATCGCGGTCGGACGCCTGCAGGTCCTTTTGATAGGTGGAAACGAAATTGTTGTAGAGTTTCGCGGCATCGCAGGACAGCGCAGCCACCATGAGACGCTGCTGGATTGCGGCGGCTTTGACTGCGGCCATTTCATTTGGACGCGCACAACCGGCCTGGGCCGCCGCCATGACGTTTCCGGTCATGCTGGTAACCATAAGAGCCACTGCACCGGTCTTTACGAACTTCCGCATACACATCCCCGACTATGGGCCATGACGCCCGGTTCATCACTGGCCTTATACCATCAAACGGCACACCGAGGCATGCCCATCGGGCCCCAGCTTAACTCCGCTTTAACGGGCCCCGATCCACGTTGCGCCAACGCGGCCATCGCGAACTGGTATCCCGAAACGTCATTTGCCGCGACTGAATTCTTTGCAAGCGAGCAAGACTGTTGAGCGCGACATTATCTCCAGTGACAGCTCTCGATGTTTCCCACGAAGCCGAGGCGCCGTCCCTTGCCGGGCAAATGGTGCAGATCCGCCAGGCATCAGGCTTAAGCCCCACCGCAATCGCCGCGACATTTGCCCGTCTCGCACGCGGGCCAGGCAAAGTGTCATTCCAGGATTTCATTCGCCTGCGATTGTTCGATCGCGAGGTCACCTCCGCCGCGGCGCCCTCCGAATTTGTCGGCCAACGACGCAATCGCGATATTTGCGTGACGGTGAATTACCGGCACGACTGGTACGGGCTGATGTCGGACAAGGTTGCGCTCAGCGCATATCTTGCGAGCTATGGCCTTCCGACGATTCCCATTGCGGCGATTTATGCGCCAGCGGTCGGGGGCGCGCCGCCGGTTTTATCTGATCGCCAAGCCCTGGAGTCGTTTCTGACTGCCCTCGGCAATTTCCCGCTGTTCGGCAAGCCGGTCGAAGGTTTCCAGAGTCTTGGCAGCATTGCGCTTCGCCGCTGGCACGCCGCGGAAGGCCAGCTGGAAACAATGGACGGACGCCGCATCCCACTCACGCAGTTCGTCTCTGAAATCGAGGAACATTACCGCAGCGGCTATGTGTTTCAGCCACTGAAATCTCCACATGGTCGCGTCGGCGAATTGTGTGGCCAACGGCTGGCCAGCGTGCGAATCCTCACTGCGCTCACCGAGACCGGCCCGAGGGTGATACGGGCGTGCTGGAAGATTCCCGCGGGCGGCAACCTGGCGGATAATTACTGGCGACCCGGGAATCTGCTGGCCCAGATCGATCTGGACAGCGGGAAGGTGCTGCGCGTCACATCCGGTGCAGGGCTCAACATGACGGTGCATGAGCAGCACCCCGATTCCGGCCGGCCGCTGATCGGTTTCGGACTCCCGTCCTGGGACGAGATGAAGCGGCTTGCGCTTCAGGGCGCGCGGGTTATGCGGCACATGCCGCTGATCGGCTGGGACATTGCGCCGGCGGAATCAGGGCCGGTGATCGTCGAAATGAACGAGACTCCGGACTTTTTTCTGGTCCAGTTTGCTGATCGCCGCGGTATTCTCGACGCTGAATTCCGCGCGTTTATGGATTTTCAGGCGAAGAACGCGGCACTGCATGTCAAGGAAATGAAAGCCGCGATCGCAAAACTTTAGCGGATTTGCGATTTCTGAGTCTCAGCACGGCGCCCAGGTTTCGATCGAGAGTTCGCGCGCCGTGTCCGCCAGATCGGTTATGAAGCGGTCGATATCGCTGAGCGTCGTGCGGTGATTGACGATCGCGCAACGAATCACCGGCTTGCCGTTCAGCATGGTAATCGACGGCGCTGCCCGGCCGCTGACATGCAGCGCCTCAACGATCTTCCGATTGTCCGGTCCCGGATTGTTGCTGTTTACGGTGAAACAGACGATGTTGAGTTTCACCGGCGCCGCGGGACTGTATGTGCCAGATGAGCGCAGCCGCTGCTCGAGGTACTTCGCGGCCCGGCAATTCTGCTCCATGCAGCCGGCAAGCGCATCGGCACCGAAATGCTGCAGGGTGAACCAGACTTTCAGTGCCCGGAAGCCGCGTGAAAGATCGGGGCCGAGATCGCAAGGCCATACCTCGCCAGCAGCAAGGCCAGCATCGGCGCGCATGAGATAGGCATTGGCTGCCGCGAACGCCTGTTTGTGCGCTTCGCCGTCCCTGACCAGCAGGTAGCCCGCGTCATAAGGCACATGCGCCCATTTGTGAAAATCGAAACCGATCGAATCCGCGCGTTCAATGCCGGTAATCAGTGGCGCCAACTGCGAGGAAAGGACGGCGAGCGCTCCGAAGGCGCCGTCAACGTGAAACCAGAGGCCGTTTGCGGCGGCGACATCGGCGATGGCTTGTAGAGGATCGACGGCGCCGGTGTCGACGCTTCCCGCGGTCCCGACAACGAGGAAGGGTTTAAGCCCATTGGCGCGATCTTGTTCGATCAGGCTTTGCAGGACATGGACGCGCATGGCACCGGTTCCGTCGCATTCGACGAGCCGCAGGAAATTTGAGCCGATTCCGGACATCTGCATCGCCCGGCTAATGCAGCCATGCACGGCATCGGACGCGTAAGCACAAAGCTGAGGTGCACCCGCCAAACCCTTTCCGCGTACATCCTGGCCAAGTGCCACATTGCGAGCGACGATGAGCCCGAGGAAATTCGCCATCGATGTTCCCGTGACGAACAGACCCGATGCCGCGTCCGGGAATCCAAACGCCTCCTTCATCCAGCGCGTGATCTGCTTTTCAACTTCTATGCCGGAATGATTTCGTCCGCCGCAGTTCATGTTCAGGCCCGCAGCCAGCATGTCCGCGACCATCCCGGCCGGGGTTCCTGCGCCATGCACCCAACCCATGAATGCCGGGTGCAAATTCCCCGTTGCATAGGGTTTGATCAGTTCGTCGAAATCTTCGATGACCTCGGCCATTCCGCGGCCCGCCTTCGGCAGCGGCGCTTCGAGTCGGGCGAGCACATCCCTGGACGTTGGTTGCCAGACTGGACGGGCCCGGATCGACCGCAGATGCTCGATCATGAGGTCGAGTGCGGCGTGACTGGTTTCCCGGAATTCATTCCAGTCGGCCGGATCGAGGTTTTCAATCCGATTTTGCGAGGGGCGCGTGGCGGTCGTTGACATTCGGCCGGCCCGGTGCCATGGCACAACCTTGCTCTTGGCAAGTCTCAGCCCGTCGCTGGTGGCAAATTGCTCCGCGATCTGCTTGCCTGCCATGGCGGACCAAAGTCGGTTGCGGTCGGAGTTTAGCGGCGGGAAAGCGCATAAATGGTAAAGGAAATGGCTTGCTTGGCACCGAAGGGCACCTCGCTTCCGGCAAAATTGCTTCGCAAGTGCGAAACGTCCAAAAAGCGCTTTCGTTAATCCATAAGAGGTCCCTCGTTGTTGCACCCTGAGCGCGTGGGACCCGCAGGTCTCCAGGGCGAGGGATGAAAATGTCTTACAAAGTAGCTGTGGTTGGCGCGACCGGAAATGTCGGCCGGGAAATGCTCAACACGCTCGCGGAACGGCAGTTTCCGGCACGCGAAGTGGTCGCGCTCGCATCGACACGCTCGATCGGCGTGGATGTCTCCATGGGCGAGGCTACACTGAAGGTCAAGGCGCTGGACTACTACGATTTCAGCGGCACGGATCTGTGCCTGATGTCCGCCGGCTCCGCCGTGGCCAAAGAATGGGCGCCGAAGATCGCCGCCAAGGGGACAATCGTGATCGATAATTCCTCGTTTTGGCGGATGGACCGCGAGGTGCCGCTCGTGGTGCCGGAAGTGAATGCGCATGTACTCGATACCGGCATTCCCAGGGGGATCATCGCCAATCCGAACTGTTCAACGGCGCAAATGGTCGTTGCTCTAAAGCCGCTGCACGATGCGGCCGGCATCAAACGTGTCGTGGTGTCGACCTATCAGTCGGTTTCGGGCGCAGGAAAAGAGGCGATGGACGAGCTGTTCCGCCAGACGCGTGCGGTGTTCGTCGCCGATCCCGTCGAAAAGGAGAAATTCACCAAACAGATCGCATTCAACGTGATCCCCCATATCGACGTTTTCCTCGACTCCGGCTTCACCAAAGAAGAATGGAAAATGATGGTGGAGACACAGAAAATTCTCGATCCCGATATTCAGGTGACAGCGACCTGCGTGCGAGTGCCGGTATTTGTCGGTCATTCGGAAGCGATTGCCATCGAATTCGAGCGCCCGATCACGGCAGAGAAGGCGCGCTCTATCCTGCGCTCCGCACCCGGCGTGCTGGTGGTCGATAAGCGCGAGGATGGAGCCTATGTCACACCGGTCGAAGCTGCGGGAGAGGACGCGACCTATGTCAGCCGTATCCGGAAGGACCCGACGGTCGAAAACGGACTGTGGCTGTGGGTGGTGTCAGACAACTTGCGCAAGGGCGCAGCCCTCAACGCAGTGCAGATCGCCGAATCACTGGTCAACCGCAAGCTTTTGAAACGCGCGGCCTAGGACGTGACGCCGGTTGAGCGTTATCGCGCGCTTCTGAATAGCGGCGCGCTCAAGCCCGATCCTGCGCAGGCAAACGCTGCAGAAATACTGAACAAGCTCCATCACGAGCTCCAAACCTGGCGGCCGGCACGTCCCTTGCTGTTTGGAATGGGTCTCCGGAAGCGGATTGCGCCAAAGGGTATTTACGTTTTCGGCGACGTGGGACGTGGCAAATCGGCGTTGATGGATCTGTTCTTCCAAAGCGTGGAGGGCCCGGGCAAGCGACGTATCCATTTCAATGAATTCATGGCCGACACCCATGGCTTTATCCATTCCTGGCGCAGTCTTTCGCCCGCGGAAAAGAAGCGCCGCCCGGAATATGTCCGGGGTGCCGGCGAAGACCCGATAGCGCCGGCGGCCAGGCGAATCGCATCCTCCGCCACGCTGCTGTGCCTGGATGAGTTTCAGGTCACCGACGTAGCCGACGCGATGATACTGGGCCGTCTTTTCGAGAAACTTCTGGAATACGGCGCCGTCTCGGTCGTGACATCCAATAGCCCGCCCGACGGACTGTATGAACGCGGGATCAACCGGGAACTGTTTCTACCCTTCATCGCCATGATCCAACAGCACTTCGAGATTGTCGAATTGACCGGGGCCCTCGACTACCGGCTCAACCGGATGGCGGGGCTGCACATCTACAACACACCACTGGGTCCCGGAGCCGATCGCGCCATGGACGAAGCGTGGCAGAAACTGACGGACGGCCAGCCCGGCGAAAGCCTCGACATCGAGATCCTGGGGCGGAAGTTTGAGGTACCGAAGGTGGCCGAAGGCGTCGCCCGTTTTTCGTTCGATGAGGTGTGCGGTGCGGCCTTGGGCCCCCCCGACTATCTGGCGATTGCGGACCATTTCCACGCCGTCCTGATCGACCAGATCCCGCAGATGGGCCCGGAAAAGTCGAACGAGGCGCGACGCTTCACGTGGCTGATCGACACGCTGTATGACCGGCGAATCAAGGTGATTTGCTCAGCCGCGGCACGGCCGGAACTGCTCTATGTCAGAGGTGACAACGTAGCGCCGTTCCGGCGGACGGCATCACGCCTCCTGGAAATGCAGAGCGTTGATTACCTGGTGTCCGCGAAGCAGCCGCTCGCACCCGCAGAGATATAGCGGATAGCCGGGGCGCTTCGCGGGGCAGAACCTTACTGCGTGTTGGTGGCAGAGGCGCTGCTGACGATATTATGGCTCGTGCTGAACGCGCCCATGATAGCCGCCAGGAGGACGCCCATGCCGGCGACGCCGAGCAATACAACAGGACCGCAAATTCCACCAATGTCGTAGCCGCACGCCAATGTGTCGACAACCGTCCCCTGGGCTGGCGAGACCACAACCGGCCCACCCGGGGAGAGCGGACCTGTCTGAACGGCCGGCGTGCTCTTCGCGTCCGCGGTATCGGCCGCAATCGCTGAAACTGAACTAACAACCATCGCGACGCTGACGATCGCTGACGTGAGTGCCTTCTTCATTTTTTGTATCCCCCGGTCAGGTGAAGCTCGGCTTATACACGGCAGTATGCACTCAGACAATATGATTTGGAACTCCCTTATTGTGCAAATTGCTGACTGCTTCCGCAAAATTTTAATCATCGGATTCCGCAACGGCATCGGAAAAGCGGAGTGATGCGAGCGGGTTGGCCGGATACACTGCCGGCGGGATCAAACCGGTCTGTGCGACGGCGCGGCAAGAGCTATTGTTGGTCGCGACCACGCCGCCCGCTTTCGCGGACGGCGTTGCGCCTGATTCGAATTTCGGTGGTTCGCATGTCTCCCTTGCCCGCCAAATCTTCGCTTATCCCCCAACAAAGACGTGGCGACGCGGAGAGTCCCGGCGTCGCGTTATCGGGTATTCGTGGCAGAGGCGCTGCTGACGATATTATGGCTCGTGCTGAACGCGCCCATGATAGCCGCCAGGAGGACGCCCATGCCGGCGACGCCGAGCAATACGACAGGACCGCAAATTCCACCAATGTCGTAACCGCAGGACAGTGTGTCGACGACGGTGCCCTGGGCCGGCGAGACAACGACCGGTCCACCCGGGGAAAGCGGACCTGTCTGAACGGCAGCAACAGGCGTGGTCGTCGCGTTAGTGCTGTCGGCGGCCATCGCCGAAACAGAAGACGTAATCATCGCTACACTGACGATCACTGAGGCAACTGCTTTTTTCATTTTTTGAACCCCGTTTTTGAGGCAATTTTTATACATGGCGGAAAATTGTTGGGCAACGACTTGCCGCCGGGTTCCCGCTCAATTAGTTTGTCTACGGAACTTTGTGGAACCCTTTGTAAGGTTCCCTGCGGAACTCTACGGAACTTTGGGGAATCGCCGGTCTCGAAGCGGGCGGCGCTAAATGTGCCCGCCCTCAGGCGGGACTTTTCTCACCACGATCGCGGACGGCGTGAGAATTATCGGGGCCGGAGAGATTTCAATATTCCAAAGGGATCGGGAAAATGCTCGGCGGCCTTCATCGCCGAACTGCGGAATTTCTCGATCTGCATAACATCGTCGATCCGGTGGCCGAGGAATGTCCACGTCGCGGAATGGCCCTCGCTGGAATCGGACAGCCAGTAAGCCAGGGTTGCTCCGTACACACCGGCGAGAATTGCGCGCTTTGTGTACCAGGAAAAGTCGCTCGATCGATCGCCTGCGGCGCGCCACATCGCATCGACGGTTCGCATCACGAGCTTGGCGCCCAGCGGAGCATTATGCGGCAGCGCCAGGAACGCTGCCGCACGCCGCGCAGCCTCCTTCTGCGGACCGAGAACTTCGATGCGGGCCCGCACCGCAGCCGCAACCCGGTCTTTGAGATGTGCTTCCCCGGGTTCGGCCGCGAGGGTCAGGGCCATTTGTCCATCGGCCCAATGCGAGAATGCTTCGACAAGAGACGCAGCCCCGTTCGGAAAAGCATCATTCAGCTCGCGGCGCGAAACACCGGCTCGCGCCGCGGCGTTGGCGAGCGACTCCTGGGAAAAGCCGGTGTGCGGGACGTCCGGCAGCGCCTCTGCCAGAATTCGGTCGCGCACCAGATCCGTCATTGCGCCGCCTGCCGGCTCGCGTCGAGGTCAATCCAGTGCCGGTATTCGCTTTCGAAGATCAGCTTCGAGAGATCCCGCATGCGTTGCGGATAAACCACGCCATTGATGTGGTCGCATTCGTGCTGCACTACACGGGCGTGGAAGCCCCTCGCACTGCGGTGGACGCGCTGACCATCGACATCAAGTCCGGAATAGCGGATGTGCCGCGGCCGTTCGACCCAACCGCGCAAACCTGGCACCGATAGGCATCCCTCCCATCCACCTTCCAGCCCTGCATCAAGGACTTCAATCACCGGATTTATGAGGATTGTCAGCGGCGCCGACTGGTCGAATGCCTCGGCCGTGTCCTCCCCCGTTTTGCTGCGAGATTCAGGAGCCTGAAAAACCACAACACGTAACGGCACATGCACCTGCGGCGCGGCAAGCCCCGCACCATTTGCATCTTCCATCGTCTCGATCATATCTGCGATGAGACGTCGAATTTCAGGCGCGGACGGGTCGCGCACATGTGCGCACATTTCTGCGAGCACCGGATGGCCCATACGGGCAATTTTCAGGATGGCCATCGGGCGAATATGGCCTCAGCTTCCAATCGCGGCAATGCCAGCCACTGCGACCTGCTCGTCTTCGTGACTTTGCACGCCGGAAACCCCAACTCCGCCAATCACTTCGCCCTTGAACATGATCGGCACCCCGCCCTGGATCGGAAATGCGTCCGGAAAATTGACCACGCCGGGGCGGGTTTTGACGGCGTCTTCCCAGGTCTTGCCCGGGCGGTGCGTCACGGCCGCCGAACGCGCCTTCAGCACTGCGACTTCCGCCGTTTGCGGGCGAGCGCCGTCCGACCGTTCCAACAGCAGCACCAGACCGGCCTCGTCCACCACCGCGATAGTGACCGCCCAATTACGCCGCTCGGCTTCACTGCGCGCGGCCACAACAATCGCTTTCGCGTCCGACAGGGACAAAACGGTTTTACTGCGCATTGCTCATTCTCTCCGTAACCTTCGCGTTTTTGCCGCGTTTTTCAATAGTGCTGCGGTGGACAGGATTGCCGCAGTCTGATAGGAACCCGCGCCGAATTGCACAAGGAGTCCCGCTTGCAGATCATCGTTCGCGACAACAATATCGATCAGGCCCTCAAGGCCTTAAAGAAAAAGATGCAGCGAGAAGGCATCTTTCGCGAGATGAAGCTCAGGGGACATTACGAAAAACCGTCGGAAAAACGCGCGCGTGAACGCGCCGAGGCCATCCGCCGCTATCGCAAGCTTCAACGCAAGCGGCTGCAGCGCGAAGGTTTGCTGCCGCGCTAAAACGCTCCCTACCCCTCACTGAGGGGTGCAGTCAGCACATACTGAAATCTCGACCGTGACATGGGACAGGCCGGTATGCCGCCGGCGGATTTCCTGCTTGATGTGGTCGGCCGAGAGCGGCACCGGACTGATGACTGACACTATCAGCCCGCGGTGGCCGGGCCCAAGCCGCCACAGATGCATGTCCTCGATCCGGGCCCTCATCTCTTCTTCCAGCAAGTGACGGATATCACCGGCGAGCGACGGATCGTCTTCGACATCCAGCAGCACACGCCCCGATTGCCGCATCAGTTGAATTGACCAGCGGGCAATCACGATCGCGCCGAGTAGTCCCACGATGGGGTCGAGCACGCGCCATCCCAGGAACAGCCCTGCGGCCAGCGCAAGAAGCGCCATAACCGATGTCGCGGCATCGGCCAGAACATGGACATAGGCGGCGCGCAGATTGTAGTCGTGGTGGTGGCCAGGATCTTCGGCATCGTGCTCATCTTCGGCAAGCACCAAAGCGCTGATGATGTTGACCGCGAGACCAACCGCACCAACGATCATTGCTTCGCCATAGTGGATTGCGACCGGTGTGTAGAGACGCATCGCGGATTCAGCTGCGATGCCGAGCGAGATGATTCCCAGTACGAGCGCGCTCGCGAAGCCGGCAAGATCGCCGAATTTTCCGGAGCCGAACGAAAACTGCCGGTTTCGGGCATGACGCCGGGCCATCCAATAGGCCCACGCCGCCAGCCCAAGCGCGCCAACATGGGTCGCCATGTGGACGCCGTCCGCGAGCAGTGCCATCGATCCGAAGATCAGGCCGGCGGCGATTTCCACCACCATGAATGCGGCGGTCAGATAGACGACCATGCGCGTCCGGGCTTCCGCGCGTTGATGACCGGCGCCGAGATACACGTGGTCATGGGTCCAGGCGTGGTTATGCGAGTCGCTCATTTCGGCATCGTGCACCAGACCCTCGGCTGTAGCCCGCATGATCTATCCTGGATCATGCCCTCGCCAAGACAATTCGCCTGCCCGGCGTGTCTTTGACATTGGTATAAAGCGGGTGCGGAAGAAACCAAGGAGAAGCCTTTGCGCAGGTGTATCGCCATTGCCGCCGCAACCTTGCTGGCCGTCACGCCGGTGAAAGCCGCCGATTTGACCCTTCTCGTGGGCGGCTCCATGACCACCGTCTTCCAACAGGTCGGCGATGCATTCGCACACAGCACCGGCAACAGGATCGCCTACATCTTCGATACTACCGGGGAACTGCAGAAGCACCTGCGTTCCGGTGAACCAGCCGACATAATACTTGTATCGGCGCAAGGCATGGATCAACTCGATCACGACCACCTCATCCTGCCGGGAAGCCAAACGGAAATCGCGATCGCAAAGATCGGCGTTTCAGTGCGCCGCGGCGCCGCACATCCCGATCTGTCCACTGCGGAAGCATTCAAACGTGCCATGCTCGCGGGCCATTCCATTGCCATGGTCAACCCAAAAGCCGGCGGCACGTCCGGGATCTATCTCGATACTCTTTTCCAGCGGCTCGGCATCGCCGATGAGATCAAAAAGAAAGCGGTATGGGCCAATCAGGGATTCGAGGTTGCCGCGGCCGTAGGATCCGGCAAAGCCGAACTCGGCCTGACATTCATCAGCGAGATGCTGCCGAATAAAACTGTCGAGATTGCGGGCACCCTGCCGGACCCGATCCAGAGCCCCACGGTTTATGTGGTAGCCATCCCGGTATCGAGCATGCACCAAAGGGAAGCCCGCGCATTTCTCGGTGTAGTGAGTTCACCATCGACGTGGCCGGTCATTGTCAAGGCCGGCTTGACCCCGGTAAAGAAATAACCCAACCCCGGTTCGCTGTTCCGCACGAGTCACTTGTACCCGCGCGGGGTCACGAAAGAACGGCTGTGTTACTTCTTTGCGGGCGCCCGCGCCGGCGCTGCCGCGGCAGGAGCTGCACCTGGTTGTGCTGGTGGAGGAGGCAGCGCCACCGCGCGTTCCTTGGAGTAGCTCTTCATCCGGTCCATTGCCTCAGTAAATCCGGTCAGCGAAACCGGGAATTTGATTTGATCGCTTTTGCCATAAGGCACGACGGCGATATCGGTGGCTTTGCCGGCTTTACCCAGCGTCTGTACAGCGGTGTTGTCGACGACCGTTTCGACATAACACCCGTCCCGCTCGCAGCGAGTATATTTCATGCCCTGTGTCGATGGACCGAGCAGCAGCCCCTTGGCAAGCGCCACTCCGGTCGGGACAACCACCTGCATCGCGTAGCTATCGCGGCTCGGAACATAGGCGAGCGAAAGACTTGAGAGACGCTGCTTTGTGTCCTTGTTGACGGTCACCTGCAGCACTTCGCAGGGCGCGGGACTCTTGACGGTGGTCTGAACGCAACGAACGACCCAGTCGCCGACATTCTGGTTGACCGAGAAGGCTGCCGCGGCCTGCGCCTGCGCTGCGGCGGCAGGATCGGCCGGCGGAGGAGCTGCAGCAGGCGCCTGCGCAAAAGCCAGCGAAGGCAGCACCATCAAGCCTGCTGCGAAAGCGATACGGATGGAATTGAACATCACGATTCTCCTATGCGGCCGTCAGGAGCGCGTCAAAAAGCTCAAGAAACCGGTACGCCGCGCATTTTCGCGCGCCAGTGCGGCATAGCCGTCGCCGAATCCCTTAAGTGAGAAAGGAATCTTGACCGGCTGCTGCGCGTTGGGTGCGGCGACAGTGATATTGCCCGCGCTGTTGGCGCGCAGCGATTTCAGCGTGTCGGCATCGACGGTGACCAAGGCAATGCATCCGGCATTGCTGCAGGTCTCGTATGGGCGCACGCGCATCGGGTCGTTGCCGATCTCGAATGCAAGGCCGGGCTCGAGCAGCACACCATGGGGAACGATGACGGTCATGCTGCCGTCCGGCGCCGGACTGGACATTTGGAGCGTGAGCAAGGTACCGCCCGGTGTCCCATTACCCGCGTCGCGGGTGACTTCGGTCGACAGCGTGCAATTTTGTGTCTGGGGTGTGACGGCCGGGCACAGCACACGCCAGTCCTGATACGATGTGATTCGCACTTCGTTCGGCGAAATGCTGCCACCGAGCAGGCGCTGCCCAACCAGCGTAATCACACCCCCCGCGACCAGAAGCAGAATTGCCAATCCGGAGATCAGGACGATTCGACGCAGATTCCATCGTGGCGACGTCACCGTCGCATGGATCGCTGGACTGATCGCTTCACTCATGAGGACTCCATCATCCAAGACTTCGCGTTGCCTGCTGGCGCGATTTGCGCAAGCCAGGCGAACGAGCTTCGGTTGCTCGGGCTGTATGCAGGCTTCAAGCCCCCGCCTGCGCTGCCCCGCCGGCGCCTCAAGCTCCGGCAGGCCGGGACGTGCGAAGCGTTAGCCCGCAGCCGTCGCCAAAGCAAGCGTAATAGCCGATGCGAACCGGCCCTATTACCAAAGGTGAACGCGCGATTCTGGCGCCAAATACAGCTTGTCGTCCGGCTTGACGTCGAACGCGGTATACCACGCGTCGATGTTGCGCACGGTGCCGTCAACCCGGAACTCGGGCGGGCTATGCGGATCGGAAAGCAGCCGCTGCCGCGCGGCCTGATCCTGTGACTTGAAGCGCCAAACTTGACCCCAGCCGAGAAAAAAACGCTGGTCACCGGTGAGTCCACCAATTACCGGCGCGGGCTTCCCACCGAGCGATAGATGATAGGCCGCCAACGCAATATTCAGTCCGGCAAGATCGGCGATATTCTCACCCAGCGTCAGCTCGCCATTGATGAACAGTCCGGTCAGCGGACTGTAGCCGCTGTACTGCCTGGCCAGAGCGCCAGTCCGCGCATCGAAATTCTTGCGATCATCTGCGGTCCACC
The DNA here is from genome assembly GCA_036273455.1 of Micropepsaceae bacterium. Classification (GTDB taxonomy): domain Bacteria; phylum Pseudomonadota; class Alphaproteobacteria; order Micropepsales; family Micropepsaceae; genus CAIYRG01. The sequence continues at coordinate 130,085 of DASUHP010000133.1, read as the reverse complement.
AGTTCTTGAGCTCACCTGTTGCGTCATATTTGCTGCCCTGATCGTCGAATCCGTGGCTGATTTCATGTCCGATGACGGCTCCGATGCCGCCATAATTGACGGCATCGTCCGCATTGGAATCAAAGAACGGCGGCTGCAGGATTGCTGCCGGAAACACGATCTCATTGAGCGACGGGTTGTAATAGGCGTTGACGGTCTGCGGCGACATTCCCCACTCGCTGCGGTCTACCGGCTGGTCAAGCCGGGCGAGCCGCCGATTCCACTCGAATTCTCCGGCACGCTCGCCGTTGCCAAGAAGGTCATTCGGGTCGACCTGGAGTTTGGAATAGTCCCGCCAAATATCGGGGTAGCCGATTTTGACGTTGATCTTCGCCAGCTTCGCCAGTGCTTGTTGGCGCGTGTCTGGCGACATCCAGTCTGCGGCCTGGATGCGCTGACGGTAAATCGCTAGCAAATTCGAGACGAGTGCCTGCGCCTTGGCCTTGGCCTCCGGCGAGAAATAGCGGGCAACGTATATTTTGCCCACGTCCTCACCCATCACACCGTCCAGGAACAGCACGCCGCGCTTCTCGCGCGCGAGCTGCTCCTTCTGACCGCCCATGGTTTTGCCGAACAAATCGAATCGGGCCTCATCGAAGGCTTTGGGCAGAGATGCCGCATGATCTGAGAGGTAGTGAAAAGTGAGATAATCTCGCCAGGTTGAAACCGGCGTCGCGGCAAACAAGGCTGCCAATGCCGGAAAGGCCGTGTTCTCTTCGACGATGACCCGGCGGGTGCCGTCCGTCGCGCCGGGAATTCCCTGCTCGGTGAGGAACGCGCGCCATGGAAAACCGGGGGCGGAATGCTCCAGCTCAGCAACCGTCATCGGGTTATAGGTTTTTTCCGCGTTCCGCCGTTCGGTACGCGTCCACTGCAGTTTCGCAATCGCCGTTTCGAGATCGAGAATCGTTGCCGATTTTTCAGGACCGCCCGGAATTTGGGCCAGATCGAAAACCTTCGCGATGTAGGCGCGATAACCGTCGCGGGCCGCGATGATCTGCTTGTCGGTCAGCAGGTAGTAATCGCGGTCGGGTAGCCCCAGTCCCGATTGTCCGAGATTAACGGAATAGGAATCCGGCTTCTTGTCGTCGATTCCGATACCCGCGCGGAACAGGGATTTGGTGCCCCAATGGCGCGAGCCCATCATGCGCGCGACATCGTCCGGCGTGCGTATGGCAGCTATGGCATCGAGCACCGGTTTGGCGGGTGCGATACCGAGCTGTTCGATGTGCTGAGTGTCGACAAAGCTGCGATAAAGGTCTCGGACTTTTTGCTCATCCGGCGACAGCGCCCCGGTTCTGGACTCCAGTCCGTTCACGATCGCGCGGACTTCGTCCTCGCTTTGAATCTGGAGATCCTGAAATGATCCGGTGCTGGTGCGGTCATTGGGAATGGCGGCCTTATCGTACCAAGCGCCATTGACGTACCGGAAGAAATCATTCCCCGGATGGGTGTTGGCATCGATGCTCGAAAGGTCGACACCCCATGTCCCGAAATGGGGCTTCGCCTGCGCCTGGATGGCGGTCGCGGCCGGCGCCGTCGAAATCTCTGCAGCCTCCGCGGCAATCATGCATGCGCCGAATGCGATCGTGAGCAGGGCTATGGATCTGGTCTTCAAAGTTGTCCGCCTTTTGTCGTGAGCCGCAATTCGTGTTGTGCGGCGACAGCCGGGCAATTTAATCCTGTTTCGGGCAAATTTCAGTCCCTGCATCGTCCCGGCCAGATCGGCCCGGTCACTATCGCGGCACCCAGGGCAAGCGCGCTGCCGTCCGGCGAAGAAATAATCCCAGGGTCAGAAGGCCGGCAAAATAACCGCCGAGATGGGCGACCCAGGCGACGAGAGAGACGTCGCCCGTGACTCCGATCCGAAAAACGCCGCTCACGATGTTCACCCCGGTCCAAACCAGCGAGAACATTACGATCGGCCGTGAAAGAATTGGCGCCAATCCGTCAGGCCGCTCATAAACCTGACCATAGAGAATGCGCATGCCGGCGGCCATCAGGCCGGAAATCGCACCACTTGCCCCGATGACCGCAACCGGCGAGCCCCAATACACCGCCAGATGAACCAGCGCCGCCACGATGCCACAAAACACGAAGAACAGGAGAAACCGGCCCGCTCCCAGCCATCTCGCAACGGCCGGACCGAACACCAACAGCCATATGCTGTTGATACCAATATGGGCGTAATCGGCGTGCAGCAGCATGTAAGTGATCAGCGGGGCGACGAGTTCAGGCCAACCGCCGGGTATGGTGGCATGGGTCATCCATTCGGCGTAACGCGCGGGTATAAAGGCAAACCGAGCCAGTATTGCGTCGGGCAACTCGCCCGGAAGCCAGATGCGAATGACGTGACACGCGACCAAGCCGGCAATCAGCCACAACACGACTGGCGGCGCATTGAGAAGTGGCTGCCGAATTGATCGCCGGTTGGGAACGAAAGTCATGCTCACACCTGGTTTGAGTGCATCGCGATATCGTGGCGAAATTTGGTTGCAGAGCAGGAACTTTGACGTCAGCATCGAGTTTGAACGGCAAGGTAGCACAGGGCTGTTGGAGCGGCCCATCACTCGTTCTAAAACCCACCCGGTGCGGGGGACGCAGGAGCAAATGATGTCGATCCGGGATTGGTGGCGCAGGCGTATGGGTTCCGGAAAGCGGAAGACTGCGTCCTCCCGGGTGCCTGATGAGAATGCCATCGCAGCGCGTGTCGATCTGGTGCGGCTGGAAGCATTTGCCGAGGCCGCGTACGAGGCGATGCGCGAGTGCCGGCCGGAGGCTGCGCGAAGCCGGTATGAAGAAGCCCGCATGCACTTCGATAAGGCGATCGGCGCAGCGCAACGCGCGAAGTTGCACGACGAAGCCGCCCGGCTGGCCCGGCGCCGGGATCAGATCGGCCAAGTCTATCAAGGGCAAATGCGCTATCTGGGCAACGGTTAGCTCCGGCCAAACTTATCCAATCCCGACAGCGGGTCGCGCGCCTGAACATTGGCGTGGCATTTCCACCGACTGCGCGTTTTTGACGATATATCGGACAATTTCCGCTATTTTCGGCCGCTTCCCGCGATTTCGGTTGAACGCTGTTTCATGATTCCCATCTCCGACGAAAATCCGACAACGCGGCTGGTGCCCTTTGTCACCTGGGGTTTGATTGCCGCCTGCGTAGCGGTCTTTTTTTGGCAGCTCACTTTCGACGAGCAGGATTCGCAGGCACTGATCTATACGTTGGGCTTCGTTCCAAAGGGTCTGTTCGCCTCAACCACCCCGGCGGTCGCCTTCGGCATTTCCTGGGCGTGGGTGACAATCTTCACTTCGATGTTCATGCATGGTGGTTTCCTGCATGTCGGCGGAAACATGCTTTACCTCTGGATCTTCGGGAACAATGTCGAAGACGCCATGGGGCACACGCGGTATTTGTTTTTTTATCTGATCTGCGGTGTTGCGGCTGCGCTTTCCGAAGGGATCATCAACCCCGAATCCACGGTGCCGCTGATCGGCGCGTCAGGCGCGATTTCCGGCGTGCTTGCGGCCTATGTGCTGATTTTTCCCCGCACCCGCGTGACCGTCATCATTCCGCTCGGAATTCTTCTGTATCCGACGAAAATCTCCGCCTTCTATGTGGTGGGATTCTGGTTTCTGCTGCAGGTGCTGAATGCGTTTTTGACGTCGCCAGGAGCACCCGGTACCGCATGGATGGCCCATGTCGGAGGGTTTGCGCTCGGTTTGGTTTTGACTCCGTTCTTGTCGCAATTCCCGCTATTCGGACGCTACAAACGCGGACCCTGGGGCTAGACTCTACGGCAATCCGTCCTGCTTGCCTTGCACATTCTGCAGAGGATCGCGACTAAGTCGCGCGCGAAATGCATCGTCATGCTGTTGCTGCTTGAGGAAATCGAGTTCGTACCGCTCGACTGCCGTACGATAATCCTCAAATGCCTTGACGTCCTCCGGACGGCGCGCCTCGCAGCGGCTGCTTTCATAGCGCTGGGTTTGCTGGCACCAGAGGTCGAAATCCATATTTTTGACGTTATAGCCGGTCTGTCCCGCCCCCGGATCGGCATTGGACCCGATCGACAAATCAACCCCGGGCGCGACCGGAATTGGCTGAGCCATTAACCCGGTCCAAGGCATAATCGCCGCAAGCACGGCGATCGCAACTAATCGGCGGCTCATGTCTGTTCTCCCCTTAGCGAACCCTACGCCCGGCCAATGGTTCCGGGAAGACTTTTGTCACGCCGTCGCGCTGCGGTGCTTTGTTCTTGAATTTCAATGATTTCGAATGATTCGTTAAACGATCTGTTGAACACCTCATGATAGCGTAATGATATCCAAATTGGCCTGCGGGGGGCGCGCGTGGGTAAGCGTGACATCGTTGAAGAAGCATTGAAGGAGAAGCGGCGCTTTCGCCGTATCCGGATGAGCCGGACTGGAAAGGTTTACTTTCCCGATATCGGCCAGGAAGCACAGTGCGAACTCGAGGACATTTCCGCCGGCGGTGCACTGCTCCATTGCAAATTTCTTGGCCGGACAGGCGACGAGGCGATTGTCTATCTGGGCGAACTGGGCCAGTTCGAAGGTCGCATCACGGCGGTCAAAAAAGATGGTTTCGCCATGACTTTCACCTGCTCGCGGCATAAACGGGGCAAGCTTGCCGACCGGCTAACCGTCGCCATCAACCGCCACTTATTCGGCAGGGACGAGGCAGCGTAATCAGAGACGGACGGGCAGGCCGGCGGCAGCGAGCCGCGCTTTCGCGTCACGCACCGTCACCTCGCCAAAATGGAAAATCGACGCCGCGAGCACCGCATTCGCGTGCCCTTCGGTTACCCCTGCCACCAGATCGTCCACATCGCCGACCCCGCCGGACGCGATCACCGGCACAGCAACCGCATCGGCTATCGCGCGCGTCAGTTCGAGATCGTAACCTGCTTTCGTGCCGTCACGATCCATCGAGGTCAGCAGAATTTCACCGGCACCCAAATTCGTCAGTTTGACCGCATGTTCGACCGCATCAATTCCGGTCGCATTGCGTCCGCCATGAGTGAATACCTCGAATCTCGTACCTACGCGCTTGGCGTCAATCGCCGCAACAATGCATTGGGTGCCGAATTTTTCTGCCGCTTCCCGGACAAATTCCGGGCGGCGTACCGCCTCGGTATTGATTGAGACTTTGTCGGCGCCCGCGAGCAGCAGCGCGCGAATGTCTGCAATGGTGCGGATTCCGCCGCCAACCGTCAGCGGCATGAAGCATACTGATGCTGTGCGCGCGACGACCTCCAGCAGTATCGGGCGTTTTTCATGGCTTGCGGTGATATCGAGAAAACACAGTTCGTCCGCTCCGGCATCGTCGTAGATCATTGCCTGTTCGACCGGATCGCCGGCATCGCGGAGTGACAGAAATTGCACACCCTTCACCACGCGCCCATCTTTCACATCGAGGCAGGGAATGACGCGGATTTTGAGCATCAGCGACGGTCCATATGCGCGAGTGCAGCGACCGTGAACAGCGCGCGCGAACAGGCCGCCTCCTCCGGGACGCCGGTGGTGCGCGTCAGCGCCTCGGCTTCGTAAAGCAGATTCAGCGCGCGGAGGATGCTTTCATTGTTCCAGCGCGAGACCTGGGCGAGAAAGCTGCGGCTGCGGGAAAAATGAACTGGAGGGCGCAATTTTTTCATCGCGCTGGCTGCATCCGTACCGCCGGCGACATCCCCGCTCGCCGCCAATACCTGCTGAAAATGCCCCATAGCGCGACGCAGCACTGTGGCGGGCATGGTGCCGGCTGCCCAGAGACGGGTAAGCGTGCGGTCGAGCCGTATATAATCGCCCGTTCCCGCGGCGTCCGCGGCCTCTTCGATCCGCAATTGCGATTCGTCACCCATGACGGCATCGATATGCGCTTCGGTGACAACATTGTCGCCCATCGCATAAAGCGACAGTTTTTCCAGTTCCGATCGGGTCACGCCGCGATCGGAACCCAGCCTTGAAACCAGTACCCGCAGAGCATCGGAATCAATCGACAGCTTTTCGGCTTTCAGGGCTGCGCGCACAAGCGGTTCAAGGTCGCGCTCGGTGTCGGGGTAACAGGCAATCGCGGCGGCATTGTTCGCTCGCACAAATAGTTGCCGCAGACTCGAGCTTTTGGCGAGGTCGCCCGCCTCGATGACGATCAGCGCGTCGCCGGCAGGATCATCGAGGAACCGCGCCATCGCGGGTGAGAGATTGTTGCCGGCATCGCGAATACGGATCAGCCGCCGCCCCCCGGTCATGGACAGTGCTGCCGCCTCATCCGACAGGCAGGCCGGGTCGGACAAAATTTTGCTCTCGTCCAATTCGACGACCCGAAACGGATCTGCCAGATCGGGTACCGCTGTGAGGGCAAGCGCATTGGCGCGTTCGCGCACAACGCCGTAATCCGGCCCGAATACCAGCGCGGCGACGAGTTTATCGGGCGGTTCAGCGATAAAGCGGCCGACCAGCGCGGTTTTTACTTCCATCGGGTTAGTGCGCCTTCTCCGCCTGGTCGCGCAGATAAACCGCAATCGTCACCCGCAGACGTTCGGCAAGATCGTTCGCCGCGCGGTTCTTGGCATCCTGTTCCGCCGCTACGGTCGCGTAAAGAAATGGTGCAGCCGCGACATTGTATGCCGTGAGTGAGGTGAGATCGCCGGTTTTCGCCGCAGCCGTGCTGCCGGCCGGGATCAATTCGTAATGCGCCCTCAGTGTGTAGTTGTAGCGCGTAATATTGGTGTTCGTCTGAAGCGCCACGGCCTGTTCCGCTTCGGTCAGCGAAAGTTTCAAGTGATACGCCGCGCCATCGGCACGGCCGGTGGCATTGAACAGATCGAGCAGGTCATTGCGGAGTTGATAACCGACGCGGTTCGGAATCGGATCGACATAGACAGCGGACAACCTGTCGCCGACCCCGGGACCCTGCCCGCCACTGCCCAATAGCGGGTGAAATCCGCACCCCCCAAGCAGCCCGGAAAACGCCAACGCGCCGCCGAGGATGCCGCACGCGCGCACCCGGCTATGCCACCACATTGACGATGCGCCCCGGTACGACAATGACCCGGCGCGGCGGTTTGCCCTGCAGCGCGCGTTGGACGGGTTCGAGAGCAAGTGCGCTTTGTTTTACCGCTTCCTCCGTCAGGTCCCTGGGGATCTCGATTTCGCCGCGCCGTTTGCCGTTGACCTGGACGGCAATCACGATCGTGTCGCTCGCCACCAGCCGCGGATCGGCATTGGGCCAGCGCGCGGATGCCAGCATCATCGTCTTGCCCAGTTCTTTCCAGCACGTCTCGGCAAGGTGCGGCATCATCGGACCGATCAGCAGCACGAGCGTCTCGATGGCTTCGCGGCGTGACTCCGGACCGGCGGCCGTGATGTTCTGGATCGCATTGGCAAGCGTGTAGATTTGCGCCACGGCACGATTGAAGCGCAGCGCGTTGAGGTCGTCGGTGACTGCGGCGATGGCCCGGTGCGTAGCGCGGCGCAATTCCAGCGTCGCATCCGGATTCCCCGCGGCGCCACCGGCTGATGCTGATTTGGCTTCGCCGACCAGCCGGTATATGCGCTGGATAAACCGCCAGCAGCCTTCGGCCCCTTCCTGGGTCCATTCAATGTCGCGTTCCGGCGGCGTATCGGACAGCATGAACCAGCGAATGGCGTCGGCGCCAAAAACGTCGATGATCGCTTCGGGTGCGACGACATTCTTTTTCGACTTTGACATTTTTTCAGACGGACCGGCCGTCACCGGAACATTCGTGTCGAGTCGGAACGCGCCACCGTCACGCTTTTCGACATCTTCGGGCAACACCCAGTCGCCGTTCTCATCGCGATAGGTTTCGTGGCAGACCATGCCCTGGGTGAACAACCCGGCAAATGGTTCCTGTACGGACAGTTCTCCCGCTCTTGCGATGGCGCGGGTGAAGAAGCGGGCATAAAGCAAATGCAGGATCGCGTGCTCGACACCGCCGATGTACTGATCGACCGGCATCCAGTAATGGGCAGCACGGCGGTCGACCGGCGTTCCGGCGCGGGGATTGGTGAAACGCGCAAAATACCAGGAGGAATCGACGAACGTATCGAGCGTGTCGGTTTCGCGGCTGGCCGCTCCGCCACATTGGGGACACGGGACGTTCTTCCATGAGGGGTGATTGGCCAGGGGATTGCCCGGCTGATCGAATGCCGCATCGTCCGGCAGCCGCACGGGAAGTTCCGTCTGCGGCACGGGAACAGTGCCGCATTTCGCGCAGTGAATGATCGGGATCGGACAGCCCCAATAGCGCTGACGGGAAACCAGCCAGTCGCGCAACCGATAATGCACGGTGCGCTTGCCGGCACCGGCCTTTTCCAGCCGGCCGGCCACTTCGGCTTTGGCGGTCTCGACATCGAGGCCGTCGAGAAAGCGCGAATGGGCAAGACGGCCGGGCCCCAGATAGGCCTCGTCGCCGATCACGAATTGGTCTGGATTGGTGCTTTCGGGCACCACCACGGGAATGACGGGCAGGCGGTATTTGCGGGCGAATTCCAGGTCGCGCTGATCATGCGCAGGACACCCGAAAATCGCGCCGGTGCCATACGCCATCAATACGAAATTGGCGACATAGACCGGCAATTCCCGATCAGGATCGAAGGGATGCAACGCCTTCATCCCGGTGTCGAAGCCATGCTTCTCGGCGGTCTCAATCGCTTCTTCCGCGGTACCGCCCTGGTGGCATTCGCGCACAAAGGCGGCGAGCGCCTCGTTTGCAGCCGCCATTTGTTGGACGAGAGGATGATCCGGCGACAACGCAATGAAGCTGGCGCCGAACAAAGTGTCGGGCCGGGTGGAGAACACGTCAATCCGCGGGACTGGCGCGTGTCTGAGTTGAAAAGAAAAGTGCAGTCCCTCGGACCGGCCGATCCAGTTCTTCTGCATCAGCCGGACCTTTTCCGGCCATTTTTGCAAACTGTCGAGGCCGCTCAGCAACTCGTCGGCAAAGGCGGTGATTTTGAAAAACCATTGTGCCAGCTTGCGACGCTCGACGATCGCGCCCGACCGCCAGCCGCGTCCTTCGATCACTTGCTCGTTGGCGAGAACAGTTTGATCGACCGGATCCCAATTCACCTCGGCTTCAGCGCGGTAAACCAGTCCTTCCCGAAAGAGATCGAGAAACAACTGCTGCTGCAGCGCATAATATTCCGGATCGCAGGTCGCGAATTCGCGTGACCAATCGATCGCCAGGCCCATGCGCTTGAGCTGTTCGCGCATGGCTGCGATGTTGGCGTAGGTCCAATCGCGGGGATGCACGTTTTTCTCGCGCGCGGCATTCTCGGCGGGCAGACCAAAGGCATCCCAGCCCATTGGGTGAAGCACATTATAGCCCTGAGCGCGCCGGAAGCGGGCGATGACGTCGCCCATCGTGTAGTTGCGCACATGGCCCATATGGATGCGGCCCGAAGGATAAGGAAACATCTCGAGCACGTAGTATTTCGGCAGCGCCGAATCGTTGACGGCGCGGAAGCTGCCCCACGTTTCCCATTCACTCTGCCAGTGGCTTTCGGATTCCCTGGGGTTGTAGCGCGACACGGCGGCCCTTCGATTTCATTGGTCAGCAGCGCTGAGACTGCCGCATTGATCCTGCGGCGTTGGGTGCGCAGAATATCTCTGCGCCCGGGTGATCTGAATTTATTGCGGTTGCGTGGACAGCCGCAACTCTCGGGCGCGGGACAGAATCGCGTTTTCCAGCTTTACGCCGGTATCCGGATTGACGCTCGCATCAGCCCAGCCAGCGGCATTGCGGACCTGGCGGAACACGGTGACTCTCAAGGCATCAGCACGCAGGCGCTTGTCGAGAATGTAAACATCCACCTTGACGCGTTCATCGGGTTTTTCCGGGGCGGCATACCAATCGCTGATGATGATGCCACCGACCGGATCTGCCGACGCGAGCGGCATGAAGTTGAGTGTATCGAGAGTGGCCCGCCAGAGATAGGAATTGACGCCCAGCTGGGGCATCCCGGCCACCGGATTATCAGCGCTACTGTCGCCTCCAAAGGGCCAGTACCAGGGCGCGCTGCTGCCAGAGGAGCTGGCGGTTGCGACCGGCACCGGAGGCTGCATCGAATTGTCCGAGCCCGAGAAAACCGAGCAACCGGCGAGCGCCAGAGCAACACTGGCGAAAAGGATGGTCCGCATTAAAACTTCCCTGAACTCCGGACGGTATGGGCCCGGCCGGCAAAACCTGCACCGCTTATAGTCACTCGCCAAGCCTTGGCGCAATCTCGCGGCTCATTGCGGCAGGAGATGGGCGATCAGTGTTGCGGCGTTTTGTCCGCGCCCGTCGGGCAATCGCCATCCTCGCGCACAAAGGGCCAGAACAGGCCTTTGTGACACGCGCCAGGATTGCTGACTGACGGGGCAGCGGCCGGTACGGGCCCGGTCTGCTCCGGTGCGGTCGCAGCGACAGGGGATGTTTGGCCGCTCGCCTTTTCGGTGGCCGTCAGGCAGTCGCCCGCTCCCCGGATGAATGGCCAGAATGTGCCTTTGGTGCACGTCGCCGCCGGCGGACTCCCAACCGCAACGGCCTGTGTCACTGGGGCCGGTGGCGGAGATGCAGCAGCCGCTATCGGCGTTGCAGCGGGCGCGCTCGGCACAACTGGCGCTGACGAAACATTGCCGCTGCTCTTTTCGGCGGCAGTTGCGCAGTCTCCCGCCTCACGGATGAAGGGCCAGAACGTTCCTTTGGTGCAGACGGCCGCCGGAGGTGGACCGGCAACCGCAGCAACCGGCGTAACCGAAGCCGATGGAGGAGCCGGCGCAACATATGCCGCGGGTGGTTGTCCTTTAACCTCCGCCGGGGTCGAACAATCCCCCGCATCGCGAATAAACGGCCACAGAATGCCTTTGTGGCAGTCCGCCGTGCTCGCCTGCGCAAGCTGTATCGGCGCGGTTGCGGTAGCAATTGCGGCCGGTGATTGAGCAGGTTGTTGCAGGGCTGCCTGAGGTCCGGCCGCAGGCGCGGCTGCCGACGGTTGCGTTGCCGGTGAATTGTCCTTCACCGCAGGATTGGCTGCCGTCGCACCGGAGCCGGGTGAATTGCTGACATTTTCGCCTGGCGCGGGCGCGCAACTGTCGCCGCCGAAGGGCCAGTACCAGCTATGGCTGCACTGCGTTGAATTCGACACCGCCTGGGGCGGCGGCTTGATGGTACTGACATCGACCTGGCCGGTGGCAGGGCCGGTGTAGACTCCGGTTTTGCCGGCCTGGATTTCGGTACTCGTGAGGCAATCGCCCGGATTGCGCACATAAGGCCACAGTAAACCCTTGGTGCAATCGGCAGCCATGGCCGAACCGGAACTGGCGAGCAGTGCAATCCCGGCAGTCGCGATAATCAGACGCATGGGAAAATCCTTGTTGCCCCACGGGAACTTATACTTGCGGGGGAGCAGGCGCGCAACGAACCGGGTTGCGTTCGGCGCGGGCTCGATTAGTGATGCCCGGAGTAGGGGAGTTACGGGGAATGAAGGTGAAGTCGCGGGCGCTGTGGCTCGGCGTCGCATTGGTCATGGCCGCGGGAGGGGCACGCGCAGCCGATAATGACAATAGCGTCCTCCCGGCAGAGCCGCTGGACTGGATGATCGACGACATCGATCTGACTCTCGGCGGGTCCGCCGGAGGTGCGGTTGGTTATTCCTGGCAGTCCGGCGGGCCAGCCGATCCGACCGGATATGATCACAGCGTCGCCAGCGGAGAACTGCGGCCGTGGCTCCGTGCACAAAGGATATTCGACAATGGAATTATTTTCGGACTGCGGACCGATCTGCTTCTTTTGCACGACCATCTGTCCGGAGACATTTACGGAAACAATACGCTGGAACGCCTGTTTGGATTCGTGGAGACCGGGTTTGGCCGGTTCGAAATCGGCGCTGTCGACGGTGCCGCCTACTCGCTGGCGCTGACGGGCCCTGAGATTGATCCACAAGTCAGCCTGGAGCAGCGCGTGATTTCGCTCTTCCGCGATCCCGATACGGGCCGGGATTTCGGCCGGTTTTTCAAACAGGTGACTGCGGTCCAGAGCTCATCCAATTACGCCAAGATCAATTTCCTGTCCCCCCGTTTGGTTGGTTTGCAGCTCGGCGCGTCGTTTACGCCCGAGACGGTGCGCACGCCTCTGCCGTGGACCGGAAATCCGCAGACCAATGCCCCGCATGATATCTGGGAGGTCGGGGCGAACTACACCGATTACATTTCCAGTGTCGCCGTGGGGCTCTCCGCCGGTTATGCGCAGGGCAGCCAGCGTCAGCCGACGGCAGCGGGACAGAACTTGTACGACTGGTCGGTGGGCGCGGAATTCGCCTACAGCGTAGATGATACGAAACTGACGGCCGGAGGCGCCTGGCGGGGGACAAATGCCTGGCTGCTGAATGTCTATGATGTGCTTCAGGGCGCGGCGACCGAAGGCGATCATTTGTCCGCAACTGTCGAACGAGGCCGGTGGCGATTGGGCGCCGAGACATCGAACGCACATGCCGCGGGTCCGGTGGATTACGACATCACCGGTTATCAGGTCAGCGGCGGTTATCTTTTTACGCCGGCAATTGAGCTGACGGGCGGGTGGCAATGGTATCACTACGCGCGCAACAACGGCGCTTTTTACAACGGACTGCCGAATATTCGCATGGACGCGGTTTATCTCGGTTTGTCCTATCGGCTGTGACCGCCGGACAGTGATTCGATCCCGGCGATTCCGGCGAACGCAGAACCTGCAAGCCGCGTTGCCGTGCGGGCGTTGACGCCGCCAAGCGCATACACCGCCACCGGGCTCTGGCGCGCGATATTGCTGGCGCGCAAAACTCCAAGCGGTGACCGGTCCGGGTGGCTGCGGGTCGGAAACACCGGCGCCAGCAATACAGCGTCGGCGCGCGCACGCGCAGCCGCGGCCACAGATGCTGTCGCGTGCGCCGCGGTGGTAATAATCCAACGGGGGCGCATGCATTTCCAATGTGCCGCAGCGCCTAGCAAGCGTTCCGGCAGATGTAAACCGTCAGCGCCCACGCTGCACGCGAGAGTGGCGTCCTGCGAAATCAGCAACATTACGCCGCGTTCGCGTGTGACTTTCCGCAGACGATGAGCCAAAGTTGATCGCGTGACAGGATCACGATGCCTGAGAATGATTGCACAGCCGCGCGGAAGACCGGCGGCAGCGTCAACCGGATCGGGGAGGCGGAGGTCGTCCGTCACAAGGATGAGCGGCGGCAGGCGCGAGGCGCGATTGAGCGCGCTGGCCAGTGTTGCTAGTTTCACAATCTCCAGGGCCGATGACATCACAGATCTCCGAACCAGCGACTGTTTCGCTTAGGACAGCGGAAAACCTCAAGTCCGTTTATGCGCGAATTGAGGCCGCGCGGTCGGCTGCCATCTCACCGGCCCGCGAAATCCGGCTGATCGCGGTCAGCAAAACTCACCCGGTAGAACGCATTCTTCCGGTCCTCGAGGCCGGGCACCGGATTTTCGGCGAGAATCGCGTGCAGGAGGCGAAAGCGAAATGGCCCGGGTTGAAGGACCGCTATCCCGGGATTGAACTGCATCTGATCGGCGCGCTTCAAACCAATAAAGTGCGTGACGCGGTGGCGCTGTTTGACTTTGTGCATTCCCTGGATCGTCGGAGCCTGGCGGAAACCCTGAAAAAGGAACTCGAAAAATCCCGGCGCGCCGTTCGCCTGTTCGTGCAGGTCAATACGGGACAAGAGGAGCAGAAGGGCGGAATTGCGCCGAGCGAAGCCGCGTCTTTCGTGCGCCATTGCCGCGATGAATTGCTCTTGCCGGTGATTGGATTGATGTGCATTCCGCCGACGGATGAAGAGCCAGCCCTGCATTTCGCGCTGTTGGGGAAACTTGCGGGCGAATGCGGGCTCGAATTTCTCAGTATGGGAATGACCGATGATTTCGAGACGGCGATTCGCTTCGGCGCCACGCATCTTCGCCTGGGCACTGCGATATTTGGCAGCCGTGAAGGCTACTGAAGTGTGCGGACGCGGGGCGCGTAACGATGGAGCAACGCGCCGTTTTCGGAGAGCCAGGCCTGGCTGGAATCGACTTCCGGCCCCATGGATTCGACAAGCCGCCAGAAGCGCGGCTTGTGATTGAGTTCCCGCAAATGGGCGACTTCATGCGCGACGACGTAATCCAGCACCGCGGGTGGGGCGAGAATCAGCCGCCACGAAAACGAGAGGCTTCTGGCCGAAGAACATGATCCCCAGCGGCTGGAGGTATCGCGAATCGTGATCCGCCGTGGCCGAACCCCGAGCAGTTCCGAATAGAACATGACGCGTTCGTCGATTTTGCGCCGGGCTTCGCGTTTCAGCCAATCGAGTACACGGCGGGACGAATGTTCGGCGCTGCCGGTGACGCGAAGGGTCGGGCGCGGCGCATCGCGGTCGATCCACACCGGCGTCCGTCGGCCGTCGCCGGTGCGAATCACATATTCGGAGCCGCGGAACATGATCGTAGCGCCAAGCTCAAGATGAACCGGCTCCGGAATTGTGGCGAGCCGGCCCGCGATCCAACTTTTTTCTTTCCGGGCAAAATCCAGGGCGCGATCCAGCGAGCGGATCGTCGGCGCAACGACGGAGACTTCACCGGTCGATGGATCGACTTTGACAATGAAGCGTCGCGCCCGAGGATTGGTGCGAAGAATCACTTCAACGGTTTTGCCATCTATTTTGAGAAGCTCACGCTTGACGCGGCGAACTGGTGTGAAGCTGTTCTCTTCGCGTTTTTTTTTTCTGTTCCCGTTCATGCCGCAGTCCCTGACGCAATCAGCGTCATCCAGTGTGATGACTTGCCGTTCTGGCTCTGCGCAACCGGTGTGGATGCGCCCCCTTTAGGGATTCGTTTACCCCTCGCCCCGAGTCCGCACAAGCGTAAAATCCCGCTTCCTGAGTATCAAAATAAGACGTTGTTTTACAACACAAATTTATCGTTATTTGGTTAATATCGAACGCTGTACGAAGTGTCAAACTGAGTTCACTGATCGCGTATTGCTGAGACGTTTGCGCTGTTGGCAAGGACAGTGAGGTGGGGCAGACTGATTCGATGAGCACGCGCGCCGAAGTTCACCTTTCGAGTCAAACGACAGGCGCAACGGCAGCGGCTTTGTTTGCTGGGGCAGTCAGCTTCATCCTGCTCGGCGGCGCTTTTGCATTTCAGTATCTCGGCGGTCTCGCGCCATGCGAAATGTGCATCTGGCAGCGTTGGCCGCACGGTGTCGCGATTGCGGCGGGACTGGTTGGCGGCGGGCTTGTTCGGAGCGATATTCTTCCATCCGGGTGGGCCCGTATATTGGCGCTGCTGGCAATCGCCGGACTTGTGGTCTCTGGAGCAATCGGTGTGTTTCATGCCGGTGTCGAATGGAAGTTTTGGCCCGGCCCGTCCGCGTGCACCGGCGTCGGCTATGTTCCCGGGCAGGACGAGTTCAAGCCATTGCAGATCGTGCGCTGCGACGAAGCGCAATGGCGGCTGTTCGGTCTTTCGCTTGCCGGGTACAACGCCATCTTCTCCTTTGCCGCCGCCGCCATGTCAGTGCTGATCCTGCGCAACAAAATCGGGCGGCCCGAATGACACGGGGAAGGCGGCCACCCGTTCCAGGCCAGCAGGCCCATCCGGGCGTCGACGCCATGATCCGCGTCGACCATGCGGGTGAATTCGGCGCGCTGCAGATTTACAAAGGGCAACTCGCGGTCCTTGAGCGCATCCAGAGCGAAGGGCCGTCGGTGCGGACGATCCGGCGCATGGCTGAGCAGGAACAGCAGCACTTCGACAAGTTTGATCGCATGGTCCGTGATCGCGGCGTGCGGCCGACCGCACTTGAGCCGTTGTGGCGTGTCGCAGGATTCGCGCTCGGCGCGGCGACGGCGCTGATGGGCGAAAGGGCCGCCATGGCCTGTACTGTGGCGGTCGAAGACGTGATCGATGCCCATTATGGCAAGCAGGTTGCCCATGTTCCGGAGCAGGAAGGGGCGCTTAAGGAGGTGCTCGCCGAATTCCGTGAGGACGAATTGGAGCATCGTGACATGGCGCTGCAGCACGGCGCGACCGAGGCTCCGGGCTACCGACTGCTGACTTCTGCGATCCGGGCGTGTTGCCGTACCGCCATCGCGCTGTCCGAAAAACTCTAACTATTCGCCTTCAGGATATCCCTGATTTCGCGCAGCAGCTGAACATCGGCTGGCGGCGGCGGTTCGCCGGGCAAACCCTTCGGCGTGGTGAACCGGTTGATCTGGCGGACGATTATGAAAAGGGCCAACGCGACGATAACGAAATTGATGATGGCGTTGATGAATAGGCCATAGGTCAGCACGACCGCGCCGGCATCCTGTGCGGCTTTCAGTGTGGGATAACGTCCGGCGCCCCTCAGCACGAGGAAGAAGTTCGAGAAGTCGATGCCTCCGATCAGCCAGCCGAGCGGCGGATTAATGATGTCCTTGACCAGCGAATTCACGATACCAGTGAACGCCGCGCCGATAACAACGCCGACCGCAAGATCGATAGCGTTGCCGCGCATCGCGAATTTCTTGAATTCTTCGATCAAGGTCATGGCTGTACCTCAGGCGCGCGGAACGGCTATTTGAACCGCGCGAAGGCGCCCGCCGCAAGCAGGAAGGGTTGCAAATCCAGGACCAGCCCTTATAACCCGCGCTTCTGCTGAACCGCCCGGCTAAAGGGCTGCCGTGGCGGCTTCACTTCGGGGCCATCCCGATACTCGCGCAAGGAGACGCAAAATGCCCAAACTGAAAACCAAGTCGGGCGCAAAAAAGCGCTTCCGCTTCACTGCGGGCGGAAAAATCAAGGCTGGCCAGGCCGGCAAACGCCACGGAATGATCAAGCGTTCGAACGAGCAGATCCGCACATTGCGCGGCACATCGGTGCTCGACCCGTCCGAAACCCAGCGCATCAAGCGCTGGATGCCTTATTCGGGATAGGAGAGAAGCCATGTCGAAAGCTCCCCGTTCCGTTGCATCACGCCTGCGCCGCAAGCGCGTCCTGAAACAGGCCAAGGGTTTTTATGGCCGCCGCAAGAACAATATCACCACGGCGAATGCCGCGGTCGATCGTTCCATGCAGCACGCCTATATCGGCCGCAAGCTGAAGAAGCGCAATTTCCGGGCGCTGTGGATTCAGCGGATCAATGCCGCTGCGCGCGAGCACGGCCTGACCTATAGCCGGCTGATCAATGCGTTGTCGTCCGCCGGGGTGGAAATCGACCGCAAGATCCTCGCCGACATCGCCGTGCGCGATCCGGACGGGTTTAAGGCACTGGTCGATCGGGCTGTTTCGGCCGGCTGATAAGCTTTTTCATCAGTCTCGAATCAGCCGGCCGACGGAATCGGCCGCGCGATGGTGAAAGCACGTCCTGATGACAGACATCGCCCAACTTGAGCGGGATTTGATGCAGCAGATTGCCGCTGCGCCGGACGGCCGCGCGCTGGAAGACCTGCGCGTCGGCGCGCTCGGGAAAAAGGGCACGATCGCCGAGCTCCTGAAGACGCTTGGCGGCATGTCGCCGGAACAGCGAAAAATCCAGGGCCCATTGTTCAACGGCTTGCGGGATCGTGCTGCTGAGGCCATTGCCACACGCAAACGGCAACTCGATGACGAAGCGCTCGAAGCGCGGCTGATGACCGAACGCGTCGATGTCACACTGCCCGCACCGGAAATCCCGGAAGGCAGCATTCATCCGGTCAGCCATGTCCGCGACGAACTGATCGCAATTTTTGCCGACCTCGATTTCAGGGTGGCGGAAGGACCGGACGTTGAAACCGACGAGTATAATTTCAGCAAGCTGAACATTCCGCCGGAACATCCGGCGCGGCAAATGCATGATACTTTTTACCTGAAGCCGCAGCCGGACGGCGCGCGCACGTTGTTGCGCACCCACACGAGTCCGGTGCAGGTGCGGACCATGCTGGCGCAGAAGCCGCCGATCCGTATCATCGCTCCGGGCCGGACCTATCGCCGGGATTACGATGCGACGCACTCGCCGATGTTCCACCAGGTGGAAGGTCTGGTGGTGGATTCCGAGACTCATCTCGGTCACCTGAAGTGGATACTCGAGGAATTTTGCAAGGCCTTCTTCGAGCTGCCGGCGATCGGTATGCGGCTGCGTCCGTCCTATTTTCCGTTCACCGAGCCGTCGATGGAAGTCGACATTCAGTGCGACCGTTCGGGCGGGCAAATCCGCTTTGGCGAGGGGCGGGACTGGATGGAGATCGCCGGCGCGGGCATGGTGCATCCGCGCGTGCTCGAGATGTGCGGCGTCGATCCGGAACACTATCAGGGTTACGCGTTCGGTTTCGGCATCGACCGGCTTGCGATGTTGAAATACGGCATTCCGGACTTACGGCCGTTCTTTGAATCCGATCTCAGGTGGCTCCGGCATTACGGGTTTGCCGCACTGGATGTCGCTGCGCTGCATGAAAGCCTCAGCCAATGAAGTTTTCGGTTTCCTGGCTGAAGGAGCATCTCGACACCGCGGCGGGCGCGGCGGCGATTGCCGACGCAGCAACGAATATCGGGCTCGAAGTCGAAAGCATAGACGACAAGGCGGCGAAGCTCGCGGCGTTTACGGTGGCGCGCGTTGTCTCGGCCGAGCCGCACCCGAATGCGGACCGGCTAAGAGTCTGCCGGGTTGATACGGGCAAGGAAGTTGTCCAGGTGGTTTGCGGCGCTCCGAATGCGCGTGCCGGGCTCACCGGCGTTTTCGCGCCTCCCGGGACCTGGATTCCCGGTTCAGACTTCGCGCTCAAAATCGCGACGATCCGCGGCGTGGAGTCGCGCGGCATGCTGTGTTCGGAGCGCGAATTGCAGCTTTCGGAAGAACATGACGGAATCATCGAACTTGGCGGTGATTTTGCTCCCGGAATGCCGGCGGCAACGGCGCTCGGTTTGAACGACGCGGTCATTGACGTGGCCGTCACACCGAATCGGGGGGATTGCACATCCGTACACGGAGTGGCTCGGGATCTCGCTGCGGCGAACCTCGGCGTTCTGAAGTTGCGCCCTCCATCCTCCACACCCGGAAAATTCGAATCACCAGTTCGCGCGTCACTGGATTTTCCATCAGGAAAGGAAAATGCCTGCCCGCTGTTTGCCGGACGCGTCGTTCGGGGATTGCGCAACGGCCCAAGTCCGCAATGGCTGCAGGAGCGGCTGAAATCGGCCGGATTGCGGCCGATTTCGGCGCTGGTCGACGTCACCAATTACGTCTCGCATGGTTGGGGACGGCCATTGCATGCCTTCGACGCCGCCAAATTGCAGGGTCACATGCGGGCGCGGTTCGCCCGCCAGGGAGAGACCATCCTGGCGCTCGACGGCAAGGAATACGCACTCGATCCGGAGATGACCGTGATTGCCGATGATGCCGCTCCACGCAGCATCGGCGGTGTGATGGGAGGCGACGACAGCGGCTGCACCGAAGCGACGACGGAGATCTTCCTGGAGTCGGCACTGTTCGATCCGGTTCGCACGGCGCGGACCGGCCGGATGCTCGGAATCGTGTCCGACGCACGCTATCGTTTCGAGCGCGGCGTTGATCCGGAATTCGTCATTCCGGGACTTGAGCTCGCCACGCAATTGATCCTCGAGATTTGCGGCGGCGAAGCGTCTGCTCTTGCCGTCGCGGGCCGCGTGCCGGAATGGCGCCGCCACATCAGGTTCGATCCTGCGGAGGTGAACCGGCTCGGCGGATTTCATCTGGCCGATACGGAGATCGCGGCCATCCTGAAAAGGCTCGGCTTTGAATTGCGCGACAGCGGCCCGTTTGAAGTCATTCCGCCGTCATGGCGCGCCGATGTGCACGATAAGGCCGACCTCGTCGAAGAGGTGGTGCGCATCCATGGCCTCGGCAAGGTTCCGGCGACACCGATGTCACGTCCTTACGCCATTGCGCGTCCGGTCACGACTGAACCGCAACGGGGGGCGTCGCTGGCACGCCGCGCCCTGGCCGCCCGCGGTTTTGCGGAAGCTGTCCACTACTCGTTTATCCCGCGTGCGCATGCTGCCATGTTCGGCGGCGGTGATGACGGCCGGCAGCTTGAAAATCCGATTTCGGCCGATCTCGATTCGCTCCGGCCGTCGTTGATGCCGTCATTGCTGGCGGCCGCATCGCGCAATCAGGCGCGCGGACTCGCGCATGTCCGGTTGTTCGAACTTGGTGTCCAATTCGAATCGGGTATTCCCGGCGCGCAAAGTCAGGTCGCGGCCGGCATTCGCGCCGGTGAACCGCCGCGGCACTGGAGGAGAGCTGTGGTTCAGCCAGACGCCTTCGCCGCAAAGGCAGATGCTTTGGCGGCACTCGATGCCGTCTGGACTGGGGCAAGCTCGGTGCCTGTGAAGACCGGAGCGGCTCCGTGGTACCATCCGGGGCGTTCAGGAACGATCGCAACCGGTCCGAAACCGCTCGCCTGGTTTGGCGAGCTGCACCCACGCATGTCAGCGGCTTTTGACCTTAAGGGGCCGGTATCGCTGTTTGAGATCTTCCTCGATGCGATCCCCGCCGCCAAAGCGCGCAGCAGTAAATCGCGGCCCAAACTCGAAGCCTCCGATCTGATGCCGCTGACGCGTGACTTTGCCTTCGTCGTCGATGGGAAGGTCACGGCCGATCAGGTGGTCAAGGCTGCGCGCAGCGCCGACCGCAAGCTGATCGAGGCGGTGGAGCTGTTTGATGTTTATCAGGGAAGCGGCGTCGCGGAGGGGAAAAAGTCGCTGGCGATTGCGGTGACCATTCAGCCGCGAGAGCGCACCTTGACCGAAGCGGAGATTGAAGCAATTGCGCAAAAGATCGTGAGCACCGTCGCCAAAGCGACCGGCGGCGTTTTGAGAAGCTAAACTCGCAGCGCGATGATCACATCGAATGTGGCTCTGTGGCGTGATCGACGTGGCCGGTTTTCGCCGGTGCGGGCGGCAACGCTTGCACTCCTGATTGCGCCGGCCGTCGCCCTCGTCTGGTTCTCCATCCAGCACGATCTTGGCCCCCGCCCGCGCACCGAGGCGATCCACGAAGTCGGATTGTGGTCGGTTCGGTTTCTATTGCTGACCCTCTTCGTCACGCCGATCCGGCGGATTGCGCGATATGCGCCGCTGGTCGATGTCAGGCGCATGCTGGGCGTGGGCTGCTACGCCTATATTGCGCTGCATCTGGTGCTCTATATTGCCGATCAAACATTCAATATCGGGACGGTCGTCTCGGAAATCGTGCTGCGTTATTACCTGACGATCGGCTTCACCGCCTGGGTCGGGCTGGCCGTTCTCGCGGCGACTTCGAATGATTACATGGTGCGCCGGCTGGGCGGCCTCCGCTGGCGAAAGCTGCACCGCCTGGTCTTTCCAGTCGCCGTTCTGGGAAGCGTGCATTATTTCATGCAGTCGAAACTGGAGGTGTTCGAACCGACTGTTGTAGGTGGAATTTTCATCTGGCTGATGCTGTACCGCGTCCTGCACTGGCGGTACCCCCGCAACACCGAGTTCCCAATGTGGGTCATCGCGGCAAGTTGGTTTGTGGTCGGCGGACTGGTCTTCATTGGCGAGGCCGTCGGTTTCTGGATCGCCTTCCATGCGCCGATCCTGCGGGTATTGGTATTGGACTTCAATTTCGAGGCCGGAATCCGCCCCGGCTGGTATGTTTGGGGTATCGGCGTGCTGGTAACTGCGATTGGCCTGTGGCGAACAAAGCCGAGGGAGACGTGGTTGCCGTTCCTGTCGGGTCGTCCATCGGGCGCCGGGTGAACAAGGCGTCAGCCGGTGCGTACCGTACTGGACCGCGGATCGGCGGCTCTCTATGTCTCAACCCACATGACTGATTTGGCAAATATCCGCAATTTTTCCATCGTCGCGCATATTGACCATGGAAAATCGACGCTGGCCGACCGGCTGATCCAGTTTTGCGGCGGCTTGAGCGCGCGCGAGATGAAGGACCAGGTGCTCGATTCAATGGATATCGAGCGCGAGCGCGGCATCACCATCAAGGCCCAAACGGTCCGGCTGAAATATCATGCTCAGAATGGTGAGGATTACGTCCTGAACCTGATGGACACGCCGGGGCATGTCGACTTCGCCTATGAAGTTTCGCGCTGTCTTGCCGCCTGTGAGGGCGCATTGCTGGTTGTCGATGCAAGTCAGGGCGTTGAGGCTCAGACGCTGGCCAATGTTTACCAGGCTATCGATGCCGGTCTCGACATTGTGCCGGTGTTGAACAAAGTCGACCTTCCTGCCGCCGAGCCGGAACGGGTCCGTCAGCAGATCGAGGATGTCATCGGCCTGGATGCATCAGGAGCAATTCCGATTTCGGCTAAGACGGGGTTGAATATTGACCGGGTTCTGGAGGCAGTTGTCGGTCAATTGCCACCGCCGAAAGGCGTTACGGAAGCGCCTTTGAAAGCGCTGCTGATCGACTCCTGGTATGATTCCTATCTGGGCGTTGTGGTGCTGGTGCGGATTGTCGATGGCGACCTCAAGAAGGGTCAGCGTATCCGGATGATGGCGGCGGATGCCACCTATCAGGTGGACCGCGTCGGTGTGTTCACGCCCAAACAAGAAACGGTTGATCGACTGGGGCCGGGGGAAGTCGGCTTTCTCACCGCCGCGATTAAGCAGGTTGCAGATACCCAGATTGGCGACACCATTACCGACGAGCGCCGCGGTACCGATGTTCCACTGCCGGGGTTCAAACCCGTACAACAGGTCGTGTTCTGCGGTCTGTTTCCCGTCGATGCAGCCGAATTCGAATCGCTACGCGATGCGCTCGGCAAACTGCATCTGAATGATGCGAGCTTCACCTATGAGATGGAGACATCGGCAGCGCTGGGATTTGGATTCCGCTGCGGATTTCTAGGGCTTTTGCATCTGGAGATTATCCGCGAGAGGCTTGATCGCGAATTCGGCATCGACCTGATCGCGACCGCTCCGTCGGTCATTTATCGCATCCATCTCAATGACAGCACCGTTCGCGAGTTGCACAACCCGGCCGACATGCCCGATCCGGTTCATATGTCGTTCATCGAAGAACCCTGGATACGCGCAACCATTCTGGTGCCGGATGAGCATCTCGGCGCCGTCCTCAAATTGTGCGAGGACCGTCGTGGACGCCAGGTCGAACTGACCTATGCCGGTTCGCGCGCAATGGTGGTTTACGAATTGCCGCTGAATGAAGTGGTGTTCGATTTTTACGACCGGTTGAAGTCGGTGTCGCGGGGCTATGCCAGTTTCGATTACCACATCGAAGGCTATCGCGAAGGCGATCTGGTCAAGATGTCGATTCTGGTGAACGGCGAGCCAGTGGATGCGCTGTCCATGATCGTTCACCGCACGCGTGCGGAGGCCCGCGGCCGGGCGATGTGTGAAAAATTGAAAGATCTGATTCCCCGGCATCTGTTCCAGATTCCCGTGCAGGCCGCGATCGGCGGCAAAATTATTGCCCGCGAGACCATCAAGGCACTGCGCAAGGACGTCACGGCGAAGTGCTATGGCGGCGATATCACCCGCAAACGCAAACTTCTGGACAAGCAGAAGGAAGGCAAAAAGCGGATGCGCCAATTTGGCAGCGTCGAGATTCCGCAGGAAGCATTCATCGCGGCGCTCAAGATGGATGCCGACTGAATGACCGCGACGGTCGCACTGATCGACTACGGGTCGGGAAATCTACGCTCTGCGGCTAAAGCCCTGACACGGGCCGCCGATTCCTCCGGCACCCGTCACGAGATCATTGTTACTGCGGATCCCGGCTGCGTTGCGGCTGCGGAACGGATTGTACTCCCGGGCGTCGGCGCATTCGCCGATTGTATGCGTGGGCTCTCCGCAATCCCTGGCATGCTGGATGCACTTGAAGCTGCGGTGATCGGCCGCAAGACTGCGTTTCTCGGGATTTGCGTCGGCATGCAACTGCTCGCAGACTGGGGCCGCGAATATGAATCCTGCCGTGGTTTGGGTTGGATTCCGGGAGAAGTGGTACGGATTACGCCGCTGGAGCCCGGCCTGAAGATTCCACATATGGGCTGGAATTCGTTGTCGATCCAGCAGCCGCACAAGTTGTTCGAGGGTATGGTGGACGGGACGGACCTGTATTTCGTCCATTCCTATTATTTGCGGCCCAGGTATCCCTCGCACATTCTGGCAACCACGGAGTATGGCGGTTCGCTGCCGGCTGTGGTCGGCCGCGACAACATAGCCGGTACGCAATTCCATCCAGAAAAGAGTCAGGCCGAAGGACTGGCACTTCTCGAGCGTTTCCTGCGGTGGCATCCGTAAGCAGATGATTGTTTATCCAGCCATCGATCTCAAGGACGGGCAATGCGTTCGTTTGCGTCAGGGAGAATTTCAACGCAGCACGGTGTTCAATGCCGATGCATCAGCGCAGGCGCGTGCGTTCGAGCGGGCCGGATTCGAATGGCTGCATGTCGTGGATTTGAACGGCGCGGTTTCGGGCGCTTCGGTGAACGGACCGGTCGTTCGGGATATTCTTTCCGCCGTCAATATGCCGGTTCAATTGGGCGGCGGCATTCGGAATCTGAAGGCGATTGAGTCCTGGCTTTCGGCGGGAATCGCTCGGGTCATCCTGGGCACTGCGGCGGTGCGCAATGCAGCTTTGGTCACCGAATCAGCGCGAGAATTTCCGGGCCGTGTGGCGATCGGAGTTGACGCTCGTAACGGACTGGTTGCCGTGGACGGCTGGACACAACAAACTGGATTGCTGGTGGTGGATTTGGCGCGCCGCTTCGAAGAAGCGGGCGTAGCTGCGATCATTTATACGGACATTGCCCGTGACGGAATGTTGCAGGGGGTGAATGTCGCCGACACGGCGGCGCTGGCGCGCGCCGTTGCGGTGCCGGTGATCGCGAGCGGCGGCGTGAGCAGCGCCGAAGATATTCGCGCGTTGAAGCAATCGGGCGCGCCGATCGGTGGGGTTATCATCGGGCGCGCGTTATATGACGGCCGAATCAGTCCGGCTGACGCGCTCGCCGCCGCGGCGTGATTCAGGCCGATCCGCGTTGCAGCATGCGGATTACCTGATCGAGCTGGTCGAGCGAGCGATAGCGTATCGTGATCGCACCGCCCTTCTGTCCGTTGTGCTCGATGGAAACACTCAGGCCCAGCGCATCGGAGAGCGCATGTTCGAGCGCTTTGGTGTCGCTGTCCTTGGGCGGCGCGGTTTTACCCTGCTTTGCCTGACGCGCCTTCTTTTCGACCTCACGGACATTCAGCCCCTGGGAAATGATCTGTTCCGCCATTGCCTCGGGATCTGCCGCCGTCACCAGCATTCTTCCGTGGCCAGCGGTAATTTTGCCTTCCGAGAGCAGAGTCTGGATGCGAGGTGGCAGCTTTAACAGCCGCAGCAGATTGGCGATGTGACTGCGGCTCTTTCCGATCGCTCCCGCCATCTTTTCCTGTGTGTAGGAGAAACGGTCGATCAGCTCCTGATACGCGGCCGCTTCCTCGATCGGATTGAGGTCGCTGCGCTGGACATTCTCGATAATCGCGATTTCCAGCGACTCGGAATCGTTCAGTTCACGGACGATCACGGGGACTTCATGGAGCCGCGCCTTTTGGGCCGCGCGCCAGCGCCGTTCGCCGGCGATGATCTGAAAGCTGTCATGCCGCGCTGTCGGGCGGACCAGAATTGGTTGCAGCACCCCTTTGGCGGCGATCGAATCGGCGAGGCTGGTGAGTTCCTCGTCATCGAAATGGCGGCGCGGCTGAAACGGATTGGGTGTCAGGAAAGACACAGGCAGCATGCGGGCACCTGTGGCAGAAGATTGCGCGGGAATGGCGGTTTCATCGCCGAGCAGGGCTGATAAGCCTTTTCCCAATCCCCGGGGACCGCTGCGTGTTGGGGCATTCTGGTTCATGTTCACGCTGCCATTTCGTTTAATGCGCGTTCGCGCTGAATCAGCTCGGCAGCGAGCCTGATATAGGCCTGACTGCCGGCGCATTTGACGTCATAAATGAGAGCCGGAAGCCCATGGCTGGGCGCCTCCGACAGGCGCACATTGCGCGGGATCACTGTGTGGTAGACTTTCTCGCCAAAATGGGCGCGCACGTCTGCCGCGACCTGCTCCGTCAAGGCGTTCCGTTTATCGAACATCGTTAGGACAACCCCCTGTAACTCCAACTTCGGATTCAGGCTGTTGCGCACCAATTCGATCGTATTCACCAGCTGGCTCAGTCCTTCGAGGGGGAAGAACTCGCAAACCAGAGGCACCACGGCGGCATCCGCGGCGACCATAGCGTTGATTGTCAGCAGGGTTAGGGCCGGGGGGCAGTCGATCAGGACATAAGAAATTTCGGGATCAGTTGCCGCGAAGATGTCGAGAGCTTCGCGCAGGCGAAAATTGCGGCGCGGCTGACCCATTAGTTCAGGCTCAGCGCCAGAAAGATCGATGGTTGACGGCACCAGGCTGAGACCCGGGATTTTTGTTGGTACGACCGCGTCACTCATGAGGGCGCCGCCGGTGAGGACGTCATAGGTCGACAGTTTACGCTCGCTTCGCGCCACACCAAGACCTGTCGAGGCGTTGCCCTGTGGATCAAGATCCAGAATGAGAACCCGCTCGCCGACCGCGGCAAGTGCGGTGCCGAGGTTGATCGCCGTGGTCGTTTTTCCGACACCGCCTTTTTGATTCGCGATAACCAGTGTGCGAAATCGCTTTTTAGCTTCTGCGGGTACCCGTTCTACCTGGCGCCACATTTGACAGCTTTCGAATTTCGAGCACGACGCCAGTATCGCTGGTTCGACTCGGGTATTTTTGGAGCATCATCTTCCAATACTTATGCGCTTCGGTCAATTCAGGCACCATATTTTGTCCCTTCAGAAACAACCCTGTGGTGTTCGGTCCCCAAAATCGCTGTGCATAAGCCAGCAATTTGTCCAACGGAGCGAGAGCGCGGGCGACAACGAGGTCGAATATTTCCGGGGTGGCTTCCTCGATGCGCTCGGCGCGCACGGCGACCGCAAGATTCAGCCGTCGGGCGACGGCCTCCAGGAAATCCCGCTTTTTCTGGGTTGATTCGTAGAGGACGACGCGGATTGCGCGGTCGCGCAAGAGTTCGGCGAGAACCAGTCCTGGAAAGCCCGCACCGCTGCCCAAGTCGACCAGTGATTTTGCTGCCGTGGGTACAAACTCAGCAAGCTGGGCAGAATCCCAGAAGTGACGGAGCCACATTTCATTCAGCGAAGCGCGCGATACCAGATTTTGCCGGCTATTCCACTCGGTAAGCATCCCGGCATAAAGCTTTAGGTGCGCGAGTGTTTCACGTGAAATATGTGCGCAGGCGGCGAAGTCATCCGGGCCGAACGCCTCATTCGGCAGAGGCATGACCGATTACGGTTTGATGCCGTATGGCGGCGAGGACAAGAGTTAGGGCGGCCGGAGTGATGCCGTCGATTCGCGACGCCTGACCGATCGTACGGGGCCGGACTGCGGCGAGTTTGGACCGGCATTCCGTGGAAAGCCCGACTACCGCGGCATAATCGATGCCCTCTGGAATAATCAGCGCCTCGTCCCGGCGGAACGCCAGGATGTCACTTTCCTGCCGGTCAAGATATCCAGCGTAGTGCGCGTCGAATTCGAGCTGCTCGCGTATTTCGCCTGAAATCTCGGCCAGTTGTGGCCAGATTTCGGCTAACCGGGAAATACTGATGCCGGGAAGCGACAGCAGCTCCATCGCAGAGCGCCGCACGCCATCCTGCCGAACCGCAATACCGGCGCGATTTGCCTCGGAAGAAGTCATCGTGAGGTTTGTCATGACTTCGCGTGCGCGATTCAGTCCAGCCACTTTTGCGGTGAACCGCGCTTTGCGGTCAGATCCTACAATACCTGCCATGATTCCGATCGGGGTCAGCCGCTGGTCCGCATTGTCAGCCCTTAGCGTCAGCCGGTATTCAGCCCTCGAGGTGAACATCCGATAAGGCTCGGAAACCCCACGGGTCACAAGATCGTCGATCAGGACGCCGATATAGCCTTGGGAGCGATCCAGGATTAGGGGTGAATCTCCACTGGCGCAGCGCGCGGCATTAACGCCGGCAATCAACCCTTGCGCGGCAGCCTCTTCGTAGCCCGTGGTGCCATTGATTTGGCCGGCGAGAAACAACCCCGGAATCCGTTTCACTTCCAGTGAGGGTTTAAGCTCCCGCGGATCGACGAAGTCATATTCAATGGCATAGCCAGGCCGCAGGACGGCCGCCTTTTCCAGTCCCGGGATGGTCTTGAGGAAAGCCACCTGGACGTCTTCCGGCAGCGAGGTCGAAATCCCGTTGGGGTAAATCGTGTCGTCGTCGAGCCCTTCGGGTTCGAGGAATATCTGGTGCCCCTCACGGCCGGCGAAACGCACTACTTTGTCTTCGATAGATGGGCAATAACGCGGCCCCGTACTCTGGATCTGGCCGGAATACATGGGCGCACGCGAGAGATTGTCCCTTATGATGCTGTGGGTTTTCAGGGTCGTCTGGGTGATATGGCAAGCGACCTGCCGGGTCGTGATCCGGCCCGTGAGGAAAGAGAATGGCGCCGGCGGATCGTCCCCCGGTTGCTCATTGAGCCCCCTCCAGTCAATCGTTCTTCCGTCCAGACGCGGCGGTGTTCCGGTTTTCAGCCGGCCCATGGCGAGTCGGAATCTCGCCAGGGTAGCGGCAAGCTGATTTGACGGAATCTCCCCCACCCGTCCCGCGGGTATTTTGCGTTCGCCGATGTGGATCAGCCCGCGAAGGAAGGTGCCAGTCGTGATCACGACGGCGGCACAGCGGAGTTCCTCTCCGGCTTCGGTGACCACACCTGAGACCCGGCCCCTTTCGGAGATCAGATCGCCGGCCGCAGATTCTCGGATGGAGAGGCCTGCGACTGCTCCTAAAGCCTGCTGCATCTCCGTACGATACAGCTTTCGGTCCGCTTGGGCGCGAGGCCCCCGAACGGCAGGTCCTTTGCGTCTGTTCAGGATGCGAAACTGAATGCCCGCGGCATCAGCGACCCTTCCTATCACACCATCAAGGGCATCGATTTCACGCACCAGATGCCCTTTCCCAAGCCCGCCGATCGCCGGATTGCAGGACATCTCGCCGATGGTGTTGCGGTTGTGGGTCAGAAGAAGCGTATTTGCGCCGGCGCGGGCGGCACCGGCGGCGGCCTCGCAACCGGCGTGGCCACCGCCAATGACGATCACGTCGTATTCCGACTGCCTCTGTTTCACGTGAAACATTTCTTTACTTACCAATGCAAAAATCGCGGAACACGACGTCCAGCAGCTCATCGAGGTCAACCGCCCCGGTGATTCGGCCAAGAGCCCGCAAGGCGATGCGGAGCTGCTCGGCCGCCAGCTCTGGCTCGTGCTCCTCAAGGGCGGTTGCAATGCGCCGGCTCGCCTCCTCGACAGCATAGCGATGCCGGGCTCGAGTTAGCAATGGCGGCTCGGCCCCACTCGCCCGGTCGGCCGCAGCGGCTGACAGACGTCCGATCACGTCCTCCAGTCCTTCGCCTGATTTTGCTGAAATGTACAAACGCCTGGGCTTTCTTTTGAGGCAGAGATCAGCCTTGTTCCACGCCACCAAGTCGGCTTCCGCCGGCAAATTGCCGTCGGGCGCAGAGGCATCCAGCACCAGAAGACGAAAATCAGCCGCCGCAGCCCGGGCCTTCGCGCGGCGAATGCCTTCCTGCTCCACCGGCTCGGCCGTTTCCCGCAAGCCGGCAGTATCGGCCAGAATGACGGCATACCCACCCAAGTCCAGCTTCACCTCTATAATGTCGCGCGTAGTTCCGGGCGTATCCGACACAATGGCCACCTCGCGTTGCGACAGCGCATTGATCAAAGAGCTCTTGCCGACATTTGGCGGACCGAGAATGGCCACCTGAAAGCCATCCCGGATGACCTCGCCGCGGCACGCATCGTTCAGATGACGCTTCATTTCCAGCAGCAGAGACCGCAATGCATCCCGGCTCTCCTGCCATACTCCTTCCGGCAGTTCTTCGTCGGGGAAGTCAATATCCGCTTCGATCCACGCGGCAGCACGAACCAGCCGTTCCCGCCAGCGGGCATATTGTTCTGCCAAAGCTCCGTCATACTGCCGCCGCGCCAACACCCGTTGCGACTCGGTATCGGCAGCAATCAGGTCCGCGATGGCCTCGGCACGCGTTAGATCGAGGCGGCCGTTCTCAACGGCCCGCCGGGTGAATTCGCCCCGCTCCGCGGGACGAAAGTTTGGCAGACCGGCCAAAGCCGCCATTACAGCCAAGGTCACTGCACGTCCACCATGGACGTGCAGCTCGACCGTATTTTCACCCGTGTAGGATCGCGGTCCAGGAAACCACAGGACCAATGCGTCGTCCAATTCCTTGCCATTATCGACATCGAACAGCGTACGTACAATCGCACGCCGTTCACAAGGAGGCGAGTTTGGCTTCATCAGGCTGAAGGCATCGGCGGCACCTGGACCCGAAACGCGAATGACGGCCACGCCGGCGGCTCCAGCACCGCTCGAAAGCGCGAAGATCGTGTCGCGTTCTACATCAGCACTGGAATTGCGCACCCGATCCGCCTTGTGACTGAATTCAATAAGCCCTAGGAGGTGCGCTCTATTTCCGCACCCTTGAACGCCGGATTACCATGGCCAACCAGCTCGCCAACCAAACCAGTCCTTATTTGCTTCAGCACAAGGACAACCCGGTCGATTGGCGGCCCTGGAGCCCAGAAGTACTCGCCGAGGCACAACGCAGCAACCGCCCCATTCTGGTCTCGGTTGGCTATGCCGCCTGCCACTGGTGCCATGTTATGGCCCATGAGAGCTTTGAAGATCCCGAAACCGCGGCGCTGATGAACGAGTTTTTCGTCTGCGTAAAGGTGGATCGCGAGGAACGTCCGGACATCGACAACTGGCTCCAGCGCATCCCGGTGCTGATGGGGCAAAGCGGCGGTTGGCCACTGAACGTATTCCTCACCCCCAAAGGCGAACCGTTCTGGGCCGGAACCTATTTCCCGCGTGAGGCGGCTTTCGGCCGGCCGTCATTCCAGACGGTGCTCCGCGACATTTCCCGTCGCTTCCAGGAATCGCCCGACATGATTGCGCCCAATGTGCGCAAGATTGCCGACACGTTCGAGCAGGCCTGGTACCAGAACCGCTCCGGCAGCTTTGACATGTTCAAGCTCGACCGCGTCGCGATCGCGGTGGCGCAGGCATTCGACATTTTCTATGGGGGCATGATCGGGGCGCCGAAATTCCCCAATGTTCCGCTGCTCGAAGTGCTGTGGCGCGCTTACCTGCGGACTGGGCTGCCGCAATATCTGACCCAGGTGCTCTGTGCGCTCGACAATATGGGCCGCGGCGGCATCTACGATCATGTCGGGGGTGGATTTTCGCGATACTCCGTAGACGAACAATGGCTGGTGCCGCATTTCGAGAAGATGCTCTACGACAATGCACAACTGATCGACATCATGACCCTCGTCTGGCAGGACGGAAAGCAGAACGCGCTGAAGATCCGCGTCGAGGAGACGATCGCCTGGGTTTTGCGCGAAATGATGGTAGAAGGCGCCGGTTTCGCGTCCAGTCTTGATGCCGACTCCGAGGGTGAGGAAGGCAAATTCTATGTCTGGACCGAAGAAGAGATCGATTCCGTCCTGGCCGGGACGCGGGTCGAGCGTTTCAAGCAGGCTTATGGTGTCACTCGCGACGGCAATTTTCCCCATGAGGGAAAAAATGCCGGCCGCAACATTCTGCATCGCGTGATGAATCTTTCGGGCTGGACCGAAGCCGAAGAACCCGCGTTCACACGCCAGCGCCAAATCCTCCTAGCCGCCCGCGACAAACGCGTGCGCCCGTCCCGCGATGACAAGGTGCTCACCGACTGGAACGGTTTGATGATTGCGAGTCTCGCCAACGCGGGAGCCGCGTTCGAACGGAGCGATTGGATTTCCGCCGCCCGGCGGGCATTCGATTTCATCTGCACCAAACTTAGCGACGGCGACCGGCTGTTCCACGCCTATCGCGCGGGTCAGCGCCAACATCAGACCTTTTCGGATGGCTACGCCTTCATGGCGCGCGCCGCGCTAAGCCTCTGGGAAGCCACCGGCGAACGCGCATTTCTCGACCGCGCGCTGTCCTGGACCGCTATCCTCGACCGCGATTTCTGGGACGTCATTCAGGGCGGCTATGTCTTTTCCAGGAATGACGATGTTCCAGACCAGTCGCGCCTGCGCAGCGTGTTCGATACACAGACACCTTCCGCCAACGCGGTGATGATCGGCGTTCATGCCCGGCTCTTCTATGCGACGCTAAACCAGCAACACGCCGAGCGCGCCAATAATCTCATTCAGGCTTTTGCCGGCGACATCGGCAGCAACTATTTGCAGATGGGCACCTATCTCAACACTTTTGAATTCTGCACTTCGTGTCTCGAGATCATTGTCTGTGGTCCACCGGCTGATCCGCGCACGCGAAATCTCATCAAAGCCGTGCTCGGGCGCAGCCTTCCCAACCGTCTGCTGATGACCGTCGCGCCAGGCCAGGAGTTGCCGCAAGGCCATCCTGCGCATGGCAAGACAATGCAGGACGGCCAGCCGACCGCCTACATCTGCGGAGGCATGTCCTGCTCTCCGCCGGTGACAAATCCCGCCGTGGTATCACAGGTGCTCAAGCTACCGGAGAATTCACCCATGGCGAGGACGGCCGGAAACGCCTGACAATGGATTCACGTGGCCGATCCGGCGTTGGCGGGTTATGGTGCGCGAGCCAAGCGATCACAAATCAGGGGAGAGTCTCGAAATGACCGGAAAAGATATTTCGGTTCGCGGTGCCGACGGAAGTTTTGGCGCATATCTCGCTAACCCGGCCTCAGGACAGGGACCTGGCGTCATCGTGATCCAGGAAATTTTCGGCGTGAATGACGTGGTTCGCAAGATCTGCGACGCGCACGCCGCGCGCGGCCGCTTTGCGCTGGCTCCGGATTTGTTCTGGCGGCTCCAACCTGGCGTGCAACTTACCGACAAGACCCAGGAGGACTGGGGCAAAGCTTTCAGTCTGATGCAACGTTTCGACGTCGACAAAGGTGTCAGCGACATTCAGGCATCGCTTCGTCATCTGCGTGAGGTCAAGGGCTGCAGCGGCAAAATCGGCACCGTGGGTTATTGCCTCGGTGGTCAGCTCGCATTCCTTGCCTCAACCCGCACGGATACCGACGCGTCCGTCGGATATTACGGCGTGAATATCCAAAACCGCCTCAACGAAGCGGGAAAGATCAAAAAACCGCTGATGCTCCACATTGCAGCAAAGGACCAATATTGCCCCCCAGACGCGCAAAAGCAGATCATCGACGGACTAAAGGGCAACTCGCTGGTGACGATCCACGTCTATCCGGAAATGGACCACGCCTTTGCGCGTGAGGGCGGGCAGCACTATGACAAGGCTTGCGCCGATCTCGCCAACTCGCGCACCGATGCCTTCTTTCGTCAACATCTCGGGTAACCGAACGTGAAAGCTGTCCGCATCCACCAGACCGGCGGTCCTGAAGCCCTGACCTATGAAGACGTCGATCTGCCGGCGCCGGGGCCGGAGGATATCCGGGTGCGGCACACCGCGATCGGGGTCAATTTCATCGACACCTATCATCGGGCGGGTCTCTACCCCCTGCCGCTTCCAGCGACACTCGGTTCGGAAGCGGCGGGCGTCGTGGAGGCGACCGGCGGAAACGTCACCAATGTGCGGATTGGCGACCGCGTCGCGTATTGCATGGTGCGAGGCTCCTATGCTGAAGCGGCGAATATCCCGGCCTGGACCGCGGTAAAGCTCCCATCGGCCATTAGCGATGAAGTCGCGGCCGCCGTACTGCTCAAGGGTCTGACCGCGCGATATCTGCTCAAAGCGACCTACAAAGTGGCGGCGGGCGAAACCCTTCTGTTTCACTCCGCAGCCGGTGGAGTGGGAGTGATCGCCTGCCAGTGGGCCAAACATCTCGGCGCGACTGTCATTGGAACAGTCGGGTCTGACGACAAAGTTGCTCTTGTCCGCGACAATGGCTGTACGCATGTGCTGAACACGCGCAAGGATGATTGGGTCAAGCGCGTGCGCGAGATCACCGGTGGGCGGGGCGTCCCGGTAGTGTACGATTCCATCGGCAAAGACACCTTCATGGGATCGCTGGACGCGCTCGCAGTGCGTGGCATGCTGGTCTATTTCGGTAACTCATCTGGCGCGGTGCCCCCCTTC
Organism: Micropepsaceae bacterium; assembly: GCA_036273455.1. Taxonomy (GTDB): domain Bacteria; phylum Pseudomonadota; class Alphaproteobacteria; order Micropepsales; family Micropepsaceae; genus CAIYRG01. Next base: position 95,826 of record DASUHP010000133.1, on the reverse strand, counting down.
GAACCGCTGATGCTCAGCCAGAAAGGATCGCTGTTCCTGACCCGGCCGACGCTGGCACACTACGCCCGCAATGCGCAGGAGCTGAAAGAGACGGCCGATGACCTATTTCAGGTCATCGCGTCGCGCGCCGTGAAAGTCGTGGTGAACCAACGGTTCAAACTGTCCGAAGCGCGCGCGGCGCACGAGGCATTGCACTCCAGGGCAACCACGGGCGCGACAGTTCTGCTGCCGTAGTGAACCTTTTATGCCGCCATTCGCTAAACATCAGAACGACTTAGGCCAAGGACGACACATGCTGCAAAACGAAGGTGTCGCGCTGGCACTGATCGCGCTCATCACCGGCACGATGGGCTTCATCGAAAGCATGATGGCGGTGCCCGCGGGATCCACCGCCATGCAGGCGGACGCGCTCTCGTTTGTCCAGCATTCGATCACGGCGGGATTTTCGTTATGGGTGGCGTCCGGCACGATTACCCGCCAACGCTGGACCGTGCAGCTCCAGGGCTTTGTGATGGCGCTCCTGGGCGGACTGGTTTGTCTCATCGCAGTTCGCCGGCTCTATTTTGGCAGCGTGCCCCATCCGTTCGCCATGACCATCATTGGACTCGTCGCGCTGGTCGCCGATCTTACGGTCGGAGCGATTGTTTTGGGGCAGCGCCGCATGCTGACGAGCATCGGCGCGCTGTGGCGAATCAGCCGAGCCGATTGTGTCGGCAATATCGCCGTGATCGCGGCGGCCGCGGCGGTATTCGCGACAAAATCCAATCTCCCGGATGTGGTCATTGGCGGCGCGATGGCGACGTATTTCTTCATCACTGGCTGGCGCATCGCCATCACCGGAAAACTCGACGCCGGCCGCAAACCGTCAAGCGAGTAATTCGAGTCGATACCCGCTCGAACTTACGTATTCATGCTGTCGAAGAAATCGTCGTTGGTTTTGGTTTGACGCAGTTTTTCGAGCAGGAATTCGATCGCGTCGATCGTGCCCATCGGCGCGAGAATGCGCCGCAGAACGTACATCTTCGCCAGCATGCCCTTGTCGACGAGGAGTTCGTCTTTACGCGTGCCGGAACGCAGAATGTCGATCGCCGGGAACACCCGCTTATCCGCCACCTTGCGGTCAAGGATGATTTCCGAATTGCCGGTGCCCTTGAATTCTTCAAAGATCACTTCGTCCATACGCGAACCAGTGTCGATCAGGGCAGTCGCGATAATGGTCAGCGATCCGCCTTCCTCGATATTGCGCGCCGCACCAAAGAAGCGTTTCGGGCGCTGCAAGGCATTGGCGTCGACACCACCGGTCAGTACCTTTCCCGACGAAGGAACGACTGTGTTGTAGGCGCGGCCGAGACGGGTGATGGAGTCGAGAAGAATGATCACGTCGCGCTTGTGTTCAACCAGCCGCTTGGCCTTTTCAATGACCATTTCGGCCACCTGCACGTGACGCGATGCGGGTTCGTCGAATGTCGATGAAATCACCTCGCCCTTGACCGAGCGTTGCATGTCGGTCACTTCTTCAGGCCGCTCATCGATCAGAAGCACTATCAGGTAGCAATCCGGATGATTGACCGCGAGCGCCTTTGCGATGTTCTGTAGAATGACGGTTTTGCCGGTACGCGGCTGGGCCGTGATGAGGGCGCGCTGTCCCATACCCAGCGGCGCCACAATGTCGATGACGCGCCCCGTCTTGTCCTTGATTGTGGGATCCTCGAGCTCCATGACGAAGCGGCGGGTCGGGTAGAGCGGCGTCAGATTATCGAAATGGACTTTGTGCTTCCCGGCTTCGGGATCCTCGAAATTTATCGTTGAAACCTTGAGCAAAGCAAAATATCGCTCGCCATCCTTGGGACTGCGGATCGGACCTTCGACGGTATCGCCGGTGCGCAAACCGAAGCGGCGGATTTGGGATGGCGAGACATAGATATCGTCGGGGCCGGCGAGATAATTGGATTCGGGACTGCGCAGAAATCCGAACCCGTCCTGCAGGATTTCTAACACGCCGTCGCCGTTGATTTCGACATTGCGCTCCGCCAGTTCTTTCAGAATGGCGAACATCATGTCCTGTTTGCGCATCGATGATGCGTTTTCGATCTCCAGCTCCTCGGCAAATTCGAGGAGTTCATTCGGCTTCTTGATCTTCAGGTCACGAAGCTTCATCGCCTGGAGGCCAGACTGAATGGTCATTGGACGCATACCTGCAAAGGGTTAAGTGCCATTGTGAAATGCAAGGCGGGGATATCCCGAAGGTAAACTGCCGATTGTGCTGCTTTGCGTTGGGAGATGTTTGCGCCTTAGGCCGGGTCTTGCGGCCATCTACCGAAGGCGCACCAATCGAAGACGAATGCCATGCTAGCCGGATTTCAGGCCTTTGCAATCCCCCCGAGCGGCCGCCGGCCCGCGTTCAAAAAGGTTTGACGACGACTAAAATCACAATGGCAATCATCAGCAGTGCCGGAATCTCGTTCCAGGCCGCATAAAAACGCTTGTCGTGCCGATTCTCGCCACGCGCAAAATCCCGGCGCCAACGCGAAAACAGGCCGTGCACACCCGACATTACGACCACCAGAGTCACTTTGGCCATTAACCAACCGGGACCGTTGCTGAACCGGGCGAAGGCCAAGGTCAGACCCAGGACCCACACCGCAATCATCGCAGGATTGATGATGATGCGGATCAATCGCTTTTCCATGCGCTGGAAACGTTCGTCATCTACAGCACCGGGCGCGGCTTCGCAGTGGTAGTAGAACAGGCGCGGCAAGTAGAGCATTCCCGCCATCCATGACATAACGGCGATGATGTGAACCGCTTTGATCCAGTCGTAATAGCGATTGAGCGAGTCCATCATGGCTGTTCTGGCTGCTCGCAAATTCGCCCTTTAGGGCAAATTCGTTCCGGTGCGCAGGTCACCGGAGTCGGTGAATTCACCGCAGCTTGAACAAGATCTGCAAGCCCACGAATAAACGCAGGATGCGTTCTCACCGTCGGCAACCGGATGTAGTCCCGCGCGCCGGATGCTTTCGCCAATTTGAGATATTCGATATCGAGTTCGACCAGAGTCTCGGAATGCTCCGAGACAAAAGCCACCGGCAAGATAATCAGCCCCTTGCCTTCGCTGCCGGCCCGCCGAACTTCCGAATCGGTTGCGGGCCCGATCCACTGCAGCGGGCCGACCCGGCTCTGATAGCAAATCTGCCAGTCGAACTGCTTTGGCTTAAGTCTGTTGACGACCGCGCCCACGGTCTGTTCCACCTGCCATTGATAGGGATCGCCACGCGTGACCGTCCGCTTTGGCAGCCCATGGGCTGAAAACAACACACGATATTCGATCCCGGGTTTTGCCTGCTCAAACCCTGCTTCCAACAGCGCTGCCAATGCAGCGACGAGTCCTTCCTCAAAAGGGTAACAGCACACCTCCTGTACGGGGATCGTTAAACCCTGCCGCGCAGTTTCGCGGCGCCATTCCGCCAGTGATGACCGGCTCGTGGTGGTCGAATATTGCGGATAGAGCGGCAGCAGAACGACACGATCCGCGCCGGATGCCTTCACGTCGTGCACTGCCTGCTGCGTCAGGGGGGACCAGCATCGCATGGCGATAAAGCACTCGGCCGTAAGCCCGCGTGACGCCAGTTCGGCCCTCAGCGCGTCACGTTGCGCCGCTGTCTCCGGCACAATCGGCGAGCGGCCACCCAACTCCTCGTAAATCTTGCGCGCGACTGGACCGCGCCGGCGCGCGATCAAGCGCGCCAGCGGACGCCGCACCAGTCCAGGAAGCGAAATCACTGCCGGATCATTGAACAGGTTTTCCAGGAACGGTTCGACCGCCTCCAGCGAGTCCGGTCCCCCCAGGTTGAACAGGACAACGGCCAGTTTCACGCCGATCCTCGGACCCGTTCAACCACCCGCGCGACATGGTCCACAGGAGTCTCCGGCAATACCCCATGTCCGAGATTGAAGATTACGGAATGGCCCCGCGCCACTCCAAGAATTTTCTCAATAGCCCGGTCCAGCGCCTCGCCGCCGGCGATCAGCGCAATTGGATCGAGGTTTCCCTGTACGGCAATATTCATTCCAAATTGCGATATCGCCCATGATAGCGATGTCGCTGTATCAATGCCGATGCAATTCACGCCGGTTTCACTCGCGTAAAGCCGATACTGGCTCTGGGTTACGGCACGCGGAAAACCAATAATTCGTGCATCCGGTACCGCATCGCGAACCGCAGCCACAATCTCTCTGGTTGGGCCAATCACCCACTCGGCAAATTCATGATCGGGCAGACCTCCCGCCCAGCTGTCGAACAACTGAACCGCATCCGCCCCGTGCTCCAACTGCCAAACCAGGTGAGATGCCACGGCATCGGCAAGTCGGTACAAAAGACGCGAAAACTCTTGGCTATCTGAATACCCGAACAGCTTTGCTGCCCGCTGATCCGGCGAGCCCCTTCCCTCCAGCATATAGGCTGCAAGAGTCCAGGGCGCCCCGGCAAAACCGATCAGCGCCTTGTCCACCGTCAATGCTTTCCTGGTTTGCTCGAGCGTCTGGTAGACCGGCGAAAGCCGCTGTTTCCAAACCCCGGAATCAGTCCCCAACCGTTCCAGCCCCGGATACCGGTCCAGAATTGGACCCACTCCTTCCTCAAACCGGACCGGCTGACCTAACGCATAGGGAATCACCAGAATGTCGGAAAAGATAATTGCAGCATCGAAATCAAACCGTCTGATCGGCTGCAAGGTGATTTCCGTCGCCAGATCCGGCGACATGCACATCTTCCAGAATGAACCAGCGGATTTCCGCAGCTCGCGATATTCCGGCAGATAGCGTCCAGCCTGGCGCATCAGCCATATGGGAGGGGGCCAGACCTGTGTACCTTCGAGAACGGAAACCAGAGCTCGAACGGGCCGGGACCTTTTCGTGTTCAAAGCAATTCCTGCTCTTTGAGATGATGATACTGGTGTTGTAGCGGTAACTCTGTGGAGAAGTCAGGGGATCAGGTCTTATTCCTCGAATAAGCGGCCAAATTGCCATTTCATGGCCTGGCTACAGATTGGGGATAGCTGGTTCATTTATCCCCGTTTACTCGCAGAGCGTTCTGAAGGCGGTGAGGTGTTGTGGGTATTTTCGGGATGAAATCCATGGTCCGTGAATATCACTTGCATATGATCTCCGACTCGACCGGTGAGACCCTGAACACGGTCGCAAAAGCCGTTGGCGCAAAGTTCGAGGGTGCGACCGCGCGCGAGCATATCTATTCCCTGGTCCGCAGCGAAAATCAGCTTCGCCGCGCCCTTCAGCATATCAGCGCGAATCCAGGAATCGTGTTTTCCACGTTGGTCAATCCCGGTCTTCGCCGCCTGCTGGAGCAGGAATGCCGGAAAATGAAACTGCCCTGCGTGTCAGTCCTGGACCCTGCGGTCGAGGCAATGAAAAAATACCTCGGCGTTGAAGAAGCCCATCGTCCCGGTGCCCAGCATGAAATGGACGCCCGGTACCAGGAACGGGTTGAGGCGCTGAATTATGCGATGCAACACGATGACGGGCAACATGTACAAAATCTTGCGGAAGCTGACGTCATACTTGTCGGGGTTAGCCGCAGCTCCAAGACGCCGACAAGCATCTATCTGGCGATTCGCGGTGTGCGTGCGGGGAATATTCCGATCGTGCCGGGAATTGCGCCCCCGGAACACCTTTTCTCACTGCCAAAGCCGCTGTTTGTCGGCTTGTGGCTGTCACCAGAACGCCTGCTTCAAATCCGCAGGAATCGCCTGACGACAATGGGAGAGAACAAAAATTCGGACTATGTCGATGAGGATGCCATCCGGATTGAACTCGCGACGACACGCCGTCTCTTCGAACGCTTTGGCTGGCCAACGATCGATGTCACCCGCCGTTCAATCGAGGAGACGGCAGCAGCGATCCTGAATCTTCTAGCCGAGAGAAACGCATCAGAATGAGTGTGCCGTTGATCCTCGCATCGTCCAGCCGCAGTCGGCGGATGATGCTTGAGTCTGCCGGCGTCGCATTTAGTGTGACGGTTCCCCTGATTGACGAATCCGTCCTGAAATCGGTGCTATTGGACGGCGGCAGTGGTCCCGGCCGGTTAGCGGAGGAACTGGCGCAGGCAAAGGCGCATTCGGTGAGTCAGCACCATCCCGGTGCATTGGTTCTGGGCGCGGATCAGGTGCTGGTTTGCGAGGGTCAGATTTTCAACAAGGCGGATACCGAAACCGCTGCTCGCGAGACCCTGAACGCTCTTTGTGGCCGCGAACACCAGTTGATCACCGCAGCAATCATTGTGCGAGATGAAGCGCCACTGTGGCGGCACACCGAAGCAGCCGTCTTGAAGATGCGAAAATTCTCGACGGCATTTCTGGATCAATACCTATTGGCAGAAATTCCGGAGATTCTCGGCTCCGTGGGCTGTTACCAGATCGAGAGCCGAGGCGCGCAACTGTTCTGCGAAATTGCCGGCGATCAGTTCTGCATTCGTGGCTTGCCGCTGATTCCGGCGCTGTCGGCGCTGCGTGACTTCGGAGCGATCACAGCATGAATGGCCGAATCGCAGCCGTCATCGGCTGGCCAGTCGCGCAATCCTTAAGTCCCTTGATTCACCGTCATTGGTTCCAGGAATACGAAATTGGCGGTGACTATGTCGCTCTTCCGGTCGCACCCGATAATTTTTCGCGCTGTGTTGCTGCGCTGCCGCTGATGGGATTCGCCGGTGCAAACGTCACGGTTCCGCACAAGCAGGCGGCAGCAGCACTTTCGCAAACAATTGACGATGATGCGCGAATAACCGGTGCCGTGAACCTGCTTGTATTCGGACAACAGAGGATCGCGGGCGCGAATACGGACGTGCAGGGTTTTCTGGCCAACCTGCGGGAGACGCTCCCGGTGGGCCGACTCGCGAGCCGGCCCGCAGTCGTGCTCGGTGCCGGCGGAGCAGCGCGCGCGATCGTGCTTGCGCTCCAGCGCGCCGGGTTTCCCGAGATTCGGATCGTCAACCGCACCCGCGTTCGCGCAGAGGCCATTGCCGCCGAGCTTCCCCTGAAGGTCAGGTTCCAGGTGCTCGACTGGGGCGATTGGGCCAATGGCTTCAAGAATGCCGGATTTCTCGTCAACACGACGAGTCTCGGAATGAAAGGCAAAGCGCCGCTGGAATTGCCGCTTGATCACCTGCCGTCAGATGCCGCAGTTGCCGATATTGTCTACAATCCGGTCCAGACTGAGCTGCTGCGCCGCGCCGCGGCGGCGGGCCACGCGACGATGGATGGTCTTGGCATGCTGATGCATCAGGCTGTGCCGGCATTCGCCGCCTGGTTTGGTGTGACACCGAAAGTGACCGCTGATTTGCGCGTAAAATTATTGCAAGCACTTGATCGTGGGTAGAGAGAATCGCCGGCCCTATCTTGTCGGGCTTACCGGTTCGATCGGCATGGGCAAAACCGAAACCGGAAAATTATTCGCGCAACTCGGGATTCCCGTGTTCGATTCCGACTCCGTGGTGCGTGCACTCTATGATCCAGGAGGTGCAGCCGTCGCACGCGTAGCTGCCGCATTTCCTGGTACAATTCATGACGGCCGGGTGGACCGAACGGCGCTGGCGGCCGCACTGGAGCGAGACCCAACGGCTTTCGCCCGCCTGGAAGCGATCGTGCATCCGCTGGTGCGCGCGGCGCGCGACGAGTTTGTGCGCGCGGCCGCCGAACGCGGCGATGAACTGCTCGTCATCGATATCCCGCTTCTGTTTGAGACCGGCGCCCAAGACCAGCTGGATGCGACTGTCGTTGTTTCGGCACCGAGGAAGGTCCAGAAACGGCGCGTTCTCGCCCGGCCCGGAATGACCCCGGAAAAGCTGCAGTTGCTTCATGCGCGGCAAATGCCGGACGAGGAAAAGCGTGCAAAAGCCGATTTTGTGATTGAGACCGACAAGGGACTGGAGCAGGCTTTTGCCGACGTAAAGCGAGTCGCCGCCGAACTTCGTGCGCGCGCAAAGCACAGGCCGCCAGATGCGTGAAGTCGTGCTCGATACCGAAACCACCGGTCTTGAACCCGAAAAGGGCCATCGGCTGGTTGAGATTTGCGGTATCGAACTCGATCGCCGGCTTCCAACCGGCAAAGTATTCCATCATCTCATCGATCCGGAACGCGACGTTCCCCACGAAGCCGTCATGATCCACGGGCACGATGGCGAAAAGCTGCGCGGCCAGCCGCTGTTCGGCCAGATTGCCGATTCGCTGCTGGAATTTGTCGGCAATTCGCAGCTCGTCATTCACAACGCCGATTTCGATCTGAAATTCCTCAATGCCGAATTGGCGCGACTGAATTACCCGCCTTTTCCCCAGGAGCGCACGCTCGACACGCTCGCGCTGGCGCGCCGGCGCTTTCCTGGCTCATCTTGTTCGCTCAATGAGCTTTGCCGCCGGTTCAATCTCGACCTTTCCGGGCGCAGTAAGCACGGAGCCCGCATTGATGCAGAATTGCTGGCCAAAGTTTACCTCGAGCTCATTGGCGGCCGGCAGGCACATTTTGAACTCACAGCTGCCGCGGCGGACAATGGGACTGAACGCGTTGAGTCGCGGGGGGAACGGCTTATTCGCCCGCAACCAATGCCGGAACGTGTTTCCCAGGGCGAACTCGCCGCACATGCCCGGTTTATTGCCGAGGAGCTGGAAGCTGACGTGATCTGGAATTGGGGCGTTGCCGGCTAGGCGGTTGTCGGGGCCTGCTGCTGGCGCTGCGCGTCCAGCATGCGGCTGCGATACAGCGCTGCAAAGTCGATCGGCTCGATCATCAGCGGCGGCAATCCACCATCGCTGATGAGATCGGAGATGACTCGACGGACAAAGGGGAACATCAGCCGCGGGCACTCGATCAGCAGCATGGGCTGAAGCACTTCTTCCGGCACCCGTTCCAGAATGAACAAGCCGCCATAGGCGATTTCCAGCAGGAACACGGCTTTATCGTCCTGCTTGGCATTCACCCGCATCTTCAGCACGACCTCATAGGGGCCGTTTTCCTGCAAGCGGCGAGCCTGAAGATCGACGGTGAATTCGATTTGTGGGCGCTGGACATTGACGCCCATGGACGGGTTTTCGAACGAGAGATCCTTAATATATTGCGAGATGATCTGAAGGCTCGGCATCTGGTTTTCGGCGCCAGCAGGCGGGATTGCGCCCGGATTCGTGCCGCCATTGGGGCTGTCGGTGTCGGCCATCTGGTGTTTCTCTCGATCGGGTGGGGAAAGGATTGCCGCGCTAGCACGGATCGCGCAAGCGTGACAAGGAGATTGCCGGTCCGGCTGTGGTATCCGCCGAGGGGAGCGGAATATATCGTAGATGTGGGGGGATAAATGGCCAAGGCGCGCTGGACCGGAGCGCGCCCAGGCATTACTTTAAAGGCGGCAATGGCGTACTGCCATGATTCCTCCCGTCTTTGTCTAAACAGGGCCGGTCAGGCGCAAGTTAGATGAATAATTATCAGTTCTTCGACGTGGTTCTGCTTGCGTTGCTTGCGGGCTTCATTGCCTTCCGGCTGTACTCGGTGCTGGGCCGGCGTACAGGTAACGAGCGCACTCCGGATACGGCGCGGTCGAATCCGCAATCGGCGGCCAAGGAAAATCTGCGGGCATTGCCGGATCGCTCCGGCGGTCCAACGACAACTGCGATCGGAGGGTCAGGCACACTGTCCCGCGCGCTGCTGGATATAAAACTCTACGACCGGGGTTTTGATACCGAGCACTTCATGTCGGGCTCGCGTGCCGCCTACGAGATGATCGTGACCGCGTTCGCGCATGGCGACCGTGACGTTTTGAAGCCGCTGCTTTCGCCGGAGGTCTTTGAGGCATTCGACGAGGCCATCAAACATCGCGAGACCAAGAAGGAACGGGTTGAATTTACGTTCCTGTCACTCAAATCGGCCCGGATCACCGCGGCCGAAATGAAGGGTCAGACCGCGGAGATCACCGTGGCCTTTAACAGTCAGGTGATGCTTGCGGGTTATGACCCGAATGGCGCGCTGATCGAGGGCGACGCAAAGTCGCCGCAGGAGATCGTCGAATATTGGACATACGCGCGTGACGTCCGCTCCAGCAATCCCAACTGGACTTTGATCTCCACAACCGCGCAGTCCTGAGACATGAGATTGAGCACACGGGTTCTGCTGCGGCCTGCGGCCGCCGTAGCAATCATGGCGCTTGCGGCCTGTGCCACCGGACCGCGCACGGCCCCGAGCCGCGTCACGGCGGCTCCGCCCCCGGCAGTCGCCCCGGTCAGGCCCGCACCGCCACTCATATTCACTCCGGTGCAATTCTCGGAGCTGGATGGCTGGGACCAGGGAGATCCGCGTCAGGCACTCAATGCGTTCCGGCGTTCCTGTGTCATGATCGTTGGCCAAGCCCCGGATGCACCCATGGGCGGGTCCGGATATGCCGGGACAGCAGGCGAGTGGTGGCATAGCTGCCAGCACGCATTTGCCACGGGCGCGGCCAATGTTGAGGACGCGCGGAAATATTTTGAACAGGAATTTGTTCCGGTCCGGCTGTCGCAAGACGGCTCTGGCGGATTTTTCACCGGCTATTACGAACCGGAATTGCACGGCAGCCGCACGCGGCATGACCAGTATCAAACGCCTGTTTATGGCATGCCGTCCGATCTGGTGAAGATCGATGGAGCGGTCTACCGCGATACCGCAGCGTCCGACTCGTTCGGCATGCAGATGATGATGTCGATGCTGATGAGCCGCTATGTACCCTATCCGGCACGGGCGGAAATCGAACAGGACGGGATTCCGGCCACGCCGCTGTTCTATGTCGATAATCCGATCGACGCTTTTTTCCTGGAAATCCAGGGCTCGGGCCGCGTCGTCCTGGACGACGGCAGCGTCGTTCGCGCGGCTTACGCCGGCCAGAATGGGCAGCCCTATACCGCAATCGGAGCCGTGCTGCTCCAACGGGGCGAATTGACCAGCGAAGAAGTTTCCCTGCAATCCATTCGTGCCTGGCTCATCGCGCATCCCGATCAGGCGCGCGAGGTGATGGACCAAAACGAGTCCTACATTTTCTTCTCCGAGCAGCCCATCGGCGAGCCGCAAGCAGGCGCAAATGGCGCGGAAGGCGTGTCGCTGACGCCCGGCGCGAGTCTCGCGGTAGATCCGGAATTCAATCCCTATGGTGTACCGGTCTGGCTCGAGGGCACGGCGCCCGATCCAGATCCCGCACAACCGGATCGGGTGTTCGACCAGTTGCTGATCGCGCAGGACACCGGCGGAGCCATTCGTGGGCAAATGCGCGGCGATGTATATTGGGGTTTCGGCCCTGACGCAGCCGCAATTGCCGGCCGGATGAAAAATGCGGCGCGAATGACCGTGCTTCTGCCGAAAGCCGTTGCGGCGCGGTTGCCGCAACCTGGCGCCATTCCGCTGACATGAGCCCGCGCCACATCATCATTTCGCCTGAAGATGAAGCGCTGTTTCGTCACGCGATGAGAGACGCAACGCCGCTGAACAAGCGGCAGGTTGCGGTGACGGCCGCGAGCACCCGCCGGCGCTGTTTTGTGCCACTGCCGATGCGCAGGGAAATTCGCTTCGTAGAGACAGTCGCGGAAGCGGCTCCGATTCGCGGTCACACGGAAGCACGGTTGCGCCGAGGTCGGCTGGAACCGGAAGCGCGCATTGACCTGCACGGCCACAGCTATGACAGCGCGTACCGGCTGTTGGTTGCGTTTCTGGCCCGAAGCATTTCCGAAGGAAAGCGGCTGGTGCTGGTGATTACCGGAAAGGGCGGAGTCTTGCGCAACAATCTGCCGCTGTGGCTCAACGGCGCCGAACTCGCTGGCCGTGTCATCGGGCTGCGCGAGGCACATGCCAAACATGGCGGCGCCGGCGCGTTTTACGTGGCTCTGCAAAAGCGCAGACCGAGCGGACAACCATGATCCGGCAGCGGCAAGAGCGGGCCGCCATTCCGCCTTCGCGCGAGAAGTTCACGGACATTACCGAACGCGCCCGCAAATTTGTCACAGCGGCCGGGATCACAAGCGGACTGCTGACCGTCTTCATCCAGCATACATCGGCATCGCTGGTGATCCAGGAAAATGCCGATCCGGATGTGCTGAAAGATCTCGCCGACTCCTTTGCCGGGTTGGTGCCGCGAATGGCCAATTACCGGCACACGACCGAAGGTCCAGACGATATGCCGAGCCATATCCGCTCAGCGCTGACTCAGACCTCGCTGTCCATTCCGGTTGCGGATGGCAAGCCGCTGCTTGGGACCTGGCAGGCGATCTATTTGTTCGAACACCGCGATGCGCCGCATCAACGGCATATTGTCTTGCACATCATCGGCGAATAATCATCGCGACACCTCAACGGCGGTTCGCCGAAAGGGTGATCAGCCAGAACGATCAAGGCAGTGATGCGCGGACAGGACGGCGACGGTTCGAATAGCCGCGTCCAATCCGGTCATACAGTGCGTCTGTCGCTATCTGCTTGATGCGTATCAAAACCTGCTTTGCGGGCCAATGCGGCGAAGGACTGCTGCGGTCTTCCGCCATAATGCGAAATCACTTCACCGGCGGCGATGGCGCCGAGGCGCGCACAATCGCCGAGATCGCGCCCATGTACAAAGCCGTGCAGGAATCCCGCGGCAAACTGATCACCGGCGCCGGTGGTGTCGACAACCCGTTCCACCGGCTCGGCCTCTCGAATATGAATCTCGCCATCGGGCGCTGCGACAACGCAGCCTTTCTCCGAACGCGTGAGAGCGGCAATTCCGGGCCAGTCACGCGCCTGTTGCAGCGCCGAATGAAAATCCGACGCACCGAACAGGGTCTTGGCCTCCTCTTCATTGGCAAACAGGATGTCGATATCGTTCTCGAGCAGGTGAAGAAATTCCTGGCGGTACCGTCCAACGCAAAACGGGTCCGAGCAGGTGAAAGCGATTTTGCGGCCCCCTCGCCTGGCGGCGCGAATCGCCTTGCGGATTGCCGCCTTCGACCGTTCATCGTCCCAGAGATAGCCCTCGACATAAAGAACACCTGTCCCGGTGATCCGCTTTTCATCAATGTCGCCGGGAGTGAGTTCACGGCAGGCGCCGAGATAGGTGTTCATGCTGCGATGCCCATCGGGTGTAACCGCAATGATGCAGCAGGCCGTTGAAGGTCCGCCCGTGGCCATCGGCGTTTCGAAGTGAACTCCGATGCGCGCGAGGCCGCGCGCGAAGGAGTCGCCCAGGCGATCATTTTTGATCTTGCCGATAAACCAGCCGTGGCTGCCGAACGATGCCAGTCCGGCCATTGTATTTGCCGCTGAGCCCCCCGAACTTTCCGTCGGATTCTCCACCGCGGCGATGAGTTTCGCGGCATGCACCTCATCGATCAGCGTCATCACCGATTTGGCAATGCTGTGGTCCAGCAGGAATTGGTCGGATGCCGCAAAAATCACGTCGACGATTGCATTGCCGATGCCGATGACATCGAAATTATGCGCCATGAATCCCCTGTAGCGGCGTTCTTCCTCTACCGTTTATAAGGCTGTCGAGCGCCATGTCGAGTAAGCCGGTGAGAGCGAGTCCCTTTTCAGTTTTGGCGATGTTGTGCATCGGGCTGTGCGGCTGCATGGCTCCGCGGCCGATGGTCATGGTGCCCGCAAATCCGCTTCCGGTCATCTCGCCCTCGATCTCACCGCCGCCGCTGCCGGAGCCGGAGCCTCAAGTTACGATGCCCGCCCCAAGCGCCGCCGCGCCTCCAGAAGCGATATCCATGCCTGAACCGCTTCCGACAGAAGCAGGCGCGCTACGCATGCGCCTCGGCAATCCCGACTTCGTACGGCGCGAAATGGGCACGGAACTCTGGCGTTACGACGCTCCGCGTTGTTCGGTGTTTTTTTTCATGCAGCAACAGGACGGCATGTTGCGCTTGCGCTACACCGAAACCTTGCCGCGCGGCACGAACACGGCGGCGGACCCGGCATGCCTGTCCGCGTTGCAAGACCACATGGCAGCTGCGCCGGGAATCATGAACGCACCCGTCGCGCCCTGATCATTTTAATCTCGGTATCGGGAGCCGCGCCTGCGGGTGGCGTCTTCGGTTGGTAACGGCAGAGATCCGCAACCAGACACGACGGACAGTTCGGTTTGCGGGCAATGCAGACATAGCGTCCGTGCAGAATCAACCAGTGATGTGCATGCTGCTTGAATTTGTCGGGGACGACTTTTTCGAGCGCGTCTTCGACCTCGCGCGGTGTCTTTCCCGGCGCCAGTCCCGTGCGGTTCGCAACGCGGAAAATATGCGTATCGACCGCAATTGTCGGAAAATCGAAGGCAACATTCAGCACGACATTGGCGGTCTTGCGTCCAACACCGGGCAGTTGCTCGAGTTGCTCACGATCCTTCGGGACTTCGCCGTGATGTCGGTCTACCAGCGTCTTTGACAGGGCGATGACGTTTTTCGCCTTGTTGCGGTAGAGCCCGATCGTCCTGATCGCGTCGCGCAAATTGTCTTCGCCGAAGCGCAGCATTTTTTCCGGCGCATCGATTTTGGGAAAAATTCGCGCCGTTGCCTTGTTCACGCCCTTGTCTGTTGCCTGGGCCGAGAGCACGACGGCAACCAGCAGCGTGTAAGGATTTCTATATTCGAGTTCGGAACGTGGCTTCGGATTCGCCACTGCGAGGCGCGAAAAGAACTGCTCCACTTCGGCCGGTTTGAACGGGCGCTGCATGATCAATCTATAGCCGTTACGCCGGGGTGCGGGATCGCAGGAAACGGAACAATCCACAGGACGGCCCCGTTGCCACAGCGAGTCATTACGGGTTTTGGAACATGTCGGAGCTCAGGAGTTTTGCCGCCACCGCGATGTGCAGCATCGCTCTGGCACTTGCGTCCTGTTCAACCCCGGGAACGCCTGCAGTTCATACCGCCGATTTCGCTTCGCCTGAAGTTGCGGGTTTGGCCGCGGACATTCCCGCTCCGGTTGCGGGACCGCAGGTTACAGTTGGAACCCTGACGGATCCGTGCGCACTCAATCTCGATGATCCGTGGTGGATCGACCACGGCGGGAATGTCGAATTTCACCGCCGCTGCGGCTAGGTTTCGAGTTCACGCGTTTTCTTCGCCGATCCGCCTAAGCTAAAAGCTGCGGATGGGTCGGCGAACAAGCTTTTAACCCGAGCATGGCCAAAAAAGTATTTCTTGAGGCGCTGATCGAGCCCAATCCGCCACTGGGCCCCAAGGCGATCGCGCTGGTGGTCGGATTCGCCGCCGTTGTGAGTTTTGCGGCCGGCGTGATGTTTGCGCTGCATGGAGCCTGGCCGGTGACGCCATTCTTTGGCCTCGACGTGGCTTTGCTCTGGTGGGCAATGCGCGCGAGCGTTCGAGCCAGCCGGCGGCGCGAATATCTGCGCCTAACGAGCGATGCCTTCCTGATCGAACGAATCAGCGCCACCGGCCAGGTGCGGCGCGAGGAGATCAACCCTTATTGGCTGAGGGTGGAACACGACGATCCCGAGTTGCTCGGCGCGGAAGTTGCACTCGTCGTGCATAAACGGCGCTGGGTGGTGGGCTCCTTTCTCGGCGCCGAGGAACGGGCCCGGCTGGCGGAGGCCTTGCGGCAGGCGCTGCGCGACGCGCGTCAGGCACTGCCATCAGAGTGATTTCGCAAGAATCGGGTCGCCGGCGGCAGATTCGCCGCGTAACGTCGTCTCATGTCGCACAGGGCGGAAGTCAGCAATTCCAATTACAGCGCCATTTCGCAGGCGCTGCTGTTTCTCGCCGATAATTTCCGGCGACAGCCGGCGCTGGCCGAAGCTGCTGCCGTTGCCGGTCTATCGCCCTGGCATTTTCAGCGCGAGTTCACGCGACTGGCCGGTGTCAGCCCGAAAGCCTTTGTCGCCCATCTGACCTTGGAGCGGGCCAAGCGCGCGCTGGCACAGGGGCGGCCAATACTCGATGCCGCGCTCGATTCTGGGCTTTCGGGACCATCGCGGCTGTACGACCTCGTGCTCAAAGTCGAGGCCATGACTCCCGGCAACTACGCCCGGCGCGGCGCCGGATTGACGATTTGTTATGGCTGGCACGAGTCGCTGCTGGGCCGTGCGCTCTTCGCAGTGACAGAACGCGGATTGTGCGGGCTTTCCTTTGCCGCGGCCGGTGAGGAAAGGGCCCAGTTGGCGGACATGACGCAACGTTGGCCCGCAGCTCGCTTCGCGGAAAATGTCGAAGAAACGGCGGATTTTGCCACCAGAATCTTCCGCCATTCGTCACGGCCCGAACCGGTTCCGGTGCAACTCTTCGGCACACCGTGGCAGATTCATGTCTGGAAGGCATTGCTCGCAATTCCGGCCGGCAGCGCAGTGGCCTATGGAACACTGGCCGAAAAACTCTGCAGCGCGCGCGCTGCACGGGCGACCGCATCGGCAATTGGCCGCAACCCCGTCGCCCTCTTGATTCCGTGCCACCGCGTGATCACTGCAACCGGCGCGCTTGGCGGTTACCGTTGGGGCGAGACCCGCAAACGCGCGCTGCTCGCGCTTGAGGCGGCCCGGTTCGAATCGGCCGGCGGCCCCTAATTTCCGACGCTCGGGTCCATGGCGCGGGCGGTGGCGACGTCGGCATTCCCAGCGGACTGAATTCCCTGCCGTTGTTTGGCAACCCCCCGGTTGTACATGCTGAGCGCGTCCTTCGGATCTGCGCGCAGAGCATTGTCAAAGTCGTCCACAGCGCGTGCGAGCTCGCCGATTTTCAGCAAGGCGAGTCCGCGATTGGAATACACGCTGGTCAGTCGTGGATTGAGCCGTATGGCGACGCCATAATCGGATATCGCGCGCGCGTAGTTGCCTTTGCGCGCATAGGCGGTGCCGCGATTGGCGTAAGCATCCGCGTAATTGTTGTCGATCATTACGGCGTGGCTGAAATCTTCGATGGCGTGATCGAAATCGTTACGCGAGGTGTAGAAGTTGCCGCGCGCGAAATAGGCGGAAGGATCGTCGGGATCCAGCTTGATGGCGGCGGTCGCATCGGCGAAGGCGCGATCATGATCACCCACCGCGTCATAGGCGAATGCACGATGCCCATACACCTCGCTGAATTTTGGATCGAGATTCAGCGCCTGGGTAAAGTCGTCGATTGCGTGGACGAAATCGCCTTTGGCAGCCAGCACCAACCCCCGGTCATACCACGCAGCGGCGAATTTGCCGTCCAATTTCATTGCCTGGTTATAGTTCTCGATGGCGTGGTCATTTTGACCCTGCACGCGATAGGCTTCGCCGCGATTGGCAAAGGCTGCGGGATTCCTCGAATCAAGAGAAATCGCCTTGTCGAAATCGGCAATTGCTTTGGCGGGCTCTCTTGTCATGAGAAACAGGTTTCCGCGCTGAATCAGCGCCGAGGCATCTCTCGAATTGGCCGCCACTGCATGATTGAAATCGTCCAGCGCGAGCGGATCGTTACCCTTGGCATGGTGGTAGTTGCCCTTCGCCGTCCAGACGATTGAGCTGTTGGAGTCGAGCATACCAGCGCGGTCGAGATCGGCGAGTGCTGCGTCGGATTGTCCCAAATTCAGATAGGCTGTTCCGCGTAACACCAGGGCCCCGACACGTTCCGACATCTCGGTCGTGCGCGCATCAATGATCGCCGTGCAGGCCGGGATCGCCGCCACTGCATCAGTGCCGCTGCACACACGCTGGTTTTTCGACGGCGTCAATACGATTTCGTCGGGTGGCCGCATGGTTCGCGCGCCCTGCAACAGCACAAGGACAAGCGCGCAACAGACAACGCGAGCCGGTAATTGCATTTCGCCGCTCCCCGCCAGGACACCGCGATTATGCCACTATTCGGACAAGCCCAGAACATCGGCCATGGAGTAGAGGCCCGGCTTCTTGCCCTGCCCCCAGCGTGCCGCAGCCAGCGCTCCGCGGGCAAAAATCATCCGGTCTTCGGCGCGGTGGCCAAGTTCGATGCGCTCGAATGGCCCGGCCAATGTCACGGTGTGATCGCCAACGACGGTGCCGCCGCGCAATGAGGCGAAGCCAATGGCGCCATCCGGGCGCACGCCGGTATTGCCGTCGCGGCCCCGCAACTGCTGTTGGTTGAGATCGATTCCCCGCCCTTCCGCCGCCGCTTCTCCCAGCAGCAATGCGGTGCCCGATGGGGCATCGACTTTGAGACGGTGGTGCATTTCGACAATTTCTATGTCGTAATTGGGCAACGCCTTCGCGGCCTCGCGCACCAATGCGGCCAGCAGGTTGATCCCGAGACTCATATTGCCCGATTTGACGATCACGGCATGGCGCGCCGCTGCCCTCACGCGAGTCATATCATCGTCCGAGTAGCCGGTGGTGCCAATGACGTGCACGATGCGTGCCTGCGCCGCGAGATCGGCCAAAGCCACACTCGCTGCGGGCGCGGTGAAATCCAGTACCGCATCCGAATCGGCAAGTGCCGCAAGCGCATCGGGCGTTACGACCACGCCGCATGGCGGTAACCCGGCCAGTGTGCCGCAGTCCTGCCCGATCTGCGGATGGCCGGAACGTTCAAGGGCATAGGCCAGGTGCAAGTCTTCGGATTCCGCCAGAGCGCGAATCAGGGTCCGGCCCATTCGGCCGGACGCGCCGGCGACAGTGACCCGAACAGGATTCATGTTTCCGGCCTCCCGCGAAACCAGTGCGCGATCGTCAATTGGTGGATGAATCCCCGCCGACTCTGGCGACGGTCACCATTGCAGGCCGCAACAGGCGATCGCCGATCGTATAACCGTCCTGCACCACGTGCACGACGGTACCGGGCTCCTTGCCTAGCGCGGGAACCTCGGCGATGGCCTGATGCAGATGGGGATCAAACCGGCTGTTTTCAGCTTCGATCCGTTTGATTCCGTGGCGGCCGAGGGCCGCATGCAACTCACGTTGCGTGGCCTCGAGTCCGTCCGTGACGGCTTTGAGCGAGTCGCCTACGCCTTCGCGAATTTCAGGTGTAAGCGCGGACAACCCGCGACTCAGATTGTCGGCGACGACCAGCATGTCGCGGGCAAAGCGCGTGACGCTGTAGATTCTCGCGTCATCGCGTTCGCGTTCAAGGCGCTTGCGCACATTCTCGACTTCGGCGAGCGCGCGCAGCGCACGGTCCTTATTGGCTTCCGCTTCCGAGCGCAGGGCGGCCAATTCCTTGCTGATCTCGTCGAATTCATCATTGGTGCCTGCCGGCTCCATATCTTCCGGCAAAGCGTCATTTTCGATTTCGGCAGTCATCGGTCTCCTCGTCGGCGCGGCAGGTGACAACAAGCAAAACGGTCAGGTCAGGATTCGGCCCACGATTTTTGCCGTGTAGTCGACAATCGGCACAATACGCGCATAGTTCAGCCGTGTCGGTCCAATGACCCCGATGACACCGAGAACCTTGCCCTTCGCATCGGCATAGGGGGCCGCGACCAGTGAAGAACCGGACAGGGAAAACAGCTTGTTCTCCGATCCGATAAAGACGCGAACGCCCTCCCCTGCCCGCGCCGTTTCCAGGAGGCCAATCAACTCGCTTTTGCGGTCAATATCGTCGAACAGGGTTCTTACCCTGGCGAGGTCACTCAGCGCATCGACTTCGTCGAGCAAGTTGGCGGCGCCGCGGACGATCAGAATCCGGTCCCCGGCCGCATCGCTGCCTTCCTGCGGCCGCGCAGACAACGTCGCCAACCCTTCAGCGACCACCCGCGCTGTCAACTCGTCCAGTTCGGCACGCTGAGCTTCGATCTCGGCCAGGATTTCGCGTCGTGCCGCTTCAATCGTGCGGCCCAGAAGACGGGTCGAAAGATAATTCGATGCTTCGGTCAGCGCGTAGGGTGGCAGCCCTTCTGGAATTTCGATGAGACGATTTTCCACTGTGCCGCCCGCCGATACCAGAACCGCGAGGGCGCGGCCCGGCCCGATAGGAACAAACTCAATGTGCTTCAGCGGGGCGTCCTGCTTGGCCGCGACCAGCAGGCCGGCGCAATGCGAGAGTCCGGACAGCAGGCTGGCCGCCTGGCCGAGTACCTCTTCCAGCGGACGCCCCGAACCGCTTAAGCGCTCTTCAATCGCCTGACGCTCGTCCGATGGCAGATCGCCAATCTGCAGCATGCCGTCGACAAAGAGGCGGAGGCCTTTCTCGGTGGGAACCCGCCCGGCGCTGGTGTGGGGGGCGTATAGCAGGCCCATCCGCTCCAGGTCATGCATGATGTTGCGAATGGACGCGGGCGAGAGAGCCACCGGCAGCCGGCGCGACAGGGTTCGGGACCCAACCGGCTCGCCGGAGCCCAGATAGGCTTCCACCAGATGACGGAAAATCTCGCGCGGGCGAGCCCCCAGCTCTCGCGCCAGGAACTCGACCCCCGTCGCAGACGAGTGGGATTCCGCCGATTTAACGTCGATGCTCAATGCTATGCCATTCATGGGATTTGCGCATAATCTGTTCGGCCGCTAGGTAACGGTGCCGTCCCCGAACTTCAAGAGACGCCATGGTCAGCTCACGGCCCTCCGGTCGCCGCCCGGACGAATTGCGGCGCATAAGTCTCGATCCGTCCTTCCTGAAATATGCCGAAGGCTCCTGTCTGGTGAAATATGGGGATACCCATGTGCTGTGCACAGCCAGTCTCGAAAATCAGCCGCCGCCGTTTTTGCGCGGTTCAGGCAAAGGCTGGGTCACGGCGGAATATGGCATGCTGCCGCGAGCGACCCAGGAACGCACCCGGCGGGAAGCTGCGAGTGGGCGGCAATCGGGGCGGACCCAGGAGATCCAGCGCCTGATCGGCCGTTCGCTCAGGGCTGTCACGGCGCTGGACGTATTGGGCGAGCGGCAGATCATTATTGATTGTGACGTCATCCAGGCGGATGGGGGAACGCGGACGGCATCGATTACCGGCGGCTTCGTTGCACTTTATCAGTGCGTCAGCTTCATGGTCGCGACCAAGCTCATCGGCCGGCACGCGATCAAGGACCTTGTCGCAGCGGTATCCTGCGGTGTCCATCAGAACACGCCCGTGCTCGATTTGGACTACGCGGAAGATTCTGCCGCTGAAACCGACGCCAATTTCGTCCTGACAGGAAGCGGCGGCCTGGTCGAGATTCAAGGAACGGCGGAAGGTGCTCCGTTCGACGAGAGGCAATTCACGGAAATGCTGAGTTTGGCGCGAAAGGGTGCGTCGGAGCTGATGGATGTGCAGAAAAGCGTGCTGAAGCTGTGATCCGGATCGGCGCTGGTCAGAAGCTGGTGATTGCAAGCCACAATCGCGGCAAGGTGGTGGAAATCAGGGCGTTGCTGGAGCCATTTGCGGTTGACGTTTCAGGAGCAGCCGAACTTGGGCTACCCGAACCTGACGAGACGGGCACGAGCTTTGCCGAGAACGCCTCGATCAAGGCCGAAGCGGCGGCAGCAAAATCCGGCGAGCTGGCGCTGGCGGATGATTCCGGC
This sequence comes from Micropepsaceae bacterium, assembly GCA_036273455.1. Taxonomy (GTDB): domain Bacteria; phylum Pseudomonadota; class Alphaproteobacteria; order Micropepsales; family Micropepsaceae; genus CAIYRG01. The sequence goes on along the minus strand of DASUHP010000133.1, from coordinate 74,410 downwards.
CTTAGCGTGGCGGCGCTTGACGGGCAGCCCGGCATTTATTCCGCCCGGTGGGCCGGGGCGGACAGGGACTTCCGGAGGGCAATGGCGCGAATCGAATCTGAATTGAAGAGCAAAGCTACGGCAGAGACGCGCGCCTGGTTTGTCTGCGCACTGGCGCTCGCCGCCCCCGGGCAAAGGACTGAAGTCTTTGAAGGACGGGTGTTCGGGAACCTGACATTCCCACCGCGCGGCAACAGAGGGTTTGGTTATGATCCGATCTTCGTTCCGGAAGGTTATCGGCAGACCTTCGGCGAAATGGAGCCCGACACAAAGCATGCGATGTCACATCGTGCCCGTGCATTCACCCAGCTGGCAAAAGCGGCATTCGCGCATGACGGCACGGCATGAGCGAATTTGGAATCTATGTGCATTGGCCGTTTTGCGCGGCAAAATGCCCGTACTGCGATTTCAACTCCCATGTCCGGCCACAGATCGATGAGGCGCAGTGGGCGCGGGGGATCGAGGCCGAACTGCAATCTGTGGCCGCGCTGCAGGACATCAAACCAACCGTAAGCAGCATCTTCTTCGGCGGTGGGACGCCATCCCTGATGAGTCCCACTGCGACGGGATCGGTGCTGGAAGCGATCGGCCGGTTATGGCCTGTTCGGCCGGATGCAGAAATAACGCTGGAAGCTAATCCGAACAGCGTTGAGCAGAACCGTTTCCACGGCTACCGTGCGGCTGGGGTGAATCGCGTCTCGATCGGCGTTCAGGCTTTCGATGACGTGTCTCTGCGACAGCTGGGGCGAGTTCACGATTCCACCGAGGCCAATGCCGCAATCGCCGTGGCGTTAGACGTTTTTCCGAGGTCGAGCTTTGATCTCATCTATGCCCGGCCAGGACAGACTTTTGATGACTGGCGGCGCGAACTGCAGCAGGCCTTGGCCATTGGAACTGAACACCTGTCGCTTTATCAACTTACCATCGAGAGCGGCACCGCATTTGCCTCACTTCACCGGCAAGGCAAGCTGGAGCTGCCTGATGAGGATAGCTCCACCAGGCTATACGAGCTGACACAGGCAATTTGCGAAAAGGCAGGGCTTCCGGCTTACGAAATCTCGAATCACGCGAGGCCAGGCTGCGAAAGCCAGCACAATCTCCTTTATTGGCGTTACGGGGATTATGCCGGAGTTGGTCCGGGGGCCCATGGGCGGCTGACATTGGCCGGCCATCGCATCGCGACGAACAGCGAAAGATTGCCGGAACGCTGGGCGTCCCGCATTGCCAGAGAAGGGCGGGCGTTTTCGCTGGAGACCGTCGAGAATCCTGACGCGGCACGCGAGCATCTGCTGATGAATATGCGAATCACGGAAGGACTCGATCTCGCTCGCTTTGCCGCCCGGTGGGGACTGGTGCCGTCGCCGGAATCGCTGGACGAACTTATCGGGATGCGGCTCGTCACGCGATGTGGCGAGCGGATCACCGCTACGAAACCTGGCCGCTTGGTGCTGAACCAGGTCGTGGCCAAGCTTGCGGACGCGCTTCAGAAACCCGAATGCGAGAAAGTTTTCGGCGCGGGATCTTTGACCGAAAATCCATCAGCCCCGACATTGAGGACCGCGAGACCGCGCTCCGCCGAACCATCGGCGTGAAAGCGAAAAATTCCATCAATCCCTGAAAATCCATTCGGATCGGTGAGCGCTGCATCGGTGAACCGCTGATGTGGTGGCCCATTGGCCAGAAGTGCGACGAGCGCCAGCGCGTCATAGGACAGGGTCGCAATTCGCGGCGGGGTAGAGCCATAGACTGAGCGGTAATGGGCGGCAAATGTGGTGAACGCGTTCGGCGGCGGCGCCGCGAACCAGCCATTTACCAGCATGGGTTGATGTGAGGTCGCGGTGTCATCCCACAAACCGGTGCCCAAAAGCTGGGTTCTGCGGTCCTTTGCGCCAGCGAGCGCGAGCGACGGAGCGGCGGCCTCCAACATTGGACCGCCCTCGGCAATGAGGACGGCATCCGCGCCGGACTTGACCGCCTGCTGTGTCGCCGGCCCGATCAATTCCGGCCGCTCGGCAAATCGCTCGACATCGGCGATTTGGCCGCCTGCGCTCATAACCGAATCCCGGAATGCACCATCGACTTTGTCTCCGTACGGAGAATTCGGAATAAGCGCCGCAAAATTGCTGTGGCCGGACTGGATCGCATAGCCGATGATCCGGTTTACTTCGGTTTCGGGCTGGAAACTGAGAAGATAAACTCCAGCTCCTCCCACAGAGCGATCGCTGGAAAATGCAACCACAGGCACCTGGTGGGCCCGCGCCACGGGTGCGATCGCGGTGACGGACGTGGCGAAAAGCGGGCCGATAATGATTTCGGCGCCGTCATCGATGGCTTTGCTCGCGGCTGCCACCGCCTTTTCCGGCGTGCCACCATCGTCGCGCGGCATCAGCAGGATACGCGGGTTTTTGGCATCGAAAATCGCCAGCTCGGCCGCATGTTCGAGCGCCTCCGCCACGGCCCGGTTCCCCTCCGAAGGGCTGGACAATGGCAATAGCAACGCGACCCGTGCGGGAATGTCCAAATTTGCCGTATTGCGCAGCCGGTAAAAATTCGGCTGCTCCATCGCGACCGGCGCTTGCGGCATTGCCGGCGCCTGCACCGCCCCCATAACCATCGGTGGCGGGGGCGCGAGTGCCGCAACAATCGGCGGCGGAGCGGGGGGCGGGAGGGGCTCGCAGGACGAAAGAAACAGCCCTATCGCGATCAGAAAAGCGATGGCAGAAGATTGGCGGGTCATGCGCAACCACTTCTGATGGGAGTCGCCGGACATGGCGCCCTGTGATGATCGTGAATCAAAAACAACCGCACCGATCTCCGCCGAAGAACTCGCGCCCGGACTTTATATAACTGCGACGCCGATTGGAAACGCGTCCGACATAACACTGCGTGCGCTGAATGTGCTGCGCAAATGCGATGCCATTGTGGCGGAAGACACGCGGGTTACCTCCCGGCTGCTCGCGCTGCACGGTATTAGCCGGCCATTATTGATTTATAATGAACATAATGCCGGGGCCGTTGAGGCAAAACTCCTGCGGCGGCTTCGCTCCGGAGAGCGGCTGGCGCTCGTCGGCGACGCAGGTACCCCGCTGATCTCCGATCCGGGCCTGCGTCTGGTGAAAGCAGCGCGAGAGGAAGGACTTTCGGTAGTTCCGGTTCCGGGTCCCTCTGCGGTGATCGCCGCGCTGAGCGCCGCCGGAATTGCCCCGATCCCGTTTTTATTCGCCGGGTTCCTGGCTCCGCGCCACGGCGAAAGATGCTCGACGCTCAAACAGCTTCGGGAGGTTCGGGCGACATTGGTGTTCTTTGAGTCGCCGCAGCGCCTGTGCGAGAGTCTGACGGATATGGCGGAGATGCTGGGAGACCGCGACGCCTGCGTCGCGCGAGAAATCACAAAGCTGCACGAGGAGATCCGGCTCGGGACGCTGCGGCACCTTCAGGCGCATTACAGCGCGAACCCGGCGCGCGGCGAGGTTGTGGTGATTGTCGCACCTGGCGCGGATAATGGGCCCGACCCGGCGTTGATCGACTCATTGCTGCGCCAGGCCCTGCCGTTCATGCCGGTGAAAGCAGCGGCTTCGCTGGTTGCCGAAGCGACCGAGACCGGTCGCCGCGCCATCTACGATCGGGCACTCGCATTGGCGGGCAGGGCTGATGAAACCAGCGATTGACAGACGCAGGGCGGCGGAGCAGCGCGGCCGGCGCAGCGAATCCTTCGCCGCGTTCGCACTGGCCTGCAAATTCTACCGCGTCATAGGCCGGCGGGTGAAAACGCCCGCCGGAGAAATCGATTTGGTGGCATTGGCGCCGGATGGGCTGCTTTGTTTTATTGAAGTAAAAGCCCGTTACAACCAGCAGGATGCGGCGGAAGCTTTGTCAGAACGCCAGCGCCTGCGGATTGAACGAGCGGCGGAGTTTTATCTGCGCGTTAAACCCGTACTGCGCCACAAAGCCGTCCGATTTGACATTATGCTGATCACACCGCGGCGCTGGCCCAGGCATATCCGGGACGCGTGGCGGCCGGGTTTTTAGCGGGAGGTGTGCATGTCGCGTTGGTTCAGCCGCGTTCTGCCGCTGTTGTTTGTGCCGATGCTCTCAGGCTGTGTTTTGCTTGCCGCCGGTGGGGTGGCAACCGGAGTCACGACCGTGCGCCAGGAGCGCACGATCGGTAATGCCGTCGACGATGTGCGGATAAAGACGGAGCTGGATGCCAAGCTCGCGGCGGATTCGGCTGGGCTGTTCCTGCGCGCTTCCACCACGGTGGTGGAGGGACGTGTTCTGCTCGCGGGCCGCGTAACCAACCCGGAAGACCGGCTGACCGCAACGCGGCTTGCCTGGAGTATTAATGGGGTAAAGAAAGTCGATAACGATATGGAAGTCACGGACCGCTCAGGCTGGCTTGATGCCCCCGGTGATTTCGTCATACAGACCGAATTGGCCGCGGCGCTGCTTGCAGACGGGTCGATAAAAGATGTGAATTACACAATCGATGTGGTGCATGGTGTGGTGTACCTGATGGGTGTAGGTCAGAATCAGGCGGAAGTGGATCGCGTCGTTCAGCACGCGCACGATCTCAGCGGCATAAAGCGCGTGGAAAATTACGTGGTTCTGAAGGATGATCCGATCCGTACCGGGATTGGAATGGGTAACGAATGAATCAGTTGAGCGCGATCGTCGCGGCCGGTCAGGATGCTTCGCCTGCAGATTATCTGCAGCGGCTGGGGCAATCCGGTGACGGGCCGTATGATGTGGCAAAAGCCGCGCTCATGCTGGCCGCCCTTGACCGACCGGACGAAAAACTTAATCCTTACCTGCAGCAACTGAACGATATCGCCGAAGCCGTGCGCACCGAATTTGTGTTCGTGCGCGATGCCGGCGGAGCGGCGGACGCGCTCGCAACGGTCATCGCAGGTCGCTACGGTTTTGAAGGCGAACGCGCCAATTACGATGATCCAGATAATGCCGATCTGATGGGCGTGATCGAACGGCGCCGTGGGCTGCCGGTGGCACTGGGGATTGTGTATATCCACGCCGCGCGGGCCAATCGGATTGAGGCGTCCGGCCTCTTCGCGCCGGGACATTTTCTGCTCCGCGTTCAGGTCAAGGGGAGCGAGGCCATCATCGATCCGTTCAATGGCGGTGCCCTCGTGGATCGTGATTCGGTGGGTCTGTCGCGGTTTGGCTCATCGCTTCATTTGCGCGAAACCGGTGCTTCGGAACAGCCGGATGCATTCGCGCCGGTCAGCGATGCCGATGTATTGCTTCGCTTGTTGAACAATATCAAAAACCGGGCTTTGAAAGGCCGGGATTCGGCGCGTGCGTCAGAAGTCCTGCGGCGAATGACCATTATTGCGCCGCGGCGAAGCGTATTGTGGCTGGAATTCGGCAAGATTCAGGAATCCTCCGGCGCCTTGTCCGCAGCACGGCGCGCCTACGAAAACTGCATCCAGACGGGCACAACAGGCACAGACGTGAGCAATGAAGCGGCCTTTGCGCTGCACGCCCTGAAGCGGCGCCTGAACTAGATTTTTGCGCGATGATCCTGACCGTCGCGATTCAGATGGATCCGATCGAACGGATCGACATCGCCGCCGATTCGACATTCGCCCTCGCTCTGGAAGCGCAGACGCGGGGTTACCGGCTTTATTACTACGGCCCACGCGATCTGACATTGCGCGATTCGGAAGTGGTTGCGCGGGTGCGGGCGCTTGAGGTCAGGAACCTGCGCGGCGACCACTACACTCTGGGCGCGCCGTTGCTGTACCGACTGGCGGAAGCCGATGTGGTGCTGATGCGCCAGGATCCACCGTTTGACATGGCCTACATCACGGCGACCCATGTCCTCGAACGAATTCAGCCCCACACGCTCGTCGTGAACGATCCAGTTCACGTCCGCAACGCACCCGAGAAGCTGTTTGTGATGCAGTTTGAGGGCGTTATGCCGGCCACGCTGGTGACTTCCGACCGGGAAGAGATTCGCGCGTTCCGCGATTCCCATAGGGATATTGTACTGAAGCCGCTCTACGGCAATGGCGGCGCGGGCGTTTTCCGGCTCAAGCCCGACGATGAAAATCTCAACGCGCTGCTCGAAATGTTCACGGTTTTCTACCGTGAACCGGTAATCGTGCAGCGCTACGTCCCGGAAGTACGTAAAGGCGACAAGCGCATCATCCTTGTCGACGGCGAGCCGATTGGCGGCTTCAATCGCGTGCCTGCCAGCGGCGAGGCGCGGGCGAACATGCATATCGGCGGCCGTGCGGAGCCGGTAGAGCTATCGGCAAGGGATCGGGAGATTTGCGCCGCCATCGGGCCTGAACTTAAACGCCGCGGCCTCGTATTTGCCGGCATCGATGTGATCGGAAACTACCTCACCGAAATCAACGTGACTTCACCGACCGGAATTCAGGAATTGAAGCGGTTCGGCGGTCCCGACGGCGCGGCACTGATCTGGGATGCCATTGAATCGCGCCTGAAATGCCGGTGAAAGACACGAGCAGCCGATGAACAAGACGCTCGGCGAGGAGGAACTGGATGTGCTGTTCCGGCGCGCCCGGACACAGCGTTCCTGGCGCGCCGAACGCGTTACGGAGGACTTGCTTCTTGCGATCTACGAACTTGCGAAATGGGGTCCGACTATCAACAACACCTGCCCCGCACGATTTTCCTTCGTCCTTTCCCCCGGGGCCAAACAGCGCCTGAAGCCGCATCTCAATCCCGGCAACGTCGAACAAACCATGGCGGCGCCGGCAACCGCGATCATCGGGTACGACCTCGCATTCTACGACTACATGCCGAAGCTCTCGTCCAAACCCGGCGCGCGGGAATCCTGGCAGAAGCGCAGCCCCGCCGAATTGCAGGAAGCCGCGTTTCGCAGCGGAAGCCTGCAGGCTGGATATCTCATCGTCGCGGCGCGCGCGCTCGGACTGGATTGCGGACCCATGTCGGGGTTCAACAATGAAGGCGTGGATCGCGAGTTCTTTGCGGGGACCGCGATCAAATCCAATCTCTTGTGCAACCTTGGTTTTGGTGACGGCGCGTCGCTGCAGCCGCGCGCGGGGCGGCTTGAGTTCAGCGAAGCGTGCCGTCTCCTTTGAACATCCTCGCGTTGGATACGGCGCTTGGCGCTTGTTCCGCCGCTGTATTGAGTTCGGAGCGTGTTATTGCCGAAGAGCATGAGATCATGCTTCGCGGCCATGCCGAAGCACTTGCGCCCATGGTTCAGCGCGTCATGCGCGATGCGGGGTTGCCATTTTCACAGCTGCAGCGCCTTGCGGTCACGGTTGGTCCCGGTACATTTACGGGCCAGCGCGTGGGACTGGCATTCGCCAGAGCACTCGCGGTTGCACTCAAAATACCGGTCATCGGCACCACGACCCTGGAGGCGCTCGCGGAGGAGGCGCTTGCAACATATCCGCAAGCTCGATGGGCGGTGGTCGCTGCGGACGCGAAACGGGATGAAATCTATTTATGCGTCCTTGCGGCCGAGGGCGTAATGCCGATTTCACCACAATTGGTGGCAATTGGTGGAGCGCCGGCAATGATCTCCGCATCGGTTGAATTTGGTTCTGCTGTCATATTGGCCGGTACCGGGGCGGCGATGATAAAGCCCCTGTTGGACCAGGCCGGAGTGAAGCCGGTGGACAGTGGGATCAGACAACCAAAGGCGCGCTATGTTGCGGTGGCGGCCGATCGGCGCCCAAGACCGGAAGGCGCGAAACCACTTTACCTTCGCCTGCCCGACGCAAGATTGCCGGGCGGTAGAATGTGACCACTGAGATCCAGTCGGCGACAGCCGCGGACACCGGGCAGATGGCCGCAATTCATGCTGAGTGTTTCGAACATTCCTGGTCGCAGGAGTCGTTTTGCACTTTGCTGGGCAGTCCGGGTGTGTTCGGTTTGCTTACATGTAGGGCTCACGGGCAAATCGGAAGCTTCGTATTGGTCCGCGTTGCCGCGGATGAAGCGGAGATCCTGACCCTCGCCACCTTACCCGCAGAGCGCCGCTCGGGATCGGCCTCCGGGCTGGTCAGAACTGCCATTGAGCAGGCGAAAAAGCGGGGCGCCGTGCGCTGTTTTCTTGAAGTGGCAGAGACAAATCAGCCCGCGCTGAGCCTCTACCACAAACTGGATTTTGAGCAGGTGGCACTGCGGCCGCATTACTATGAGTCGCGAACCCATGCCGGCGTTGCCGCGGTTGTGATGCGGCGAGAGCTTTGAATCCGTCGCGTCCCGGCTCGCTTGTATTCATCCCGGCAGGGCATAATGTACGCCGTCGACCGGGATCGAAACGGGAAAATGGTGTGACGTGAACCGGACGGAAGAGCAGCTCAACCGCATCGAGAAAGCCTGCATGGAAAAGGGCTTGCGCATGACCGAGCAGCGGAGGGTGATCGCGCGCGTGGTCGCTGACGCCTATGATCATCCGGATGCCGAAGAACTCTACCGCCGCGCGTTCGCGGTCGATCCGCATATTTCGATCGCGACTGTGTATCGCACAGTGAAATTGTTCGAGGATGCCGGAATTCTCGAACGGCATGATTTTCGCGACGGACGGTCACGCTACGAGGAAATCAGCGAGCACCATGATCACCTGATCGACGTCACAACGGGCAAGGTGATCGAATTCGTCAACGAAGATATCGAGAAGTTGCAGCGCCGGGTGGCCGAGGAACTTGGATTCGATCTGGTGGATCACCGGCTTGAACTTTATGGCGTCCCCCGAAAAAAGCCCGTCGCGCGGGACTAGAGATAGCCTGTGAGCAGCGTCCGAGCCTTCGGCATTCTCGTGGTTTTTGCCAGCGTCACCTTCCTGCTACTCCCGGTGCAGTGGCTGGCGGTCAAGTTGGGACTCCCGCTACGCCGCTCATTGCCGCACCGCTATCACCGATTTGTCTGTGCCCTTTTCGGAATTCGAATCGAGCTGCGTGGCAACGCCGCTCGGGGGGGCGCACTCATTGTCGCAAATCATACCGGCTGGCTGGATATACCGATCTTTTCGGCCGTTCGGCCGGTGTCTTTTGTGTCCAAGGCGGAAGTCGATAAATGGCCATTTTTCGGCACGCTGGCACGGATGCAGCGCAGCGTCTTTGTCCGGAGAGAACGGTCACAGACGGTCGCCAATCGGGAAACCATCCGGCAGCGGCTGGCTGAAGGCGATGCATTGGTGATTTTTCCGGAAGGGACGTCCAGTGACGGCAACCGCGTCCTGGCATTCCGGAGTGGCCTGCTGTCGGCTGCCGAGGTAACGATCGGACCAGTTCACAGCAACCCCGTCTGCGTACCGGTTCAGCCGGTCTCGGTTGCCTATACGCGGGTGCATGGGATACCGATGGGGCGTGAAAACCGCCCGTTCTTCGCCTGGTATGGCGATATGGAGCTGGTTCCGCATCTGTGGGAAGCGCTCAAAACCGGCCCAATCGATGTGGTGGTGGAATTCCATCCGGTGACGACACTGGATAAGGTCCGTGGCCGGAAGAACCTCGCAGCTTACTGCGAGGTTTGTGTGCGAAGAGGATTGCTCAGTGCACTGACCGGCCGGGACATAAATTCCGCGGGCGAGACGGATGGCAACGGGGCGGCCTCCGCTGTCGTCCCATCGGAAGCTGAAACGGAAAAGGCAGCGTGACGTCTGTTGAAGGGATGAAGAAGCTCTATATCGAGACCTATGGCTGCCAGATGAATGTCTATGATTCGGGGCGAATCGCAGATCTTCTGGCGCCCCACGGCTATGGTCTCGCGGCCGGCCGCGAAGACGCGGATTTGATCATCCTGAACACATGCCACATCCGGGAAAAGGCGACGGAAAAGGTATATTCAGAACTTGGTAAGCTGAAGCTGCTTAAGACACGCCGCGCAGAAGCCGGAGAATCGCTGCTGATCGGTGTCGCGGGATGTGTAGCTCAGGCGGAGGGGGCAGAAATCCTCGTCCGGCAAAATGCCGTCGATATTGTGGTCGGTCCGCAGTCCTATCACCGGCTGCCGGAGCTGATCGCCCGTCTGGCCCGCGGTGAGGGAAAGAGCGTCGAGCTGGATTTTCCGGCGGATGAGAAATTCGACGCACTACCTGAGGCAAGAACGGCTGAGGGCCCTGCCGCCTTTCTGACAATTCAGGAAGGCTGCGATAAATTCTGCACATTTTGCGTGGTGCCCTATACGCGGGGCGCGGAATTCTCCCGCCCCGTCATTCGCATCGAAGCCGAGGCGCGGTCGCTGGCGGAGAGCGGGGTGCGCGAGATCACTCTGCTTGGCCAGAATGTGAATGCCTATCGCGGCGAGGGCCCGGATGGCAAAGCGTGGAGCCTCGCGATGCTCATTTGCCGCCTCGCGGAGATTCAGGGGATCGCGAGGCTGCGCTACACCACCAGTCATCCGCGCGATATGACCGAAGATTTGGTCGCGGTGCACGCCGATGAGCCTAAGTTGATGCCGTATTTGCATCTGCCGGTGCAATCGGGATCGGATTCTGTGCTGAGGGCAATGAATCGGGGCCACACCCGGGATTTCTACCTTGACGTTGTCCAGCGGGTTCGTAGTGGCCGGCCTGAATTCGCGCTATCGTCGGATTTTATCGTTGGGTTCCCGGGCGAGAGCGATGCCGATTTTGAGGCCACTCTGGACCTGATCCGGCAGATTGGCTTTGCCCAGGCTTTTTCGTTCAAATACAGCCCGAGGCCAGGGACACCTGCAGCAGCCATGGCAAAGCAGGTTCCGGAAAAGTTTAAGCTCGAACGCCTGCACGTTCTGCAAGATTTGATCGCAGCTCAATCGCGCGCGTTTAACGGACGGATGCAGAATCGCGTGCTACCTGTGCTTTTTGAGAAGCCGGGTCGTTTACCCGGGCAGGCGGTCGGCCGCAGTCCGTTCCTCCAGCCGGTTCATGTTGATGGAGCGGTGCCCTATATTGGTGAAATCCATAATGTGAGGATTTCGCAAGTGCTGCCCAACAGTCTTCATGGCGAGTTTCTGAAGCCGGCGGCGCCGGCGGAATTGGCGGCGCGTTGAACCAGCGCCACGCCCGAAATCTGGCGGACGAGATCGCGCGCGAGCACGTCACGCTCGAGTTCAAGCGCAACAATTTGCTGCCGTTGCTGGCAGGCAATCACAGCCGCAACCTTGTCCGCCTCGAACAGCGGCTGGGAGTCAGGCTAGCACAGCGCGGAAACCTGATTTCAGTGGAAGGTTCTGCCACGGGCCGGGAGCGCGCGACAGCCGTATTGCGTGCGCTCTACGAAAGACTCGAAGCAGGCGAGGAATTGTCGCTTGCAGACGTCGACGCGGAGATTGAATTCGCAGTTCCGGGAGGAAAGCACGTGGCGCAGGACGAGGATGGCGCCCGGCTACGCACGTCGTCTTCGAAATTGACCCGCGCACGGTCGGCCGCACAGGCACAGTATATCGAAGCGATGCGCAACCACGAGCTCGTCTTCGGGCTTGGGCCTGCCGGAACCGGCAAGACTTACCTCGCGGCGGCCTATGGAGCACATCTGCTGCATGAGCGGCGCGTTGATCGGCTGGTGCTGTCACGCCCGGCACTGGAGGCAGGCGAGCGACTCGGTTTTCTTCCCGGTGACCTGAAGGAGAAAATTGATCCGTATTTGCGGCCACTTTACGATGCACTCTTCGAGGTTTTGGGTGAGCGATGCGCGCGACTGATGGAGCAGGGCACGATTGAAGTCGCGCCGCTGGCTTTCATGCGGGGACGAACGCTTTCGCGCTCCTTCGTCATTCTTGACGAGGCGCAAAATTGCACGCCATCGCAAATGAAAATGTTCCTGACCCGCCTCGGCGAAGATTCCCGGATGGTTGTCACAGCCGATCCGTCGCAGAGCGATCTACCGGAAGGTCCCGAGGGCGTTGATCAGGCGGTTCGCTTCCTTGAAGGCGTGGAGGGCGTCGGGATTGCCTGGTTTACGGCTGCCGATGTCGTCAGGCATCCGCTGGTGACGAGGATCGTTGCGGCCTATGACCAGAATGAGCCAGCTTCGAGAGGCCGGCGAACCGCAAAGGCGCGGCCGGAACGGTCGTGAGCGGCAGGCGTTCTGTGGCCGCGAGGGGCCCAGCTTCCATATCCGTCGTCGTTGAAGAACCAATGTGGCACGCACATCGAGGGGTCATCGGGGTGATTCGGCGCGCAGCCCGAACCGCCGTGGCGGCAGGCCGCAGCGAATCGGACAGACCGGAACTGTGCATTCTGCTGGCTGACGACGATTACGTGTGCCAGCTCAATGGACGATACCGCCGCCGGCGGAAGCCAACGAATGTGCTTTCATTCCCGGCAGCGCCGGTTTTTGCGCCAAACCTGGGTGATATTGTGCTCAGTCATGGCGTTCTATGCCGTGAAGCGGCCGCCCAGGGCAAAAGTCTCGCCGCACATGCGGCTCATCTGACCATACATGGAGTTCTTCACCTGTTCGGTTACGACCACCAAAATCGACGCGACGCCGCTCAAATGGAAAATCTGGAAATTTCGCTGTTGGCCGGCATGGGGTACGCCAATCCCTACCAGTGCGGCCCTGTACGGCGCCGCGCAAGGCGGCTTAGATTAGACCATGGTCGAGAATAGCGGCCCGATGGATTCGCGCGTGCCGGGCAATTCTTCGGATTCAGCCGCTCGAAGCAGCGACGCAGGTGCCAGACAAGGATCGCGTCCGCTGCTCAGCGAACTTGCCGAACGCGTGGCGGAACTCGTCAAAGGCCTGCGCCGCAACACAAGCATGCGCGAAAGCCTGGAAGAGGTTCTGGAAGAGAGTGAGCGCGCATCCCAGGAACTCAGTTCCCAGGAACGGCTGATGCTCACCAATCTGCTGAATTTTGGCGGGTTGAAGGTGTCTGACGTCATGGTGCCCCGCGCCGACATCATCGCGGTGGAAGAACAAACATCCCTCTCCGAGCTGATCGGCCTTTTTCGGGAAGCGCAACATTCCAGGCTGCCGGTTTATCGTGAAACCCTGGATGATCCGCTCGGCATGATTCACATCAAGGACGTGCTCGCACTGGTCGAGCAAGGGCCCGATGGCCGTCTGAGCTGGCCGCAGACTCCGATCACCAAAGTGAAACGCGAACTGTTGTTCGTGCCCGGGGCAATGCCCGCGCTGGATCTGCTGCTGCGCATGCAGGCGAGCCGAATTCACCTCGCCTTGGTGGTTGACGAGTATGGTGGAACGGACGGCCTGGTATCGATCGAGGACCTTGTCGAGCAGATCGTCGGGGAGATCGGCGACGAGCACGATATCGATGAGGCGGCGGACATCATCACTCGTCCGGACGGCAAATTCGAAGCCGATGCCAGGGTAACGCTTGAAGAATTTCGCGAGCGGACCGGGATTGAGATCAGCAAAACGGAGCAGGAAGAGGAAGTTGACACCCTGGGCGGCCTGGTGGCGGCGGGACTCGGACGAGTCCCGGTGCGGGGTGAAATCGTGATTTACGCAGGCCTGGAGTTTGAGATTGTGGAGGCCGATCCGCGGCACGCGAAGCGGCTGAGGATAAGGGCTCTGGCCAAGCCGGCCACGCCGGCAACGGATTGAACTTGCGCGGATCTCTTGCCTTGGCGGACCGGCTGATTTCCGTCCCGTTGCGTCTGCGCGGGGTGAGCAGGTTTGCATTTTCCATGGCCACTGGTGCGGCCGGGGCATTGGCGTTCGAGCCCTACCGGGTGTTTCCACTGCTGCTGCTCTCCTATGCCGGTTTTGTGCTCTTGCTGGACGGGGCCTCCGCCGGTCCGAAAAAGTCGCGCACCGCGTTCTGGATCGGGTGGAGCTATGGCTTCGGCTTTTTCCTGGTCGGGCTCTATTGGATCGGGTACGCCTTTCTCGTGGATGCGCAGGAGCACGCTTGGCAATTGCCGTTCGTCGCGGTGCTCGTTCCGGGTGGATTGGCGCTGTTCTTCGGTCTCGGTGCCCTGCTTTGCGTGCTGCTTTGGCGCCCCGGAGTGCAGCGTATTTTTGCGTTCGCCGCGATTTTCGCAGTCATCGAATATCTGCGGGGTCATGTATTGACCGGCTTCCCATGGAACTTGCCGGCCTATGGCTGGGCTGCGTCTCCGGCGGTGCTTCAAAGCGCGTCAGTATTTGGCGCCTACGGCCTGTCGCTGCTGACCCTGCTGTTTGGCGCCTCATTCGCCGTATTTGGACGCTGGCATAACCGTCGCGAGCGGCTGCTGCCGATTCTGATGACTGTGGTGTTTGTCGGATTCTGGGCAGACGGTGAAGCGCGTCTCCTGACCGCGGATAACACAACGATTCCGGGCGTGCGTATTCGGATTGTGCAGCCCGATACGCCGGAGCCGGAAAAATACGATCCACGCTTAATGGTTCGGAACTGGGCAAGGCTCGTAGACCTCTCGACCGCGCCGGCAGCACAGCCGCCGACGATCATCGTCTGGCCGGAGGCAGCAAGCATGCCCGCAGTGGGTATTTTATCATCCCCAACCGTGCCGCCTTTCCCGGCCGCGCGAGTGCCCACGGCACTTTCGGATATCGCAAAGATAACGGCGCGCGGAGCAGTGCTGATGACAGGCACGGTTCGTATCGAACAGACGAGCGGTGCGCCAAAATCCTACAATTCATTTGCCATGTTCGGCGCCGGAGGCAAGCTGATCGCCGGTTCCGACAAATTTCACCTGGTCCCATTCGGGGAGTATCTGCCGTTCGAAAACGCAATGCGGGCCATTGGAATCACCGAGGTCGCGGCAAGCACCGGTTTTTCCTCCGGAACCGGCCCGCAGACATTCTCCGTACCCGGAGCACCGCCGGTGACCCCGTTGATTTGCTATGAAATCATCTTTCCGCAGGCTGTGACGGGCACACCGCGCCCGTCATGGCTGGTCAACATGACCGATGATTCATGGTTTGGTCCCAATGCCGGCCCGAAGCAGCATCTCCTGATCGCGCAAGTCCGGGCGATCGAGGAAGGGCTGCCAATCGCACGTGCAGCGAACAGCGGCATCTCGGTCATGATCGATGGCTATGGCCGAATCCGTTCCCGGCTCGATCTCGGATTGCGCGGGTTCCTTGATGCGGGGCTCCCGGTCGCCCTTCCGGTCACACCGTTCGCCCGTTACGGCAATTTCATTCTTCTCACATTACTGCTGTTGTGCGGTGGCGCGACTCTTTGGCCGCAGCCACGAATCGAGACTTGACTTGGGCCACGCCAGCGCTTTTTTCTCTTTGCGCGGAATATTTCGTTGCCACAGCGAATTCGAAACAATCGTTAATCAGGCTGCCAAACAAAAACCGAAATATGTCGCCATCAAGGGGTATCACTACGGAAAGGAACCAAGTTGCCTAAGAAAAAGGCTAATCCGGTTGACGCGCATGTCGGCTACCGCGTCCGCCTGAGACGCATGCTCATCGGTATGAGTCAGGAACGTTTGGGGGACTTGCTTGGGCTGACCTTTCAGCAGGTCCAGAAATACGAACGCGGAATCAATCGCATCGGCGCCGGCCGGCTCTATGAGGTCGCAGAGATTCTCGGGGTGCCGATCAGCTTCTTCTATGAGGGCATGGACGGAATTCAGGTACCGGCCGAAAACGGAAGCGAGAAACCTTCGGCGGTGATGGATTTTTTATCCAGCAATGAGGGAATCCAGCTCAGCACCGCCTTTATGGGAATCAAGGACGTAAAGGTCCGGAGGAAAATTCTGGACCTTGTTCGGTCCATTTCGGACGAGACCACTGGCGCGGTGATCTAGTCTCGCGCAGTGGCCTAAGATTTCCGGCCAGCTTTCTCCTGCAGTCCCGATTGGGATTCGCGGGCGATTAGTTCTGCGTAGATGTCCGCGGGCCGGATATCGCATGCCAGCCAGAGAACGAGCAGGTGGTACAAAAGGTCAGCAGACTCTTTGACCACCGCCGGTCTGCTCTGACTTGTGACAGCAATCACAGTTTCAATCGCCTCCTCACCGACTTTCCTGGCGCATTCGGGCTTGCCCTTTGCGAGCAGGCTCGCCGTATAGGACTGGCCTGCCTCCGCGCTTCGACGCGATTCGAGCCTTGCGTAGAGCCGATCGAGAGGGTGGGACTGTTCCATAAAGCGTTCCGCCGAGAGTGGTTAGTGCCTTCGTCCAAACGAGGCCGCGCGCAAGCAGCGCCAATGGCAGACAATCTGCCCGGCAGAAGCCTCCCATGCAATTGCGAGATGGACTCCTAAGCGTTCTTCTCGAGATTGATCCAATGCGACATTTTTTGATCCAGCACCGGCAGAGGCATGGCCCCGTCTCTTAGAAGCGCATCGTGAAACTGCCTGATATCGAATGCCGGACCCAAAGCGAGCTTTGCCCGCGCACGTAGTTCGAGGATTTCGAGTTCCCCCATTTTGTAGGCCAGCGCCTGTCCCGGAAGCACCGTGTAGCGGTCAACCTCCTCCTCGGCTTCGGTACGCGACAAAGCCGTATGGCCGGTCAGAAAATCGACGGCCTGTTCGCGGCTCCAGCCCAGCCAGTGAATGCCGGTGTCGACAATCAGCCTCGACGCGCGCCAGGCATCGAAGGAGAGCGCGCCGAATTTCTGATAGGGGTCGGTATAAAGACCCAATTCCGGTCCGAGCGTTTCGGCATAGAGGCCCCAGCCCTCGACAAATGCCGTCTCCTCGCCGAAACGGCGAAACCGCGGCAAAGCGCTGTTCTGGAGCGCCAAAGAAACTTGCAGATGATGGCCGGGAATGCCTTCGTGAAGTTCGAGAACTTCGCTGGTGTAGGTTGGACGCTCCGGCAAATCCCAATCGTTCAGATAAACGGTTCCGGGGCGCCGGCCGTCCGCCGAACCGGGCGTATATTCGGCCGCCGGTTTGTCAGGCGCGGCGAATGCATCATAAAAGCGAAATGCAAGCGGGATTTTCGGCGAAGTGCTGAACAGTTCCGGCAGATGCGACGCCACGGCATTCTTGACCCGCGTAAATTCGGTCAGCATGGCCGCCGGGTCTTTGAACCTGAATTTTGGATCGCTGTGCAGATACTGCCGGAATTCCGCAAGTGACCCATGGAAGCCGGCGTCCTCCTTCGCCTTCTCCATTTCGATTTCGATTCTGGACAACTCCTTCATTCCGATCTCGTGAATGGCATCGGGCGAGAGATCCGACGTGGTCTCGTTTCTGACCAGATAGCGGTACAATTCCCGTCCGCCCGGAATGGCGGAAAGCCCCGGCTGCTCGCTTGCATGGGGCAGGTATTCCGTTTTCAGAAAGACGGAAAGGCGCCGATAGGCCGGGATGAGGTTGTCTGCGACCGCAGCATGATAGGCAGATTCGATCCGGCTGCGCTCGTTGCCGCTCATGGCCGCCGGTAACGATTTGACCGGTTGCATGAAATCGCTGCTGTCCGGATCGGAGACCGCGAACATATCGACCTGGCCAATGACGCGATTGACGATTGATCGTGGCTGGACAATTCCCCGCTTCAGGCCTTCCCGCATCCGGGCAATCGCGCTGTCCACCCACTGGCTGAAATTGAGCATCCTGCGAATGGCATCGTCATATTCTCGCGCGCGCGTCCACGGATTGTCCGCCCGCCAGGCGATTTCCCGGGGAACATTGATCTGCCGTCCATCAAATTGGCTCAGCGGCAACAGGTCGGGCAGTTCGGCGATATCCGGCGCCAGTTCGCGCTCCTCGTCCTCGATCGCCCAGTGGAAGATCTGGTAACTGAGCTTGTCCTGCGGCCGCATATCCGCGGCATCGATTTTGTCCAATCGGCTGAGGGTGTCCTGGTTGATGTGACGGCGCAACTCGATCGCTGCGAGAGCGCCTTTTTGATTGTAGATCTCGGTTCCGTCCTCTACGCGGGTCAATTCCGGATCGCGTGGCAGCTTCTGTTCGGCGGCGCGATAGTCTTGGAGGAGGCGATTGAATTCGCTGGCCGGATCGGCGGCAGCAACCGCACTGCTGAATGCCAGCGCTGCAAAACCCAAAAGGAGGAAAAATTTAAGCCGTCGCATGGCGAGCCTGTTCGGCCTGATGGCCGACCATGAGCTTGCAACAGAATCAGCCGGCGCGCCATGCAGAGGCGGCGAAACTCCGCGTGATTCCGATTACATTCCGATCATGCGGCGGATCTCTTCGGGCGAAACGCCGGAATTGCGCAAAGCACGGAGCGTCACTGCACCATCGCGCTTGGAGAACTTCTTTCCTTCCTGATTCAGAATGAGCCGGTGATGCAGATATTGCGGCGCCGGCAGACTTAAGAGAACCTGCAATAGCCGTTGGATATGAGTTGCAGCGAAGAGATCCTGGCCTCGCGTCACCAGTGTTACTCCCTGCAAGGCATCGTCGACGACAACCGCAAGATGGTAACTCGTCGGCAATTCCTTGCGTGCAAGCACAATATCTCCAATGCGTTCCGGGTCGGCGCGCAGATGTCCCTCCTCACCCTCTGGCCCCGAACCCATTTCCTCGAACGCGAGTTTCTGGGTGCCGATCGAAGCCAACGCTTTCGTACAGTCCAAACGCAGGGCATAAGCATTGCCGTTGGCAATCCGCGCGGCACGTTCTGCCCTTGACAAGGACCGGCAAATGCCTGGATAGCGGGCGGCTACCAACTCGTCCGCGTGCGGGGCGGCTGTGGCGCGGGCAATCTCAGCCGCTATTTCGTTGCGCGTGCAAAAACAGGGATAGACGAGGCCCTCAGTCTCAAGACGCTCAATCGCGGCGGTGTAGTCCTCGGAATGCTGCGATTGCCGCCGCACGCCCGTGTCCCAGCCAATGCCCAACCACGTCAGGTCTTCACAAATCGCCTGTTCGAATTCGGGCCTGCACCTGGCCAGGTCGATGTCTTCGATGCGGAGCAGGAATTTGCCACCATTGTCGCGCGCGGCTTGCCTCGCCGTCAGCGCGGCATAGGCATGGCCGATATGCAGAAATCCGGTTGGACTTGGCGCAAATCGGGTGACAATCATCCGTCGTCAACACTTACAGGAAAAAGGGCGATGAGCACGCTTGATGGCCCACGGGTCGCGGCCGCTTCCGGCGCAGCCGCCCAGTTGATCGTGCTCTGCCACGGCTATGGCTCGGATGGCAACGATCTGATTGGACTGGCGCCACATTGGCGCAATTACGTGCCTCACGCGGCCTTCGTGGCTCCCAATGCGCCACAGCGTCATCCGATGGGACCTGGCTATCAATGGTTTCCCTTATCCCGGATTGATCCGGAGGAAGCTTTGCGCGGCACTGAAGCTGCCGCGCCGCTGTTGAACAGCTTCATCGACGCCGAGTTGGCGCGAGTTGGATTGCCCGCGGACAAACTGGCGCTGGTTGGGTTCAGTCAGGGCACTATGGTGTCGCTGTATGTCGGGCTGCGACGCCCTATTGCTCCGGCCGCGGTTGTGGGATTTTCCGGCGTACTGGTGGGCTCTGATTCGATCCCGGCGAATATGGCACGGCCGCCGGTTTTGCTGGTGCACGGCGATGCCGACCAGGTCGTTCCTCCGCAGGCCTTGTTGCTGGCGGCAAACGGCCTGGCTGGCTTGGGCGTACCCGTGCAGTGGCATATGAGTAAGGGGCTGGCGCATGGCATCGATGCAATTGGACTTGCACTCGCGGGCCGCTTCCTCAACGACTGCTTTTCCGGCCGCGCCGCGCGCAGCGGACCGGTAACCACTCTGCCGGACCGCTGACCACAGATATTGTAATTTCGCGGCTTTGCTTTATGCCGATGCGGAATTGCGGTGGGCCGTCGCCAGCAAATCTGGGGTGCAAATTGAAAACGATCGGATTTTCGTCGCTGGTACTTGCCGTCATAGTCGCGGCCTGCGCGACGACGCCGGATCAGCCGCTGCAAACGCAGACCATCACGCTCAGTATTATGCCCGCGGCGGCGCAGTGTCAGGCGTTCCAGGCTGCGACGCCGGTGGGGACCTACGACGCGGGGCGGCAGCTTTTGACCGTTCCGAAAAGCCCCGATTCGCTGGAAATCCTGTGTTCGGCCCAAGGATACAAGGACAAAAGAGTGGTCCTTGTCCCGGATACGAGGGGCACCCTGGGACCCGCGGCGTTTCTTCTCGCCGATTTTGGACCCGTGGATTATTTTCACAGTGCTTATCCGGATCAGGTCACGATCAATCTCGACCCGCTGGATGCTCCCGGCCAGACGCGTTAATTTCGTGGCCCTCGGGGAGAGCAGCCCCGAATATCGCCTGAGGCGTCGTGGTGATCCGAACCCGCCGTGGCGGAGGTGGGGCGTGCGGCTGGGCAGCAGGAAATGAACGTTTCGGAAATCTTCATCAAGCGGCCGGTGATGACGATTCTGGTCACACTGGCGGTGTTGATTGCCGGCGTTTTCGGTTACCGGGAGCTGCCTGCGGCGGAACTGCCTTCGATCGATTTTCCCAGTCTGGTTGTCTCGGCTGGGCTGCCCGGAGCAGACCCTGAAACCATGGCCGCCGCGGTGGCGACCCCGCTTGAGGCGCAATTTTCATTGATCCCCGGGCTCGATTCCATGAGCTCCATCAATGTTCTGGGCAGCACGCAAATCACCCTGCAATTTCGTCTCGACCGCAGCATCGATGCGGCGCAGCAGGACGTTCAGGGCGCGATCTCAGAGGCTGGCAGGACACTGCCAACCAATCTTCCGACACCGCCTGCAGTCCGGAAAGTCAATCCCGCCGAAAGCAGCGTTCTGCAGATCACGGTCACTTCGCAGACCTTGCCGCTCGCGGCGCTTGATGAATATGCGGAGACGGTGATCGTGCGTGCGCTTTCCACCATCGACGGGGTGGCCGATGTCGACATTTTCGGCCAGGCGCACCCGGCGGTGAGGATCCAGGTCGATCCCTTTGCGCTTGCGGTTCGCGGAATCGGAATCGATCAGGTCGCAAATGCCGTCCGAACGTCCAACGTGGATCTGGCGACCGGGCAGCTGGATGGGCGCTCGCGATCGGCCGTGATTCAGGCTCAGGGGCAACTTATCAAAGCCAGTGACTACCAGCGCCAGATCATCACCTATCGCAACGGCGCGCCCGTTCGGTTTTCCGACGTCGCCAGGGTGATCGACGGAGTCGACAATCCGCGCCTTGCCGGACTCTACAATGGCAGGCTCGGTGTCATTCTCGGTGTCAATCGGCAGCCTGGCGTCAACACCATCGCATTGATCGACAGGATCAAGGCGGCGATGCCCCGCATCCGCGCACAGTTGCCGCAGTCCATCGATGTCGAACTCACGCTTGATCGCAGCGATTCGATTCGCGCTGCGATTCACGATGTGCAGACGACGCTGCTGGTCGCGACTATCCTGGTCGTCGGCGTCATTTTCCTGTTTCTCCGCACTGCTGCGGCGACCTTCATCCCATCGATTGCGCTTCCGGTGACCATCGCGGGCACCTTCGCCGGAATGGCCGCATTCGGATACAACCTCGACAATCTTTCGCTCATGGCGCTGACGCTGTGCGTTGGTTTCGTCGTCGACGATGCCATCGTGATGCTGGAAAACATCATGCGTCACGTCGAGGCGGGAGAGAATCCCTATTACGCGTCGTTGAAGGGCTCCCGCGAGATCGCGTTCACAATCCTGTCGATGACGGTTTCGCTCGCGGCGGTTTTCATTCCGGTTCTGTTCATGGGGGGAATCGTCGGACGGCTGCTGCATGAGTTCGCCGTTACAATCGTGATCGCAATTGTCGTATCCGGCCTCGTGTCGATCACGCTCACTCCAATGCTATGCAGCCGGATGCTGACAGACGCGGGCGAAGAGGCCAAAAAACGCCGCGGAGCGTTCTACCGTTTGACCGAGTCCGGGTTCAACCACCTGCGCGACGGGTATGAGCGCTCGCTGCGCTGGTCGCTAAACCACAAGGCGGCCATTCTGGGCCTGTTTGCCGCCAGCATTGTGGCGACGGTCGTATTGTTCCGGGCGCTGCCAGAGGATTTCCTGCCAAGCGACGACATTGGGCAATTGACCGCAAATACTGAGGGAGCCAACGGCATTTCCTTCGCGGAAATGATGCGTCATCAGATGCAGGCGGCGCAGATATTGTGGTCCGATCCAAATGTCTCGGGCGCGATGACCGCGGTGGGTTCGGGCGGCGCGCGCAGCGGAGTGAATCAGGGCACATTCCGGATTGCGCTGAAGCCGCGCGCGCAAAGGCTGTCAATCGACGGCGTTATGGCCGAACTTCGGCGCAAATTCGCAGGAATCCCCGGCATCAATATCTATCTGCAGAACCGGCCGATCCTGACCATTGGCGGTTTGATCAGCAAGGCCCAGTATCAGTACACGCTGACGGACACCGATGCGAAAGAGCTCTACGCCGCCTCAACCCGGTTTCACGACGCGCTGTCAAAAGTGCCTGGGTTGCTCGACGTCAGCAGCGATCTCGATCTGACGACGCCATCATTGCATGTCGACGTCGATCGCGATCGGGCTTCGGCCCTGGGAGTATCGATGCAGGAGATCGAGACAGCCCTCGGAGCATCGTTCGGTGGTCAGCAGATATCCCTGATCAATACGAACTCCGATCAGATCCATGTCATTCTCGAACTATTGCCGCAATATCAGGAGGATGCCGACGCACTGCAGCGGCTTTACCTCACCGGCTCCGGTTCCAACAGCAGCCTGCTTCCGTTCGGGGCTGCAGCAACCTCGGCGCTGGTGCCATTTGGCGCGGTGGCAAAGCTGTCGAATGGCACGTCGCCGCTTGCGGTCAATCATTTCGGCGAATTGCCGGCGGTGACGATCTCGTTCAGTCTTCCACCGGGAGTCGCCCTGAGCGATGCGCTCGACAAAATTGATCAGGTCAAAAGTCAGATCGGACTGCCTGCCGGCGTGCAGGGGGAATTTCAGGGTACGGCGCGCGCCTTTCAGGATTCCATGCAGGGAATGGGTTATCTGCTGCTGGGCGCCATACTCGTCGTCTATATCGTGCTTGGAATCCTGTACGAAAGTTTCATCCATCCGCTCACGATTCTTTCGGGATTGCCATCTGCCGCGGTTGGGGCGCTGTTCACGCTGTACGTGTTTGGCTCGCCGCTGACGCTCTATGCCTTTGTCGGCATGATCATGCTGGTCGGCATTGTGAAGAAAAACGCGATCATGATGATCGACTTCGCGCTCGCGCGGGAGCGTGAGCATGGAGCCGATGCCCGCACCGCGATCACCGAAGCCGCGGTAATCCGCTTCCGTCCAATTATGATGACGACACTGGCGGCTTTGATGGGCAGTCTGCC
Organism: Micropepsaceae bacterium; assembly: GCA_036273455.1. Classification (GTDB taxonomy): domain Bacteria; phylum Pseudomonadota; class Alphaproteobacteria; order Micropepsales; family Micropepsaceae; genus CAIYRG01. Next base: position 51,226 of record DASUHP010000133.1, on the reverse strand, counting down.
GATTGCGTTCGGTCTGGGCCAGGGCGGCGCCGGACGACAGCCACTCGGTCTAGCGGTGGTCGGCGGTCTCGTGCTGTCGCAGGCGCTGACGCTTTACATTACGCCAGTGATTTACGGGTATCTTGACGTCGCAAGCAACTGGACCGCACGCCTGCTTACCCGCAACGTCCCGGCATCGGCGGAGTAAAGCTCAGCCCATCAGATGTTTCGTGGTGAAGATCGGAGCGAGTTCGAGGCCCTCTGCCTTCAGGCTATCTCGCGCCCCCTCCAGCCGGTCGACGATGGTGATGATCCGTTTGATCCTGGCGCCCTGTGTCCGCACTGCGCGAACGGCCTGCATCACTGACCCGCCTTTGGTGGTCACATCCTCGATCAGCACGACCGTGGAATTCGGCTTGAAATTGCCATCGATCTTGCGCGCGGTGCCGTGATCCTTCGCTTCCTTGCGAACGACAAACGCCGAGACCGGCTGATCTGGCCAGCTTCTCGCGCAAACCGCTGCGACAATCGGCACCGCTCCGAGTTCGAGGCCGCCGATCGCATCGACATCCTTGTCGCCGGCGAGCATTCCGCAAACAACCTCGGCAATAAGCGATGCGCCTTCGGGGTCGAAGCTCGTCGGTTTCATGTCGAGGTAGTAGTCGCTCATCGCGCCCGAGGCGAGTTTAAACTGCCCGCGCAGGAATGACTTCTGACGTATGATTTCCAGCAGGCGCTGCTCGCTTTTTGTCATGCTTGGGGATGGTTGGGCATTCATGGTTCTTCTCTCGCAGAGATCGGTCCGATCCGCATACATGATTTATTCATGTTCGTCTCGACGCATGCCTGTTTTGCACAGGCTTTCACCTCCTGCATGCGATCTGCCAGGCCATGATTTCGATTCCTCTCGTGTCGCTGACCCGGTCTTCGCGGAAGCGCGTGAATCCTCCGGAGCAGAGCTCCTGCGCGCGCAGGTTCAAAATCATACGCGCGCGTTCCTCCGTGTTGATGAATTCGCTCGCAGGTGTGCCGATCAAGTACACGCCGGGCCTGATCTGCCGCGCATCAACACTGAGACAAGCGGAAACAGATGTGGCGGCTAGCAACGGCACAAAAGTGGCGCGGAGCCGAATCACCGTTGATACTCACTGCGTGGAAGAGGGTTGCCAGCCGGGGGGCGAATTCCCATAAGAGTCTTTCGCACCCTTCGGTCCAGCCATGCCATCACTGTTCTCGCCGTTCACCCTGCGTGACGTTACCCTGCGCAATCGTATTTGTGTCTCGCCGATGTGCCAGTATTCGGCGCATGACGGGCTGCCGACAGATTGGCATCTGGTGCATTTGGGTGCCCGCGCGATAGGGGGCGCTGCGCTGGTGATTGCCGAGGCCACGGCAGTCTCGCCGGAAGGACGAATCACCCCGGGGTGCACCGGTTTATGGTCCGACGCACACGCCGAGAAATTCGGCCGCATCGCAGAATTCGTCAAAGCCCAGGGCGCAGTGCCGGGGATTCAGCTTGCCCATGCAGGGCGCAAGGCGTCCGCCTATGCGCCCTGGCGCGGGCACGGCAATCTGGCGGAGAGCGACCCGCAAGCGTGGCAGCCGATCGGGCCGTCGGCTGTATCGTTTGGGGCGGCACTCACGCGTGTGCCCTCTGCAATGACGAAAGCCGATATTGCGCGGGTGCAGGTAGACTTCGCCTCGGCGGCGCGGCGTGCAATGGAAGCCGGCTTTGAATGGCTGGAATTGCACTTTGCCCATGGCTATCTCGGGCAAAGCTTTCTTTCGCCGATCGCCAATCACCGCGACGATGAATATGGCGGCAGCTTTGAGGGCCGCGCGCGGTTCATACTCGAAACCTTTGCCGCGGTGCGCGCGGTTTGGCCCGAGCGACTGGTGCTGTCCGTCCGTTTGGGCATCACAGACTTCCACCCCCACGGTCACCCGATCGGGGAGTCCCTTGAACTCGTGCGGCGGCTCAAATCACTGGGGCTGGACATCATCGATCCCAGCCTTGGCGGTAATTCTCCGGATGTGTCGAGCGTGCCCTACGGCCCGGCTTTTATGGTGCCGATTGCCGAGCGACTGAAGCGCGAGGTGGGTATTGCCGCAGCCGTAAGCTGGCAGATCAGCGAGCCGCAGCAGGCGGAAAGCATCATTCGCGACGAACAAACTGATTTGGTATTGTTGGCCCGCGCCATGCTGGATGATCCGCATTGGCCCTTCCATGCAGCAAGAGTCCTGGGTCGGCCCGATTTCCGTGCAGTGCTTCCGCCGCAATATCATCGCGTCACCTGATTTTTGAAATTTTCGGAAAGCGAGAGCAGCTTTGCCGGACAGAGTCGCGCATTTGTGTACGGATCGATCTGCCAAAACTTGCGTTTTGCGTTGATCTTCAAAAGCTTCCACGTATCATCCTGACGATAGCTGCGAGAGCGCATCGGCTTCCAAATTTGCGATCTTGTTGTGCGGAGGACTCGGCGACGGGCTTCTGCGACGGCCGAAACTTTATTGTTTGATCTCCGGCAGCTGATTTCAACGGGAAAGGCAAGGATAGAGCATGAGACACTACATTTCCGCCGGGTTGGGCATCACGGCTGGTTTCGTTAGCGCATTGGCGCTGTTTCCCGCTGCACAGGCCGCCGATTCGACGGGGTCTCGCGGGCTCGAGCTTATCCGCGAGGCGTTTGCCCGCGTGCGCGCCGAATACGTGCGCCCGGTGACCGATACCGAACTCGTCAACGCCGCAATCAATGGCATGGTCACGGCTCTCGACCCGCACTCGGCCTATATGGATCCCAAGGAAATGGCCGACATGGAAATCCAGACCACCGGACAGTTCGGCGGCGTCGGGCTCGAAATCACCGATGAGAACGGCCAGCTGAAAGTCGTCACCGCCATGGACGATACTCCGGCCGCTCATGCGGGGATTAAAACCGGAGATTTCATTTCCGCCATTGACGGCGTGAGCATCACGGGCGTGCCATTGAACGATGCCGTCGAAAAGATGCGCGGCCCAGCCCGCTCGAAGGTTACGCTGACCGTTCTTCGCGCCGGTGAGAAGCAGCCATTCAATCTGACCATGGTGCGGGAAATCATTCCCGTCCAGAGCGTCAAGTCGGAAGTGAAAGGCGATATCGGTTACATCCGGATTGCCTCCTTCAGCGAGAACACGGATGCCGGAATTAGAAAGGCAATTGCGAACATCCAGGCCAAACTCGGTCCTAATGTCCGCGGCTATGTCCTTGACCTGAGGAACAATCCGGGTGGTCTGCTCGACCAGGCGATCAAAGTTTCAAGCGATTTCCTGAACGGTGGGGTTGTTGTTTCCACCCGCGGTCGCAATCCGGAAGATAATGAGCGCTTCGACGTCAAGGGCAACGGTGATCTCACCGGCGGCAAACCGCTCGAAGTGCTGATCAACGGCGGAACAGCGTCGGCCGCGGAAATCGTTTCCGGAGCGCTCCAGGACAATCACCGCGTCACGATTATTGGGGACCAGTCGTTCGGGAAGGGCTCGGTTCAAACCATCATCCCGTTGGGCGGACGAGATGGCGGTGCCCTGCGCTTGACCACGGCGCGCTACTACACTCCGTCGGGACGGTCGATTCAGGCGGTGGGAATTACGCCCGACCTCGCGGTTTCGAACATGACTGCAAAAGAACAGGCCGACGCTGAGAAGGAAGGAATGCGCAGCGAGGCAACGCTTGCCGGCCATCTTGATGCGGAAGGTGTGCACCGCAATACCAACCTGGTCGCGCTTCGCCCCGAAGAAGGCAAGAAATACGGCGATTTCCAGCTGGATTACGCGCTGGAAAAGCTGGACGGCACGTTGACGTCAGCGGGTTTGCCGCGCGAACAGACCGCAGACGCGTCGCACTGACTGATCTGCGAAGAGTTGGAAAGGCCGGGTGGCAACACCCGGCCTTTTTCATGTCGCAGCAGTTGCGCGATCGAAGCCGAACGGGCTTTTCTTATGGCCAGTCCAAGCCGGAGGTAGCAATGGCAAAGCGTTCTGCGGTCACGGAGATGTACGGAGATTTGGCACCGAAACTTGCCGAACTCACGGATGACGTTTTGTTCGCCGACGTGTGGGAGCGGCCCGGTTTGGCAAAGCGTGACCGCAGCCTCGCGACAATCAGTGCACTGATCGCTCTTAACCGGACGGAACAGTTGCCATTCCATGTTCGGCGCGGCCTGGACAATGGCGTGAGCCGCGACGAGATGATCGAATTGATCACGCATCTGGCCTTTTACTGTGGTTGGCCGAATGCGATGTCGGCACTGCGAGTGATCAAGGAAGAATTCGAAAAACGCAGCTGATTACCATCCCGGGTTCGTTGCCGGCACGGGTCAGCTTGCGATAAGTCCCGGGTTCGGCTTAGATAAATCAAACCGGCTGAGAGGGCTATCCGTGATCGATTCCGAAACCGTGCTTGGGATAATGGCGAAAGAGGCAGCGGTTGATCCGTCCCGTCTGACGCCGAATGCGACATTGCAGGATTTATCGATCACGTCGCTCGACGTATTGAACATCCTGTTTGCCATCGAGGACAAATACCAACTGCAATTTGAGCCGGCGGACTTCGAAAAGGTCAAAACCGTGCAGGAATTCACCTCGGTCGTATTCGCCAGGGTGAACGGGGCGCCGGGTCCCGCCGCCGCCGGAGCGGCCGGGTGATCCCATCATTCCAATCAGTACGGTGAGAGCGTGAACCGCGTTGTCATAACCGGGCTCGGCTGTGTATCCGCGCTCGGCCGCGGCGTCGGCCCGACCTGGAAGGCGCTTCTGGAGGGACGTTCCGGCATCCGCCGCACCAAAGCTTCGGTTCCGGACGGTTCATCTTCCATCGAAGCACCGCTCGGACCAGTGGCCGAAGGTGATTGCGGCGAGCCGGCGAATCTTGTCGAGAACAGGACATTCAAGGGCCTCGACCGGTTTTGCAAACTCGCGATTATCAGCACCGCAGAGGCGATTGCAGATGCGGGAATCGAATCTGCGAAGTATGACCCGTCAGATATTGCGATTCTTTTCGGAAGCTCGACCGGCGGTCTGATCAGTCTGGAAGATTCTTATTTCCGGGTTTACGGACAGCACGCCACACGCGTCCATCCGATGTCGATTCCCCGGTTCATGGGCAGTGGCGCGGCCAGCGCGATTGCACAGAGTTTTGGCATCACCGGACCGGCATGGTGTGCCTCCAGCGCCTGCGCGTCCAGTGCCCACGCGATCTCCGAAGCAGCCTGGTATATCCGGTCCGGCCGGGCGAAAGCCGTTATTGCGGGAGGAGCGGAAGCAAGCCTTACATTTGGCCATGTATTGTCGTGGAACTGCCTGGGAGCTTTGGCCAAAGACACCTGCCGGCCATTTTCGGCCGGGCGCACCGGCATGGCTCTTGCGGAAGGCGCAGCCACTCTGGTGCTCGAGGACTATGATGCTGCTCGCCGGCGTGATGCGCAGATTTACGGCGAAGTGCTCGGATGCGGCTATTCCTCTGACGCATTTCATCTCACCCAGCCGAAAGCCGAGGGCGCGGTTCGTGCGATGAGCCAGGCTTTGAAGGAGAGCCGATTGCCTTCGGATGCACGCCTGTTGATCAGCACGCACGGCACTGGAACACCGCTTAATGATTCAAGCGAGGCAGCGGCGTTGACTTCACTCCTCGGCGCCGATCTCGATCGCCACATCGTGATTGCGACGAAATCTTCCCATGGCCACATGATCGGCGCGACTGGCGCGATGGAACTGCTGATCGGCGCATTAGCACTGAAGGATAGCGTTGCACCGGCTGTGTGCAATTATCTTGGTCCCGATCCCGCCTGCGCTCTTCCTCTCGCGCTGCAAGAACCACGCGAATTTGGCGAGGCCGCACTGCTGTCAAATTCTTTCGCTTTCGGCGGACTTAACTCCGTACTCGTGATGTCACGGATTTGATCCACCGCGCCGCCGCACAATCCAGCGGCATTTGCGTTCGGGGCACAGGTTCACGCCAGGCGCTGGCGGGGCTATTCCCCTTAACCTTCACAGGGTGTCGAGAAAGAGGAACCCGGTTCCGCTAGTGCCATTACCGTGGCATGACACCTTCGGCTTCGACCAGCAGCACCGGCAAGTGCCACCAGATCGCCGACGATTGTCTACAACGGGCAATTACGGCACGCTCGGTTGAATTGGCGGACCAATGGCTTCGCATCGCCGGAACCTGGCTCGCCATGGAAAAATTCAAGCAGCGGCTCTCGACGCACACTGCGGACATCGCGATGCTCTGCGATGCTGGCTTGCCAGGATCGAAACTTCCCGATCAAAATAAACCGGTTTAACGCAGCTCACCCCGCGATCGGTTCATCTGCAGCGAAAGTAACGGAGGTGCCGTCCGGCCGCGTAACGATTGCCCCGGTGCCCGGATAGGCGGCGAGCAGCGCCGGCGTAACAGCTTCGCCTGCTACGCAGATCGCGGTGGCGAGCCCATCCGCCGCCGTCGCTCTCGGCCCAATCACCGCGACCTGCACGAGGCTATTCGCGCTCGCGCCGGTATGCGGATTAAAAATGTGATGGAATCGTCCGCTCGGCTCGAACGCCGTGCCATAGCCGCCCGATACGGCGAGCGCCATATTCTCAAGCTCGATTGTGCGGCTCACAGCATTTGGGCGCCTGCCGTCCTGGATGCCGAGCCGCCACGGGCGCCCATCGGGATGGTGGCCGAGCGTGCGAAACTCACCCAAATCAACGACGGCAGTTTCGAAGCCTTCATTGCGCAGCATGTCGGCAATCGCATCGGTGATGTAGCCTTGCGCAATGCCGTTCAGCGTAATTCCCATGCCGGCGCGCCCGAATTGGATTCTCTTCGTGCCGGTATCGATGGAACGAAAATCCACCAGGCGGTGCGCTACGTCATGGGCTTTGGCGAGGATGTCCGCAGACTTATCGGTGTGCGACCAGAAATGCGCTTCATAAAGCCGCCACAACGGTTGCACCGAAATGTCGAACGCGCCGCCCGACAGCAGACTCAAGCGTTGGCTCTCCTCAATCAGCTCGGTCAGTTCGCGCGACTGCTCTGCCAGTCTGCCAACCATGTTGAGGCGTGAGATTTCGCTATCGGCACGATAGAGGCTGAAGATTTTTTCGAAACGCTCGATCTCTTCGCGCACTTTGATGATGGTTGTGCGCGCGAAGGCAGGGTCGGTGTGCCAGAGCGTAAGCTCCGATACGGCGCCCAGCACATCGCCATGCCAACGGAAGAACTGCCCCTTCGGCGCCATGGCGCGGACGCTCGCGATTGTCACGGGAAGCCCGGCCACAGCCGCCACGATGCGCAACGCGCGGCGGCGTGTCGGACGAGAGTCCATTCGATCAGAGTCGCGCTGCGTGGGCTGTTCGTCAGGCATTTTCCACCACAATGGCAGCCTGCGGCGTCGCGTTGCGCAGCTTCACGGCGCGCACCAATGGCGGACAACGCTTGTCGTCATAATACTCGACTTGGCAATCCAGACACTGAAAGCACTCGGACGTGACGATCCTGCCTGACGGTAAAATTGCGCGCACGGGACATACGCGTTCGCACAACCGGCAGGGGCTACCGCATTCCGGCCGGCGCTTGAGCAGATTGAGCAGGTGCAGCCGATCGAGAAATGCGAGCACGCCTCCGAGCGGGCAGAGAAATCGGCAAAACGCCCGCTCCGAGAACATGCCGATCGCCAGCACTGTGCCCGCATAGATCACGAAAGGCCACGCGCGCAGGAATTTCGATGTGATCGCTGTTTTGAACGGCTCGATCTCTGTGGTCGCCCCGCTGGCGTCGAAGCCCGATAACACCAGCAACAGCACGGCCGCGGCGGCTATGTACTTCCCCATCCACAAGTGCTTCTCCAGCGACGGCGGCGGATTCCATTGCGGCACGCCAAGTGCTTTGGCCAACTGACCGAGCAGCTCCTGCAAGGCGCCGAACGGACACAGCCAACCGCAGAACACGCCGCGCCCGATCAGCAGCAATGAGACGAGCGTATAGCCCGCGACAATCACCATCAGTGGTTCGGCGAGATAAAAGCCGAGCTCCAGATGTTCGAACGGGCCTTTCGCATAATTCATGACATTGACGATCGAGAGCTGGACGCCGGCGGTCCAGCCGAGCCAGACCAGAACCGTCAGGAGAAAGGCCTTGCGCACGAGCATGTGCGCCAGACGGTGCCGCGCGAGCTGCGTCTGGAAAACAAAGATCGCGGTCAGCGCGGATAACAGCACCACCAGGATCACGACATTCAGACGAGCCTCGCTCCATGCCTCCACCCAGGCAGGGGTGGGCGGCGTGGAATCGAGATCGGCTTCGAGCGCGGGCTGGAGAGCCGCATCCTGTGTCGCCGGTTCGCTTGCTGCGGGATTGGTGTTGCCGGGCAGGCTCTCGGGTAGCTTGTAATCAACCCCGAATGGCACCGTTACCGCCGGTGTTCCGGCGCTGTTGACCAAGAGTTCAAGCCGCCACGGCTTTTTGGGGTCGAAGCCTGAATTGGTGGGAAGCTGGAACAGTCCCGCGGCCTGATAGCCCGGCATCGGCAGGGCAAATGTGTAGTCGTTCTGAACGAATCGGAAAGTCCGTCCGCCCTGAATCAGACGCAATCGGTCAAAACGGTAACCCTCCGAAGCCTCTACATATTTGGTCCCGATAAAATCATAGGGGCCTCTGGACGCGACAATGATTGCCTGGGCGCTGGCCGGAAGTTGGCTTTTGTATTCCTCCAGGTTCACCATGCCGAGCAGATTGCCGCCGATGGCAGCGGGCGTGGCCAGTGCGGTGACGAATTCGATATAGAGATCGTCATCCTTGCTGAGTGGCCAGTCGAGCTTCGCACTGGACGCGCCCTGTTTGGCGAGAGCGGCTGCAACCTCACCCGAAGTGACCCTGCGCCGCGCCACCGCTCCCTCGGCTACGAGCTCATCCAATGATCTGACGCTGAATGTGTCCAGATCAACAGCAGATGCCGCCGAAGCACTTGCCGATCCGCCGACACCCGCTGTGACCGCCGAACCGCTTGCGCCTCGACGCGCGAGCCTTGCGCGGAGCACCAGGCGCGCCGACGCCAGGATGGCAGCATGCATGGCACGCGAGCTGATGGTCGCGCCGGCGACGTAATCCGGTGGTGGCGCCTTGATGATACTGGCAAGGGGCCGGCCGGCTTCGTGGGCAAGAAAGCGATCGAGCTCGCGCTGCCGGCCTGGATCTTCAACAATAATAGGTTCGGTGTGGAACACCACCTTGGCGCCGGTGATGCGCCCCGACAGGTCGACGCCCGCGATCACATCGAAGGGCGTTGCAGAATAACCCCGCGAGCCGATGACATCGAAAGTCGAAAACACGTAGGCGACAAGTTTATCATTTTTGTAAACCGGGATTGCCGGCGGAGAACCTTCCTCGGCTCCAAGCCGCCCCGCGCCGGGATAGACCACCGCCATCACGTCAGGCACAAGCCGTTGGCGCAGATTGCCTTTTTCAGCATTGGCCGGCGCAACGAGGGCAAGCGTCATCAGCAAGATGCAGATGCCGTGCAGCCATTCCAATGAGCCCGGGAATCTCATCCCCATGGTTTACTCCGTGCCAGAACGGCAACCGTACCAGCTGACCGGACAGCTTTCAAAAAAGACGCGAAAAGGCCGCGGAACCACAACTGTAAGTCTTGCCGGCAGCCAGGCCCGGGAGTAGCCTGTTCACACAAATTTGCGATGTTGCCATCAGTGGGAGAGATCTAGTGAGTCGAACCCGCACATTCGGCGCAATTGGCATGTTGCTCGCGAGCACGGCTCTACTGCCGGTTGCATCCTCGCGTGCCGAAAAACCGTCTTCCCCGATACCAACGGCGCATCAGGCGGCTTTCGATCAGCAGACTTTTTGGCAGACGACCAAGGTCTATTGCGACACCTGCCATTTCGGTCCCAAGGCGCGGGCAAAATTGAATTTGGAGACATTGGATCTTTCGCATCTTGATGTGCATGGCGAGACTTGGGAAAAGATTCTGGTCAAGCTGCGCAGCCGAGCGATGCCGCCGGTCGGAATGCCGCGGCCAACGCCCGCGACCTACGACGCGCTCATCTCGTCGATTGAATCCGAACGCGATCGCGTGGCACAGCTCAGGCCCAATCCCGGACGCCCCACACTGCATCGCCTAAACCGGACGGAATACGCGAACGCAGTTCGCGATATGCTCGGGCTGGAAATTGACGTCGCGGATTTGCTGCCGGCCGATGACATCGGTTACGGCTTCGACAATATCGGGGATGTCCTGCAGACATCCCCTGTACTGCTCGAACGGTATTTGTCGGTAGCCCGCAAGGTCAGCCGGACTGCGGTCGGCGATATGGATATACCGGTCGCGTATCAGACCTATACCGTTCCGCACGGACTAACCCAGGACAACCGCCTGGACGGAGTCGAGCCGGTAGGTTCGCGAGGGGGCGCCGCCATCAGCCATTATTTCCCGGTTGATGGTGAATATGAGATCTCTGTCACCCTGCAACGGAATCGCAACGACGAATATCTGGGCTTCGAGCGGGATCGCAAGCTCGATCTCATGCTTGATGATCAACGGCTCCAGCTCTTCGACCTTCCGCGCAGCGCAAAGAAAATCGTGCTCGGCGCGGGAACGCCACCCGATGCGGGACTAAGGGTCCGCCTGCCGGTCAAAGCCGGCACCCATGAAATAGGCGCGACATTCCTCAAGGATACGCTGCTTAGAGAAGGCATCATCGACAAAGTCCGCGACGATGATGTTCAGACCTATTTCGAAGGTGTGGGCGGCGTCACGGTTGCCGGGCCGTTCAACGTCAAAGGACCGGGCGACACACCGAGCCGGGAAAGAATTTTCATCTGCCATCCGTCCGCATCGGCCGATGAAATGGCGTGTGCGGAAAAAATCCTGTCGAACCTCGCGCGGCACGCCTATCGGCGACCCGTAACCACCGACGACACATCCGAACTGCTTAAGCTCTACAAAGAAGGTGCGCAGGAGGGCGGTTTCGAGTCGGGCATCAGACTGGCCTTGCAGAAGATACTGGTGTCGCCCCAGTTCCTCTTCCGCGAGGAGCTCGATCCGGCAAATGCCGCTCCCGGGAACGTCTACCGGATCAGCGACATCGACCTTGCATCCCGGCTGTCGTTCTTCCTTTGGAGCAGCATTCCTGACGACGAGCTGCTCGCAGTGGCCGAGAAGGGACAGCTCCACGATCCTTCAGTCCTGAAGGCGCAGGTCAAGCGCATGATGGCGGATTCCCGCTCGGACGCATTGATCAAGAACTTTGTCGGCCAATGGCTGTTCTTGCGCAATATCGAACGGATTTCGCCGGACACCTCGACTTTCCTGACCTGGGACGAGAATTTGCGCCGGTCCATGCAAACCGAGACCGAGCTTCTGGTTGAGAACGAAGTCAAAGAGGATCACAGCGTCGCGAACCTGCTGAAGACGGACTACACTTTTCTCAATCAGCGGATGGCCGAGCATTATGGGATCAAGGGCATTTACGGCACCGAATTTCGCCGCGTGAAGCTCACGAACCCGAATCGTTTCGGCCTGCTTGGACAGGCGAGCATCCTCGCGGTGACCTCCTATCCGAACCGCACAGCGCCAACCATCCGCGGCAAATGGGTTCTGGAACAACTTCTCGGCACGCCGCCACCTCCACCACCTGCCAATGTCCCGTCATTGAAGGAGGATGAGTCCACGCAGAAACTGACCATGCGCCAACGCATGGAATTGCACCGGTCCAATCCTGCTTGTGCGGCTTGCCATGCGCAGATGGACTCGCTCGGTTTCGCGCTGGACAATTTCGATGGGATTGGTTCCTGGCGTGATTCCACCGGCGCCGGAATGGGACCGATTGATGCCTCCGGCAAGCTGCCTGACGGTTCGTCCTTCAATGGGCCGGCCGGCTTGCGTGAACTTCTGCTGAAGAAAAAAGAGATGTTCGTCGAGACCTTCACCGAGCGGCTGCTGACTTATGCGTTGGGCCGCGGCGTTGAGGAATACGATCGCCCAGTGATTCGCAAAATCGTCCGGGATGCTTCTGCGGATGACCAAAAATGGTCCGACATCATTCTTGGTATCGTCAACAGTACTCCCTTCCAAATGAGGAGAGTCAAAGATGGTAATCTCTAAGATTTCGATTCCCCGTCGGACTTTCTTACGGGGTACTGGTGCGGCGCTTGCCTTGCCGATGTTGGACGCAATGACGCCGGCCTTTGCCACCCCTGCGGCGCGACCAATTCGCATGGCATTCATGGAGGTCCCGAACGGGATATTCGATCTCGGCCATGAATGGTCGCCCAAGACCGACGGTGTCGGCTGGGAGATGACCCCGACGCTCCAGCCGCTGGAGGCCTTCCGCGACCGCATGGTGGTCATCGCCGGGCTTGATCAACAGCAAGCGGCGGGCCGTGACGGCGAGGTGGGCGGAGATCATCCGCGCGCCTGCACTGCATGGCTGACAGGCACGCACGCGAAGATGACCTCCGGCGCAGATATCCATGCCGGAATTTCGGTCGACCAGCTCGCAGCAAGAGAATTCGGTAAATCGACCCAGCTCGCATCGCTTGAAATCGGCCTGGAGTCGGCAGAGATCGTCGGCGCCTGCGAGTCGGCCTATGGCTGCGCCTATTACGACACAATCTCCTGGCGCAACGACACCACACCACTCCCGATGGAGAACCGGCCACGCGCTGTGTTTGAGCGACTCTTCGGCGACGGAGGCACCGATCCGAAAGCGCGTTTGGCCATCAGGCGCGAGGATGAAAGCATCCTTGATGCGGTCAGTGCGGACGTCAAGAACATGCGCCTGAAGGTCGGCGGGACGGATCGCGCCAAGATCGACCAGTACCTGGATGCGATTCGTGATGTCGAGCGGCGCATGCAACTGGCGGAGAAGCAGGACGTACACGCCCTGCCGGTCGGAAGCCCGGTCGGCGCGCCGGAGGTGTTTTCGGATTATTTCCGGTTGATGGCCGATCTGATGGTCCTTGCCTGGCAAACCGACCTGACGCGAGTCATCACCTTCCAGATGGGCCATGAGATGAGCGGCCGCGCCTATCCCGAATTGGGATTTGGCGATGCCCATCATCCGTGCACGCACCACCAGGGCGATCGCGAGAAGCAGGTGAAGACCATCGCGATCAACGGCTTGCACACCAAGATGCTCGCTTACTATCTCGGCAAGCTGCGCGACACCAAGGATGGCGATGGATCGCTGCTTGATCACTCGATGATCCTTTACGGTGCGGCCCTGAGCGACGCCAACCTGCACCTTTATACCAACCTGCCCCTGGTGCTGGTCGCCAGTGGTATTGGCGGCATCAAGGGCGGAGTGCACGTCAAGTACCCGAACCGTACACCGATGACCAATCTCCTGCTGACCATGCTGGACAAGGCAGGTGTGCCCCATGTGGACAGGTTGGGAGACAGCACCGGGCGGCTTGAGCTGCCGACGGGTCAAACCAAAGTGGCAAAAATCTGAATGTCAGATCAGTGGTCCCCGCGAAAGCGGAGACCACTGATTTCCTCCAACGAAATTAAGCCCAGGGAGAATTGCGATGAGCACGAGAGCAACGATTCTGGCGGCACTGATGTGCTCGACGATTCTTGCCGGTACCGCACTCGCAGCCGGCGGGAGCGATATGTCGCTGGTAACTGCGGCCAGGGAAGGGGACCGTGCAGCCGTGCAGTCGCTGCTCGCGAGCCTGCCAAAGAAAGATATCTCCGGCGCAGAAGGTACGGCAGCGCTGGTCTGGGCGGCCTCGCGCAACGATCTGGCGATGGCGGATCTCCTTCTGCATGCTGGCGCCAGCGCGAAGTCGGCCAATGAATTTGGTGCAACGGCGCTTTACGCGGCAGCCGAGCAGCAGGATTCCGCCATGGCCAAAAAACTGCTGGCCGCCGGCGCGGATCCCAATATGGCGATCATGTCAGGCGAAACGCCGCTCATGGCGGCCGCCGGCCGGGGCAATGTCGACACCGTTCGCGCCCTGCTCGCAGGCGGTGCAAAACCCAATGCGCAGGAGTCCATGGGCGGACAGACCGCCCTGATGTGGGCTCTTTCCAAACGTCAGGTCGCGATTGTCGATGAACTCGTCAAACACGGCGCCGACGTCGGTCTCGCATCGAAGACCGGCTTCACCCCGCTGATGTTTGCCGCCCAGCAGGGAGACGCGGACAGTGCTCGTATTCTCCTGAAGGCCGGCGCAAACGCGAATGAAGCCCAGCCCAAAACCCAGTTGACACCCTTGTTAATCGCCAGCGCCATGGGTCAGGTGAAGGCGGTGGACGCGCTGCTCGACGGTGGTGCCGATCCCAACCTGGTGGATTCGGATGGTTACGCCGCCTTGCATCGCGCCGTGCGGGACTCGGATTATGGAATCGACTTCGAGCGGCAAGACGCAACGCTGGTGATCGTCAAGTCGCTTCTCAAGCACGGCGCGAATCCGAATCTTCGCATCAAGCAGGACAGGGCAAAGGCTGCCGACGAAGTCAAAAAAGGCTCTGGAGTTGCATTGAAGCGCCGGACTGCGCTCACCGTGACCGAAATCACCCTGCAGGGTTCAACACCACTGCTTCTGGCGGCCGAGACCAGCAACCTCGCGGTGATCAAAGCTTTGGTCGATGCCGGCGCAGATCCCAACATTCCGACTGAACAAGGTACCACGCCATTGATCATGGCTGCCGGTGCCGGGACGGATGTACAGAGGATGAGAGAGCCCGAAGAGCGGTCACTGTCGACCCCGACGTTAAAGTATCTGGTAGAACATGGCGCCGACGTCAATGCCGCCGGACAATTCGGCTGGACCGCGTTGCACGCTGCCACCTATCAGGGCATCAATCCGGACATCGAATACCTGGTGAGCAAGGGCGCCAAGATCGATCAGAAGGACAGTTTTGGGCAGACGCCTCTGAGCATTTCGCTATCCGTCCTAACCAAGGAAATCGGCGCGCGCCGGCTTCAGATTCCGCGCAGATACCGGGAGGACACCGCCAAGCTACTTCTCAAGCTGGGCGCAACGCCGCTCGATAAATCCGGCGTCAACGTCGTCCTACAGCGTTCCGGGGACGAGAAACTCGGACTCAGCAAGTAGCTCCCGCCGCTATACGGCGAAAGAGCCCGGGTAATTCCGGGCTCTTCTGTTTTTGCTGCGACGCCCATATTCGTCAGCGGATCAAATGGATCCGAGATATCCGGTCAGCCGGCCCGCAATGAGAACGCTGCCCCACACGAGAAGTGCGGCGGCAACAAATCTGACTCCGCGCGCGGAGACGGTGCCCTGTGCTTCCCATGAGCCGGCCTCGTGGTTGACCGTGCGGTAGAATTGCAAGGTCAGAATTATGCCGACAACGATCAATGCGATCTTCAGCATAAACGCGCCGTCAGCGACATATCGCGCCGGCTTGGACATCCACAGCGTAAAGCCGCTAAGAAATTGCAGAAGAAGCGCCGCCCAAATGACCGGAAACAGCCGGCTGAGCGAAGTCACGGGGATCATCCTGAAAAATCCCAGCAGCCTCAGGCCGATGATCAGGATGAAACCAACGACGAGCGCGGTTCCTAATGCGTGGAGAGTCAGCGCGACTGGCCAACCCCACACATCTTCCCGCACCCAGGCGGCAAACGATGTATTCTCCAGCCATTCAAGCACGCTCAACTCTCCTCGCTTGTGTTCAGAGAAATGCCAGCAGCCGGCCGCAAACTATGACCCCGGCCCATGCCACCAGTGCCACAGCGCCCGCCCATTTTGCGCCTCGCGGAGCATTCTCTCCTGCTTTCACCTTCCAGAGACGGGCGGAGAGCGAAAACCAGAGAACCGCAATCGTGCCGATTGTGATCAGCGCGATTTTCGGGGCGAAAGTCGTGTCACTCACAACGTAGCGATAGCTGTCGGCAAACATCATCATCATGCCGCTGACGACATTCATCACGACGCCGATGAATCCGAGCAGGAGTAACTGGTGCATGGCGGCAAAAGGAATGGATTTCCAAAAGCCGAACACGCGCAACGTGACCGCGAACACCGTGCCAAATATCAGGCAATAGCCGAAGAAATGCACGATCTGCCACGGCACGAACCAGATCATGTCCTTCATCAGCGTCTCGAGAGACATGGAAAAACCAGCATTCGCATCGGTCGGGAGTATGTCCGTCGCCAGGCGAATCTCCGGGTGATTGATCAGCCCTCCCCGGTGCCCGGTTTCAGTCATGATTGCGAGTGTGACAATTGCAAACAGCAGGATCAGGTTCAGCGACCTTTGTGAAAATTGTCCGCGCGACCGAGCGCGCCACAGCTCAATCCAGGATGTGGCGCCGGTGAATGCCAGTCCGAACAAACTCCACAACGCCATGTCGCGGTGGGAATTGATCACCGCCTTGGATATCTCCGGTATTGTCGGCTGCGTCAAAGCCCACATGGCAGCGGTCCCGGCCACATAGGTCGGTACCCCGGCAATGCCGCAGATGACAAAAAGAACGAGGCTGCCGCGCTTCAGCACGTCGTTATTCGCGACGAGCGCGGTCACATAAAAAGCGAGTGCAAACACGAAGCCTGCCGTTGGGACGTGATTCAGAATCAGATGCGCGTGCGACCAGGCTTGCGGGGTTGAGATGTCGGGAATTGTGACGGCCAATTCCAGTTCGTGGTGATTGATAGGAAATCCCAGCTCGCTTGCCACGACGGTGAGGGCAAGGGCGATGATTGCGAAGCCAGCCAGCAATGACGACGAATTCCATGTCCCGAGATGCTTTGCAGAGATGCGACGGTATCCCGAGACCCCGCGGCTCTGCGCTGCGCGCGCCGAATAGGAGGGACCCGCCGCCTCAGCCGCTACCATCGCGGAGGAGGTGTTCTCAGGCACATTGGCATAGCTCGACCCGGCGGCTGTGGCATGTGCCAGCGCGGGACCCGATAGGGAAAACAGGCGGCGGCCGAGCCATGTTCGCCATAGTTCGACAAAGGCGATCAGCCCGGCGATGGCAAGAACACCGATCGCCGCCAGGCCCCAAAAATAATGGGTGCTTATCGCATCCGGAGAATATCTGGGATTGCCGGCCAAATCCGCTGCGGAAGCGATGCCACTAACATAAATCGGGATACCGAGCAGCGCCAACAGAACCAAAAGGATGCGACAAATACGCTGCGTGAATTCGTCGCCGGCACGGCGACCGGCAAAGTAAAAACCGAACACAATCAGAAGTCCAAAAGTCGGGAAGACACCGATGAGTATGTGCAAATGCGACCAGGACTGAGGAATCACATGCATACAAATTCCTCCTTACCAAATCCACTCTTACGGGTTTTGTTGAATCGTCCCGTAAGTCCTGCGCGGGTTGCTACCGCCGCTCCGCGCGCGTGTGGTTGTTCCGTTACGCTTCCACCCGTACAGCATTCCAGCCACAGCGGCGTCCGTCAACGCAGAAGTGTATCCACGTGGCCCTCAGCCTATGCGTGCGGAATGGCGTGGACGGAGCCTTGGCGCCGGTGACGTTTAGGAGCTGGCAAGAGCCAGAAAAGGTCAGCGTTTATAGCGGTCCTCGAGCCGGACAATATCGTCCTCGCCGAGATATTCGCCGACTTGTACTTCGATAATGCGCAGACAGCGGTCGGTACGGTTTTCCAACCGGTGCGTTGCACCGATCGGAATGAAGGTGGACTCATTTTGCTTGAGGACCAATTCCTCGTCGCCTCTCACGACGGAAGCCTCGCCTGACACGACGACCCAGTGCTCAGCACGTTTGTGGTGATACTGCAGCGACAGCGCCGCTCCGGGGTAAACCTCGATGAGCTTCACCTGCGTTCCAGGCGTTATATGGAGAGTCTCGAAAAACCCCCATGGACGGTAGACCCGGGTGTGTTGCGAAGCCTCCGCACGCTTCGCGTTTATCAGGTGCTCGACCAGCAGCTTCACATCCTGGTCGCGTCCCCGGCGGCACACGAGTACGACATCGGCCGTTTCCACCACAATCAGGTCATCGACTCCAAGTGCCGCCACGAGACGCTTGTCGCTGCGGATATAGCTATCCCGCGAGTCTCTGATGATCACGTCGCCACTGACAACATTCCCTGAGCCGTCCTTTTTGCCGCGCTCCCAGATGGCTGACCAGGACCCGATGTCGCTCCAACCGATTGTCGCCGGCACGACCGCGGCATTACGCGTGTGTTCCATGACCGCGTAATCGATCGAGATGCTGCGGATCGCGGTAAAGCTTTCCCGGTCGAGTCGGAAAAAGTCGAGATCGCGCGACCCTTCGCGAAGTGCGCGGGAGGCGCCGACAAGAATATCGGGTGCATGTCGCGAGAGTTCTTCGAGCCATGCAGCGGGTGAGAACAGGAACATACCGGAATTCCAGAAGCAGCGTTGTGTTGCAACGAGCTCTTCGGCCTTTGTGCGCCCGGGTTTCTCAATGAAACGGGCGACGGAGAATGCGCCGGGGATGTCCTCGAGTGCTTCGGCGGACTCGATATAGCCGTAACCGGTTTCCGGATGATGGGGCTTCATGCCGAAAGTCACCAGTCGGCCCCGTTCTGCGGCGGGTACGGCAATCTGGACCGCCGTATGGAAAGCGACGGTATCGTCGATGACATGATCGGACGGCGCAATCAGCATGAGCGAATCGTCCGCGCGTTCAGAGAGAATTAGCGCTGCGACAGCGGCTGCTGCGGCAGTATTCCGGCCGACGGGTTCGAGTACGAGGGATACTGGAACGACGCCCAGTGTCTGAAGCTGTGAGGCGATGATGAATCGATGTTCGTCATTGCAGATCACAAGCGGCGACAGAAAACCGGGCCTGTTGAAAAACCTGCCCACCGTTTCCTGAAACATGGTTCGCTCGGATGCGATCGGCAGCAATTGTTTTGGATAGAGTGACCGCGATGCCGGCCAGAGCCTGGTCCCGGAACCGCCGCTTAGAATAACCGGCGTTATTTTCATCATGCGCGGTCCCCGGGCACTGCTACATCGACCGTGTGACGCGCCCGCACTTCGTGAGACCTGGTGCAGAACCAGTCATAGGTCTGTGCCAGCCCGCGCCTTAAGGGTATGGCGGCCGACCAGCCTAGAGCGGTGAGGCGCGACACATCGGACATTTTGCGCGGCGTACCGTCGGGCCGCGACGAATCAAATACCAGTCCGCCGTGAAAGCCGGAGATTTCGGCCAGCATTTCCGCCAGTTTGCGAATCGTGACGTCCGTTCCGGTGCCGACATTCACTGGCCCCTCGCCGGAAAACTGCTTCATCAAATGGACAAGCGCATCCGCACAGTCGTCCACATGGAGGAATTCGCGGCGCGGCGTCCCGGTGCCCCAGATGACGATCTCGGACCGCTTTTCCGCCACGGCCCGCGAGAATTTGGCGATCAGTGCCGGGATCACATGCGAAGAATCCAAATCGAAATTGTCGTTGGGCCCGTAAAGGTTGGTCGGCATCGCGGAAATGAAATCACAGCCATATTGCCGGCGATAGGCATCACACAACTTGATCGCTGCGATTTTTGCCACCGCATACCATTCATTGGTCGGTTCGAGAGGGCCGGAGAGCAGGGCGTTTTCCGGAATCGGCTGCGGCGCAAATTTGGGATAGACGCAGGTCGAACCCAGGTTGAGCAGCTTCTCGACACCATGTCGGCGAGCCGCTTCGATGGTGTTCGCCGCGATCAGGAGATTGTCGTACAAGAATGTCGCGGGGAAACTGTTGTTCGCAGCAATGCCGCCGACGCGCGCTGCGGCCAGGAAGATCGCCTGCGGCCGAGCGCGGGCAACAAAATTTTCGACCTGCTCCTGATTCCTCAAATCGAGTTCGCGGCGGTCTGCCGTGATCAGCGTCACTTCCTCGCGCTCGAGACGGCGCAAAAGGGCTGAACCAACCATGCCGGCGTGGCCGGCGACCCAGACCCGTTTTCCGGCAAGCCGGTAGGCGGTTGTGTCAGTCGTATCCGGCATTTCTCGCCGTCGCGACATGCTTCAGGTCATCTTCGATCATTTCGCGCACCAATGCGTCAAACCGGATTTCTGGCCGCCAGCCGAGACGCTGGCGCGCCTTGCCGGAGTCACCCAGGAGCGCCTCCACTTCCGTTGGCCGAAAATAGCGCGGATCGACTTTGACCAGAATGTCGCCGGTTCGCGCATCGAGGCCGACCTCATCGACGCCGCTACCCTTCCAGATAATTCTTCGGCCGACATGCTCAAATGCGAGTTCGACGAATTCACGCACGGTATGGCTTTCGCCGGTCGCGAGGACGTAGTCATCCGGTTCGTCCTGCTGAAGGATGAGCCACATGCCGTGGACGTAGTCGCGCGCGTGACCCCAGTCGCGGGCGGCGTCGAGATTGCCGAGATAGAGCCGGGACTGGAGCCCGCGCGATATCGCAGCGACCGCGCGAGTGATTTTGCGCGTGACGAAGGTCTCGCCGCGCCGAGGCCCCTCATGGTTGAACAGAATCCCGTTGGACGCATGGAAGGCATAGGCTTCCCGGTAATTCACGGTGATCCAGTAGGCGTAAAGTTTCGCGGCGGCATAGGGGCTGCGGGGGCGGAAGGGTGTGGTTTCCCGCTGCGGCGTCTCCTCGACCAGACCATACAGCTCGGAAGTGGAAGCCTGGTAAAACCGGGCCCGGTCCGACATGCCGAGAATGCGGACGGCTTCCAGCAGCCGCAGCGTACCGAGCGCATCGGCATTCGCGGTGTATTCAGGCGTTTCAAAGCTCACCTGCACATGGCTCTGCGCAGCCAGATTGTAGATTTCGTCAGGCTGTGTCTCCTGAACGACTCGAATGATGTTCGTGGCATCGGTCATGTCGCCATAATGCAGGAAGAAGGACGGGGAGGCTTCATGCGGGTCGACATAGAGGTGGTCGATGCGGTTCGTGTTGAATGAGGATGACCGCCGCTTCACGCCGTGAACGATGTAGTCTTTCTCCAACAGCAGTTCGGCAAGATAGCTGCCGTCCTGTCCGGTGATCCCGGTGATGAGCGCCGTTTTTCTCCGCTCAGGATTTTCCGGATTTCCTGTTGCAACCAAGGTTCACCTGTCCGGTCAGCGATAGAGCTGGTTCCACTGACTTGTGAAAGCACCATAATCCGTACCGTTTGTCATGCCGTAAAGCGTCGTGTCCCCGAGCAGCCGTTGGCCACCGTCACGCTGAAGCGGCCGAAGCTGCATGTCATAGACGGCCCGGGACGAGAACGGAACGACCCACTCGAGCGGGATTATGATCTCAATTCCTTTGTCGAAGCTGCCTTCGCCGAACCTGGTGCCGTCGACATTGGTGAGCGTGAACCAGGCGCCAATCTGGACGCCGGTCGAGAAGCTCCTCCAGAACTGGAAGGTTGCGCCCTTGTCGCCTGCGAGGTACTGACCGGCACTCACAGCAACGCCCAAGTCGTACCAGGGCAGCTGGTAATAAGCGGTGATGTGGCCGGTGAATGCCTGGTAGTGGCGCATGTCCCAGAGTTCGCGGTAACCGCGCTGGACGACGTCCCAGGCGTCGATGCCGATTGCCCAGCGCGCGTTGAACGGCCGGTACAGCAATTCGCCTCCTGCGCCGGCGAACATCTGCTCGAGAATTCCACCGGATACTCGTCCGTACACGTCAGGTGCGAGCTTGAAATAATAGGACGTGGAAACATTGGCAAAGCCGTAGCGGCCATTCTTGAGGTATAACGGGACGTCGGAGCGCACATGCGGCAACAAGCTGTTGCTCAAGCGCGTAATCTGGCCGAAATTGTCCCAAATGGTTCCGAAGGCCGTAACGTCAAAGAACCAGCTTCGCGTCAGGCGCGCCTCTCCGCCGAAACCGACGCCAATGCGCAGATACAGCGGGTTGTTGGGATCGAACAGATCTTCCTGCAGTAGCGGGAAAAAGGTCGAACTGAATTGCGGGAACAGGTCCGGCGCCAGATGATTCAGCGGCGCGAGTTGTCCAGATCCGATAGCGGCGGTTTCGAACACTTCCGCCGGCGAACCTTGCCGGCGCGCCAGAGCATCGATCTCGCGCCTTTCCAAGGTGATCGTTGCCGCGGGCTCTCCGACAACGAGGAGAGTAATCTCGAAGGAATTGATCTCGGCTGGCGCTGTCGCCGAGAGTATCCGTGCTACTCGCGAAACGGCTTCGGTGTTGCGCCGATAGCGCGGGTTTTCAATCAGGATGACAAGTTTGTCGCGTTCGACGCTGAGGCCCATGACCTTGAGTTTCTGGCCGTCGAGCCCCGTCCTGATGCGTTGCTCGACATCGGCTGCAAGTGCTCCCGGTTTCGGCGGCGGTGTCGCCGGAGCCATCGCGGCCGGTGGCAGAACGGGCGGCAGCGCGGGAGCCGCCGGAAATCCCAAGTCTTGCGGATTGACAGCAACCGGACGCGTCTGAGTCAAATCGACGATACGGGATTGGATGCCTGCGTCGCCGGCGGGTGACGGATCGGGCTTCGGCGCATCCGGCGGCGCATCCGGTTGCAGAATCGTTCCTGCGGGTTGTTCCGGGCGCGCGCGAAAACGCGGCGGGGCGTCGATGCGAGTCGGGAATGAGTCGTGCTTCGCATCAAACAATGCACTTAGGCGCACGCCGAGGAAATGGCCGTGCATGACCGAAATGCCGACATCGAGCCAATCAAGTGGGCGATAGCTGAAGCCGGCATTGACCGGAAAACGGTAATTCCCGACGTCATTCGGCCACGTGTCACTGCTGTATTCGACCTTAAATTTCAGGTTGCGGATCGGCGTGTCGTATTCGACACCGCCGAACAGCCCAACTTCCGGACCGTGAAAAAACTGGTTGAATAAGACCCCGCCACCCTGCGGATTGTTGCTGTCCGGCCGGACCAGAAAACCCTTGCTGATCAGGCCGAATGGATTCTCGAACGTGCCGCGTGAACCGAAGCGGCCCCAACCCAGACCAAGCGTGAAATCGAAATCTCCCCAGCGCTTCGAGGCGACGAAGTATTCCGCACCATTCTGCCGCTGGCCGATGAAATCCTGGATGCCGCCGGCGATTTCCGGCCAGTATTCGGATTCGTTCGACAACCGGATTTTCACGTCGAAATTTCTGAAATAGGCACCAGTGCCTGCATATTTGGGATCGCGAAGGTAGCGGAACGTGAATTCCGCCCAGGGCAAGCCCTGAAACGTGAGGGCGTATTTGCTGTCAGGCTGTGAGAGTGCTGCGGTGAAATTGAGGTAACCGTCCGGGAAAAACCTCGCGGTTCGCGTATCCAGGAGCCCGGCGCCGCCATAATCGGACGGAGAAGGCATGTCGAGCACATTGTCTGCAGCCGAAGCCGGGGAACAAACCAGCACTGCACTCGAGAACGCAACGCAGACAACGACGCGCGGGGAATTTCGCCTTCCCTGAGAACTCATTCCACCCCTCATGCGCGCAATTGCGCCGTGCGTCTCTTAGCGATTTTCCCAAAGAGACGAAAGCCTTACCGAGAGAACGCGATCGGGAGGAGACCAATCCGGGTGCGAATATTTTGCTGCGCCCAATTACGCGGCGGGAACTTTGACCACTGGCAGTTGGAGCGCGCAATGACTCTCGCGGTTTGCGCTGCGGAGCGATGGCGCCGTGCCGCGGTGTGTTGACTTGCCCGGGGCTAAGTTATTCACTAGAAACAAATTCTCGTCTCTTTCGAGCGTCTGGGGGATTCAGTTGAAGGGCGTTTTTCGTCGTTTATTCGGTCCCTCGATTCTGGTCGGGATTTGCGCCATTTGCTGCGGTGACGCGCTGGCACAGATTCCCACATCGATTCCAACCAGCGTAATTCCCGGCTCGCCGGTGTTCGGCGCACCTGGCGCCATGCCAGGGCAATTGATGCTTGGCCTGCCGGGCGGAATTCCCGGTCAGCAAATCCTACAGCCGCAACCAGGCCAATATAGCTCAGGGGGGCAGGGCACAAATCCACCCAGTCCCGGCGGGCAGGGCGTCGCGCCGCTACAGCCGATAGCACCGCCGTCCCGGCTGGAAAGGCTGTACACAGCCCGCTTGCCTCTGAAGGCGAGCCAAAATGACAACCCGACCGTCGGCACCACCGATGATCTCACCCAGTTCGGCTATGACATCTTTGGTGTCCCGGCGCAGATTTCATCCACACAGCTTGGTGCACCACAGGACGGATATATCCTCGGCCCAGGTGACGAAGTTGACGTCGTCCTCCGTGGACCAATGGACGAGCAATATTCATTGCCGGTCAACCGGGACGGTCAAATCATCTTACCAAAAATGGCGCCCATTGTGGCTGCGGGACGAACGCTGGCGGAATTTCGTACCGATGTCGAGCGACGTGTCGCGCGCACGTTTCTTGATACGAATGTATACATTTCTGTCGGACAGTTGCGTCAGGTATCGGTGCTCGTCACGGGTGACGTTCGCGCGCCAGGCATGCGTGTTCTAACGGCGCTTGCCACCCCGTTGGACGCGATTTTGACGGCTGGCGGCATCGCCAAGACGGGAAGTCTCCGCAACGTCGTTCTGATGCGCGGCAACCAGAGTCGCACTCTCGATCTTTATTCGATTATCGCCGATGGTAACGCGGTCAATCTCGGCTTTCTTGAAAACGGTGACAGGATTTTCGTTCCGGCTTTGAAAGACACTGTCGCAATCGCGGGCTTCGTCCGGCATCCGGGAATATTCGAACTGCAGAAGGGTCAGAGTTCGATCAGCGTCGACGGACTGATTCAGCTTGCCGGCGGTTACGAAATCGGCGGGGCCTATCGACTTTCAAAGGTCAGCTTGCAGCCGGATGGCAGCACCAGAATCGAGCCAGTCGAAAATGGCGCCATAGTTTCCGATGGCGAGATTCTGCTCGTCAATCATGCAAGCGACCTTCAGACTCAGTCCATTCGTCTGTTGGGCGCGGTCAAGCTGCCGAATGCGTATCCGCTTTCGGCTGCATCCACCGTTCACCAGTTGCTTCGCAGCGCAGCGGATTTGACCCCCGACGCCTACACCGCCTTTGCGGTGATCGCGCGGCGTGACATGGCTTTGAACACCGAGAACGTCGTGTCGTTTTCCGTGAGCCGGGTGCTGTCAGGCCAGGAAGATGTCCGGCTGCAAAACGACGATAGGGTTTATATTTTTAAAGACAGCGAGATTCACGATTTGGCAGCCGATGCCGCGCGTCAACTGGAAAAGAGTGAAGTACCGCAGGCGCCAACGTCATCGAGCAATCCCGCCGGTGGGTCCTCCACCCCGGATGCTGCGTCGCCGGGACAGCCTGGAGGATTTGTTCAGGGAAGTGACCAGACGCAGCTCCAAACCGGTCAGCCTTCATTTGGGGGGGGCATTCCGGGCGTCTCAATCATAACGCCATTTGCCCCGGTACCGGGATACCAGCCCGGAGGTGCGACAGGTGGGGTGCCGCTCTTCGGGGGGAACGCATATGCGTCCTCTCTGCCCGGACAGCCACTTCCCCCCTCGCCGAATCCGCTCGTGGCTGCTGCGGTCGACCGGACGGTGGGTGCGATCAGCCGCGAAACCGGCCAGACGAACGGGAAAAGTCCTCCCAAAATAACCTCACAGGGGATCGCCGACAATATCGGTGTCAGCCCGGAAGTCCTTTCCGGGACACTGGGCGAGAATCTGGTCTGGCTGTTCGATGAGGTGAAATACCCCGGACCCTATCTTGTGGCGCGGGGGACCAATCTCGGTGAAGTCGTGCAGATGGCCGGCGGACCATTGCGCACAGCGGATCTCACCGCAGTGGAAGTGACGTCCACCAATATCGATTCCGCCAGCGGCACCGCGCGCACGGTGCGGACGGACTACAAGGGCACAGTGGACGACTTTAAGCGTGTTGCGCTGCAGCCGCTGGATGTCATTCGTTTCAGGCCGGTCTTTTCCGATCGCCAGGATGGCCGCGTGACGATCGTGGGGGAGGTGCGCTATCCGGGTACATTCGATGTCCGACGCGGTGAACGCATGTCTTCCGTTCTTGCGCGGGCCGGAGGTTTGACCGACGAGGCTTACGCACTCGGCGCCATTTTTACGCGCCGCAGCGCAGCCATTTCCGAGAGTGAAGCCAACCAGAGGGATGCCAAGGAATTGGAAGTGGCACTCGCAGCCGCTGCCCAACGTGGCTCGTTTACCTCCAACGTATCTGGCGCAGGGGGAGCCGGTGCTGCTGGCCAGACCGCAGCGGATGTCGTCAACAAGCTGATTACCGAACTCCGCACGCAACCGGCACTTGGCCGCATTACGGTGACGGCCGATCCGGGCACGCTGGCAGTTCACCCCGAACTCGATGTCGCCATGGAGGGCGGTGACACGCTGTACATTCCAAAGCGTCCGTCCACGATCACCGTGACAGGTGAGGTCCTGAACACCGGTTCGTTTACCTACCGGAACGATATGTCGGTCAAGGAATACATCGCGATGGCCGGCGGAACGCGTGAGACCGCCGATGAAGGGCGTACATTCGTGGTGCTGCCCGATGGCACCGCGCGCCCGGTGGAAGAAAGCTGGTTAAGCTTCAACAGCAATCAGATCATTCCGCCGGGATCGACCATTGTTGTGCCGGTCGCGGTCGCACCGTTTAATTTTATGGCGACGCTCACGAACATTACGAATCTGACATCGATAGTGAGTACGCTCGCGATTACTGCGGTGTCCTTGAAGCTTCTGGGCCAATAAGAGAGCTTTGTTACGCTCGCCAGTGGAACTGGTTCAGCTTGCGCAGCGGCTTTGCAATCAGTGCTACGTCCACTATCGGCGACCGCAGATGTTGCTGCCGTGATTTCAGGCACAACAGATTGGCCTTGATGTAGCCAGTAATGCTCCCCGAGCTTTGGCCGCCATTCTCGAAGTCCACCAGGAATTGCGGAATGTACTTGACCCTGGACGCGTGTAACTCCAAAGCCCGCAACATGAAATCATAGTCGGCTGCCGAACCGTACTGCAGATCAAAACGGCCCGTGCGATCGGCGAGCTCCCGCCGGATGTAAAAAGTCGGATGCGGCGGCAACCAGCCTGAGCGGAAGCTGCCGCGGCGATAATGCCCTGCATTCCACGTTCTGACGATTTTCTTTGAGCAGTGGTCGGTGACGAAGACGATATCGCCATAGGCTGCCTCGGCGCTGGCCAGCGCCGAGGCGATTGAGGCCAGCGCGCGAGCGTCGTGGAACGTGTCATTGGAGTTCAGGAAACCCACCGCGTCGCCGGTATAGGCGGCAAGTCCCTTGTTCATTGCATCGTAAATTCCATTGTCGCGCTCAGAAAAAATGCGGATCGCGGGATGCGCGAAAGACCGCGCGATGCTGACGGTTTCGTCCTGCGACCCGCCGTCGATGACCACCAGCTCCTTGTCGGGATGGGTTTGCGCAAGAAATGAGCGAAGCGTATCGGCAATCGTCCTCGCCGAATTCATGCACACCGTGATGACGCTGATTTTCATGAAGTCCCGGAACGAGGTCCGGCTGCTGGCTCATTCCTCCGTTGGATGAATGTATTTCCCATCACCAGGACATCCATTCTCGTCCGCAGAAAACATTCCAAAGCTTCAGAAGGCTGGCACACGACCGGTTCGTTTTCATTGAATGACGTGTTGAGCAGCATTGGCACACCGCTCACGTCGCGGAAGCTGGTGATGAGCCGATGGTAGAGCGGGTTCGCCGCCTGGGAAACCGTCTGTAGCCGGCCGGAGCCATCGACATGCGTGACTGCCGGAATGACCGGCCGTTTTTCTTCGCGGATTTGGAAAACCTGCATCATGAACGGAACGGCGTCATTCTCCTCAAACCATTCATCGACCTGTTCTTCAAGGATGGAAGGAGCGAAGGGGCGGAATGACTCGCGCCGCTTGATTTTCGCATTGAGAACTTCCTTCATGTCGGCGCGGCGAGGATCACACAGGATCGAACGATTGCCGAGCGCGCGCGGGCCCCACTCCATGCGTCCCTGGAACCACCCGGTCACGGCGCCATCCGCGATGGCGCGCGCGGTGCGCTGACAAAGAAGATTCGTATCGGCGATCAATTCGACCGAACAATTCTGGCCATCGAGTTCACCGCGCCTTGCAGAGACGACCTGATCGATCTGGGCTGACGAAAACTGCGGCCCCCAATAGGAGTGGTCCATGACAAACCCGCGCTGACCGCCGAGTTTGTGCCACACGGCAAATGCCGCGCCAATCGCGCCGCCGGCATCGCCGGCAGCCGACTGCACATAGACACGCTGGAACTTCGTCCGCCGCCGCACTTTTCCATTGGCAACCGAATTGGCCGCACAGCCGCCCGCGAGCGCAATATCCGTCAATCCGCGGCGCTGCAGATGTTCAAGCAGATGAAAAAACGCTTCCTCGTACATCACCTGGATCGAACGTGCGATGTCCTTGTGATGCTGGGTCAACGGCTCCGACGGCTGCCGCCGCGGGCCGAGAAGTTCTTCCAGCGCAGGTGAGAAAAGATCGCCGCAGACGGGAGAACCATGGTCCCACTGATACGAGATTTCTTCGCGATGATGCCGGAAGAAGTCGAGGTCGAGCGCATAACGTCCGCCAGGCTCGAGATGCACGATGCGTCGCATTGCCGGCAATTGCGAAGGTTGGCCATAGGGCGCCAATCCCATGACCTTGTATTCGTCGCCATAATGGGGAAAGCCGAGATATTGCGTCAGGGCCTGATAGAACACTCCGAGCGAATGGGGAAAATAGATGCGGTCGTGCACGGCGAGCGATGAACCGCTGCCGATGCCCCATGCGCCACTCGAGAAATCTCCGAATCCATCCACGGAAACGGCGACCGCGTCGGCGAATGGGGACACGTGAAATGCGGAAGAAAGATGGGCTATGTGATGTTCGACTGGCTGGACGGCGCCCCGAAATTTCCCGCCGGAGATCTTCACTTCCAGCAGCTCCCGGACTCCTTGCCGCTTCCGTCGATTCCTCAGCCGCGCCAGGACCAGCCCGGCATCGGGCCGGCGCGAGAGCAGATAGGTGATTTTTTTTCCCAGATGGGCGCGGCTGTTCTGGTTCAGTGCCACGTGATCGACGTCGGATAGCGTAGTTTCAGCTTCCGCAAGGCACCAGGAAATCGCCTGTGATGGAAATCCGGCCCAATGCTTGATCCGCCGGAATCGCTCTTCTTCCGCTGCCGCGACCAGCCGGCCGTCGACAATCAGCGCGGCCGAAGAATCGCCATGGAAAGCGTTGATACCCAGAATGACCATGGCATGTTTATGGGGAGCGAAGTGTCAGCGGGTCAACGGTTTTCGCTCGATTTGGCTCGCTGGTCGCTTCGATGCGGCTGGCTTGGACAGCAGGCGTACAGAGTGGCAGTTCACGGCAATCCCCCTCTTCGCCCGAAGCAGCTGGCGGGGATATGCGCTTGGGCGAAGCCGTACTAAACCGTCTTTGTTTCGTGGTCTGATTGCCAGAAGCTTAAATCGACGTCGAGCATGGCGGATAGGCTGGTAACCTCGTCGCGAAAAACATGGGAGAGAAACTCGCGGTCAGATTCAGCCATCACACGAGCACCGGGCGAGCGGTAATAGAGGGTCTTTACCACTGACCTAACCGAGTCAGGGAAGGTGTCAGAGATGAAATTCTTGATTCCCGCCTTAAATAGCAAGTGATTGAGGCGCGGAAGCGTGGGCACTCCGCCTGGGTTTGCGTGTTCCAAAGGCGCCACCTCTACGCCGAGAAAACTACTTAACCCAGTGCGCAGATTGTGAAAGCCGACGTGAGGCCGATCCACGACTTCAATAAAAACTTGCCTCGCTGGAAACTGTTGGAGATATCTCTCGACCTGCTGGGCGTACATTCCTCCGGAGATATATCTTGAATGGATCATCCGTGTACCGGCTTTGACGCGCTTAAAATCTTCGCGAACGATCTCGGTGAAGGAGATCGCCACCTTGCCCATTCTTAACTGCATTAGGTATTCGGACCACGCTCGCTCAATCGGACTCCGAAGAAGGATCACGATTCGCGCCTCGGCGTTGAAGTCGCGTATCCGGGTAGCCGCCACCGTCGAGTAAAGGTAGTTCGGAGATGCCTCACCGAGCCATCGTGCTTCGCCCTCGCGGTACAGCGATAGATAATCCCCCTCATCACATATCCACGGAGGGATTCCCCAAGCACCGAAATCAGGACACGCGTAAAGGTCGGTGCAGAAATGGTTGGGCTCCTTTACCCGGCACATAATCACACCGGAGGTTCGATGCAGCATGTTATAGACGCTGGTCGTGCCACATTTCATAGCACCCACGACGAATAGATTCGGCTTCGGTCGTTTCATTTTACTGCTCCGCCCGCACATCGTCCTTTTGGCGAGCGCAGTAGCCGTGACTTGGATCGTAGAGCAGGGCTTTCGGTCCTTTGAATCATCAAACGTTGGGACGGTCAGCGTCGACCGGATTCTGAAGCTGGGGGCAACGTTAGCGTGGGCGCCGACGGCCACACAAGCGCATTAGGCATGTAATGGTATGCAATCGTCTCCGCACTTGTCCTTGATATGCTCGCAATGCATGAGGGTAGGCATAAGTCCACTGACGTGTATCCATGTTGCACAGCCATTCGATGAGCCAAGTGGGATATGCGCAGGCATGTTTTGCGCCTGCGCGTCACAGGGCCCGACGCGCTCTTGACAGTGGTATCGCGATTACCTGTACTCCCCGCTTTCGGGGGCGCATCCACGCGTGGCCCGAAACAGGGCACGGACCGGGAGCCGACATCAGGATTGGTGACGCATTCGCTTCAACTCCTCCCGCTTGGGACGGCAGCACCGGCAAAGGCTTCGGCTTCGGGCATGTTACCCCTCGCTTGGATAGCGGCGGGGTTTTCGGCCTGCGCAGCAATATTCATTTGGGCTGCGGGCAAGGGTCTCAGCTTTGGGGACGAAGCTTTCTACGTGCTTACGCTCGCGGATCCGTTCTCTCGAATAGACGTCAGCGATTCTGGCTACCTTTTGCATCCCCTGTACGTGTTATTGCATGCGAATATCGCATCGCTCCGCGTCGCCGGTGCCGTCATGATGGGAGCATCGGCGTTACTCTTTTGTCGAGCGCTGCTACGCTTTATCGGGCCTGTAACGACGATTGAGCGCCTCTGTGTAACCCTTGCGCTCTGCGCATGCGTCGTGTGGCAGTACAAAGATGGAATTCGGGTCCCAAATTACAACACGCTGAACCTTTGCGCGTTGCTTGTTTTTTTCACCGGCCTGCTGCGTGCGAGTACCATGCCAGTTGGCTTACAGCGCGGTCTTGTCCGGGAGACGTTTGGCCCAAGTTTGCTTTGCGCAATCGGACTGACCGTGATGGCACTGACAAAGCAAACGTCAGCAGTCGCTGCGGTGGTCCTCGGTCTTTGCTGGATAGCCTTACTGCGCCCGAACCGGGCAGACGCGCTCGCAGTTCTAACAAGCGCGCTGGGGCTGATGCTTCTGCTTACGGCGGTGTTCGGCATCTATCATAGCTTAAGCGCGTTCATAGATGCGAAAATTCTCGGACTGGAAGAGCTGCATTCAGCAGATACGACCGGTGACGTGCACGGAATTGCGCAATCGTTTGTCAAATCAGTCTCCGGCAAGCCCTGGAAGATTCTGGAGTATGCAGAATCAGTTGCCGGATTTGTCGTGTTCGCGTTTGCATGGAGTTGGCTACTAACCAGAAAAAAGCAATCCCGTGCCGCAACCGCAACAGCCTACATTATCGCTGTGTCGTTTGCCCTTATCATGGCTTGGTGGCGCGCAGAGGATTTCATCGCGCCGTCCGATGCATTTGGCGGCTGGCGCTTTGGCGCCTGGAATTTTGAGATTCTCTCGCTGCTCGGGGCGGCGGTCGTTTGCATACTCTGTATCCGAACTCAAAATCTTCGAATCGATGAGCGCCGTGCAGCAATTGCGGCGGCGCTGATTGGTGTTGCTCCCTTTGTATATTCGTTCGGTACGAGCAGCGCCATCACCTTCCATGCAGCAACAGCGTCGATTTTTTGGGCTGCGGCGGTCATTACGCTAGCCGGCGCCGCGACGGCGGAGGCACGCGCGAATTTCCGAATAGCAGCGGCTTTCGTTTGCGCAGCGACTGCGACTGGCCTGGTTGTGGGCATGGCGGCATCCCCATATCGCAATTCTCCGCCACTGTGGAACGATAATGAACCCGTTGATTTCGGAGCGACGGGGTCACGTCTGTTGCTGGAACGGCCCGCCGCGGACTTCGTACGTGGGGCGCAGCGATTGGTGCGAATGAATGGGTTTCAGCAAGGTATGCCCATTGCAGTCTTTTCCGCGGGTGCATCTGGGACGGTGCTCGCATTCGGCGGCAGCCCCATAGCTTCGACCGCGAGCCTGTCCTATGTGGGCGAAGAATCGCACGCGCGATTCGCGTTCGAGCATACCTCAGCCGCCGAACTTCGGCAGGCGTGGGTTATTACCGATGGTGTGGGCAGCCTCGCAGACGCGCAGCGCCTATTTGCCGAGCGCGGCATTGATTTTCCCACGGGCTACGAAGCCGTAGCTCACATGAAGCGAACGGACGTCGGATGGGATGAGGTCTTTTGGAAGCCGCGCAAGATTATGCCAGCGGTTGTTCATGATCCGGGCTTGCCTCTTCACCGACATCCACTGCACTTCCTGATGTCAGAAGCTCCATTCTGACCGTAGAGCAACGCTCGACGAGACGTTGGGCCTCGCTACCGTATTCGTGCACAAACAGCTCGGCCTTGCGTGCCGCCCTTGCAGCGTTTGGCAGACTATCGTGCATAAAGTCATCTCCGTGTTCCGCCCTGTCCAACCTTCTACGATTCTCAATTGCGGAAGGGACAACAGCATCGACGGGTCCAGTTAGCCCGTGTCCCGTCCGCGCCGCGATAGCGCGCAGTACTCCATACGGATTCTGAATGAGAGTTTCGAAAGGAACGATCGTCAATCGATCCACAGCCGAAAGCAGGGACCTGTGGAAATCATAGTACGCACCTAAAGCGTCATTCAGGTCGGGCACGTGACCGGCTGCCAGCAGACTCAGCGAACAATCGATCGGTTCACGTACGACAACGAACGTCGGAACGCGCAACCTCAACGCCCGGCGGATATTTGCAATAGCGTGAGCATGACCTGAAACGCGCTCTGGCGCGACGCGCAGGCCATGCAGGACTAGTGCATGGAAAAACGTAGTACCCGAGCGCGGAAATCCCTCCGCACATATTTGACTTGATTCTCTCGCTATCTGTTTCCTGCTCTGCTTGAGCGCGCAGTACTGTAATTCCAGGACGCCCGGCACCATTTTCAGCCGTTGCCGTTGCCTATATGAAAGAAAAAGCAGCATTCGCCTGAAGCGCGCATAGCCCGGTGGTGTACCTCGCCACGCACGTTCACCCGGGTATGGGGAATCACCGGACACGACCCTCCTCGTCAATTGTCTGCTCGTGATTCTAATATCGGGCAGCTGTCAGCCTGTCCATCGGACGAGGGCCGCGATTAGTGGCATCGAATTGCGAAACACGCTCCCCTGGCGGCATTTGTCTCTTAGCCCTTCGCAAGCTGCAAAACGAGGCGGCGCCGGGGCCAGACCCAGACTGTGAGTGACGCCACGGCGGCCAGAATGGCGACTACAAATTTCAGTATCTCCGCGGACCAATCGACCCGGGCGTTGGTAGAGAACGTCCACACCGATAAAGCCACTAGGCAACCTGTGAGCAACAGCCCAACGAATATCGGATAGCCGACTCGCTCGTGTCGCCGGATGGCCCACGCGGTGGAAAGGAGAATGCCGAGCTCGGTGGCAAGAGAACTCCACGCTGCAGACAGGACCCCGTATCGTCCCGCAGTGGCGATAGTCAGGCCTATTCCGGCAGCGCTCCAAGTTATCGTGATCGCCGACTGAATCCAGGTTTTTCTCAAAAACTGAATCTGCCGCAGTAGAAAAGGAACCTGAAAGCGCACAAAGCTGGCAGATAGGAGGATCGAGCAAATCGGAGCCGCCCCGACATAGCGCTGACCGGCGACTAACCGGATTATCTCGGGGCAAAACAAAATAGCAAAAGCCCATACCGGCAGCATGGACGCTGCATAAATTGTCCCGAAATCGAGCATTTTGCGATGAAAATCATCGGACTCGCTTGATTCTCTTCGGCGGAAATAAACCGGCGCGAGCGCGAAATCCACGGGAGTCGCGAGCAAATTGGGAATGACGGCGAGGGACGATGCGAAAGAGTAGAGCCCGACGCTAGAGAGCGGAAGCAAATGTGCAAGTACGGGGCGCAACGCCAGCAACCGGATCCAACTTGCGATTTTGTCCGGAACAAGCGGCAGACCAAAAGTGAGAGCCTCTCTCATTATTGTCGAATCAAAATGTGTTCGGACCCCGGTAAATAGAGGCGCAAGTATGATCTGGTAGGTTAGCAAGGCAGTGCCTTGCGCGCACATCATCGCAAGCAGCGCTCCGCCGATGCCTAGCCTCAGAAAAAATACAAAGCCGATGCCGAACACGATCGAAACTGCCGTCTGCGTGATCTGTCCGGCCGCAAAGTAACCCGGGCG
Organism: Micropepsaceae bacterium; assembly: GCA_036273455.1. GTDB lineage: Bacteria > Pseudomonadota > Alphaproteobacteria > Micropepsales > Micropepsaceae > CAIYRG01. The sequence continues at coordinate 16,786 of DASUHP010000133.1, read as the reverse complement.
CTCGATCGCGCGGCAAATCGTTGCCAGCATGTCTGCGGTGCGTCCGAAATAAGCGATCAAAAGCAGCGCCGGAACGAACAGCCAGGCTTGCGTGAAGCGGACGCCAAGCTGTCCCCAGAGGAGGTACAGGGCAGCACCAAACACGGGCAGGGCAAAGTATGTAAGAAGGCGGGCGGCGTGGATCACTTGGGAAAGATACGCGAGTGACCGATTCTTATCCGAAGAGAAGTTCCGTAAAGCCGCGGATGCAACCCCGAAGTCGAGTGCTGTTGCCAAGAGATACATAATTGACGCGAATATCCCGTAATTTCCGTACTCCCCGGCCTCGAACCTTCGCGTATAGAAAATTGCGAGAGTGGCTGAACTGACCTTCGGCAGGAGCCCGACGATTCCGTATAAAGCTACTGCGCTCAGGCGTTTGCGACCTCGAATGGACGACGCAAACCTGAACAGAACGTCGGTCGCTATCACGCTTCCTTCCCCGGGCTAATCATAGGCGAGCGGTTGCGCTTTTTAAGGGATGCCGTTTCGAGTGTGTTGCGCCCCCTCTCCATAAGACCACTAATCGCATCGTTCAGCGCAAAACGATAGTGGCTCCATTGCCAAAGGGATGCTGCTATCCGTGCCCGATGTCCCATTTCGCCAAGCGATTCGCGATTCTCCGCGCACCAACACAGTGCTGCCGCAAGCGGTGCGCTATCGCCGGCCGTCACGACGAGCCCGGTTTCCCCAGGTCGAATCAGTTCAGATATCCCGGCGCGGTCTGTCGTGATCGCCGGCAGACCTTGCGACATAGCCTCGGCAACAGCCATTCCATACCCGTCGGCGAGCGTGGGATGAACAAGAACGTCGGCCCAGCGGTACTGTTGGAGCAATTCGGCTTTCGGAATGGTCGCTCGCACATCAATCGGCGATTTGATTGCCGATACTGGTAAAGACCCCTTACCGAATATTCTGATTTCGATGTCTAAGGCACCAACAATGTTTTGTATTGCCCGAATAAAATAGTGTGCACCCTTTAGGATCGAGAAATTGCCTGCCCACAGGATTTTCAGCGGACCTTTTGAATCCCTCCGCGTCCTTGGTGGTCCAATTTCGGGAAAGCCTAGGGGGATGACGCAAGCTTTCTTCACGTCCAGCCCATATTGCTCATGGGAATCCCGGCAGGCTTTCGAATTCAAGATGACAAGATCTGACATCGCCCACTCTTTCCCTCGCCGGTCCATCAGCAGCTGCCGCACCTTTGAAGCCGACTTATCCGTCGGCGCCCGAAGGATTGGGAAATTCTCCAGCTCCCTAAGGGTCGCGGTATCCTCAAACGCTGGATGGAAACTTCGGACGCTGTAGATGCAGGGGATGTTTTTTTTTCTGGCGGCGAGAAAAGTTTCATATGCGGCGCCGTTACCGGCATAAACGGCCGAATAGCCGTTTATCCTCCGTGCAACGTACCGGTCGAATCCGGTGATTGAGCGTCGAAATAGCGCGTCGGCCAGACGCTGATCGAGATTTGCGCGCGAAACCAGGGTCCGGGGTATTTCCCACCACGGGAACAATTTCACCAGCCCGGGTGGAACTTCCACTATGGCACGCCGGCGCAGCTGTGCTGCAAGCCCAAGGCCAAACTGCCGGTCCAAGAGTTCCGTGGCCCGGATGGGAATGCCGCACTCCGCCAGAGCGAACGTCGTGTAATAGGCGCCAAGCCAGCTGTTTTCGTATAGAGCTCGCGCCGCTTGTTGGAGGTCCGGCCTTACGTCTGTTGCCGAAAAAAGCACTTTGGACATGCGAACAGCCGAACCCTCCATAGGACAACAGGGCGACGGCCGACGCCCCGAATTTGGGCCGCATTGGATGCGCCCAATTCCAGTTCATCAGCATAGCCGCGGGGACGGTTCCTAAGCCAGCCAGTCTAGCCTAACCTCGGGTAATCGCCCAATAAAATCGTTTCCAGAGGCCGGATTCTCTGTTAGCTCTTTTGGCAAAATTGAGCGATGCGGGCGCCCGTTCCAATGGGCGAAACCAGGGTCGTTGAGGGTATGTTGATCGGCTGGCCCTGTGTTGTCGGGGCGTGGGGGTTTGGCTTGGTATCTGCCGCTGACCAGTTAGTCTATCGCGCCAAGCGTCGAATCCGCGGCTAAGTCAACGATGACCCATCGTCGCTACCATGCAGCCAATACAGCCGCGGTATGCATTGACCCGGATTCCTCCAGCCTGGCCCAGGGGCGTCGCTGGTATGCCGTCCAATGCCTGTCCCACCGGGAGCTTGCCGCCGTGTCGCATCTCCAGAATCAGCAATATCAGGTGTTCTTGCCACGACGGCGGAAGATTCGCCGGCATGCGCGAAAAACAGATACTGTCCTGGTGGCATTTTTCCCGGGCTATCTGTTTGTCTCGCTCGATCTGGCGCGGGATCGCTGGCGCAGCGTAAATGGCACATATGGTGTCGCGAGTCTGGTGATGCGGGGCGAGTATCCAGCGCCGGTCCCGGTTGGTGTCGTCGAATTGCTCCAGCAATCCTGCGACGAACAGTCGGTCGTCGAGTGGCAACCGGACCTCAAGCCTGGTCAAGCCGTCCGGATACTCGCCGGACCATTGGGGGATGTGGTTGGCGAGCTGGAACGTCTCGATGGTCGGGGTCGCGTTCGGGTGTTGCTCGAGATTATGGGGGCGCGTGTTCCAGCCGTGCTCCCGAAGGAATTCGTCGTCTCAACGGACAGTATCGTCTGACGTGAGACGCGTTTGCTGCTGCCGGCCGGGTGAATGCCAATTCACCCGAACGGCGGTAGCTTGGGGAAAGGTCCCGCCGGATGCATCTGCAAAAACGAATTCTCGTCACTGGAGGCGCCGGATTCATCGGATGCCATCTGTGCGAAAAACTGCTCGGGCTCGGCCACGAAGTCCTTTGCTTAGACAATTTCTACACCAGCTCCCGCCGCAATATTGAGTCGCTTCTGGATCACAAAAGTTTCGAGCTGATCCGGCATGACGTGACATTCCCGCTCTATGTCGAGGTCGACGAAATCTACAATCTCGCCTGCCCGGCCTCGCCCATCCACTACCAGCGCGACCCGGTTCAGACGACAAAGACGTCGATCCACGGCGCCATCAACATGCTTGGGCTCGCCAAGCGGCTAAAGGCGAAAATTCTTCAGGCCTCGACCAGCGAGGTCTACGGCGACCCTGCTGTTCATCCGCAAACGGAAGACTATTGGGGCAACGTTAATCCGATAGGTACCAGAGCGTGCTACGACGAGGGAAAGCGCTGCGCCGAGACACTGTTTTTCGATTACCACCGCCAGCACCGGCTGCGCGTGAAGGTCGCGCGGATTTTCAATACTTATGGTCCTCGCATGCATCCGAATGACGGCCGCGTCGTGTCCAATTTCATTGTTCAGGCGTTGCAAAACCAGCCGATCACCATTTACGGCGACGGCAGCCAGAGCCGGTCATTCTGCTTTGTGGACGATCTCGTGGACGGCCTCGTTCGCCTGATGGAAAGTCCTGACGAGGTTACCGGGCCAATCAATCTCGGGAATCCGGTCGAATTCACCATGCGCGAACTGGCGGACAAAGTCATTGCCATGACCGGCACGCGCTCCGGGATCGTGCGCCGGCCGTTGCCCCAGGACGACCCGAAACAACGTCAACCCGACATCACCCTCGCGCGATCTTTGCTCGGATGGTATCCGGGCGTTTCGTTGAGCGAAGGGCTGGAAAAGACCATCGCCTATTTTCAGCGTATCGTTCCTGCCCTTGCGGCCAGTAACTGAGCACGGTAGTTGCACCGGTTCGCGACGCCCTCGCCCGCGCGTGAAATACTGACATGTGCGGTCTGAACGGCATTTACGCCTTTCATCCGGCGGCGGCGGCCCCGGAAGAGAGCGAGTTGCTGGCCACACGTGACGCCATGCGCGCGCGTGGCCCAGATGGTTCTGGGGCCTGGTGGAGCGAGAATGGCCGTTGCGCGCTGGCCCATCGCCGCTTGTCGATTCTCGACCTTTCCGATCGCGCGTCTCAGCCCATGCTCAGCGAAGATGGCCGCCTTGCCATCGTCTTCAATGGTGAGATTTACAACTATCCGGCCCTGCGTGCTGAACTCGAGGCGCGCGGCACGCGGTTCCGCACTTCGTCCGACACCGAGGTGTTGCTGCATCTCTATGCACAGGACGGACCCGAGATGGCGCGTTCGCTGCGCGGGATGTTCGCCTTAGCGATCTGGGATGAGCGTCGAGGCGGCCTTTTTCTTGCCCGCGATCCGTACGGCATCAAACCGCTATACGTTGCAAATGACGGCTGGACATTTCGCTTTGCCTCGCAGGTAAAGGCGCTGCTCGCCGGACAGAAAATTTCGCGGGAGCCTGAGCCGGCCGGGATCGTCGGCTTCGAACTGTTTGGAAGTGTGCCTGAGCCCTTTACGCTGTATCGCGACATCCGCGCCCTGCCTGCCGGCCACACGCAGTGGGTCGACAAGATCGGACCGCGTGAACCCAGGCCATTCGCCAATTTGGCGAGCGTGCTGTCGCTTGGCGCACAAGAGGCGCTACCGGCGACCGAAGTTCCGGCTTGTGTCGCCAACACCATGCTGGACAGCGTCAAGAGTCATCTGCTGGCCGACGTCGAGGTCGGCGTTTTTCTTTCCGCCGGCGTCGATTCCGGTGCGCTGCTGGGTTTGATGCGCGACGCCGGCCAGCGGGATATCCAGGCGATAACCCTGGCCTTCGAAGAATTCCGAAACACGGATGAAGATGAGTCGCCGCTGGCCGCCCGTTTGGCTGAACATTATGGCGCACGTCATGTTGTGCGGTGCGTGAGCGAGGCGGAATTCTATAACGATCTGCCGGACATCCTTTCCGCGATGGATCAACCTTCCATTGATGGTGTGAACAGCTGGTTCGTGGCGAAGGCAGCCAGGGAAGCAGGGCTGAAAGTGGCGCTTTCCGGGCTTGGCGGAGATGAACTTCTGGCCGGTTATCCGAGCTTCATGGATCTGCCGCGCTGGCGGAAACGACTCCGGCTCCTGACGATGATACCAGGAATTGGTCGCGTTAGCCGTGAACTGTTGCCCATACTGGCGCCGGGTCTCGTGAAATGGAAGCCGAAGGCGCTGGGGGTTTTCGAATATGGACGAAGCTGGCCAGGGCTTTACCTGCTTCGGCGAGCATTGTTTCTGCCCGCCGAGTTGCATCGATTTCTCGATTCCGGTCTGGTCAAGACAGGTCTTGCCCGGCTGAAGCCTTTGCAAATGCTGGCCGGCCATCTCAAGCCCGATCCTGGCAGTGATACCGGCCGCGTTTGTGCACTCGAATCATTGCATTACATGCGCAACCAATTGCTTCGGGATGCCGATTGGGCGGGCATGGCGCACGGCGTCGAAATCCGCACACCGTTTGTCGACGCCCAGGTACTGCGAGAGCTTGCGCCCGCAATCGCGCGGATTGCCCCGGGCACGGGCAAGGCGGCTTTGGCCAACGCGCCATCCTTGCCGCTACCAGGAGAAATCCTCAAACGCGCAAAAACCGGATTCGGCGTGCCTACCTCTGCCTGGATGAAAAATATCAGTATGCCGCAGGAACGCTCGTCCAGAACGACCGCGGACAGCAAAGGACTGACCTATCGGCGTTGGTCGCAATTCGTGCTCGGTCAAGCCGGAGGTGGCTGTGCATCTATTACGCCGGCATGACTCCTTTAGGCATGCTGGGGAAAAACTGCGATGCTTTGCTTTGGTCGGAGACGCCTTTGGTGGCCGCGGCGGGATCGCCCAGTACAATCGGGACTTTCTTAACGCGCTTGTTGCCTCAGGACGTGTGGCATCGATTTCTATTCTGCCACGTCACGCGCCTGATCCAGTATCGGCCCCGGAAATCGTTCATCAAATGACTCCCAGAGGGCGGATCGGATTCGCCATTGCCGGGCTGGTCAGCGGTTTGACGCAGCCTGCGGATGTCGTGTTTTGCGGTCACGTTCATTTTGCCCGAATGGCTTGCCTGATTGCACGCAAATGGCGCGCGAAACTCGTCATGCAAGCGCATGGAGTTGAGATCTGGTCTCGCCCAAAAGTGGCGTGGAGCGCCATCCAAAAAAGCGACCTGATTCTTTGCGTTTCGCGGCACACGCGCAGTGTGATGTGTGCTCAGGCGGCGGTTGAGCCCGATCGAGTTGTCGTTCTGTCGAACACGGTGGCGAATATGTTTACGCCAGGCGACGGGTCCAAATTTCGGCAAAGGCGCGGTCTCGGGAACAAACGTCTGTTGCTGACTGTCGGCCGTTTGGCATCAGCCGAACGGTACAAGGGCCATGATCGTGTCATCTCGACAATGCCGGCGATTTTGGCTCAGGGTTACGATCTGATGTACCTGATTGCCGGTGATGGCGACGACCGTCACCGTTTGGAGCAGCTCGCGCGCGAATATGGCGTCGAAGATCGCGTGCAATTTCTTGGCGCTTTGGCGGCTGATCAGCTCGTGGAGGCGTATCGCGCCGCGGATGTGTTCGTGATGCCTTCAACCGGAGAAGGCTTTGGCATTTCTTATCTCGAAGCCATGGCGTGCGGTACACCTGCGCTCGGCCTCGCGGCTGGCGGCGCAAGGGATGCTCTGGGCGACGGAACCCTGGGCATGATGGTCGAGGAGCGTGACTTGTGCGAAGGCATCACCCGCCTGCTTTCTGCGCCGCCGCTTCGGGGTGATGCCCTGGCGGCCGCAGTACAGGCGCGTTTCGGACCAGCAAAATTTCAGAATGCAGTAGATGCGGTTTTGATGCGGTTGTGCGATGACGCAGGACGGACGTGGCATGAAGCCGCGTGACGCGATCCAGGTGACTTGGCGTGCGAGCGGGCCGGACGCCGGCCGGACATTGCGCCAGAGGATGAAAAGTGGATCTTTCGAATAAGACTATTGCAGTCATCGGGCTTGGTTATGTCGGCTTGCCGCTGGCGGTTGAGTTCGGAAAACTCAGGCCGGTCGTGGGGTTTGACGTCAAGCGCCGGCGTATCGCCGAATTGCGTGAGGGCCATGACAGCACGCGCGAAATGGACCCGGGCGATCTCAGGGCTGCAAAGCATTTGCGCTACTCCAGTTCACCCGACGATCTGGGGGAGTGCGGTATTTTTATTATTTCGGTTCCGACGCCGATTGACCGTGCAAAGCGTCCGGACATGGAAATGCTGGAGCGCGCTTCTGAAACGGTGGGCAGCGCGATCAGCCCCGGCGCGGCAGTGGTGTATGAATCGACGGTCTATCCAGGCTGCACGCGCGACATCTGCGTTCCCATACTTGAGCGCGCGTCCGGCCTGAAATTCAACGAGGATTTCTTTGTTGGGTACAGCCCCGAACGTATCAATCCGGGAGACAAGTCTCGCCGGCTACCGAACATCGTGAAAGTTACGAGCGGCTCAACGCCGGAAGCTGCAGAGGCGATTGATGAATTGTATCGCGCCATTATTCCCGCGGGGACGCACAAGGCCACCAGCATTGAAGTCGCCGAAGCTGCCAAAGTGATCGAGAATACGCAGCGCGATCTCAACATCGCGCTGATGAACGAGCTCGCGATTATCTTCAATCGTTTGGGGCTGGATACGCGAGAGATTCTGTCCGCATCGGGGACGAAATGGAATTTTCTTCCGTTCCAGCCAGGGCTCGTCGGCGGCCACTGCATCGGTGTCGATCCATATTACCTGACGCACCGGGCCCAGGAGATCGGCTATCACCCGGAGGTCATCCTGGCCGGCCGGCGGATCAATGACAGCATGGGCCAGTATGTCGCGGACCGGGTCATGCGCCTCATGATGTTGCGGCAAATGCCGGTCGTGAAGTCACGGATTCTGGTGCTTGGCCTGACATTCAAGGAAAATTGCCCGGACACCAGAAATTCGCGTGTCAACGACATCATCGGGGCGCTTCATGAGTTGAGTGCAAATATCGACGTTTGGGATCCATGGCTCGATGATCCCAACACCGTCGAGGAATGCGATGCCAACGTGCTGCCCGATGTGCCGCGTGACGGTACTTATGACGCAGTCATTCTTGCCGTTGCGCACCGGCAATTCATCGAGATGGGCGCTCGCCGTATTCGTCACTTCGGAAAGCCGGGCGCGGTTTTCTTTGACGTAAAAAGTGTTTTTCAGCGAAGCGAAAGCGATGGGCGGCTATAGCGCATGAGAGTCTTGGTTACGGGCTCGGCAGGCTTTATCGGATTCCACACCGCCAGCCGTCTTCTGGAGCGCGGCGATTCGGTTGTTGGTTTTGATTGCGTCAACCAATATTACGACCCAAAGCTGAAAGAGGCGCGGCTTGGGGCGCTGGAGCGCAAGGCGCGCGAGTCGAATGCTCGATATAATTTTGTCCGGGCAAACCTCGCCGATAAAAGGGCGGTCGAAAACTGCTTTGGCGAATTTCATTTTGACCGGGTCATCCATCTCGCGGCGCAGGCGGGGGTCCGGTATAGCTTGCAGCACCCGGAAGCATATGTAGAAGCCAATCTGGTGGGCTTCACCCATATTCTTGAGGCGTGCCGCCACACGCATGTACCGCACCTTGCGTATGCATCAACGTCCAGCGTGTACGGCGCCAATATGAAGATGCCGTTTTCGGAACATGACGGTGTCGACCACCCACTGCAGTTTTACGCCGCGACGAAGCGGGCAAATGAACTAATGGCGCATGCCTACAGTCATCTGTTCAGGCTGCCGACGACGGGACTTCGCTTCTTCACAGTTTATGGACCGTGGGGGCGGCCCGATATGGCACTGTTTCTGTTTACAAAAAACATTCTTGCAGGCAAGCCAATCCAGATATTCAATAACGGAAACCACATCCGTGACTTTACATATATCGACGACATCGTCAGTGGCGTCCTGCAGGCATCGGATGACATTGCGCAACCTGATCCTGGCTGGAACGGCGAGAACCCGGACCCCGCCAGGTCCAACGCGCCGTTCAGGATTCTGAATCTGGGCGCCAACCGCCCGGTTCAGTTGATGGAGTATGTTGAAGCGCTTGAGAGTGTACTGGGAAAAAAGGCCGAGAAAGAGTTCCTGCCACTTCAGGCTGGCGATGTGCCCGCCACAAAAGCGGACGTTTCAGAGGCCTGCCGGCAAATCGGCTATGAGCCGAAGGTCTCGATACAGCAAGGCGTGCGCGAGTTCGTCAACTGGTATCGGGAATATTACGCCGAATGAGCGCACCAGAATTGCCGATGGTAGTCTCATCTGCTCCCAGATCCGCGGAAACCGCCGCTGGTGCGAGGGCGGGCGACGTGATCATTCTCGAACCGGGCCGTTTGCAACGCCATTATTGGCGTGACGTTTGGCGGTATCGCGAACTCTTCGTAATTCTTGCCTGGCGCGACTTGTCGGTGCGGTATAAACAAACCGCCATCGGTGTCGTTTGGGCCATCATAAAAGCGTTGGTGACTGTCGCTATATTCACATTTGTATTTGGTCGGATAGCCAAGCTTCCAACCGGCAGTTTGGCGCCGTACACGCTCGTTGTATTTGCTGGCATGATACCATGGTCCTTGTTTTCCAATATTCTTGGTCAGGCATCTGCCAGTGTGGTTGGCAACAGCAATCTCATTGGAAAAGTGTACTTCCCGCGCTTGATCGTCCCGGCCGCCCCGGCCATATCCTCGCTCGTAGATGCCCTGATCTGGCTACCTCTTTTGTTTGGCATGATGCTTTGGTTTGGCTTTTGGCCGGATGTGCGGATCGCATTGCTTCCCCTGTTTATGCTGCTCACGGTACTCATCAGCGTTGGGCCAACTCTCCTCTTCGCGGCGCTGAATGTGAAATACCGCGACTCACAATTCATTGCCGCGTACCTGATCCAATTCGGCCTCTATGTGTCACCGGTCGGGTTTTCCAGTGCCGCAATTCCCGCGCAATGGCGCCCGCTCTACAGTTTAAACCCCATGGTGGGGGTCATTGATGGTTTCCGGTGGTGCGTGCTTCATGGAGAGCCAAAACTGTATTACCCCAGCCTGATGATAAGTATTTCTGCCGCGATTCTTATGCTCTGGATCGGTATCGCCTATTTCCGAAAGGTCGAAAATCGTTTTGCGGATATCATTTGATGCCTGCTGACATTGCCATTCACGCCGAGGATTTGGCGAAAAAGTATATCATCAGTCATCAGTCTGACCCGTCCGGCCATGGCGTGTTGCGCGAAGCACTGACGGCGAAATTCAAGCGAGCCCTGCGGCCAATCAGGCATATCCCTGGAGGTGGCCCTGGCTGGAGTAGTCAGACGCGCGAAGAATTTTGGGCACTGAAGAACGTCGGATTTGACGTATGTCACGGTGAAGTGCTGGGTATCATCGGTCGAAACGGCGCGGGGAAATCGACTCTCCTGAAAATACTTTCCCGCATCACCGATCCAACGGAGGGCCGCGTAGAGCTTTGTGGGCGCGTTGCCAGCCTGCTGGAAGTTGGCACCGGTTTTCATCCCGAACTCACTGGCCGCGAGAACGTTTATCTGAATGGCGCAATTCTCGGCATGACCCGTTCGGAGATTCGCACAAAATTCGATGAAATCGTAGCGTTTGCCGGGGTGGAACGATTTCTGGATACGCCGGTCAAGCGTTACTCAAGCGGGATGTATGTCCGCCTTGCTTTTGCCGTGGCGGCTCATCTCGAACCCGACATACTGATCATCGATGAAGTGCTCGCAGTAGGTGACGCCGAATTCCAGCGACGGTGCCTGGGCAAAATGCAGGACGTGTCGAAGCATGGGCGCACGGTCCTCTTTGTCAGCCACAATATGTTGGCTGTTGAACAGTTATGTTCCCGGGCCATTTGTCTTGAGGCGGGACGCATTCGAATGGCTGGTTCGGCCAGAGATGTAATCGCGAATTACCTGTCGAACAACGGTGCGGAAGTACTCGAGTGCTTTCCCGAATCAGATCCCGCGCGCGTTGCCGAAGTGCAGCACGTCGTGCTTTGCTCGGATGACGGCAAACCGCTTCGACAGGTTACGACGGCCGATACAGCTGGGTTGAATATCCAATTGCTTGTACGCGAGCCGCGCCCTGACTTGCAGATCGCGTTTTCTGTACACGATGCGTACCGAACTGCAATATTCGCAAGTTGTCCGCTGGACGATGGCGTGCAACAGCCTACGCAAAAAGGAAGGCACGATTTTCGGGTCAGATTTCCAGGTCCAATTTTTCTGCCACAGCGGTATTCGATTACGATTTCCGTATATTCGACCAGATCAATTGTCTTCCACGACTGTGCGCACGCACTTCGCTTCGACGTTCTGCCAGCCGCATCGAAGATCTATTCCGCAGCGCCAAATAGGGTTGGGTTGATGCAGATTCTATGCGATTGGAAGCATATGATGCATGATGACCCCGAACCGTCCGGGCAGGAGGCGGTGGCTTGAGTAGAATCATACTATTGACGCTGCCGTCTTTTCCAGCAGCGAACGCTACCCAGGTATTACAGCTCCCTGCCGCGAGGGGATTCGACCGACAAGAGCGATGCTTTCATCCAGCCTGACAGGAACCAAGATTGCAATTCTAGTTAGTGCTCTCAAACGTGGGGGGTGCGGACGCCAGGCATACTTGCTTGCGCGCGAAATGAGGCACTGGCACGGACTCAACGGCGAAGTATGGTCGCTGAGCCGTTATAGCCAAGACGATCATTACGCAGCCCAATTTTCAGCCGCGGGGATACGAACGAGAGTATTGGAATTCCGATTTCCTACACTGGCACCCCTTCGGCTTGTTTGACACATTTCAAGGGATGGCAGCGCCGACAGAGGACGACATGGATTGCGACGGCACTTTCGCACGGGACGTTTTAGCCAACGGCGAGGGATGGCGCTATGCCAGTCTCGATGACGTGCGCGAAAATATGCTTTCCACTGGATATCCTGCAAATAGAATCCATTTCGTAAAAGGTGACGTGTTAGACACGCTGCCACATGCGGGAATCGGACAACTATCGACACTGCGCCTGGATACTGATTGGTACAAATCTACATTGCACGAATTGACGCATCTTTACCCGTTGATTTGTGCGGGCGGCATTCTCATCATCGATGATTTCGGCTATTGGCAGGGTTGCCGAAAGGCGGTTCGGGAATTCTTTGGAAGGAGTGGTCCATTTCTGTCAATCATTGACGAAACGGGCCGCCTCCTCGTGAAGCCCTGCGCGCCGACTCACGGCTGAACGCGTGTGCAATTGGACGAGACGGTCTTCAACGTCAAAACAGGAGCCTCAAGTTTGTGCGCATCACAAATGGCAGCGGCGCATCGTTATTCGCGGTTGTGGCAGCCATGTGCCCCACAATGATTAACGCTAGCTATTGACGCGTATTCGTTCCACGCGAACGCAACCCCCTCCTGGCCCACGCTGCCGGAAATTCGGAAGCCATATGAAACCATGACAGGTTGGAAATTTGCGCAGCCCTAATACCCGATATAATCCTGCCATTGATCAGCTTCGTGGCTGCGCTGCGCTTTTAATTCTGTATTATCATGCCCATGAATTCTTACTGCCTCAAATCCAGAACGTTGACGGTTATCTTTGGCCTTCCACCCTGAATCCGCTTTATGCGCTGCTGGTCGAGGGCCACTCCGCAGTCGCACTGTTTATGGTTCTAAGTGGCTTCATTTTCACGCAAGTGGCGATGGGCTCCGCGATTAATTATAGGGCGTTCATATTTAATCGGGTGCTCCGAATTTATCCTTTGATGGTCTCGATTCTGTTGCTTGCACTTGCGCTTCACCCTGAGGCATTTCGCCTGCGGGGTATTGTTAAGTCTTTGCTCCTCTTTTTCACATTTCCTTCGGCCTTGAACACCGTATTGCAGACCATGCACATCGCGCAATTTCTATGGCAGTCGACCGATATCCAGCCATGGACTGCAATCTTCTGGACGATAATTCCAGAGTTCCAGTTCTATTTCTTATTCCCGGTTCTTCTTGCAACATTGGATTGGAAGGGCCCCCGGGCAATCGTTGGCCTAATATGCTTAGCGATCTTCATGCGTCTGTCGATGCTCGTCTTTTTCGGAACGAAGGTTGTGCCCGTTTTCTGGTACTACACCCTTACGGGTCGCATCGACCAGTTTTTGCTCGGAATGCTTGCGGCATGGTTCTGGAGTAACAGGAGCAATGAAGAGCGGGCGCGCACTTCCAAACGTTTTCCGGCGGCATGCGCACTCGTGCTTTCGGCGCTAACCATTTTCAACCAATTGGGTGGCTTGCCGGCAACTGGTGGATGGCGCGTGATTTGGCCGACTGTAGAGGCGCTGGCGTGGGGTGCCTTCATTCTGACCTTTGTGGCGCGAGGCGGAGTAAAACTGCAGCCGTTTTCCCGTTCTCTGACCTGGATCGGGGAGATCAGTTTTTCTCTGTATCTTCTTCACTGGCCCATTCTTATCTTCGTAAATCATTATGCAGCCGAACTATTTCTGAATTCGCCTGTTGGCTTTCTCGGTCATTGGGCCGTCGTGGCCACGACATTTATCACGACCTTCATGATTGCTCCCGTAGTGATAGCGATCTCATCTACGACCTACGTTCTTATTGAAAAGCCATTTCTTAGCAGGCGTGTGCGCTACCTGCGTCATCGTGCGGCTGGGCATCGGTTTAGCCTCGGCACAACGACGCCCTGACCGGCCGCGCTTTTTCACCGTCCAAAACGCAGCTGTGAGAGCCGGGTGGAACAGTTAGTTACCAAATCGAAAAGTGTAGGCGATTTAGTGAAATGCAAAATCGTCGTTCTCCTAGATTTCTTTGTGCGCGGCGGGTCTGCACGCCAGGCATTTCTGCTCGCGCGTGACATGCGGCACCGTCATGGTCTTGATGTCGAGGTGTGGGCGCTCAGCTGCTACAGATACGACGGCGATTACGCTGAGGTCTTCGCGGCCGCCGGTATTCCAACCAGAACGTTGAATTTTCGCTTTCCCACATCGGCGCCCTTTCGGCTACTTCGGGGCGCGCAATGGGCCAACGAGCTTCGCCGCGTAATTGCCACGCTGCGAAAAGCGCGAGTGGATGTGCTTTTGCCATTTACTGTGTGGCCCAATGTCGTCGCCGGATTGTGTTACCGGTTGGGAGGTGTCGGGATTTGCATTTGGGGCGAGCGCCATGCCGGGGGTGCGCGTGTCCCAGCGCCAGAGCGATCTGCGGCCCGCCAGGTATCTCATTTCATCGCGAACTCAACGGCCGGTTCGAACTTCCTGGCGAACGAGATGGGAGTTGCGCGCGAGCGGATTTCGTTGGTGCCGGGCGGAGTCGAGCCGCACACGGCCAGCGGACGGAATGTCTGGCGCGCACGGTTGCGACTCGGGCCGTCTGAACCTCTCGTTGTCATGATCGCGAACGTGAACGATTTCAGAGACCACCCGACATTGCTCCGGGCATGGCACATCGTGCAGCAAAATTGGCACAATGGCGACCGACCGTCGCTCGCCTTGGCGGGCTATCGAGACTATTACAATCGGTCATACCAGGAGTGCCGCGAAATTGTGCGTTGCCACGATCTCGACCGTTATGTGAGGTTTGTTGATACGATACCTGATGTGCCAGAACTCATCGAGGCTTCCGACCTGGCGGTATTTTGCTCGCGGATCGAAGGGATGCCTGACGGCGTGCTGGAGTGCATGGCTGCAGGTAAGGCAGTAGTCGCGACGGATGTTCCCGGCATCCGTGATGCGCTCGGGTCAAATGCAGGCGAGGTACTAGTGCCGGTCGGCGATGCTCAACGGTTTGCAGGCGTGATGCTGGATCCGTTGAATAACAGGGCCAGGCGGGATCACTTGGGTTCGGCGAACCGCGCGCGCGCGCGGAGTGAATTTTCTGTCAGCGCCATGGTTGATCGGTACCTTGGCATAATCCGTGGATTGCTGGCGGCGGGTTCTTCCGAATCTGGGCCCGTCCTGAGTGCCGTTTCCGAGCTGACAGACGAATCAGTTGTATCATGAACGCGCACGCCTTCCCGGCGACACTTGCTGGAAAAAAAATCGTCGTTCTGATCGGACACTTCGGGCGTGGCGGATGCGAGAGGCAGGCATATCTGTTCGCCCGCGAATCCCGAAGCAGATACGGATTGGACGTTCAGGTATGGGCACTCTCGGGCGATGACCACAATGCTGCTTACGCAATGGAATTTCAGGCCGCTGGGATACCGATACATGTGCTGAGTGGCTTTCGCCGCCCGATGCATTCCATTTTCAATCCCATTTTCGCAGCGAACTGGACTTATGTGTCACACAGGATCGCGCGCCAACTTAGAAAAGGTCGGATCGATGCCCTGCTGCCGTTTACGACTTGGCCAAATGTCGTCGCAGGTCTCAGCTACCGACTTGCCGGTATTCCGCTGTGCATCTGGGGCGAGCGGCACTGCGGAGGCGAGCGGGTTCCTGTCGTCGAGCATCTGGCAGCCTCGCAGTACCGGCGCTTCGTTGCGAATTCGACAGCCGGAGTGGAGTTTCTGGCGCGCGAAATGCGAATCCCGCACGAACGCCTATCCTTTGTGCCGAATGGAGTCGAAGATGTCGCGGTCGATGGCACTACCGATTGGCGCGCCAGACTCCGGCTCAAACCGGACGAACCACTGGTTCTCAAAATTGCAAATATTACCCGCTACAAGGATCACCTGACTCTGCTTCAGGCCTGGAAAATTGTGCAGGAAACCTGGTCCGGCGAACCCAGGCCCTTTCTCGCGCTTGCCGGCGCCTGTCACTTTGATGATCTCTATTACGATTGCCTCCGCGTGGTCCGTGAGGCCGGAATGGAATCAAGCGTTCGTTTTCTGGAATCGATTCCGGATGTCCCGTCACTGCTGCAGGCGAGCGATTTAACGGTCTTCAGCTCGCGTAATGAGGGAATGCCGAATGGTGTGCTTGAGTGCATGAACGCGGGCAAAGCCATTGTTGCCAGCGATTTACCCGGCATTCGGGATGCATTGGGATCTCAGGCCGAAGGCGTCGTTGTGCCGCCCGGAGATTCCGCGGCACTTGCAAAACTTCTGTTGGACTTGCTGCGCGACAAACGAAAACGCGTCAAGCTTGGCGAAGAAAACAGAAAACGCATTCAGACGGACCTGTCGGTTGGGAGAATGGCCGAGCGGCACTTGCAAATTATTGCAGACGAACTCACTCGCGCAAGTCGGCAAAAAATCATCCGTCGCGCAGATGCCGCTGCGCGCCAGGAAACGTGCGAGTTCTGAGCGCGAGCATGCGCGGTTCGTCCGATGATTGGCTCGCGCTCAGCTTTTTCTGGTGAACAGAAATTCAGTGTTCGCTTCACCCGCCCGAATATTTGTGAGAGCGAATCCTCGCTGTTCGAGGAATGCTATGACGTCCCGGTCCCGGGTGAACTCCATTGGCCAGCCGCCCAGCCAATCGCGGATATCGACAAACAAGCTCATTCCCCGGCTCATGCGGTATCGGATCACCCGCGAGATAAATTCTGGAAGAGCGCTTATTCTCCGGTACATCATGTGATTCCACACATACGACCATACCATTCTGCGCTTTTTAGCAGCCGAGGCGAGGTTGTATTCGCGTTTGATGGCAAGCCAGTATTCCTGATTGGGACAAACATCTGCCGAATAGAGCGCGACGTAGAAGAGCCCCCCTTCTGCAACGGTTTTCGATGCGTTGTCGATGGCGTGCCAAACATCGCCGGTGTGATGCAATACCCCCCAGCTGTAGACGAAATTCCATTTTCCCAGTGAACTGATGAACGAATCGTCCAGAACATCTCCCTGCGTGACCGTCCAGGCGGTTGGATTCCCCACCCGTTGGCGGACAAGATTTGTTGCAGCGACGGAATTGGG
>DASUHP010000132.1:0-21625 GCA_036273455.1 Micropepsaceae bacterium | reverse complement strand
ATAACCATCGCTGGAACTCATGCCCGAACCTAGCACAGCCCGGATATGCGGCGAAAACTGTGATCACGAAGGCCATTGCGCTGCCCCCGATGGCGGGCGTAGCCTCTGCGACGTTCTGCCGCGCCCGCTGAAGAAGGCGCGCCCAACGCGTGCATCGCCGTCGTTCCGTCTGGAGGAATCGTCATGATGCTTCGCATTCCAGCACACCCCGCTCCCGCTGGCCGGTTCTGGTTGCCCACCTGTCTGTTTGTGGTGATTCTGCTGGGCAGCGTGATCGGCGCCGTAGCACTCGACGTCCCGGGCGGCGCAGGCTCCGTCTTCGTTGTCGGCTACGGGCACACAGCCCAGTAGTCCGTACACGTCGACCACGGGCAGTCACTGGTCCGTTCCCTCAGCCTGAGCACCGGAAGGGCTTCCGCTACACGGCTTCGCGTGGCGCGCAACTTCTTTTGATTCTGCCGCGGCGGCCCGGCGCCGCGTGCGGGCTGCTGGTTTACAGCGTTTCGCGTGCGGGTTAAGACCGGCCCATAATCATTGGATGGAGAAAGAGCTTGGTCGAGAAAGTCCCCGCCGCGGTCAAGATGGGTCCCTATGAGACCGTGTACCGCGAATTCGACATGCCCGACATCGCCGACGACGCCGCGCTGATCAAGGTCGAGATCGCCGGGATCTGCGGCAGCGATGTGAAGAATTACGGCAAGAAAATCGAAAACGTCATCATGGGCCACGAGAATGTCGGCGTGGTGGCCAAAGCCGGGCGCAAATGGGCGCAGCGCAAGGGCGTCAAGGAAGGCGACCGCATCCTGCTCGAACATTACCTGCCGGACATGACGTGCGAATGGTGCCATCAGGGCGAATACCGCCATTGCGAGGCGACCGACTGGCACACCAACCCGAACGCAATCCGCTATGGCTACACCTCGGCCGACACGGCCCCGCATCTGTGGGGCGGATTTGCCCATTATCTCTATGCGCCGTGGAATGCGATCGTGCACAAGGTGCCGGACAATGTGACGTCCGAGCTTGCCGGGATTGCGACGCCCCTCGCCAACGGCATCCAGTGGGCGCTGTTCGAAGCCGGCATCGGCTATGGCTCGGTCGTGCTGATCCAGGGACCGGGACAGCAGGGACTGGCGCAGATCGTTGCCTGCAAGCAGGCGGGCGCCGATTGCATCATCATCACCGGCACCAGCAAGGATAAGCACCGCCTGGAAGTGGCGAAAGCGCTGGGCGCGGATTACACCATCGATGTGCAGACCGAAGATCCGGCGGCGCGGATCAAGGAGATCACCGGCGGCAAGGGCGTCGATTTCTCGATCGACTGCACCGCCGGCGCCGGCACCGCCGCGATGCTACTCGGCATTCAGGCGCTGAAGCGCAAAGCCGGCGTGCTGGTGATTCAGGGCAATGAAATGCCGACCTTCCCGGATTTCCCGATCTATCGCGTGACGCAGAAATACGCCTCGCTGAAAAGCGCGCGCGGACATTCCTACAAGGCCTGCGAACTGGCGCTGAAGCAGCTCGCCTCACATCGCTTCCCGCTGGAGAAGGCGATGACCCACACGTTCGGCCTGAAGGAAGTCGATTACGCGATCAAATCCGTGGCCGGAAAGGGCGCGGAAGGCGTGATCCACGTCTCGGTCGCGCCGTGGAAGGATGCCGCCTGATTCAGGAGCGAGTAACGAGGAGCGAGAAGCGAGAGGGGGGCTCCGGCCCCCCTTTTTTTGTCGCTGCCAAGCGCTTGATTCAGGTCAAATTTCCGTAAGCCGTTTGACTGTAGAGTGCGGCTTGTCACCCAATCCTGCCGCTTCTAAGAATGCCACAATGAGCAAAACCACAGGCCTTGCGGCGGTGATGACCGCGCCGCGGCAGACCGAATTGCGCGAACTCCCGTTGCCCGAGATCGGTCCGGATGCGGGACTGTTGCGCGTGGTGGCGAGCGGCATCTGCGGCAGCGACTGGGGCAAATATACCAGTGACAAATTCGTCCCCTGCATCCTCGGCCACGAGATCGTCGGCTATGTTGAAAAACTGGGCGCGATCGCGCGCGCACGCTGGGGTGTGAAGGAAGGCGATTACGTCGCGCTGGAAGAATATCTGCCCTGCGGCCACTGCGAATATTGCCGCAATGGCGAATACCGGTCCTGTCTCGAGACCGATCACTTCAATCCAAACGGCGTGCGCTACGGCTCGACGAAACTGGATGTCGCGCCGGGTCTGTATGGCGGCTACAGCGAGTTTCTCTATCTCCATCCGCGCACGGTGTTCCACGCAGTACCGGCGCATATTCCGCCGCACATCGCGGCCATGGCGCTGCCGCTCGGCAATGGCTTCCAGTGGACATTTCTCGATGCCGGCGTCGGGCCGGGCAAGACGCTGGTGGTGCTGGGGCCGGGGCAGCAGGGTTGCGGCTGCGTGGTGGCTGCAAAAACCGCGGGCGCGGACAACATCATCGTGGTGGGGCTCGCGCGCGACGAGCACCGGTTTGAGATTGTCCGGCGGCTGGGCGCGACACACACGATTGCCATCGACAAGGAAGATGTGCGCGAGCGCGTCAAGGCGATCACCGGCGGGCAGATGGCCGATGTGGTGATCGAGGTGTCGAGTGCGGGTGCGGAGATCATCAATGCCGGCCTCATGCTGCTGAAGAAGCGCGGCAGAATGTTGTGCACGTCATGGAAGAAAACCGCAGTGCCGCTCGATGCCGACCGCCTGGTCCGCTACCAGGCCGAATTGCGCGGCGTGCGCGGCCATTCCTACCAGGCGGTCGAACTCGCGATCCGCGCCATGAATTCCGGTCAGCATCCGCTGGAGCTGATTTCCACCCATGTCCTTGGCCTCGATCATGTCGACCACGCGCTGAAGCTGGTCGGCGGCGAAGCGCCGGGCAAAGCCATCCACATCACCATCGAACCATCGCAAACAGGAGTGAAGGCGCATGCTGACGGTTGAGGAAAACCAGCGCGTGACGCGGGTCGGCCCCGGCACGCCGCTGGGCAAGCTGTTCCGCCGCTATTGGTGGCCGGTTTGCCTGTCAAAGGAACTGCCGGAACTGGACGGCGCACCGATCCGTGTGCGGCTGCTCGCAGAAGACCTGGTCGCTTACCGCGACAGCGAAAACAAAATCGGACTGGTGGACGCCTGGTGCCCGCACCGCCGCGCGCCGCTGTTTTTCGGACGCAATGAGGAATGCGGCATCCGCTGCGTTTATCATGGCTGGAAATTCAACCGGAATGGTGACTGCGTGGACATGCCGTCGGAGCCGGCCGGCACGACGCTGCAGGCGAAAGCCAAACTGCTGGCCTATCCGACCGCCGAAAAAGGTGGCGTGGTGTGGGCCTATATGGGGCCGAAGGAGTTGCAGCCGGCGGAACCGGATTACGAATGGACACGGGCGCCCGAGAGCCATCGCTATGTGTCGAAGACATTCGAGAACTGCAATTACCTGCAGGCGCTGGAAGGCGGGCTCGACACGTCGCATTCGTCATATGCGCATAACAACAAGCTCGGCGACCGCGCCAATCTGCGTCAGCACGACAAAGCGCCTGCCATCGATGTGGAGCGCACCGATTACGGCTATTTCTATGTGTCTCAGCGCAAGGCCGACGCCGGCACCTATGTTCGGGTCTATCATTATGTGATGCCGGCGCAGCAAATGCGCGCGAGCATCATCGGATATGAAGGCGTGCGCAACAAACCGGCGCGCCTCGACGGGCATATCTGGGTGCCGGTGGACGACGAGCACACGCATATTTTCAATATTATGTGCGCGCCGCATCCGGAAGACGAATTGACGCCGGAAGCGGTGGAAACGCGTGAGAAGGCCGCCGGCCGCGGCAAGGACGACCACATCCCCGGCACGTTCCGGCTGAAGCGCAACCAGTCGAATGATTACCTGATCGACCGGCAGATGCAGAAGACGCAGAACTTCACCGGGATCGTCGGCGTCAACACGCAGGACTTCGCATTGCAGGAAGGCATGGGTCCGATCTGCGACCGGTCGAAGGAATTTCTCGGCACATCGGACAAGGCGATTGTCGGCATGCGGCGGCTGTTGCTGGATGCGATTGCCGTGAACGAGCGGGGGGGCACGCCGCGCGCGCTCGATCCGGAGACCTATCGGAAGGTTCGCGCCTATGATCGGGTGATTCCGGAGGGCGCGGATTGGCACAAAGTGATGGAAAAGGATCTGGTCGCGCTGTGGTGACGCCACAGGACAATGAGCGGCTGACGCGGGTCGGCCCCGGGACTCCCATGGGCCGGCTGCTGCGCCGTTATTGGCAGCCGGCGTGTTTATCAAGCGAATTGCCGGAACGCGACGGGGCGCCGTTGCGTGTGCGCCTGCTGTGCGAAGACCTGATCGCGTTCCGGGACAGTGAGGGCGCCGTGGGATTGGTGGATGCATTTTGTCCGCATCGGCGCGCGCCGCTGTTTTTCGGCCGCAATGAAGAATGCGGCATCCGCTGCGTCTATCACGGCTGGAAATTCGATCACCACGGCACATGCGTGGATATGCCGTCGGAGCCGGCCGGCACGACATTGCAGGCGAAGGTCAGACTGCAGGCCTATCCGACGGCCGAGCGCGGCGGCGTGGTGTGGGCCTATCTCGGGCCGAAAGAGCTGATGCCGCCGGCGCCGGATTATGAATGGACGCGCGCACCCGCCAAATTCAGTTACGTCTCCAAGACATTCGAGCATTGCAACTGGCTGCAGGCGCTGGAGGGCGGTCTCGATACGTCGCACTCGTCTTTCGCGCACAACAATTTCAACAGCAACAAATCCGAGCCGCGGCAGCGCGACCGTTCACCCCGCATCGATGTCGAGCGCACCGAATATGGCTATTATTACGTGTCGACGCGCGATCTCGGCGACGACGGCAAATATATCCGCGTCTATCAATATGTGATGCCGGCGCAGCAGATGCGCCCGAACAATGTCGGCTGGTTTGGCGGGGCCAACGAAATGCCCCGCGCCGATGGGCACATTTGGGTTCCGGTCGACGATACACATACCCATGCTTACAATTGGATGTGCGCGTTCGACGAGAACGTCCAGTTCACGCCGGAATGGATCGAGTCGCGCGAGACCGCGATGGGCCGCGGCAGCAATGACCTGATCCCCGGCACATTCGTGCTGAAGCGCAATCCATCGAATGATTACCTCGTCGACCGGCAGATGCAGAAGACGAAGAACTTCACCGGCATTGCCGGCGTGAACACGCAGGATTTCGCACTGCAGGAAGGCATGGGCCCGATTTGCGACCGCTCAAAAGAATTTCTCGGCGGTTCAGACAAGGCGGTCATTGCCATGCGGAGGCTGTTGTTGGAAGCGTTGGACGCAAACGAAAAAGGCGCGACGCTGCGCGGGGTCGAGACGAATACGCATCGCGCGGTGCGTCCTTATGATCACATCGTGCCGCCGGGAGTCGATTGGCGGCCCATTTTCGACAGGGAGCTTCAGGCAAAATGGTGAGGGGAATGGATTTCACGAGCGATGCCCAGCATCCCGGACGTACGGTGCTTCCGCTCAGCATCGCACTCAGCGACAATCCGCGCTCCCGCCCGGTCATCGAGGGCCGCGTGGCTTTCGAGGGTTTGCGCCTGATTCCAACGGTCGTGCATCCGTCGGAAATGTTCTGGCGCCAATTGCGCTACGGCGATTTCGACGTTTCCGAGATGTCGATGTCGACCCTGACGATTCTGACGTCACAGGGCAACCGCGACTGGGTCGGGCTGCCGATCTATACGATGCGCAAATTCTTCCATAACGAGATCCTGGTACGGAATGATCGTGGCATTGAAAAACCATCCGACCTGAAGGGCAAACGCGTCGGCGTGCCGGAATATCAGCAGACGGCGGCGATCTGGACGCGCGGCGTGCTGGAGCACGAATTCGGAGTGCACGCGCGCGACATGACCTGGTTCATGGAACGCAATGACAATCGCAGTCACGGACATTCCTCGGGATTCAGGGCGCCGCCGGGCGTGTCCGTCAGCCCGGTGCCGCTCAATACCAATCTCGGCGACATGCTGCTGAATGGCGAGATCGATGGCATCGTGCATTACATCGCGCATAACAATCTGGTGGACCGCAGCCGTGTTGATCTCAGCGCCGATCCGCGCGTGAAATTTCTGTTCGAAGACCGCGAAGCCGAATCGGCGCGCTATTTCAGGAAGACCGGGATATTCCCGATCAACCACTGCGTTGTGATCAAGCGCTCAGTATACGAACAGAATCCGTGGATTGCGCTGAATCTGTATAGCGGGTTCGTAGCGGCGATGGATCAGGTGCGGAAGGATTCGCTGGCCTGGATGGCGCCCTATTACGAAATGGGACTGGTGCCGCGCGATGTGCGGCGCATGGTGACCCAGACTCCGATGCCTTACGGCCTGAACGCCGCGCGGCGCGTGCTGGAAACGGTCACGCAATATGTTCACGAGCAGGGTCTGTGTGAGCGCCGCGTTGCGCTGGAAGAAATCTTCGCGCCCAATACCCTGGATTTGTGATTGCCGCCGCCGGGACATGGTTGCGGATGGCCATCGCGAAGGCAAAAGTGAGCAGGCTGGTTGCGGTCATGCAGGCGAAATATCCGGCCGGCCCGCCGAGATGCAGTGAATAGACTCCTGCATAGGCGCTGGTCATCGCGCCCAATCGGCCGAACGCTGACGCCGCACCCGTGCCGGTGGAACGGAAAGCCGGCGGGTAGATATGGGTCGCCAACACATACACGGCGCCGAGCAGACCCACGACGAAGATGTTCTCGACGAGCAGCATCGCCATGAACCAGAGGATCTGCTGCGAATTCAACGGCAGCGACATAAGCAGGAAGGTCCCTGCGGCGGCGGTGAGCGAAAAACCGCCAAGCGCGCGGCGCGATCCGAAGCGCTGAATTGCGAGGCCGATCAGCGGCGAGCCGAATCCCCCGAGCGACCACGCGCTCAAACTGCGGCTGGTGACATCCAGGCCGAGTCCCTGCCCGGCAAGCATGGCCGGCGCCCAGTTCAGGATGATGTACGACGTCATATACGCGAAAAAGCCCATGCCCCAGAGACAGAGAGTGTCGCGGCGGAACTGCGGAGCGAACAAATAAGACAGTCCATGTTTCTGCCGCGCGCCCTTTGCATTCGGCGCCCCCGCGGGCCCGGTCAATTGCACACCCATGCGCTCCAGCAGGCGATGCAGCCGCGGGCTGTTACGCGAATCGCGGACGAGCCAGCGCGGACTCTCGGGAAGCATGAACCAGAAGAACACAGCAGCGAAAAGCGGGATCACGCCGCCGGCGACGGATAATGCACGCCAGCCATAGGCCGGAAGAATGGCCGAAGCGAGCACACCTGCGGCCACAATTCCCAGCGGCACGAACAACAGCGAAAAGGCGACGGCAAATGCCCGCCGCCGCTGGGGCGTGAATTCCGCCACCAGAGTGGCGCAGTTTGGGATCAGCGCGCCCAGGCCAAGCCCGGCGGCGAGGCGCACCAGAGTCAACGCCGTCAGATCGG
This sequence comes from Micropepsaceae bacterium, assembly GCA_036273455.1. Lineage (GTDB taxonomy): Bacteria > Pseudomonadota > Alphaproteobacteria > Micropepsales > Micropepsaceae > CAIYRG01. The sequence goes on along the minus strand of DASUHP010000132.1, from coordinate 14,126 downwards.
ACGACAGCGCCGTGGCAAAATTCATGAAGCCGATGACGACAATCGGCCAGATGACTCCACCGCGCCGGCCAATACGGTCGCCGATCATGCCGCCCAGCGCATTTCCGGCGGCGACGCCTACCAGCCCGACCGCGAGCGGCAGGGCAAATGGTTCGCGCGGCAGATTCCACGCTTTCATCAGCGCCGGCACCGACAGGCTGATCAACTGGTTGGTCAGTCCTTCGATGATGAAGGCCAGTGAAACCAACACGAGCACAAAGATCTGGAACCTGCTCCAGTCTGCCTCGTCGATTGCCTTTCCAAGCGGCGAATCCTCGCCCGCTGCTGCTGCCGTCATTTGCACAAGCTTCTTCTGGACAATTCGGCTGGTTGGTACGATAGAGCAGCATGCACGAACATCGGGAGAGAACCAAATGAACCGGCGAGTTGTTTTGGCGGCGGGCACAGCGGCGATGCTGAGCGTCTCCGGGGTCGCGGTTTATGCCGCGGCGAATATTCCGGCCTATGTGACCGCTGCGGTTGCAGATACGAACCGGCCAACAGCGAATACCGAGCAGGACGCAACCCGGCACCCGGCAGAAATGATGGCTTTCGCGAGGGTCAAGCCCGGCGACAAGGTTGTCGAAATCTGGCCGGGCGGCGGTTACGTCACGCGTGTCCTCAGCAAGATCGTGGGTCCCTCGGGCAAGGTGTATGGCATCAACGCGCCGATGTGGCCCGACCGGCTGAAGCATGCGGTAGACATGGTCACGTCCAATCCGGCTTATTCCAATGTATCGGTACTCGAGCAGCCGCTGGAACAGATCAAACCGCCAGAGCCGGTGGACGTAGTCTGGACATCCGAGAACTATCACGACTTCCAGAACAATGGTCCGTTCAAGGCCGATACAGCTGCGATGGACAAAGCGATTTTCGCGGCGCTGAAGCCCGGCGGCTATTATATCATCACCGATTACGAGGCGCCGGCAGGTTCAGGCAAACGGGATACCCAATCGCTGCATCGCATCGATCCGGCGGTCATCCGGCAGGAAGTCACTGCCGCGGGATTCAGGCTCGACGCGGAAAGCGACATGCTGAAGAACCCGGCCGACAATATGACCGAGCGTTCGCATCAAACATCGACGCAGGTGATGTTCCGATTCAGGAAGCCAGGGTAAGAACTCTCCCCTCACCCGGCGCGCCAGAGCGCGCGTGCAAAAGCGCACGCGCGGGCGCGCCGCCCTCTCCCTCAAAGGGGAGAGGAAAGGTTTATTCGTTCGTTGGGAAGCCGGCGTGGCGGAGCCAGTATTGCCAAGCCCGGTCGAAGCCTTCTCCGGGCCTGCCCTTATTCTGACGTGTACGGATTTTCTTGATTTCACCCGGCGTCAGGAAGGTGACCGGCCCGAAGGCCTGGGCTTTCAGTTGCAGATTGGCGTTGATCTCCAGCATGACGGCGGCATAAACCGCCTCGCGCAAAGTGGCGCCGGCGACGGTTGAGCCATGCCCGCGCATCAGGATGGATGTGCGTGCACCCAATGCCTTCGCAAGGTCGCGTCCCTGGTGCATGTCCGATACCAGCAAATCGGTGTCGCCGAAATTCACCTGCGGGTCCCAGACTGGAACATCCGCACCGATGGTGGCGCAAACATGCATGATCGGCCGCAGCTTCTCGCCGATGACGCTGAACGGCACCACGCTGTAACTGTGGCTGTGGACGACGGCCTGCACATCAGGACGCGCTTCGTAGATCGCGCCATGAATGAAGCGTTCGAGATACGGTTTGCCGTTGCCGGATGCGGTTGCGCCGTCGAGCGTGAATTCCATGATGTCGCCGGCTTCGATCAGTTCCGGCGCCCGGCCGCGCGACAACAGAAATCGTCCCGGCTTTTCCGGATGGCGCATGCTGACGTGGCCGAAGGCGTCGCACACTTTTTCCGCCGCGACGATACGATTTGCGATCACCAATTCATCGATCGCAGTTTTCAGTGCCGTCAAGAATCCGTGCTCCCTGTGCGAGTCGCAGTCGCGGCCGCACGATCGGTTTCAGTCGAATGCATAGAGTAACCTCCCTCTTCTGGGGAGAGCGAAATTTCCGGGGCACTGCTTTTTCTGCCGGTGGCGAGTTAATCCGGCGGCGTGCCGATGGGCTGGCCATTGCTGCTGCGCCGGATCAGTTCGGCCGCATACCAGGCGAGCGAGACCGAGCTGGCCAGTTGCTGGCCAAGCAAAAGCTGCACAGCCGAAAGACCCAGCAGCCCGAACGATGCGACAGTCCCAAGATCAAATTCACCGCCGGTGAAGCGCTGCACGGCATTGTCCATTACCGTGATTTCCGTACGGAGACGATTGGCGATTGGCGGTGATTGCAGAACGAAGTGGATCAGTCTGCCGACTTCGGAATGGTCCAGCATGGCTTCCACGACATCTTCAAGCGGGCCGTCATGCTGGACCAACACGCTTCCCGTCGTGGCATTGGTCTCAACATCGCGGACGCCCGGGACCCGCCGCATCCGGTCGGCAAGCGTATCGAAGTAATCCTGATCGTTGCGGTGCTGGCGGATGCGAAAGCGCGCACGCCCGGGCATGCGATGAATCAGATGGGCCCTGGGCAAATGCGCAGAGCCATTATGCCGGCTGCGCTTCTGCGGATGCGAATTGCGGTGGCTGTGGCTCTGTTCGTGACTGAGTTCGGCGGCGTTCTGCATTTCCATTTCCACTCCGCACCAGAGAAACAGAACGCAAACATGGCGCGACGGATGCAAAGTGTTGCATCCGTCGCATAGGGAGCCGGACGATTAGGCGGTGGCCACTGCGCCGATGTTGCCGGCCTGCGGGGCGCGCTGGGATCTGTCGGCTGTGCTCTCGCGGCGCAGGGCGTGATGGAACAGCGCCTGGCCAATTGTCGCCTGCAGCGTCACCGGCAAGAACGGCTTGGTCACCAGATATGTCGGTTCGGGGCGTTCGCCGGTCAGCAGATGCTCCGGATAAGCGGTCACGAATACCACCGGAACCGAGAAGCTCCGCAGAATGTCGGTGACAGCGTCAAGACCTGACCCGCCGGCGCCAAGATTGATATCGGCCAGGATAAGCCCGAGCTGTTCGCGCTGGGCCACGGCAACGGCTTCCTCGCGGGTGGCCGCCCGGCCCACCACTTTGTGGGCGAGTTCGGTCACAAGATGTTCCAGCTCAAGGGCGATGAGGGGTTCATCTTCGATGATCAGCACACGCGAGGCGAGTTCGCGTTCGATTTCGGCCTGCGCGTCTTCGATCCCGCGCTCCACGTCCTCGGGCGGCTCCTGCAAGACATGGCCGGCTTCGCTGATTGAAAATCCTTCCATTGCCACCAGCAACAGTGCCGGACGTCCGGCTGCGATCAGGCTGGACAGACGCGGGCCGTCTTTGAGCGCCAGACCGTCCGCGGCGCGGATGAGTTCAGAACGGGCCCAGATTTCGTGGAACAGCCGGAATAGCGCGATGCGCGGCGAGAGATAGCCGGCGAGTTCCGATTGGCCAGTCAAAAGCGCATTCAAGGTTGCGCGGACATAGAAATCGCCCAGAACCTGGGTGCCAGCCAGGGCACGCGCATAGCGGCGGAGATATGGAATATGCGGGGCCAGAACATCGGTGATTGCCATCAGTGCTAGTTCCTCTTGGATGGCAGCCTAACGATGGTTCGCGCGAAGAGTTCCAACACGACGGGGATATCGGCGAAAGAGCCGTTCCGTAGCGGACGCGCCAGAGCTATACCGGCCAGGAAGGAGAACAGGTTCCGATGACGCAGGGCGTTGTGCGAATTCTGTATGGCTTGGCTGGCGCTGCAATTTCACTGACGGTAGCGGTTGCGGCAGAGCATGCGGCACCGCCGGATTTTGCTCCCAATCCCGGTGTGAGCTGGCTCGCCGATCCCGGCGGTTTCAAGCCGCCCGCGGGCGGTGCGGGTCCGGTGCAGGACGATCCCACACATCCGACGATTACCAATGATGATTACCGTCTGACCGGAAAGCAGCCGACATTTCCGGTGGCCGATCTCAGTAATCCGATCCTGCAGCCCTGGGCGCGCGATGTGCTTCGCCGTCACAACGAGCAGATCTTTGCCGGAAAGTCGGGACTTGGCCCCCGGCAAAGCTGCTGGCCGGTCGGCACTCCGGCGCTGCTGATCGTCGGCGTGTTCCGGCCGATTTATATCATTCAGAGCAAGCGGGAAGTTTTGATGACCTGGCAACTCGATCATCAATACCGCCATGTCTATCTGGATGTGCCGCATTCGCGGACTGTCAAACCGTCATGGTTCGGCGAGTCGGTCGGCCATTACGAAGGCGACGCGCTGGTCGTCGACACGATCGGCATCAGCGCCAAAGCGGTGATGGACGATTATCTGACGCCGCACACCGACAAACTCCATGTCGTCGAGCGCTATCGCATGACCAATAACGGGAGGGACATGGAGGTTCAGCTCCAAGTCGAAGACCCTGGCGCATTCACCATGCCGTGGAATGCGGTGCAATACTTCCACCGCCTTGAACCGGGAATTTCCGAGAACACACTTGCGGTTCAGAATGATCCAACGACGGGGCGCAGTGTTGCCGGGCCGCTTCAGGAAGAAAGTTGCGCCGAGAACGCGAAGCCGCTGTTCACGGACCAGGAGCTGCCGATCCCGCAGGCGAACACGCCGGATTTTTAACGAGGAGCGAGGAGAGAGAAGCGAGGAGCGAGAGGGGTTCCCTAAGCGACCGGGACCGCGCACCTGAAGCGGCGCTCTGCCACGCCGGTCTCTCGTTCCTCTCTCCTCGCTTCTCGCTTCTCGAAATCACCGTTCGAAATCTTCTTTGGTGATGAAGGGGGAAATCGTCATCCACCAGCTCGATTGCGCTGTGTTCGGATCGGCGGCAAGTGGCGCGATCTGACCCGACTTGACCGCTGCGGTGCGGGCATCCTGAAGCGCCTGCGCCGTGACGCCTTCCGTCTCCCAGATCACCAGATATTTCGGGAAGGCAAGACGCGGCGGCGGCGAGGTCGCGGGCGTGGGTGCGAGGCGGAAGCGCTGCGCCGCCATCCAGCCGGGTAAAGTCAGCACCTGATTGATTTCGCGTGAGACTGCCGCCCCGAAATCGGCGTCGCTGATGCCGGGCCCGGGTTCGACGAAATCAAGCTGGACATAGCGATTGGGCCGCGGCGTCTTGTTGTCGTCGGCAGCCGGCATGAACGGCTTCCTGCCATCGGGACGCGTCACGCGCGGGCCGGTCACGCGATAGGTCGTGCTGACCGGACCATCGGCGGAATAATCGAAACCCGGAATGAGCCGGCTTTTGCCGCCGGCGATGGCGGCGCGGGATTCACTTTGGATTCTACCGAGATCGTCTCCCTCCTGGTCCCAGATGATGAGATAGCCACGCCGGTAAAGCGGCTTCGTCGTGCGCGGCATGACCTGCACCAGACGGAAGCGTTGCGCCCCGGTCCAGCCCGGAAGCTGCACCAGATCGCCCATATGCGTGTTCTGGTAGGCATCGTTGAAATCGAACTCGCGGCCCGGCAGCGGATCGGACATCACGAGATAGACGTAGCGGTCCTCACCCCTGGGCGCCTCACGCGATCCCGGCGCGCCGATCGACCATTGCGCCTGTGCAATGCCGCAAACGGCCATTGTCACGAAGGCACCCATGCAGCCCCGTTTCCACATGCCGTTCATGCTCACCTCGCCTGGCGTGGGGCCACCGCCTATCATAACAGTAATGTTGTTCCCCGGCGGTGCACGGTGTTAGTGAATGATCCATGATCAGCCCTGAAAATATCACGCGCGCGTGCGTATTTGCGTTCAGTCTTATCCTGCTGGCGATTTCCGCCGCGCCGGGGCAGCAAGCCAAAGCAGACGCCATTCCCGACCTCGCATCGGCCGATTTCGGCTGGCAAACCAATTACGAGGATTGGCAGGACCCGGGACCGGGCTATGGCCACGGGCCCATGAGCAACGATCCCGCCTATCCCTTCATCAATAATTCGGTGGTCGATAATCCGGAAAACGAAGCGGTCAAAAGTCAGGATCCGAACTTCGCCATCAAGGCAGGGCAGCCGACGGTCAGGATTGCGGACAGCAAAGACCCGATTTTGAAACCCTGGGCCGCTGCGGCGGTGCAGGCGACCAATGATGAAATCCTCGAGGGCAAGCGGCAGGTGCCGTTCCTCGCGCAATCGCGGTGCTGGCCCGGCGGCGTTCCAGGACAACTGCTTTATCCATTCGAGCCGATGTATTTCATCCAGACGCCGAAAGAAGTCTGGATGATCTGGCAACGCGATCACATGGTGCGCCACGTGCTGCTGAATGTGCCGCATTCGCCGAATGTGAAACCGTCATGGTTCGGCGAATCCGTCGGGCATTATGAGAACGGCAATACGCTGGTGGTCGACACGATCGGGTTGTCCACGCATCTGAGCTTTATCGACAATTTCCGCACGCCGCATTCCACGAAGGAGCATGTGATCGAGCGGTTCACCCTCGGCGGTGACGGGATGTTGAAAGCGATTGCGCGAGTCGAGGATCCCGATGCCTATAACGGGCCGATCACCATGCTGCGCACCTGGTTCAAGGTGAATGCACCAATGCTTGAGACGGTGTGCTCAGAGAACAATGGCGACCAATTCCACCAGAATCTCTATCCGATCCCGCAGGCCAAAACGCCCGATTTTTGACAGACGCATTCCCATTTAAATCACCTCCGCCTTGCGGGGAGGTCGAAATTTGTGAAGCAAATTTCGGATGGGGTGTGGTGGCCGGAAGCCCCCCACCCGCATTTCGCAAAAGGCGAAATGCGTGCCTCCCCGCAAGGTGGAGGCGGACCTGACCTGATGAATTCATTATGCTGGAAGGGCGCGCGCAAATGTTATGATTGGCGCGGTCAACGCGGGCGCACCCGCGCGCAACGAAAGGGGATCGATCATGGAAGCGGTCATTTCCAGTCTTGTGTCGCGTTTTGAGAAGGGCTCGCTGAGCCGCCGGGATCTGGTTCGAAGCCTTGCGTTGTTAGCGGCCGGTGCGGGCATGCCCACCATCGCCGCCGCGCAAGCCAATATTGATTTCAGGGATGCCGGCATCGATCACGTCAGTGTCCGAGTCGCCGATCTCGACCGGTCGACGAAGTTCTATCAGAACATGTTTGGTTTTAAGGTGGTGAGCGAGGATAAGGCGCAGCACATTGTCCGGCTGGGCAATGCGAAAGTGCTGGTCTCGCTCAACGACAGCAAGCCTGCCGGAACCATCGATCATTTCTCGATCGGCGTTCCTCGCTTCGATGCCAAGACCGATGCCGGCTATTTTACCCGGCGCGGCGCAATACCGTTGCAGGGCGACTACGCCGGTTTCCACATCAAGGACCCGGACGGAGTAAACGTGCAGATTTCGAAACGATAATTTTGGGCCACAAAGGGAGGAGCAGCTCATGACGAAAAACACATTGTTGGCCGGCGCAGCTTTGTTGGGTTTGGCGGGATTCATCTTTGCGGCGCAAGGATCGCATCCCGCGACAGCGGCAAATACAGACAAGCCGTTCAAAATCCATCGCCTGTTCACCGGGCCCGATGGTCAGACGCATGTTGAGGAAATCGACGTCAAGTTCGGCGCGCGCGGCAGCGATCCTTTCAAGCTGATGGCTGCACCGGGCGCGGAGATTCGTCGCGCTGCTCCCGGGCGGGTGGCGGACTGGCACGTCGCGCCGCGGCGCCAATATGTCATTACGCTCAGCGGGCACGGTGAGGTCGAACTCATCGACGGAACAAAGATCGAGCTCGGACCCGGCAGCATCGATCTCGCGGAAGACCTGACCGGCAAGGGTCACATCACCCGCGTCATCGGCAACGAAGAGCGCGTGACGCTGGCAATTCCTGTTTCGGAACACTAACGACGCCGCGCAAATTGCCCGCAATTGTGCCAGCTGGTATGCTGATTGCATCTTCGGCGGCACAGGTGCGATGCGAAGCAGTGCGGGCCTGAGGAATTGGAGATTTGCTGGCGCGCGTTCAGCAGCGCCGGCCGCGGCCATCTTTTGCATTTGTTTGTTGCTGGCTCCCGCGCTCGCTGCCGACGGCGATGGCGCGGCGAACGCGACCGCGATTCCGCGGCTGATGCAGGAGCCGAACGTCGCCTGGATGGTGTACAACTATACGGGCTTTCCGGGCCTGCCCAAGCTTCCTCCGCGGCCAGCCAATCTGCCCAACCGCGCCGCCAACTTCCCCTACGATATACAGGCGAATGAGTGGCTGCCGCCGCGCGACGGACTTGGTCCGATTACGTCCGATCCGGCGCACCCGTTCATCAACAATCCCGGCGGGAACGATCTCGGCATCGGAGCGACCTACCGCTTTGCCGACCTCAACAACGCGGCGGCGCAAAACCTGATGCCCTGGGCGCGCGACGCGCTCAGGCAGCACAATGATCTTGTGCTGCAGAACCGGAATGGCGAAACCCGGCAGGAGCGATGCTGGGAAACCGGCGTGCCGGACATCAACGAGGCGCCCTGGGAAATGTATTTCATCCAGACCCCGAAAGAAGTCGTGATGATGTTGAGCGGCGTGGGGCCGGAAATTCGCCGCGTCTATCTCAACGTGCCGCATTCGAAAAATCCGAAACCGTCATGGTTCGGCGAATCGGTGGGCCATTACGAAGGCGGCGACACGCTGGTGGTGGACACCATCGGCCTCGACACGCGGACTTTCGTGGACAGCTATCGCACGCCCCACACAACGCAGCTTCATGTGGTGGAACGCTTCAAGATCATCGATGGCGGCAATACTCTGGACGTCAGCATCACCACCGACGATCCGGGGACATTCTACAAACCATGGGGAGCGCGCCGCCCGCGCTACCGCGTCGTTGCGCCGTACACAGAACGTCCCTGTGCGGTGAACAATGATGATATCCTGAACCAGGGCTTCGACCCCGTTCCGACGGCCGCGAAAGCGGATTTTTAGGGCAATAAGTCTGCGTAAGAATAAATTTGCCTCCCTCTGGCGTGGAGGCACGTGAATTTCCGCTTCAGAAAATTCATGGTCGCCCACACCCCCACCCGAAATTTGCGAAGCAAATTTCGACCTCCCCACAAGGTGGAGGTTAAAAGAAACATCCCGAGCTAATTCATTTATGATCTAAACACTGAAGGTGTCGCGGTAGCTGCGGATGCCGGCAATCGAGTCCGCCGCATAGACCGCGCGGGCGATGGCGCGAGCGACGCAATCTCCGGCAACGCTTCCGATCCGCGTCAGCTCAACAAGCCGGTCGCCGGTGATCGGGACGGAATCGGTGGTCAGTGCGAATAAGAGGTCACCATCGAACAGCGTGTGCACCGGACGAAGCGCCCGGGCAAAACCGTCTGATGCCATGATCGCCACGCGCTTGAGTTCGGTCGCCGTCATCGCCGCATCCGTGGCTATGATTGCGAGAGTAGTGTTCGTACCGGGCGCAGTGGGTGGACGCTTACCATCCGCCGGCAGATCGAGCGAAACCTGCGGCAAGGGCTTGCCGATGCGCCGTCCGCCGAACTCGCCGTTCTGCTCCAGCGCGAATGCCCAGAATAGATCGGTACCGGGAATGATTGGCGAACCGACAGAATTCACCGCAACGAGTGCGCCAACCGTGACGCCGTCGATGGTCGCAGAGGCGCTGCCAATGCCGCCTTTATACGCGCCTGCGACCGCGCCCAATCCCGCGCCGGCATTGCCGATGGCAAATTCGAGGTGTGCATTCGCAACGGCAGTTTTCCCCAACGGAGCATAAGGATTCACAGCCGGATCGAGGCGCTCGCCGACCGCCAGATCGAACAGAATGGCCGCCGGTACGATGGGCACTTTCGGCAGGCCCGGCCGGAGTTCAAAGCCGCGGCCCTGCGCGCTCAGCCATGCCGTGACACCGGAAGCCGCATCGAGTCCAAATACCGAACCGCCGGACAGCACAATGGCATCGGCCTTGACGCCGAGTGTCGCCGCATCGAGGGCGTCGGTTTCGCGCGTGCCCGGCGCTCCGCCGCGGATATCGACAATGGTACGGACCGGCGTTTCGGCCAGGACAACCGTGACTCCGGTGCAGAGTCTGTGATCCTCTGCATGCCCGACGCGCAGCCCCGGCACATCGGTAATCAGATTGCGTGCGCCAGGCGTTACCATCGTGTTCTCAAGTCGCGGGCAAATGGAGTTCCGTGCAAAGGGCAAGCATGACACAACTGAACCGCGGTTCGCGGGTTCAAATGTGAACCTGGCAATATTGCCCGATGCAATGAGCGAGCGGTAGAATCATGTGCTCGTTTGGAACCGGAACGGGTTTGGCCGCAACGGGTTAGCGTCGCTGACCCTCGAACAAATGGAGCATTGCATGCGCAAGCACATTCTCTGCGGAGCGATCGTCATTCTCGCCTCTGCGGCGCTGACAGCGTGTCAACCCTATGGCTATGGACCTTACGGTTATGGCGGGTACGGTCCGTATGGCTACGGCGCCTATGGGCAGAATGGATATGGCACATATCCGTATGGCGCTTATCCGCCGCCGCCAACGGCACAATATGCTGTGCCGCCTGCGGCGACGTATGCCGCGCCGCCGGCAGCGACTTATGCCGCGCCACCTGCGGCGACATATGCCGCGCCGGCGCCGCCCGCCATTGTCGAACCAGCGCCAGCCCAGGTCACAGGTTCGGTTGCAGTGGTGCCCTGCCGCAAGGGCGTGCTGTGGCCGTTTGTGCGCGAGCCTGGCGATTGCCCGACCGATGCGGAGAAATTCGCCAATTATCCGTATCCGTATCTGCTCGGACCGCAATAAAGGAGCGAGGAAAGAGAAGCGAGGAGCGAGAGCCTCTTGTTCTCGCTCCTTTTTCTCGCTGCTGGTTTTTAGCGCTGGGTGAGGTGGAGCAGATAGATGTCGCTGTCGACCTGAACCGCGCTGGTATAGACCACCTGGCCGGTTTGCGGGTTGATTGCGAATTCACCGCCAAGGCCGCTCCCGGCATCGTCGCCGAAGCGCGGAACGTCGGCGAACACACGCGCGGCTCCGCCATCGAGCGGTTGCGCGATCAGCCGCCGATGTGCGCGGTCGGACGCGTCGAAATAGACGAGATCATCGCCGGAAATCTGCCACTGCATGCTGCGGTTTGATGGCAATTTCGCGGTGATCAGGCGTGGCGGCTGGCCGATCGCCCAGATTCCCGGCTGATCGCTGCGCATGCCGAACAACGTGGCCTTGTGCAGCCTCACCGCAACCCACCCCGGACCGGTCAGCGGCGTGATCTTGCCAGCCTGCCCGAGATCAACCCGAACGATACGATAGCCGGCATTGTCGCGAACCGGAATCACCAGCGCATCACCTGTGGGCAACCATTGCGGTTCGCGCGCGTCGGATGCGCCGAGCGTAATTGCCGCGAGCTGCGTTCCACCCGCACTCAGGATCAACAGTTGGACGCTACCCTGCCGTTCAGTGACTGCCGCGATTCGCTGCCCATCGGGCGAAAATGCCAGTGCACCGATTTTGGTTTGGCTGAAAGCGAGTAACTGGCTCGCCGGCTTGCCCGGCCGGGTCAGCCAGATTGCGTCCTCGCCGCTGCGGTTCGACGACACCGCCATGGTTCCATCGGGCGCAAAGGACAGGCCCCAGGTCTCATTATTGGCGGGATCGAGCGCGACGGGTTCCCCTCCGGCAGCGGCTGGAGGCGCGACTACATTTGAGCGGAACGTATCCATTTCGGCAGCAAGCAAACCGTTTGGTCCGCGCGACAAGCGGCCGATCTGCAGCGCTGTCGAAAACACGTCCGCAGTTGCGCCGTCTGCGAAATACCGCCGCAACGTCGTGTTCCTCGGACCGGAGCCATAGATGTCGCGCGAATTTTCTGCCCATGCCCAGCTCGGAGATTCGCCGGCCATTTGGCGCGCCACCGCGGTTTCGGCGCCGGTAGCGAAATCGCGGACGATCAGTGCGGTATCTGCTTCATTGCGATAGCGCAGGAATCCGATACGCCTGCCATCCGGTGACACCGAAGGCTCATTATCGCCGGAGCTGTCGGGCGGCGGGTGGGTCACTTCGCTGCGCTGGCCGGTGGCAATATCCAGCCGGTAAATGCGTTGCGCCGCATCCCTTGCCGGCGAGTCGGAAAAATACACCGCCTGTCCGGCCGCATCCCAATCCGCGCGCGACCTCTCCTCGGTGATGCAGCGCGCGACCTCGCGCGCCAAACCCGCAGGTACCGGCATGATGAAAATGTGACACGGCTCGCCGTCTTTGACCGCGACATAGACAATCCTGCTGCCGTCACGCGACCAGTTCGGCGCGACATGATCGTAATTGTCGTCGGTCAGCCGAATCGGATCGCCTCCGGCAAGACGCTGCAAATAAAGTTGCCGCGTAAACACGTCCTTGCCGGCTGAATAGATCAGCATGGTCCCGTCGGGTGAAAGCGCAGGGTGGCGCTCGATCAATGGCGTCGCGACGATGGCGCGGGAGCTGTCTACGACCCATTGCCTGGGATGCAGCCAGTACATGGCGGCGATGTTAAGGGCAAAAATCACGCCTGCCGCGCCGGCGGTGATGGCTGCGAATCGCACCCATGGCCGGCGCGCAATTGCCGGTCCAGCTATTGCAGGCTGCGGCGGTGGGGGCGCCGCCGGCGGGGCCAAATGCGATTCGCTTACGGCCGGCGCAACGGCTTCGGCAGCAATCAGCCGGTAGCCGACGCGGGGAATCGTATCGATGGTGAAGTGGCGGCCGGCATCGGCCTCGGAAATTCGGCGCAACCGCGCGATGCAGCGATTGATCGCATCTTCGCTGACCGCCCGGCCCTCCCAGCACCGGCGCACCAGGTCATCGCGCGACACGACCGCCCCGCGCGCCTGAACCAGCGCAACCAGCACCTGCATGACGCGTGGTTCAAGCACTTCGCGATTTGCACCGTTTTCCAGCATCCGGTTCGACGGGCGAACGACCACCGCTCCAAGGGCAAAATCGGGGCTATGCGCCAGTTCAATGGCGCCGTCGGCGGAATCTTCGGAATCATTCAACACGTCACCGGCTCCACGGGCGAACAATATACTACAGATTGAATGTCCAGCCCGATGCTCGCGTCTAGTGGAAAGCCGGTACCCGAACAATCTCGTTTCTTGCGATTATGACGCAATTCCAGCCGGAAATAATCCACGTCGGCAAATCATCGGTAAAACATCGGCAAGGAATCAGGCCGTAATCCTTTCGGACCGCGGTCATGAGGCGCACATCACACGCCGAGCGATCGCGAACGCATGCTGCGTTACGCCAATCAGCCTGAACAAGGAGTCCCATTATGTTCCGCACTGTCATTTTTGTCACATTTGCAGCCGCCACCGTTCTGACCGGTGCTGCGCGGGCGCAGGTGCCGGCCTCCACACCGCAAAAACAGATCGCGGTGCATTACGCCGATCTCGACCTCAGCCAAGCTGCGGGCGCGCAGGAATTGATCGCGCGCATGCATGGTGCAGCCGCGCAAGCCTGCGGCCCGGCGCCGGACATTCGCGAGTTACTGCAGTCGCGCACCTACCGGCAGTGCATCAGCGATTCGGTCGCACGCGGCGTGGACGCCGTGAATGCCCCGCTCGTCACCGAGCTGTTCCACGGCGCAGCCAATCCGGGCCTTGCCGTCGCGGCGAGGTAAGGAGGATTGGGTGGATGGCCCCCAGAGCCTCCACCCAATCTCGCCCTGCGGATAACGGAAGTCAGGAGCAAGGAAAGAGGAACGAGGAACGAGAAGCGCGGAGAGAGTGACAACGCGACTTCGGACCTTGAGCTTGATTGTGTTTTCGCTTGCAATGCCGGCAGCGGCTTATGCGCAGGGCGCAGCCACGGGTGCGGCGGCAGGTGCCATTGGTGGCGCGGTTGCCGGCGGACCGGTGGGCGCGGCCGTGGGAGCCATCGGCGGCGCAATCGTCGGCGGCATCTCCGATGCCAATCGCCCGCGCTTCCACGACTATGTGGTTCACGAGCACATCACGTCTTACCCCTATACGGGACAGGTGGCCGTCGGCACCGAATTGCCGGGGACCGTCACCTACTACGCCGTTCCGTCCGAATACGGCGTGACGCAATATCGCTACATGGTGGTGAACAATACGCCTGTGCTGGTTGATCCGAACACGCATCGTATTGTCCAGATCATCGG
>DASUHP010000131.1:0-16398 GCA_036273455.1 Micropepsaceae bacterium | reverse complement strand
TGTCCAGACCGGATACATAGGTAACAGATTAGACCGGATACATGGGTGACAGGTTTCAATAGTCGGCAGGGAGGACCTGCCGATGCCTTGGAAAGAGACCTGCGCCGTGGATCAACGCATACGCTTTGTGGTTGAGGCTTGTGGTCACGAGCGACCGTTGACAGAGCTCTGCGCCGAGTACGGGATCAGCCGCAAAACGGCGTACAAATGGCTGACGCGGTATCGCGAGCACCGGCTCGACGGTTTGAAGGATCGCAGCCGCGCGCCGCTTCGGCATGGTCTGCAGCGTCCGGCCCAGCTTCTGGAAACGGTGGTCGGGTTGCGGGAGCGGTACCCCTGGTGGGGGCCGAAGAAGCTGAGGTTTAAACTCGGCGCGTTGTATCCGGACATCGACTTGCCTTCGGCGAGCACGATCGGGGATTGGTTGAAGAAAGAAGGTCTGACCAACAAACGCCGGCCACGACCGCGTTGCACGCCATCATCGCATCCTCTGGGCCGGCCTGAACAGCCAAACGACATATGGGCTCTTGATTTCAAAGGCTGGTTCAAGACCGGCAATGATGAGCGTTGCGATCCGTTCACCGTCAGTGACCTCTACAGTCGATACCTGCTGCATTGCGCGCATCTGGAGCGGCTGGATCACGACCATGTCCATCCGGTGATGGACGCGCTGTTTTGCGAATTCGGGCTCCCGCGCGGCATTCGCTCGGACAATGGCGAGCCGTTCGCTTCTGTGGCGGCCGGGGGGTTGTCGCGGCTCTCACTGTGGTGGACGAAGCTTGGGATTGAGCTGCAAAGGATCCAGCCGGGAAAGCCGCAGCAGAATGGTTGTCACGAGCGCATGCACGGTACTCTCAAGATCGAAGCCGCCTCTCCGCCTGCGATAAACCTGACGGAGCAACAGCAACGTCTTCATGCATTCCGCGTCCGGTTCAACGATGAGCGACCACACGAGGCGTTGGCCGGGCGCACGCCGGCCTCGGTATACCAGCCGTCTGCGCGGCCATATCCTTGCCCACTTCGCGAACCTGAATACGATGATAACGCCGCAGTCCGCCGCGTCCGAACCAGGGGCGAGATCAAGTGGGGTGGCGAACTCGTCTATGTCAGCCAGGTTCTGGCGGGCGAGCGCGTGGGGATCACGGAAACGGCGACTGGCGATTGGGTCGTGTGCTTCGGCCCTATCACCCTCGGATACATCGACCCGAAGCGATCTCGCCTGTGCCGCAAACCGCTGAGGACATCGACTGCCCCAGGCTGTGAATTTGTGGACGAGCCTGCGGCGTCGCCCACAACTTCACAGCCGCAGACACCATCACAGACGCTTGCCAAATGAACTAAAGTGTCACCCATCTATCCGGATCAAAATGTCACCCATCCATCCGGCTGGACAAAGGGCCGGAGGAGGCCGCTGTCTAAGAATTTGCAATCGCAACCATCCGTGCCCGAGTGACTCTCCATCTCATCAAACTTTGCGTCGGCGCTGACTCGATTTCCGATCTTGCAGACTGGCAACAAAAGCGCGTTTGCGAGCGAAAGAAGAATGGCGGCCCTGGCGAGATCATGCACATCACCCGCATGACTCCCAAACGCGCTGAAGAATTGCTGAATGGCGGATCGCTCTACTGGGTGATCAAGGGCCAGATCACCGCACGTCAGAAATTGAAAGCACTGAAGGCAGTGACGCGTGAAGGCGTTCCGCATTGCGCGCTGGTGCTGGAAAAAAAGATCATTGCCACGATTCCGCGCCGGCATCGCGCCTTCCAGGGCTGGCGCTATCTCGAAACGAAAGATGCCCCGCGCGACCTTTCCGGTTCAAAAGCAGACCTGCCGGAGAAACTCCGCGCCGAACTCACTGAACTCGGGCTGCTATAAAAAACCTAGTGTCATCCCCGGCGAGGCGCGGAACGCGCCGAGAGCCTGCCCCCGGCGAGCTGGCGCGTCTGGCGCCAGCGAGGGAAGGGGGGGGACCCATCCGCGCGGCGTCCGCCGCGCGAAAAAATGCTTCAGCTGCGGCCCGTAGCGACTCTACACCGCTTTATTGTCGATCAGCCGCACACTGCCGATACGCGACGCTGCCAGCACCCGCGCCGGACCGGACACGTGCCGCAGCGGCGCCAATGTCTGCGCGTCACGCACCGCGACGTAATCGACCCGGTCAAAACCTGCGCTGATCAGCTCAGCCGCTCCTTCGGCCTCCGCCTGCGGAATCGAGATTCCGGTTTTGACTCGCGATGCGACGTGATCGAGCACCCGGTTGAGCGCGGCGGCGATACCTCTCTGCGATTGGCCCAAATACGCATTGCGTGACGACAGCGCGAGCCCATCGTCTTCCCGCACCGTGGGAACGCCTGTCACGTCCACGCCAATGTCGAGATCGCGCGACAGCTGCCGCACAACCAGCAACTGCTGATAGTCCTTTTCGCCGAACATCGCGAAATCCGGCCGGCATTGCAGAAACAGCTTTGCAACCACAGTTGTCACGCCGGAGAAGAAATGCGGCCGAAAGTCCGTTTCCAACCCTCGCGCCGGTCCGTCCATGGTAATCCGGGTGGCGAATCCTTCCGGGTACATCTCGCCCGGTTCGGGGGCGTAAATCAGATCGGCGCTCCCCACGCGTTCCAGCGTCAGCCGGTCCTGCTCGAGGTTGCGCGGATAGCGTGCAAAATCCTCGTGCGGGGCAAATTGCGCCGGATTGACGAATATGCTGACCACGGTCCGGTCCGCCGCGGCGCGGGCCGCCTGGGCAAGCGCCAAATGGCCGGCATGCAATGCGCCCATTGTGGGAACCAGCGCAACCCTAAGTCCCTCGCGGCGCCATGCTTCGACTGTAGCTCTGAGTTCCGCGCGCGTGCTCGCAGTGGGAACGGATCGTCCTCTTGTGCTCATCTGCGGAACATTACGCGCTGCATGGCGGTTACGCTATGCTCCACGCCATGACTCAGGATTTGCGTCAGCCGATCTCTGCCGCCTGGCTGGCTGACGAAGACGCCCTGCTCGAAGAGCTGATTCAAAAGGCGCAACTCACGCCGGCCGAGCACAGCGCGACAGCATTTCTCGCGCGCGAACTGATCACGCAATTGCGCTCCGCGCGCCACCGGCGAACCGGTGTAGATGCCTTCACCCAGGAATATGCCCTGTCCAGCGAAGAAGGCGTGGTGCTTATGTGCCTCGCCGAGTCTCTGTTGCGCGTGCCCGACGCAGAGACGCAGGATCGGCTCATCCGCGACAAGATTTCCGGCCGCGCCTGGGACCGCCATCTCGGTCAATCCGATTCGACTTTCGTGAACGCGTCCACCTGGGCGCTGATGCTAACGGGAGAGGTGGTATCGGCCGCGGAAAGCTCGCGCTGGGATTTTGGTGCGATCTGGCGTCGCGTTGTCGCGCGTATGGGCGAACCCATGATCCGGCAGGCGGTCATCGCCGCCGTGCGTCTGCTCGGGCGCCATTTTGTCCTGGGACGGACGATCGAAGAGGCGATCGCCGAGGCGCGACGCTCGACCCAGAGCGGTTACCGCTTTTCATTCGACATGCTCGGTGAAGCCGCGGTCACACGGGCCGATGCCGCGCGCTATCTCGAGCGGTATCGGGCCGCAGTGCGCGCCGTTGCGGCAAGTTGGCCGTCCCGCAGCGGCTCCGTCCTCGAACGGCCCGGCATCTCGGTCAAACTCACCGCGGTGCATCCGCGTTTCGAATATACCCGCCACCGCCGCGTCATGTTCGAACTGATTCCCGCCCTCGCCACGCTGTGTCACGAGGCGCGCGAAGCCCATCTCGCGGTGACGCTGGATGCCGAAGAGTCGGAACGTCTCGATCTTACCCTCGACGTGTTTGAAACGCTCGGCGAAGAGAAAACGCTGCGGGGCTGGGACGGCCTCGGTATTGCCGTCCAGGCATATCAAAAACGCGCTCTGCCGGTGATCGCCTGGCTGGCCGAACTGGCGCAGAAGCAGCGACGGATCATTCCCGTGCGTCTGGTCAAGGGCGCCTATTGGGACAGCGAAATCAAGCACGGCCAGGAACTCGGCCTGTCGGATTATCCGGTATTTACCCGCAAATTGGCGACCGATACTTCCTATATCGCCTGCACGCGGGCCCTGATCGCCGCGCATCCGCGCCTGTTTCCGCAATTTGCCACGCATAATGCCCAGACGCTCGCCGCGGTGCAGGCGATCGCTCATTCCAGCCGGGCATTTGAGTTTCAGCGCCTGCACGGCATGGGCGAAGCGCTATACGAATTCTACGAAGATTTCACCCGAAGCCGCCGCCCCGGAACGCCGGTGCGGATTTACGCACCCGTCGGCAGCCACGAAGATTTGCTCGCCTATCTCATCCGGCGGCTGTTGGAGAACGGCGCCAATACGTCCTTCGTACATCGGCTGGCCAATGAGAACTCGCCGGTTGACCGGCTGATTGCCGACCCGGTTGACCGCCTGAAGGCGATGCATCCGAAACGCAATCCGAATATTCCGCGTCCGGAGGAAATCTGGCCGGACCGCCGTGGCGCGGCCGGTGTGTTGCTGGCCGACCCGGTCGCTGCCAACCGGCTGATCTCGAAAATGCGCAATGCGCTTGAGGCCGGACCGATCTCGGCCGCACCGGTCATTGGCGGCTCCCAGCGCGTGCGGGAATCCCATGATTGCCTCGATCCTGCGGATCGCCGGCGCCGGATTGGCTCATCCGCAGATGCGGGCGAAGATGATGTGAAAGACGCACTCGCGCTTGCCGCCACCGCGTACAAAGGGTGGGACGAGCAAGGCGGGGCAGGGCGGGCGGAGATTCTGGATCGCGCCGCCGATCTCTTCGCGCAGAACCGGCCGCTGCTATTGGCATTGCTGGTTCGCGAAGCCGGCCGCACCGTGCAGAACGCAATCAACGAGTGGCGCGAGACTGTCGATTTCCTGCGTTATTATGCGCAACAGGCGCGCCAATTGTTCGCTGCGCCGGAGCCACTTCCGGGAGTGACCGGGGAGCGCAACCAGTTGGCGTTGCATGGACGCGGCGTGTTCGCCTGCATCGCGCCGTGGAATTTTCCGCTCTCCATCTTCACCGGCCAGATTGCCGGCGCGCTCGCCGCCGGCAACGCAGTGCTCGCCAAACCGGCCGAGCAAACGCCGCTGATCGCAGCCTCCGCTGTCAGGCTGCTGCACGAAGCCGGTGTGCCGGGTGACGTCCTGCATTTCCTGCCGGGCGATGGCGCGCGCATCGGAAAGGCGTTGCTCCCCGATCTGCGTCTGGATGGCGTCGTGTTCACGGGGTCGACCGAGACGGCGGGGATCATCAATCGCCTGCTGGCAGCGCGCGAGGGGCCAATTCCGGTCCTGATCGCCGAAACCGGCGGGCAGAATGCGATGATCGTGGATTCAACTGCACTGCCTGAACAGGTGGCGCGGGACGTGCTGGTCTCCGCTTTCGACAGCGCCGGACAGAGATGCTCATCGCTTCGTGTTCTTTTCCTTCAGGAAGACGTCGCGGACCGCATGCTGGACAAGATTCTCGGCGCAACCGACGAACTGCAATTGGGCGACCCGCTGGAGCTGACCACGGATATTGGTCCAGTGATCGATGAGGACGCCCGCTCCCGTCTGGCAGACCATGCCGAACGCATGCAACGGGAAGCCACGCTGCTCAAGCGGCTGGATGTTGATCCGGGACTTTCCAGCGGTGTGTTTTTTCCGCCGCATATATTCGCGATTCCCAGTATGGCGGTGCTCACGCGCGAAGTGTTCGGTCCGATCCTGCACGTGGTTCGGTTTCAGGCGGGGCGGCTGGATGAGGTCTGCGAGCAGATCAACGCCGCGAATTACGGCCTGACGCTCAGCATCCACAGCCGGATCGATGCGACGGCCGATTTTGTCCGCGAGCGGGTTCGTGCCGGGAATATCTATGTCAACCGCAATCAGATCGGGGCGATGGTCGGCGCACAACCTTTTGGCGGCGAACGCTTGTCGGGCACCGGGCCCAAGGCCGGTGGCCCGCATTATCTGCCGCGCTTCGCAGTTGAACGAACCTATACCGTCAATACCGCCGCCACCGGCGGCGACACCACCCTCCTCAGTCTGGAAGAAAGCGAATTGGCCAGTGACGAGGAGCGAGAAGCGAGGAGCGAGAAATTCACCTGAAACGCACCGGAACAAGCTGACGCCCAGAATCTCGTTTCTCTCTTCTCGCTCCTCGTTTCTCGCTTCTCTAAAATCACCCGATACAACTGTGATTCGCGGAGTCTCGGGGGGGGAACCGGATGAATGTATCAGTAGCGCCATCGTCGACTGTTGCCGCAAGGCCCCGCGCGCATACCATCGTCGTCGGCAATGAAAAAGGTGGAACGGGCAAAACCACAACCGCGATGCACATCGTCGTGTCGCTGCTGCGGCTCGATTTCACCGTCACCGCGATCGATCTCGACAGCCGTCAGCAGACGTTTGGCCGCTACATCCAGAACCGCAAAGCTTTTGCGTTGCGCCAGGGCTACATGCTGCCGCAGCCGGATTTGCACGTGGTTCCCCGCGCCAAACCTTCCGAAGCAGGGACCGACATATCCCGCCTGGCGGAAATCCTGCTGCATGCGCGGGCCAATTCGGATTTCATCGTCATCGATACGCCGGGCAGCGACACAGAACTTTCGCGTCACGGCCACTCCGCCGCCGACACGCTGATCACGCCGATCAATGACAGCTTTCTCGATTTCGATCTGCTCGCGAAATGCGATCCGGAAAATATCGAAATCGGCCGCCCAAGTCTTTATGCGGAATTCGTCTGGGAATGCCGCAAACGCCGCTTGATGGCCAATCGCGAAAGTCCCAATATCGAATGGGTCCTCATGCGCAATCGCGTGTCCTCGATTGAGGCGCGCAACAAGCGCAAAGTGGGAGCGGCCATCGACCGCTTTTCGTCGCGCATCGGCTGCCGCGTCGCCTCGGGTTTGTCCGAACGCGTGATCTTCCGCGAATTGTTTCCGCTTGGGCTCACGGTGTTGGACCTCCCGGTTCCGGGACTTGCCATGCCGCTCACCATGTCGCATATCGCAGCCCGGCAGGAGGTGCGCACGCTATTGACCGCACTGAATCTGCCCGGAGTAGAAAAGGAATCCGGCGCCGCTTAAGCCGGACTGTTCTCGCCTCTCCCCTTGAGGAGAGGCCCGCGCGCTTTGCGCGCGAGACTTTTGGATTCCGCCAGTGCGGCTCTGCCGCCCTGGTCAGCGCGCGCCCACGTTTGCGCTTTTGCAAACACGTGTTGGCGCACCAGGGTGACGGGAGCGTTTGGCCCAATTTGATCAAGAATCGCTCTGATGCCACCTCTCATTGACGGCCTCATAGCCGCTGCCGTCGTGATTCTGCTGGTGCGGGCCTGGTCGCTGGCGCATTCGCGCGGCATTGCCAAAGGGCAGCGCTTTTCCGCCGGCGTGATGGTTGCGCTGTTGGCTATCGCCCTGTTCATGATGCGCGAAATCGGCCTCGCGATCCTCGCCGCCAGCGGCGCATGGATTCTGTTATTCGGTCAGCATTCGGCCCATGGCGGGTATAAGAGTGCCGGTGCATCGCGGGAATCCGCGGGTGCGCAACGCAAACCACCGGCCCCCTCGTCATCCATGTCGCGGGCCGAGGCCTTCAGCGTGTTGGGGCTGAAGGAAGGCGCGAGTGAAAGCGAAATCCGCACCGCCCACCGGCGTCTGATGATGCAGATTCACCCCGACCGCGGCGGCAGCAATTATCTCGCCGCCAAAATCAACCAGGCCAAAGACGTCCTGGTGGGCCGGTAAATTGAGGAGCTTCTATTGGCTTGTTTATCCCCGATCAGCAGCGCCGGGTGCTTCGGGAACGGCAATGCAGGACTGACGACGGCGCTTCATTTGGGCACAAATTCCCCGCGCTTCGTCTTCCGCAAATACTCCGAACCTTGCGCGGTACACCATGCGGCCGTGCCGGCCCGGCAGCGTTGCCACGATTTGCTCAGCCTGGCCCAGCAAATCCACGCTGCGACGGGCCATGGTGGCGAGCTTTGCATGCGCGAGCGCCTGATCGGCAAAGACACCGATCTGCACCACCCAGTTCTTCATCGCTTCAGCCCTCGGCGCGAAGGGCACGACAGCGGCATTCTGCGTTTCATCGCCCTGCGCGATCTGCGGACCTGCGGCTACGGAAGGACCGATCGGCTTCAGCAGCGGACTCGCGGCAGCTCCGGCGGGAGATGAACCCGTGGCGATCACCGTCGCCTGGCCGCCCGGCACAGCGGGTGCATTTTTCAACCGCGCCAGAATGGGAACATGTCCCTTGTTCTGATCGAGATAGGTGACGAGATAATTGTCTTCGCCCGGATTGGCTTTGAACAGGTCTGCACCGGGGCCGGCGCCGCCATACCAGGGCACATTGGCATCCGCGAGGTAGTTGGGATTTTGAGCCTCGACCGCGAATGTCGCGCTGAGCAACTCCATCATTTCCCGGTCGCGAACGCCCGCTGTCGGACCGCCCATGACCACGCCGATGACATGCTTGTTGTCGCGAACGACCGAGCTGACCAGATTGAAGCCCGACAACATGGTGTATCCGGTCTTGATCCCGTCGGTGCCATCAAACTCGTTCAGCAGATGGTCGTGATTGAAATAGCTGCGGCCGTGGAAGGTCACGGATGGCGCCGAGAAGTAGTGGAAATACTGCGGAAAGTCGTAGGCGAGATGGCGGGCCAGCACGGCCATGTCGCGCGCGGTCGTCAGTTGCTGGAGATCGGGCAAGCCCGAGGCATTATGGAAATTGGTATTGGTCATGCCGAGCTGATGCGCCCGCTCGGTCATCATGTCGGCGAAAGTCGCTTCGCTGCCGCCGCCGAGAGCTTCGGCGATAATCACCGCGACGTCGTTCGCGGACAAAACGGTGATCGCCTTCACCGCGGTATCGACGTCGATCGTGCCGCCGAGCGGAACGTAAAGCTTGGTCGGCGACATCGCCACCGCATGCGAAGACGCATACATCGGCGTGTCGAGCGAAATGGTGCCTTTTTCCAGCGCCTCGAACAGCAGATAAAGCGTCATCATCTTGGTCAATGACGCGGGATAGCGGATCGCATCGGGGTTGCGTTCGTAGAGGGCCTTGCCGGTGGCGCCGTCGACGACGATGGCGGCATCTTTTTCGGGCGAGGGGATCACATCGCGTTGCACCCGCTCAACCCTGGCCGGCCTTGCGCGGTGCGTGGCGGCCAATGCGCCGGAAACCGGCAGCAGCGCAGGCACCATCAAAGATAACGCCGATATCACAGCCAAAACCGCGCGCGAACGGTATAAACCCTTGATAAGCATTACTTCCCTCTCAACGCGGCGCCGCCATTAGAATGAGACCAAAATGTGAAATCAGGTACAAGCTGTTCGACCGACGCATCCCCGCCCAAGTCAACGTTCAAATGGCGAATCAGACTAAACCAAAAACCACTCGTCGTTAATATCGCGTCTGGGGCTTCTGTTTAACGGCGTTTTCCGTTCACTTTCGGTTCAGTTTTTGTGCATCGCACAACAACTCTTGACTTTTGCAGCCAAACCGCCCAAATAAGCTATGTTGCAATGCAGCAAAGAGGCGAGCACCCAATGGCGAAAAGCAAATCCACGCCGCACGGCGAACAGACAATGGAAAGCACGGTTCTGACCGGTGCCGAAGCCATCAAGGACGGCTTCGAGAAGGCGGTGAAGAGCTACGATCAATTCATGGCCTTCAGCAAAGAGAACGCCGAAGCGATGCTCAAGTCGGCCAACGCCGCAGGCAAGGGCATGGAATCCCTGAACAGCGAAGTTTTTGCGTTTACCCGCAAGTTCATCGAAGACGGGGTTGTCGCAACCAAGGCAGTGCTGTCGGCCAAAACCGTCGAGGAAGCACTTCAGCTCCATGGCGAATACAGTAAGACTGTATTTCAGACCCACGTCGACGAGGCGGCAAAGCTCGGAGAGCTTACCCTTTCCGCCGCGCGCGAAACCGCCGAGCCTCTGCACTCGCGCCTGAACGCAGTCGCCGAATTCGTCCGCGCCGGCTGACAGCCGATTTTTCCTCCCCCGTTTACGGGCGGAGGGCGAGAAAAACGCCAGCCGCCGTCGCGCCGAAGCGGCGCTATGGCGCCCGCGAAGGCGGAAGGCGATTTCCGCCCGACAGTGGCGCGCGTTCGCCCGCGGATTCAGCCAAGACCCTGATCCGAGATAATACTTGTTAGCGAAAGGCCCGGGGACGGTTGTATCGCCCCCGGGCCTTTCGCTTTTTTACTCTCCTGCGTAACCTAAACCCACACGGTCCGCGTCTTATTTGTGCCACTGCCGTGCCGCAGGCTTGAAAAGCATATGATCGAACGTCACCTATCGTTTGTGCATCTGGGTCCCGGCGGCGGAGGTCCGCGGGTGCCGGGACGGCCAAACGGCGATTCGGGAGACCGGGGAACCGGCACCGGGGTGGTGACGCGAACCCGGCCGAAGGTCAAAAAGCCCTCCCTGTATCGCGTGCTGATCCTGAACGACGACTACACTCCGATGGAGTTTGTGGTTCACGTTCTGGAACGTTTCTTCGGCAAGCCGCATGAGGAAGCCGTCCAGATCATGTTGCATGTCCACCGCCACGGAGTTGGCATTTGCGGCGTTTACACATTTGAAGTGGCGGAAACGAAGGTGACGCAGGTGATCGAATTGGCCCGGCGCCACCAACATCCGCTTCAATGCACGATGGAGAAAGAGTAGCCTCATTCAATGTACGGTGGAGAGAAAGTAACCTAAGCACATGCCATCCCTGTCACGCAGTCTCGAACAGGCATTGCGCCGAGCCATCCGTCTGGCAAGCGAACGCCACCACGAATATTCCACTCTGGAACATCTGCTGCTGGCGCTGGTCGATGACAGCGACGCGGCGCAGGTGATGCGCGCCTGCAATGTCGATCTTGAAGTCCTGCGCGCCGGACTGACAAAATATGTCGACGAAGATCTCTCCACGCTCACGATCGAAGACGGCGAAGACGCCAAGCCTACCACGGGTTTTCAGCGCGTGGTGCAGCGCGCCGTGCTGCATGTCCAGAATTCCGGCCGGGACGAAGTCACCGGCGCCAATGTGCTGGTTGCGCTGTTTTCCGAACGCGAGAGCCACGCCGTCTATTTTCTGCAGGAGCAGAACATGTCGCGGCTCGACGCGGTCAATTACATGAGCCACGGCATCGCCAAGCGTCCCGGCATGAGTCAGTCCAAGCCGGTGCGCGGCGCCGACGACGACGATGAGGTCAACGAGAAAACATCCAAACAGGGCACCGACGCGCTCGAGGCCTATTGCGTCAATCTCAACGAGAAGGCGCGCAAGGGCCGCATCGATCCCCTCATCGGCCGCGAACCCGAAATCGACCGCACGATCCAGATTCTGTGCCGGCGCAGTAAGAACAATCCGCTGTTCGTCGGCGATCCGGGCGTGGGCAAAACCGCAATCGCCGAAGGGCTCGCGCGCAAGATCGTCAAAGCCGAAGTTCCCGAGGTGCTGAAGAACTCGACCATCTACTCGCTCGATATGGGATCGCTGATCGCGGGCACCCGCTATCGCGGCGATTTCGAAGAGCGCGTCAAATCGGTGGTCAAGGAGCTGGAAGCGCTCAAAGGCGCCATCCTGTTCATTGACGAAATCCACACCGTAGTCGGTGCCGGTGCCACTTCCGGCGGGGCGATGGATGCATCCAATCTGCTGAAACCTGCGCTCCAGGCCGGCACGCTGCGCTGCATCGGTTCGACGACCTACAAGGAATACCGGCAATATTTCGAAAAGGACCGCGCGCTGGTCCGCCGGTTCCAGAAGATCGATGTTGCCGAGCCGAACGTGCCCGATGCAATCAAGATCCTCAAAGGGCTGAAGCCCTATTTCGAGGAGTATCACAAGGTCCGCTACACCTCGGAAGCCGTGAAAGCCGCAGTCGAGCTGTCGGCGAAATACATCAATGACCGCAAGCTGCCGGACAAGGCGATCGACATCATCGATGAAGTCGGCGCGTCGCAGATGCTGCTGCCGGAAAACCGGCGCAAGAAGGTCATTGGCGTGCGCGAGGTCGAGGATGTGGTCGCCAAGATCGCGCGCATTCCACCAAAATCCGTGTCCAAGACCGATGCCGAGGCCTTGCGCTCGCTGGAAGAAGATTTGAAGCGCGTAGTGTACGGTCAGGATGTGGCGATTCACGCACTCGCATCGGCGATCAAACTCGCCCGCGCCGGGTTGCGCCAGGCCGAAAAGCCGATCGGCAGCTATCTGTTCTCCGGCCCGACCGGCGTCGGCAAGACCGAAGTGGCAAAACAGCTCGCGCACATAATGGGCGTTGAATTGCTGCGCTTCGACATGAGCGAATATATGGAGCGCCACACCGTCTCGCGACTGATCGGCGCGCCGCCCGGCTATGTCGGATTCGACCAGGGCGGTTTGCTCACCGACGGAATCGACCAGCATCCCCATTCGGTGCTGCTGCTCGACGAAATCGAAAAGGCCCATCTCGACCTGTTCAACATCCTGTTGCAGGTCATGGACCACGGCAAGCTGACCGACCACAACGGCAAGAAGATCGACTTCCGCAATGTCGTGCTGATCATGACGACCAATGCCGGCGCCTCCGATGCCGCGCGCGAATCCATCGGCTTTGGCCGTGGCAAGCGGGAAGGCGAGGATGAAGAGGCGATCAAACGTCTGTTCACGCCGGAATTCCGCAACCGGCTTGATGCGGTGATTGGGTTCGCGCCGCTGACGCGCGACACCATCGACCGCGTGGTCGAGAAATTCGTGCTCGAACTGGAAGCCCAGCTCATTGACCGCGACGTGACCTTCGATCTCACGCCGGAAGCCACACGTTGGCTCGGCGAAAAGGGCTATGACGATGCGTTCGGTGCGCGGCCATTGGCGCGCGTGATTCAGGAGAACATCAAAAAACCACTGGCGGATGAAATCCTGTTCGGTAAACTCAAAAACGGCGGAACGGTGCGGGTGCTGCTCGACCGCGAGAACGACAAACTCGCCTTCGAATTCATCACCGACCAAAAACCCACCCCCGCCGACTCCGACGACAAGAAAAAACCCAAAGAAGAAGTCTGAGCGCGTGGCGCTCCAACCGCGCTGCTAAAACAACTCTGTCATCCCCGGCGAGGCGCGGAACGCGCCGAGGGGAAGGGGATCCATCCGCCGCGCTCCGCGCGGCGAAGAAATCCGTACACGCGCGAACCGTAGCACGCTTATGGTGCGTTCCATCCATCACGCCCACGCATTTTCCTCCCCTTGCGCAGGACGGTGGTCGAGCGCGTAGCGCGAGACAGAGGGGGGAATGGCGTCGCCGGAAGCTGAAAAAGATGCGGGGAGCATCGCTCCCCGCGCCCCACGAACTTTCAAGCACGCCCTGTCATCCCCGTCGGCGTCTTGTCGCCGAACTCGACCTTAAATTCCTCTTTCCCTCCGCGAGCGCATCAGCGCGAAGCGGGGGGATTGGAGCGCGTTAGGCAGAAGGTCCGGTGGACCTTTTGTAGCGCGAAACCGCGAGGGCTGCGCCCGAAAGGGGGCGCCGGCGCGCTTGCGGCTATTCTCAACCCGGCCCTTGGGGGCGGGTCGAAATCCCCCGCCGAAGCGGCGTAGCCGCGGAGCCCCGGACTTGATCCGGGGGATTTCGGGGCGGGGACAGCGAGCGTACTTGTGCGACGGAGAGGGGATCACTGCGTCTCCGCAACCAAACCGCATCACGCCGCCTTTCGGCGTGCTCGCTTCTTTGGCGCTGTAGCCTTGGCGGCCTTTAACCTGGCCGCTTCCTGCTCAGCCCTCTCTTTTGCCAGCTGTTTCTCAGCCTCTTGTTTTGCCAACAGCAGCGCCCGCAATTTGGCCAATTTGGCATCGAGTGCGGCGCGCTGTCTGTCCGCCATCTCTTTCGCGGCATCGCGCTTTTGCGACGCGTTAAAAATGGAGTCTGCTTTGGTCGAAGGGTTGTTGAACATGTCTCCTCCTGGCTGCGCGGCAGATTAGGAGGACCACGTTCGCACGGCCTTAAGTGGATACCGACAATTCGTCACGAATTGGCCGTGGCGCGCGAGCGAGGAACGCCCCGGCCTTTCGCATCGCACACTTCGTATGGGTAGTTGCGCCGGACGGTTGAACCTTGCGCGCGAGGTGCTTGGCGGATCGACGATTCCGCCAACACGCCGCGGATATTTTGCAGCTCCTTTGCGTTGTGAGTGGAAACAGGAGGCAGTCGTGAGCCACCGGTACTTCCGCATGTCGGGGTTGCTGGGCATGGCGGTTGCCGCATGCGCGCTCGCACCGGTTCTCATGACGCGCTGCGCCGACGCGCAGGACGCACTCTCAGTACCGCCCGGGCTTCCGGACTGGACATTCAACATACCGGATAAAGTACAGCCGGCCGCTGTCAAGATTGCAGGTGTCATCAGGGCGCCGGGCAGCGCCAAAGAATATGACGCGGAAAATCTCACAGGAAGTGCCGCTCCGCCCGACTGGTTTCCCAATGAACACCCGGCGGCGCCGAAAATCGTGACTGGCGGCCAAGGCGTCCGATTCGCATGTGGGTCATGCCACCTGATGTCGGGTCAGGGACATTCGGAGTCCGCCGACCTTGCCGGCTTGCCAGCTTCTTACATCATCCGCCAGATGGCGGATTACAAATCCGACAAGCGCAAGGACAACGAGCGCATGGGTCCGATTGCAAAAGCCGTGTCGGACGAAGATGTTCGTGCGGCTGCTGAATATTTCGCGTCGCTGAAGCCACGTGTATTCGTGAGGGTGATCGAGACGGCGACAGCCCCCAAGACCTTCATCGCCACCGCGGGTCGGCACCGGCAGTTACTGCCCGACGGCGGCACGGAGCCGATCGGTCAGCGCATTGTGGAAGTCCCGGACGATCCATTCCGCACTGAGATCCGCGATCCCCATTCCGGGTTCACCGCCTGGGTCCCGCCCGGCAGCATCGCCCAAGGCCGGCATTTGGCGCTGAGAGGAAACTGCACCGGCTGTCACGGCAAGGCGCTGAAGGGCAAGACGGTGCAGGGCAAGGGCGAAGTGCCGCGGCTGGCCGGACAGCAGCCGCTCTATATCGCCCGGCAACTGTTCGATTTCCGCTACGGATCGCGCGATGGCGACGCGGGACGATTCGCCGCCAAGCTGTCGGACGACGACATCATTGCCCTTGCCGCCTATCTCGGCACACTACCGCCGGAATAAATGTCGGCGGCCGAAGCTCGAAGAACCGTCCTGCGGTTTCCCATCGAGCGGCGGCTGGTGGTTTATGGCTAGCTGCGTGTAGCCTCGCGGTATCCCATTGCTGATCCAACTCAATCATATTGAGGAAATTCCGAAAGGCTTGTTTCACCAAGTTTTTAGCGTGCCGGTGTAACGTGTCTCGTGTTGGCGAAGGAATTTCTGATGTTCGGAAGACTTGCGAATAGCCGGAAAATGCGTGTTGCCCAGTGCAAGCGAATGGCGGAGAGCGCGATCGATATTGCCGCCATCGGAACGCCTGAGCAGGATGCCGGATACTTTGAACTCGCAGCAGACTTCCTGAAGCTGGCTCAGGATATAGAGGATCAGCACGCCGGCCGCGTTCATGTTTCTACGCCCGACGCCGCCACCGCAAATTATCTTGAGCGCCTCGCGGCCTGATCGGTAGCGGTTCGGTACAAGAAAACCCTCTGGCCTGAGTATCATCTCAGCCGTATGAACAGCTGGTGCGTCGCCGTGCCTGGCGCGATCAGGAAGCTTCGTTCCGCCGAACGTACCAGACCACCAGACTTGCAGCTGTCAGAGCCCAAAGCAAATATTGCACGGCATCGTTCAATTTATCGGGCAACACGAAAGACGCGGTACCGAAAGACATTGACGCCATCAGCAAGAGAGGCCCCGACCACGGGGAACGGGCGATTCCTTTTCGATTCGGCTTCCACTCATCGATGTCGTCGTCGGGGATTGCGCGCTGATAACCGCGCGGACGCGGCGACGCCGGCGCCATCGTCACTTCGGCTCTTTTATGTGGGGCCGCGGACGTTGGTGATGTCGCGGGGCCCGAGGTCTCTTGTTGAAGATTGACGCGTCGACCGAACGGCTTGGCGGACTGCATCGGCTGTCCTCTCAGTAGACCACCAAGAGTCCCACGATCCGGTTAGCGAACGTTTAACCAATTTCGTAGCATTTGAATGGAGCCGTCACTCGGCCGCTTCCGGTAGTGGTTCGACCGAGTTCGGCATCCGCGTTCTTGACATAGCCTATTGCGTTGATGTGACCGCGGGACAGAACCAGTGGCTAGCCGGCGGTGCCGCTCCACTGTGGCGCGGTGCCGGCCGGGGATGCAGTCAAGCGTGCCGCACGACGTGCAGATTCGATTCCTTGCGGAAATCCGCTGCGGTCGCGGTAGGAGCGGCGGCCATCGCTTCGGCTGCGG
>DASUHP010000130.1:0-3349 GCA_036273455.1 Micropepsaceae bacterium | reverse complement strand
TCAGACTTGCCGAACAGCCGGTGGCTGCGCAAGACTTTGCCGGCCTGAAGCAGGTCACGGATTCCGTGCCGGTGGTCGTCGAGGCCGACGAAAGCGCAGACAGTCTGAATGCAGTGTTCCGGCTGGTCTCTGGCCGCATCGTGAACTCCATCAGCCTAAAAATCCCGAAGCTGGGCGGATTGCGCAATACTTTCGCAGCCGCCCAGATCTGCCAGGCCGGAAACGTCTCGTGCCGGATGGGTGCGGCGGTCGGTTCGCGATTGCTCGCGGCGCACGCGCTGCATCTCGCCGCCGCATTGCCGGTATCGAACTATGCCTGCGAGTTGGGCGAATTCGACCGCCTTCTCGACGATCCGTTCACCGGCATCGAGGTGGAAAACGGTCACTTGCGCGTGCCGGATGTGCCGGGCTGCGGGGCAAGACCGGTTTCGTCCGAAGTGAAAGCGATCAGCGCATGACAATTGCGCGGCGCAGCGTGTTGCAGGGACTTGCACTGATTGCGAGCGGATCAGCTTCGGCTGCACCTGCGCCTGACATTGCGCTTTACACGCAGGGCGATCGCACAAAGCTTCTGGAAGCCGGAGCACGGCGCGAAGGCAGAGTCAGCTTTTACTCTGGTATGATCGAAAATCAGGCGCTGCGCCCGATCGCCGACGCGTTTCGCAAGAAATATCCATTCATCACGGTTGATTACTGGCGCGGCGACAGCAGGGCGCTGGTGCAGAAGGCGCTCACCGAGCGGCGAGCCGGCCGCGTTAATGGTGACGTACTGGAATCGACCGGTGGCGCAGAAGCGCTCATCAGGGCGGGCGCGGTCGCGCCGTTCCGCTCGCCCGCGATGGCGGATTACCCGGCCAAATATCTCGATCCGCAATTGTTCTGGGCGGCGTCACGCCTCGACTATTTTGGTCTTGCCTACAACACGCGCCAGGTCCGTGCGGCCGAAGCACCGAGGACTTACGACGATCTCCTCAATCCCAAATGGCGTGGAGCAATAGCCTGGCGAGCAGACAGCGAGGTCGGGGCGCCATTGTTCATCGCCGGAATTCTGCGGTTCATGGGAAAAGAGCGCGGCACGGCGTATCTGAAGAAGCTGGTTGCGCAGCAGATCGTCAATTATGCCGGAAGTGCACGGGCGCTGGTCGACCGGGTCGGCGCCGGAGAATATAAACTCGCGGTCGAAATCTATGCGCATCATCCGCTGATCAGCAAAGCCAAAGGCGCCCCGCTCGACACTGTCATGGTCAGCCCGGTGCCGTCGGCGGTCAGCACGATCCAGCTCGCGAAGGATGCGCCGCACCCGAATGCCGCCATGCTGCTGATCGATTTCGTGCTTTCGCGCGAAGGACAGGAGGTGCTGCGGGCGGCGGAATATTTCTCGGCAAATCCGAAAGTTGAAATCAGCCCGATGTTGCGCCCGATCGTTCCTGGATTGAATGGCCTGCAGGAGATCGTCTTCACACCCGCGCTGATGTACGACACGCGCGACGAAGCGAATGCGATTTTCAATCAGTATTTCCGCACGTGACGCCCGCGCTTCGCATCGAACAGCTCAGGAAGATCCACCCGACCAGCGACGGCAGGGCCGGCGGCGGCGTGCAGTCCGCGACATTCGACATCGCACAAGGCGAGTTGTTCACGCTGTTGGGTCCGTCCGGGTGCGGAAAGACCACGACCTTGCGCGCAATCGCCGGACTCGAGGCACCGGATTCGGGAAGGATCGAGATCAGCGGCCGCGACGTATTCAACGGCCAGTCCGGGAAGAATGTCGCGTTGCACGACCGCGAGATCGGCATGGTGTTTCAGTCCTATGCGATCTGGCCGCACATGTCCGTATTCGAAAATGCCGCCTATCCGCTCCGGGTGTCACGCGGACGGCGCTATTCGCAGAAGGAAATCGCTGCGAAAACATCGGCGGTGCTGGACCGCGTCGGCCTTGGCGCATTTGCCACACGGCCGGCCACACAGCTTTCCGGCGGCCAGCAGCAAAGGCTTGCGCTCGCTCGCGCGCTCGCCCGAGAGCCAAGGCTTCTGCTACTGGACGAGCCCCTGTCCAATCTCGACGCCCAATTGCGCGAACAAATGCGTCTGGAATTGAAGCGCCTGCAGCGGGAAACCGGTGTCACTGCGATTTATGTGACACATGACCAAAGTGAGGCGCTGGCGATTTCGGACCGTATCGCTGTGATGCGCGACGGCAAAATCGTCCAGATCGGAAAGCCAAAAGACATATATCAGCGGCCCGCTTCCGAATTCGTCGCCAATTTTGTTGGCCGCAGCAACCTGTTCCGCGGCACGGTTGCAGAAGGTGAGCGCAATGTGGTGCAAACCCCGTGCGGCGCTTTCGCGTGTCATGTGCCAAGTGCATTGCCGGCCGGTGCAAATGCTTCGGTCCTTGTGCGGCCGGAATGTGTTTCGATTTCCAGGGCAGATGAAGCACTGCCGCCCAGATCAGGCCAAACGCGGCTCGCCGGCAATATTGTACGCGCGGTTTATCTCGGAGAAGCGGTCGAATATCTGGTGTCCGTCGATGGCGCAGAGATACTGGTCCGCGCTTCGTGGGCTCCGGCTTACGAAGTCCGCGAACACGTTGCCCTCACCATTTCCGGCGAGCACGCCATCGCGCTTTTATGAGCGCTTCCAGGTTCACTGACCGCCAAATGCCGTTGAACTGTGTTCCCAAATGTGGAACAACATTGTCCGATGCAGGTTATCGCAAAGCGGATGTTGCGGATATTTTGGCATCGCCACCCGCAAGCCCAAGGCCCGCTAAGGGCTTGGCATGCGGCTGTTACGAGGGTCACATGGAACGGCCCAGCGGATGTTAAAAAGGCATTTGGAGCGACCGTTGATTTCGTCGGAGACAACCGGATTGTTTTTGATATTGGCGGCAACAAATATCGGCTGGTCGTCCACGTGGCCTATCGTTTCAAACGCGTTCTGATCGAATTCCTGGGTACGCATAAGGAATACGACAAGATCGATCCGGAGTCGGTATGATGCGGCGCAAAACAACAAGAATGGAAATTCGCCCAATCCGGACAGAATCCGACTACGATTGGGCGCTTAAGGAAATCGAACAGTATTTCGAGAATGAACCACGCCGCGGCACGGCAGCGGCCGACCGTTTCGACGTGCTTGCAGCGCTCATCGAGGCGTACGAAGCCAAAACCTGGCCAATTGATCCGCCGGATGCAGTGGAGGCAATTCAATTCAGAATGGCCCAATCCGGTTGGGGACAGGCCGACCTTGCGCGGCTGGTCGGCTCGCGTTCAAGGGCCTCTGAAATTATGCGCCGCAAAAGACCCCTGACCATGGAACAGGCGTGGAAACTGCACCGTGAGTGGCA
>DASUHP010000129.1:0-6981 GCA_036273455.1 Micropepsaceae bacterium | reverse complement strand
CCCGTGGGTCCTGCAAATCCGAAAAGCATTCCGCAAAAGGTCCCACCAGCGTCTCCTCGCGAATCGCAAGCAGACACCTTCAGAATCCACTTTGGCGGGTTCAGCAACATTCTATCCCATCGAACATGCGATTCCCCTGCCCTCAAGGGGAGGGTTGATAATTCTGGGTCAGCGCGTGTGGTAAAGCTGTTGCGACACAACCGCGTAAACTGGATTGCATGAAAGAACGGGCGTTGGTGCTGGGTGGGGGCGGAGCGGCAGGCAATGCCTGGCTGATTGGCATTATCGCCGGCCTTTTTGATGCCGGCCTGAATGTGACGGATGCCGGCCTGATCATCGGCACGTCGGCGGGATCGACGGCTGCGGCCCAAATCACCAGCGCGACACCGTCCGAACTGCTTGCCGGCATTCTCGCCGAGGCGACGCAGCCCGGGACTGAATCCGCCCGCGGACGCATTCCCGCCAAGCCGCTGGGAAACTTTCTGGAGACGACGAGCGCAATCATCGCTGCGGCCAAAGATGCAGCTGACATGCGCCGCAGAATGGGTGCGTGGGCGCTCGAATTGGATGCGGCGCCGGGCAGCTCCGCGCAAGCTCAGCGGCGCGCCGTCGTCGCGGCCCGGCTGCCCAGTCAGCTGTGGCCGCAACAGCCGATGCTCATCGTGGCCGTCGATGCGCATACTGGTGAACCGGTCCTGTTCGACCGCAACAGTGGAGTCGATCTCGTGGACGCCGTGACCGCCAGCTGTGCCGGGCCCGGCGTTCCGCCCCACAATATCGGCGACAAGCGATACATCGATGGCGGCTACCGGTCGCCGGAGAATGCCGATCTCGCGGCCGGATACGCACGGGTGCTGGTTCTCGCACCACTCGGCGGCAGATCGCGCGTGCCGCCGGAGTGGGGCACCCATCTTGCAGCGCAGGCCGACGACTTACGCGCAGGCGGCAGCAGAGTCGAAATGGTTTTGCCGGACAGCAACTCGCGCAACGCATTCGGCTTCAATCTGATGGATCTGTCGGCGCGTCCGCCTTCCGCCCGCGCCGGTTACGACCAGGGCAAAGCCCTTGCCGGGCAGCTCACCAGTTTCTGGCGCGCGCCTTAAGCGTCGGGGGGGATCCAGCGGATGGAAGCCGCGACGGCGTTTTCCGTGACATGCGCCGGATTGCCGGATTCGGGAATGGCGATGACGTTCCCGCTGCGCATCGCCCAGCCCAGCGCCGCCGCGGACGCCGAGACGCCATGCATCGCGCCGATCCCCGCCAGCTGACGGTCAGCCAGCAGGGTGTGCGCATAATCGAGGCCGCCGAGCGGAGAAGCCGCCATCACTGGCATCTTGTGCTCCGCGCACCAGGGCAGAACGTCATGCTGAAAATATTGGTTGCTGAGGCTGTAACGCACCTGATTGGTGGCGCAGCGATGGCCGTCCGGAACGCGGAACAGCTCTTCCATCTGCTCAACATTGAAGTTGGAGACGCCCCAGGCGCGAATCTTCCCCGCCGCGCGCAAATGTTCGAATTCGGCGATCACCGCGGAGAGATGCCTTTTGGGAACCGGCGAATGCAGCAAATAGAGATCGAGATGGTCCGTACCAAGACGAGTGAGGCTCCCCGCGAAAGCACGCGCGAACCCGCCTTCGATAATCCGGTCGCCGGCGACAATCTCATCCGCCTGCACCTTGGAGACGAGAAATACGCGGTCGCGCTGACCGGCGATCACGCGGCCAATCAGACTCTCGGAGCGGCCCTCGCCATAATTTCGCGACGTGTCGATCAAACTCATGCCAAGCGCGATGCCGGTTCGCATCGCGTCTTCCTCAGCCGCGTAGGGATGGCGGCCCTGGCCGAGATGCCAGCTGCCCTGACCGAGCGCGGGCACCACCGTGCCATCCGGAAAACTCACGGTGCGCGGTGCAGGATTCGAGTCCGCACCGGCATCCTGTGCACGTGCCCCGGCGGCAAACATTGTTGCTGCCGGCAGTGAAAGACCGAGCGCCGTACAGCGCGCAGCGAATTGACGCCGGTTCAGCCGATGAGTGTTCATGCTGTCCATCTCTTTCGTGTCCGAATTGCAACGGAGATCAGCAATGTCCTGACGTGCAGATTCTACTCCGATAGGATCATCTCAACCAGCGCGATGATTGCAGATTGATGCCTGCGCGTTTGCGCTGCTCAGCAACACGAGGGACCTGAGCAATCAAAAGCACTTACCAATATTTGAATGTCGGCGATTTGCGAAAACCTCCAACCCATCCCATCCTCTTCTATTGGCTAATGACAGCTGTGCATGCTGAAACCTGATCCGCCAATTTCATCCGTTCGGGAAAAAGCGCGTCGAGATCGCGGGATTGCTGACGGAACTGGAGCGCCCGGGTGATGAGTTCGACATCCAGTCCCGCAACACCGGCTTTCTGTACGAACGCGACCGCGTCGTCATTCGACGCCATTGCGCCCGCGGCCCAGCTGTAAACGAAGCGCGCCGGATAGAGCAGGGACCGGAGATAGGTTTTGTGTTCATCCGGACCGAGTTCGGACTCGGCCATGAAATGACGAACCTGTTCGCTCCAGTTGCTGAGCGGCTGGCCCCGCAAATAGTCGCGAATCTCGACAAGAGATGGCCGCTCCGGCCGGATGCGCTCTCTCTCGACAATGGCTGCGCCATGATCGAGATAATCCATCCGGTCCAGCGGCGGGAAACGCCCGGTGCGAAAATTGCGGTCGGCCCAGAAAATCGAAAGTTTTGCTGCGAGCGAGCTCGACAGTTCACGCGCTGTCGCGCGCATCCGGTCGACTTCATTCGGCGTAAATGGCTCGTCAACAATCACCGCAACATCTATGTCGCTATAACGGCCATTGAAACCGCCATGCGCGAGGCTGCCAATCCGGTAGATGCCGCACAGACCACCGCCGATCTCGCGCGACCAAACCTCACCGAGCCGCTGGGTAAATTCGGTCGCCGTTGCGAGTGTGCACTGATCCGCGGTCATGTTCACCGCCATCTCTGTTGAAGCTGTTCGCCTCATCACAATTGCTCGTCAGATATCCCGGCGAGCTTCGCAAGATGCCGAAGCAAGCCGATCTTTAGCGGGCGATTTCCGTGAATTGGGACGGACAGTCGCGCCGTGCTTCCGGGTCTGCCGTAAATGTGGTGACTTCCGTGAACCCGGAGAAGGCGCCAACCGTGCTGTTCCAGCAGTCGCGCGAAGTCCTTTCCGGACCACTGCTTCAAATGGCGATTTCCAGCACGCGCTGCTTCACGTCGGGTTCAGGATTAACAACATCAACTGCCAGGCAGCCTTCAATCGCCTCATGAAGGTTGGCGATCAGTTCGTCCATCGTCTCGCCCTGCGTAACGCAGCCCGGAATGGCGGGCACCTCCGCCCAAAAACCGCCTTCCTCTGCATCATGGACAATCGCTTTGATCTTCATCCTGTGCTCCTCGATTTGCGGCCGCAGGCCCCTTAGAAACGCTTCATCGCCAGTGGATGGCGAAGAAGAGCCCTGTCCACAGTCACCAGCATGAGGTCCTCGGCCATGCATTGGCCGAGCAGGAGCCGGTCGAACGGGTCTCGAGTCTTTGGTTCGGGCTCAATCGCGGTCGTAACATGGGCCGCTGATATCGGCAGTACTGAAACACCCACCGCCTCAAGATAGCCGGCGACTTCCTCGAGTTTCATGCCCGGATCGAGCTTGCCAAGCCGCGTCTTGATCGCCATCTCCCACAAACTGGCAACGCTGACAAAGCTCTCGGTCGAACTATCCCTGAGTTGCTGCGCGATTTGCGGATATTCGTCGTCAAGGTTTCCGCGGACCACTGCCAACATAATGTGCGTATCGAGCAGCGCCCGCATCAGCGCCGTGGGAGTGGGCGCAACAGGAAGTCCTCGGGCAATGGTTCGTCGAAGTCCTCCGCGATATACGGCACCGGATTTTTAATTCCTCTCGACCGCAGATAGGCTGCGCCAGCCGCAAGATTCAGGCCGCCCCGCTTTTTATGGGGCACCAAGTCGAATACCGGCCTTCCATTGCGGGTCACGACTACGGTTGTGCCTTTTTCCACCTCACGGGCGAGTTCGGTGAGGCGGTTCTTTGCATCGCGAATCGATACGGTTTTCATCAGCTAAATATAGCTACAGGTAGCCACAATTTCAATCATGGCGTTCCGGCCTGGCCTGCACGAAATACGGTGCTGCCTTGCGCCCTGGCTATTCCGTGTCCGCCGCGGCGGCGTTCTTCCGGCTCTTGCGCGTGGGCTTTTTGGCCTTGGCCGCCGCTACCTGGGGTTCTGACCCAGCCGCTTTCTTCGCGCGGGCCGGCTTCTTTTCCTTCGCCCTTTTTTCTTTTGGCGCCGCAGTGGCCGCGTTTTTCTTCGCGCGCGCCGGTTTCTTGCCCGTCCGTTCCGCGCGGGCGGCGAGCAGCGAGACCGCTTCCTCCATGGTCACCGATTCCGGCGCCTGGTCTCTGGGGATCGTGGCGTTCAGCTTGCCGTCGCTGACATAGGGCCCATAGCGGCCCTTCATCACCTTGATCATCACACCCGATTGCGGATGCGCCCCCAATTCCTTCAGCGCCTGTCCACCGCGCCCGGCACGCGGTCCGCGCGCCTTGCGTTCCGCCAGCAGCGTCACGGCGCGATTGATCCCGACGGTGAACACGTCTTCCACCGACTCCAGCGACGCATAAGTGCCGTCATGCGAGATATAGGGCCCGAACCGGCCAATTGCTGCCGTGATCGGCTTGCCGGTTTCCGGATGCACACCCACTTCGCGCGGCAGCGACAACAGCTTCAGCGCGGTTTGCAGATCCATGTTCTCGACGGAAAATGTTTTCGGAATGCCGGAGCGCGCCGGCTTTTCGTCTTTGCTGCCTTCGCCACGCTGCACATAGGGCCCGAAGCGCCCGACCTTGAGATGGATCGTCTCACCGGTCCCGGGATCGATGCCGAGTTCGCGCGGCTCGACTCCCGCGGCATCTCCGGGGCCCATTTGGCGCGTGTAGCGGCAATCCGGATAATTCGAACAGCCGATAAAGGCGCCAAATTTGGACAGTTTCAGACTGAGCGTGCCATTGCCGCAGGTCGGGCAGGCGCGCGGATCGCCGCCGTCTTCGCGTTCCGGGAAAATATGCGGACCCAGAATCTCGTTCAGTGAATCGATCACTTCGGCAAATTTCAGTTCCCGGGTTTCTTCGGTCGCGGCGTGGAAACTCTTCCAGAAGTCGCGCAGCAATTGCTTCCACGACAGCGTGCCGGCCGAAACTTCGTCGAGCTTTTCTTCCAGATCGGCCGTGAAATCATATTCGACATAGCGGCGGAAGAAGCTGGTCAGGAACGCGGTTACGACGCGGCCCTTGTCCTCCGGCACAAAGCGGTTGCGGTCCATTCGCACATAGGCGCGGTCGCGCAACACCGACAGGATGCTGGCATAGGTGGACGGCCGCCCGATGCCGAGTTCTTCCAGCCGCTTGACCAGACTCGCTTCGCTGAAGCGCGGCGGCGGTTCGGTGAAATGCTGCTCCTGCTTTACATCGTCGAGCTTCGGACGATCTCCTGGCCCGAGTTTCGGCAGCCGGCCATCCTCGCCATCGGCATCATCGTCGCGGCTTTCCTGATAGAGTTTCAGAAAACCGTCGAACACCGTGACCGTGCCGGTGGCGCGCATCACCACGCGGCCATCGTCGGATGCGAGCGTCACGGTGGTGCGTTCTTGCTCGGCCGATTCCATCTGGCTCGCGAGGGCGCGTTTCCAGATCAGCTCGTAAAGCCGGGCTTCGTCGCTCTGCAGATAGCGCGAGACCTTTTGCGGCGTACGCGCAAAGCTGGTCGGCCGGATCGCCTCATGCGCTTCCTGCGCATTCTTCACCTTCGACGTGTAAACCCGCGGTTGTTCGGGGACATAGCGGTCGCCATGCAATTCGCCGATGACGCGCCGGCTTTCGGCAATGGCTTCGCCGACCATCGTCGTGCCGTCGGTCCGCATATAGGTGATCAGGCCGGTGACATCGCCGCCAAGATTGACGCCCTCATATAATGACTGCGCCAGCTTCATCGTCCGTGCTGCCGGGAAGCCCAGTTTGCGCGCGGCTTCCTGCTGCAAAGTCGAGGTGATGAACGGCGCCCAGGGATGGCGCTTCACCGGCTTTTTCTCGACATCGCTGATGGCAAATCGCCCGGCGCGGATCGCATCGACCGCCCGCTGTGCATCTTCGGCATTGGCGAGCGACAGCTTGTCGAGTTTTTTGGCGTCCAGTTCGACGAGGCGCGCGGTGAAGTGCCCATCCGGTGTGGAAAACACCGCTTCCACGCTCCAGTATTCCTGCGGGGTGAAGCTTTCGATCTCGATTTCGCGCTCGCAGATCAGGCGCAGCGCCACCGATTGCACGCGTCCCGCCGAACGCGCGCCGGGCAATTTCCGCCACAGCACCGGCGACAGTGTGAACCCGACGAGATAGTCCAGCGCCCGGCGCGCCAGATAGGCATCCACCAGTTCTTCATTGATTTCGCGGGGATGTGCCATCGCGTCCAGAACCGCGGACTTGGTCACCGCATTGAACACCACCCGCTGCACCTGGGCGTGGCCCAGTGCCCGACGCGCCTTGAGCGATTGCAGAACATGCCAGGAAATGGCTTCGCCTTCGCGGTCGGGGTCGGTGGCGAGGATCAGCCGGTCCGCGTCTTTGACCGCGTCGGCGATTTCCTTCATGTGTTTCTGCGCTTTGGGCGCGGTCTCCCACACCATCCTAAAATCGTGATCGGGATCGACCGAGCCGGTTTTGGACGGCAGGTCGCGGACATGCCCATAGCTCGCCAATACGCGATAGTTGCGGCCAAGATATTTGTTGATTGTCTTGGCTTTCGCAGGCGATTCGACAACGACGACGCTGGAAGGCTCAGCCATGATCCCGGATATACGTATCTGCGAAGCGAGAGTTTGTCCGGGAATGGTTAACTATTCCGGCGCGGGGCGGGACCATGGGCGCAACCCG
>DASUHP010000128.1:0-23489 GCA_036273455.1 Micropepsaceae bacterium | reverse complement strand
AGCACCCGCCGCGGCAACCCCGGATCAGCGCCGGGCGCTTGGCTACAACGCGCTGGCGCGGCTCGCCGGGGCGGACTGCGGCCGGTTCGTCGCGGCCGCGGACTATCTGCGCCGCTGCGGGTTGAACGCCCCCGAAATTTTGGCCGCGGATATAAGCCACGGTTTTCTCCTGATCGAGGACCTTGGAAACGATCTCTACACTGATGTTTTGCAACGTGATGGGGATGAGCGCGGATTGTATCAGGCGGCGATCGACGCGCTGATTGCTCTACACGAACTCCCGGCGCCGGCACAACTTTCGCCGGAAAAGCCTTTGTTCCCCTATGACGAAGCCGCAATGCTGGCGGAAATCGACTTGCTGACCGATTGGTATTTCCCGCTGGCGCTCGGCCGGGCAGCCGATGCTGCCGAAACCGATCATCACCGCGCGCTCTGGAGTGCCGCACTAAAACATCTCGATGGCGGCCCCAGGGTGTTCGTGCACCGCGATTATCACGCGCAGAATCTCCTGTGGCGTGGATCGCTGATGGGTCTGGCGCGGGTCGGCATCATCGATTTTCAGGACGCGGTCGCGGGTTCGCCGGCCTATGACCTGGTTTCCCTGCTGGAAGACGCAAGGCGCGACGTTTCTCCGGAACTGGGCGACGCGATGACTGCGCATTATCTCGACCGCAGCCGCTGCGGTGGCGGTGCGGCAGCCCGGACCCATTTTCGCGCGAGTGCCGCTGTGCTTGCGGCGCAGCGCAATGTGAAGATCGCCGGAATATTTGCCCGGCTGGCAAAGCGTGACGCGAAGCCGCGCTACCTCGCGCATCTACCGCGCGTCTGGCGTTACCTCGAACGCGATCTTCGCCATGATGTGCTGGCGCCGGTGAGGGATTGGTACGACGCGACAATCCCGGCGGCTGCACGCAATGTCCGCGAGGCTGCGCCGTGAGCCATTTGCGCCGTGCGATGATTTTGGCGGCCGGGCTTGGTACCCGGATGGCTCCGCTCACTCTGGAAACACCCAAACCCCTGGTCAAATTGGGTGGAAAGCCGCTGATCGATTATGCCATCGAGCGCCTCGTGGCCGGCGGCGTCGACTTCATCGTGGTCAATGTCCATTACAAGGCAGACCAGCTGATTGCGCACATCGACAGGAAGCGGAAGGAGCTTCCCAAGGTCAAATTCGTCATTTCGGACGAGACGGAGGAATTGCTCGATACCGGCGCAGGCGTGAAGAAAGCGTTGCCGCTGTTCGAGGGCGAAGCTTTCCTCACCTATAATTCGGATTCACTGTGGATCGAGGGCATGGGATCATCGCTGACGCGGATGCAGTCACGGTGGAATCCCGAAACCATGGATGCCCTGATGCTGCTGGCGCCCTGCGCCACCGCAATCGGCTATGACGGTCGCGGCGACTTCGAGATGGACGCCTGGGGCCGCCTGAAGCGCCGTCCGGAAATGAACATCGCGCCGTTTGTCTGGACCGGCGTGCAGATTGTTCAGAGCAGCCTGTTCCAGGATGCGCCGGAAGGGCGGTTTTCGATCAATCGCCAATGGGACCGCTCGATGAG
Source organism: Micropepsaceae bacterium (assembly GCA_036273455.1). Classification (GTDB taxonomy): domain Bacteria; phylum Pseudomonadota; class Alphaproteobacteria; order Micropepsales; family Micropepsaceae; genus CAIYRG01. The sequence continues at coordinate 21,930 of DASUHP010000128.1, read as the reverse complement.
CGAGGGGCGCCTGTGGGGCGTCCGGCTGGATGGCGTCTGGATTCACGTGGGCACCCCGCAGGGGCTGGAAGAGGCCGAAGAATTCCTGCGCGACCTCGCACGCGCACCATAGCTGCTTTGATGGCGGCCGCGCGGCAACCGCAACTTTTCACAATCCCTTCCGGTATCCCCTTCGCTCGGGCATTGTGCGCCGGGATCATTGAACGCGCAGGCGATGGTCCACTCGCGCTCGCCGACACGTTGGTGCTGGTTCCGACGCGCCGCGCCACACGCGCCCTGCGGGAGGCCTTTGCAGAAGAATTTGATGGTGCGGCCTTGCTGCCCCGGATCATCGCGCTTGCAGATGTCGACGAAGAGGCCGATGGCGCCGCTCCACCCGGCAACCTGGAAGATTTGCCCGCAATTGCGCCGCTCCGCCGGCAACTGTTACTGGCCAACCTGGTTCAGCATTGGGGTGCGGCACGTGGCACGCCGATGGGTCTTCATCAGGCGCTGAACTCGGCGGGAGAACTTGCTGGTTTTCTCGACGAAGCGATCACCCAGGGTATCGACCTCTCGCGCCTGACCGAATTGGCGCCAGCCGGCCTCGCTGCTCATTGGAGCGAGGTGGTGTCATTTCTGAATATCATCGCGGTGCAATGGCCGAAGCTGCTGGAAGCGGAAAACGCAACCGAGGCCGCCGCCAATCGCGACCGCAATCTTCTGGCGCTGGCGCAAAAGCTGGCCGCTGCACCGCCGAAGGCGCCGGTCATAGCCGCCGGATCGACCGGCTCCATTCCGGCGACGGCACAACTGCTCAAGACGATTGCCTTTCTTCCGAAAGGTGCTGTGGTTTTGCCGGGGCTTGATACCGATCTCGACGAGGGCGCCTGGCAGTCGGTCGATGCGACGCATCCGCAATATGGACTGAACCGGCTGTTGGCACATATCGGCGCCGCGCGCGATCAGGTCAGGCGATGGTCGCCGCTGCCGGAATCATGGCCCGATCGAAACTTGCGCGTGAAGTTTCTCAGCGAGGCCTTGCGTCCGCCGCCCACGACCGACGCCTGGCGCGATTTCGTCGACCGATCGCGCGGCGATGCGGCTGCCGCACTGAAAAATCTGTCGGTGGTCGAAGCCCACAACACACGCGAAGAAGCTGCGGTGGTCGCCTGTGCCATGCGCGAGGCGCTGGAGACTCCCGGCCGCAAAGCTGCGCTCGTGACCCCGGATCGCGATCTGGCACGCCGGGTGGCGGCGGAATTGCGCCGATGGGAGATTGCGATCGACGACTCGGCCGGCGTGCCGCTTGGCAACACGAGGCCGGGGACATTTCTTGCGCTGTTGGCCCATGCAGCCGCCGAGCGATTTGCGCCAGTAGCGCTGCTCGCACTGCTGAAGCACCCGCTCGCGTCGGGTGGCGAAGATACGGCTTCGTTCCGGCGCAAGGTGCGCGAGCTGGACCGGCGGGCGCTGCGCGGCTTGCGGCCCGATGCAGGGCTCCCCGGAGTCGCGCGCCGCCTGAATGGGGAGAAGGTGCCGGCCACTCTCCGGGACTGGTTCGCGAAGCTGTCGCGAATGCTCGAAGCGTTCGCCACAGCGGTCGGACAAAGCGATGGCGATCTTGGCGCACTGGCGCAGAGTCATGCGGCGGCCGCTGAATCTCTCGCCGCGGCGGCGACGACATCCGGCGCTGCGCGTCTATGGAATGGTCCGGCCGGAGAATCTGCGGCCGGCCTGCTGAGTGAGTTGGCCCGGGACGGCGCCGGCTGTACGCTTCAGCCGGCGAGCCATTACGCCGAAATCTGGAGCACGTTGGCGCAGACCCGGGCGGTGAGGAATCCCTACAATCTGCATCCGCGGCTTTCCATTCTGGGACCGCTGGAAGCGCGCCTGCTCGATTTCGACCTGGTGATTCTCGGCGGGTTGAACGAAGGCAAATGGCCGGCACAGACTTCCAGCGACCCATGGCTGTCGCGGCCGATGCGCCGGCAGCTGGGGCTGGAATCGCCTGAGCGGCGGATCGGCCTGGCAGCGCATGACTTTGCATCTCTCGCGGCATCGCGCGAGGTTTTGCTGACCCGGTCGCAAAAAGAAAACGGCAGTCCAGCTGTGCCGTCGCGCTGGCTGTTGCGCCTGTCGCAGCTCGCGCTTGGAATGGGTGCCAAACAGCTGTTGGGCACGCGCGGCGAACTCGTGAACTGGGCGGGCGAGCTGGACAATGCCCCCGCCACACCCCGCGCGCCTCGCCCTGCCCCAAGGCCGCCCGTCGCGGTTCGGCCGCGATCTCTGTCGGTCACGGAAATCGAAGCCTGGATTCGCGATCCATATGCGATTTACGCGAAACATGTGCTGCGGCTGCGCCCGCTCGATCCGCTGGATCAGGAGCCTGGGCCGGCCGAACGGGGCACCGCCATTCACCGCGCGCTGGAGAGGTTCCTGGGCAGCTTTCCCGATTTCCTCCCCGCGAATGCTGTGGACGAGTTGTTGCGGTTGGGACGGGAGGCTTTTGTCAGAGCGGGTGCGGACACGCCGGTATTCGTGCTGTGGATGCCACGCTTTGAGCGCGCGGCGCGGTGGTTTGTCGAATTCGAACGCGCGCGGCGCAAAAGAATCGAGCGCAGCGTGCTCGAAGTTGCGGGAGTGATGCCGGTGGCCTCCAGCTTCGGTTTTCAGCTCAGGGGCCGTGCCGACCGCATCGATATGATTGGGACCGGGGCGTCAATCCTCGATTACAAAACCGGCCGCGTGCCAAGTGACAAACAACTGAAAAGCTTACTGGCTCCGCAACTGCCGCTGGAAGGCGCGATGCTGCTGGCTGGGGCATTTGGCAAAACCGGCGCTTCTACTGTCGCAGAATTCGTTCATGTCCAGCTCACCGGCGGCGATCCGCCGGGCAAGGAGTGCATCGCTGAACTCGATGCGAACGAACTCGCGCAAGAGGCGCGCCGGCTCCTGGAACAAATGGTCGCCCGCTACGAAAATCCTGCGGAGCCGTACCGTTCGCGCGTTGCCCCGTTCCGCATCGCGGAAGCGGGCGACTACGACCATCTCGCGCGCGTGCGCGAATGGTGGGATTTCGAGGAGGGTGACGGATGAGTGTCACCGCCCGGCACGCCACCGATCCGCGCAATTTCGCCTGGATTTCGGCCAATGCCGGATCGGGCAAGACCCGACTCCTGACGGATCGCGTGACACGCCTGCTGCTGCAGGGCGCAGATGTCTCGCGCATTCTCTGCCTGACTTACACAAAGGCGGCGGCGGCCGAGATGGCAAGCCGGTTATTCGACCGGCTTGGCGCCTGGGCCCTGCTTGCTGATGACAGGTTGCTTGCGCAACTCGAGGAGATCGGGGCCGGCGACCAGGAATGCAGCGATTTGAAACTCGCACGGCGGTTGTTTGCCCAGGCACTGGAAACACCCGGTGGGCTGAAAATTCAGACCATCCATGCGTTCTGCCAGAGTCTGTTGGCGCGATTTCCGGTGGAAGCCGGAATTCCCGCGAAATTCTCCGTCATCGATGAGCGCGATGCAGCCCAATCGCTCGAGGAAGCCCGAAACTTTGTCCTCGAGAAAGCAGCAGCCGGAGATGGCGTGCTTGGGAATGCGATCGGCCTTCTCGCCGGACGCGCCAGCGACGCGAGATTTGCCGATATCCTGCATTCGGCCATTGTCGATCGCGGCAAGTTGGAAGATCTTCTGTCGCGCCATGGCGGCGATCCGCAAACATTCGTCCGTCATTTGCGCAAAGTACTCGATGTTGCAGAAACGGATAGCGAAGACGCGGTGCTGTCGCGGCTTTGCGCGGAGCTCGCGGATGAAAAGCGGCATTTCCTGAGTGCTGCCGAGTTGTGTTCCAGCGGCAGCAAGACTGATGCGCAGCTTTCCGGGCGCCTCACTGCGTTTGTCACGGGCGGGATGGGCGCGGACCACTATGACAGCCTGAAAAGCGCATTTTTCACGGCCGAAGGAACGTTGCGGAAGAATCTGGTCACCAAAAAAACCGCCGAGGCCAATCCGAAATCCATGGCGTGGCTTGATTCGGTCAAACGACGCGTGCTGGCCGTCGAAGATCAACAACGGCGGATTGCGACTGCAAACATGACCGAAGCGGTCCTGCGTGTCGCATTCGCGATGTTCGACCGCTACCGTGAGATCAAGCGGGCACGATCGGCGCTGGATTACGACGACCTCATCACCTTCACACTTCGTCTTCTCGCGAGCGCCGACGCGGCGCAGTGGGTCCTCTACAAACTCGATGGCGGCATCGACCACATCCTCGTGGATGAAGGTCAGGATACGAGCCGTGAGCAGTGGCAGATCGTGTCGCGGCTGGCGGCAGAATTCTTTGCCGGTTTGGGTGCCCGCCCCGAGGCGCGGCACCGCAGGCTTTTTGTGGTCGGTGACGAGAAGCAATCCATCTTCAGCTTTCAGGGCGCAGAGCCGGCGGCGTTCGGCGAATATCGCGACAGCTTCAGGGCCCAGGCGGATGGCGCCGGTCTGCCCTTTATCGACTACCGCCCGGCGATTTCGCGTCGTAGCGCGACCACGATCCTGAATTTTGTCGATGCGGTATTCGATCCCGAGGCGGCACGGAATGGTCTGACATCCGGGCACGAGCCTATCCACCACGATGCGGACCGGAAGGAACTTGGGCGCGTCGAAATCTGGCCTTTGGTGCCCTCGCCCGAACGCAGGGAATTCACACCGCTTGCGCCGGTGGATGCGCCAGAGCCTGGGGCACATAGCGTGCTTGCCGCGCGTATCGCGGATCGTATCGCCGGCTGGCTCAAGCAGGGAATCTGCCTTGCTGGCGGCGAACCTATCGCTGCGGCCGATATTATGATTCTGGTGCGCCGCCGGAACGCCTTCAGTGATGAAATGATCCGCGAATTGCTGGACCGCGGCGTGCCCGTTGCCGGGGCGGACCGCATGGTATTGCTTGAACAGCTCGCGATCCAGGATCTCGTCGCGCTCGGCCATTTTGTCCTGCTGCCGGAAGACGATCTCAACCTGGCGGCGCTGCTGAAATCGCCAATTCTCGGCTTTAACGAACAAGACCTCTACGACCTGGCGCAGCCGCGCAAAGAGACGCTGTGGGAGGAGCTTTGCGCGCGGGCGAATGAACGGGCGGCTTTTGCCGAAGCGCAGAAGTTTCTGGCCGGCGTACTTTCGGAGGCGGACCAGATGCCCCCATTCGAATTCTATTCGCGCATTCTCAATCGTGGGGCACGCGCGCGCCTCGTGGCCCGTCTGGGTCTCGAAACCGATGACGCGATCGACGAGTTTCTGGCCCTTGCATTGGCGCACGAACGCGCCCATGTGCCGTCGCTTCAGTCATTCCTCGCCTGGTTTGCCGAAGGCGCAGGCGAAGTGAAGCGCGATATGGAACAGGCCGGTGGCGCGGTGCGCATCATGACCGTGCATGGCGCAAAAGGCCTGGAAGCGAAAGCCGTGTTCCTGCCCGACACATTTCAAACCCCGAACCATGAAGCGCGTGGCAATCTTCTTTTTACGGATGACTGTGTGTTCTTCGGCATGCCGGGCCGTGCCGAATGTCAGGCGATCACGACGGCAAAGGCGGACGCGCATGAGCGTGAGATGCGCGAATACCGGCGCCTGCTCTATGTCGCGGCGACGCGCGCGCGCGACGCACTGATCGTGTGCGGATACAACGCCGCTAACCGCAAAGAACCCTCGCCGTACTGCTGGTATTCGCTTCTGGATGCGGCAGGACGGAAACTGGGAAAAGAAGAAACCATCGATGGCGAGACAATCATCGTCATAGGCGCACCGTTCAGCGCTTCAATGCGGGCGAGCGCGAGTGTCCGAGAAATCCGAACCCCAAAGTTTTTGCGCGAAATTGCCACACCCGAGCCAATCACGGCCCTGCTCCGGCCATCGCGAATTCCCGGATTGGAAGAGCCGGTCTGCCCTTCGCCGGTTGGGCAAACGCCGCAACGATTCCGCCGCGGGCTGTTGATGCATTCGCTTCTGGCAAAACTGCCGGACATTCCGCGCGACCAGCGCGACAGTACCGGTCTGGCCTGGCTGGCGCGGCAGGGAATCGCGGGGGGTGAGGCCAAATCACTGCTCCTGGATGTGCTTTCCGTTCTGGACGCGCCGCAGTTTTCCGCCCTGTTCGGCGACAACAGCCGGGCGGAGGTGGCGATCACCGCCCGCTTTCCTGAGCTTGGCAATGCGCAGATCAGCGGACAGATCGACCGCGTTGCGGTGACGGAAAATGCGGTGCTGATCGCGGACTTCAAAACGAATCGGGAGGTACCTGCAAACCCCGCGGAGGTGCCAAAACTCTACCTCGCCCAGATGGCGCTCTATCGCGCGGCATTGCGAAAAATCTATTCCGGCAAAGATGTTGGCTGCGTTCTTGTGTGGACCGATTCGGCCCTGCTGATGGCTCTTCCGGACGAGTTGCTGGACCGGGAGATGGACCGACTCGCCGCAATATCTGCGACCGAAGCGCAACTTGACCCCAACTAATCGCGTTCCTAAATACTATTGTTAAAGACTCATAACAGAGGCATTCATGGCTCAGAAAACCGTCACCGATCAAAGCTTTCAGACCGATGTCCTGGATTCGCGGACACCGGTCGTGGTGGATTTCTGGGCGGAATGGTGCGGTCCGTGCCGGATGATTGCACCGTCGCTGGAAGAACTCGCGAGTGAATATGACGGCAAGGTCACTGTCGCGAAGATGAATATCGACGAAAACCCGCAGACGCCAACACGCTATGGCGTGCGCGGCATCCCGACCTTGATGATTTTCCGCAATGGCCAGGTGACCGCGACAAAGATCGGCGCGCTGCCCAAGACCAAAATCAAGGAATGGATCGACGCGTCCATCTGAGGGTTTTCGTCAGGAGTTTTCGCGCAGGACCTGACCGGCGAGATAGAGCGAGCCGCAAATCAGAATGCGCGGAGAGCCGTCGATCTCGCGCGCCCGGCTCCAGGCCGAGACCTGCATCATCGCATCGAGCAAATCATCCGCCGGTGAGGCTTCGAGTCCCGCCATCCGCGCCGCGTCATAAAGTGCTCCGGCCCCGAGAGTCGCCTGCTCGCCCGCAATCGCAATCGTCGTGACATGTTTGGCGATGCCGCGGAAGGGCAACAGATAGCCAACCGCGTCTTTCGTCTTCAGCATGCCGCAAATGACGTAGAGCGGCTTGGGTGCGCGCTCCTCGAAATCGGCCATGGTCTGCGCGACGACGGCACCGCCATGCGGATTGTGCCCGCCATCAAGCCAGATTTCGGCGCCTTCCGGAGCGGCGTCGATCAGCGGACCGCGGGTGAGCCGCTGCATTCGCGCGGCCCATTCGACATTTTTCAGTCCCCATTCGATACCGCTCTCGGTGGCATAACGCCCGCCGATGCGGCGCAACGCGGCGATTGCGGTTGCCGCATTTGCCATCTGATGGCGGCCAGGCAGTTTCGGCAGCGGCAGATCGAGCAGTCCGTCGGAGTCCTGATAGACCAGCCTTCCGTGCTCAGCGTAGCCGGAAAAATCTTCGCCAAACACGTAAAGCGGCGCGCCGAGTTGATCGGCCCGGCGCATCAGGACGGCCTTTGCCTCGTCGTCCTGGGGCCCGAGAATGGCGTGCCGGCCGGCTTTTATGATTCCCGCTTTCTCGGTGGCAATGGCCGCAAGTGAGTCCCCGAGAAATTCCTGATGATCCAGCGCCACCGGCGTCACGCATGCCGCAACCGGATCGATCACGTTGGTCGCGTCGAATCGCCCGCCAAGTCCGACTTCCAGAATCGTCACATCGGCGCGATGACGCGAGAAGGCGAGGAACGCCGCAGCGGTCGTGATCTCGAAGAAAGTAATGGGCTCGCCTGCATTGGCGATCTCGCATTCTTCCAGTGTCGCAGACAGCTCCTCTTCGGAAATCAAATGACCGGCGATCCGGATCCGTTCGTGAAAACGCACCAGATGCGGGGACGTGTAGACATGCACGCTGTAGCCGGAGCCTTCCAGCATGGCGCGCAGGAATGCACAGACCGATCCCTTTCCGTTCGTGCCTGCGACATGAATGACCGGCGGAATGCGCCGTTCAGGATGCCCGAGACGGTCGAGCAGGCGCTGGACACGGTCGAGTACCAGATCGATTCGCTTGGGGTGCAGCGACAGAAGCCTTTGCAGGATGGCGTCGCTGCCGTCGGCCGACGTCATGATCCGTTCAGGGTTGCCGCCGCGGGTTCCGGCGCGGCCTGCTTGGTCAGCAGCCGAAGCAATGTCGCGAGCCGGGCTTTCAATTCATGGCGGTGCACGATCATGTCGATCATTCCGTGTTCCAGCAGATATTCTGCACGCTGAAAACCTTCCGGCAGGCGCTCCCGTATGGTCTGCTCGATCACCCGCGGGCCGGAAAAGCCGATCAGCGCGCCCGGTTCGGCAATCTGGACGTCACCGAGCATCGCATAGGACGCGGAAACGCCGCCTGTCGTCGGATCGGTCAACACGACGATGTAGGGAAGATGTGCGTCTCTTATCATGTTCACGCCGATTGTCGTCCGGGGCATCTGCATCAGCGAGAGAATGCCCTCCTGCATGCGCGCACCTCCGGACGACACGACCAGCACCAGGGCCCGATGCTCGGCGACCGCAACCCGCGCCGCCTCGACAAATGCCGCACCCGTCTCGAGTCCGAGTGAGCCGCCCATGAACGAAAAATCCTGCACGGCGAGAACGACCGGCACACCGCCGATAGCGCCTCTCGCCGAAATCAGCGCGTCATGATTCCCGGTTTTTGCCCGGTTCTCCTTCAGACGGTCGGTGTAACGCTTGTCATCGCGGAACCTGAGCGGATCCTGTGGCACGTCGGGCGACGGCAGACGTTCGCCTTCACCATCATCCAACAATGCCGCGAACCGCTCTTTGGGGCCGATCCGCATATGATGTTCACATTGCGGGCAGACATTCTGCGCCGCGACAAGATCACGGTGAAACACCATTTCGCCACAGCCAGTGCATTTGTGCCAAAGCGTGTCCGGGGAGGACTGCTTCGTCCCCATCAGGCCTTTAATCCTTGGGCGGACGAAATTCGTGATCCAGTTCATTTGGATTTTTCCCGGGCGTGGTGAACGGCATCCGCGAGCGACCGGCATAGTTGCAGCGTCTGCCGCGCGGCGCCACCGCGCTTGTCGTTGCCAATTGCGCCGGCAATGCATTGAACGAGGGCAGATCCGACAACGGCGGCGTCGGCAATGCGCGCGATCGCGGCCGCCTGATCCGGTGTACGGATGCCGAATCCGACTGCGCAGGGCAGCCGGGTCTTCGCCCGGATTCGCGAAATCGCCGCCGCGACGTTGTCGATCAGAATTGCTTTGGTCCCGGTGACGCCGGTGACGGACACGTAATAGAGAAAGCCACTGGCGCCCTTCAGCACGGTTTTCAGGCGTTCATCCGTCGTTGTCGGCGCCGCCAGCCGGATGATGTCGATACCGTTCCGGTTGGCGGCGGCCTGTAGCTCCGCACCTTCTTCGGGTGCGAGATCGACAATGATGAGCCCGTCGACGCCGGCATGGCCGGCATCGCGCAGGAAGTTGTGCGCGCCATAAGCGTGGATGGGATTGTAATAGCCCATTAGCACCAGCGGCGTGACATCGTCATGGCCGCGAAAACGCTCGACCAGATGCAACACGGTCTTCAGCGTCATTCCCGATTTCAGCGCTCTCAGCGAGGACGCCTGAATTGCGGGCCCATCGGCCATCGGGTCGGAAAACGGAATGCCGAGTTCGATCAGGTCGGCGCCTGCGCCAGGCAGATGCTGCAGTATCTCGAGCGACGTCTCCGGATCGGGATCTCCCGCCGTGATGAAGGGAATGAATGCAGCGCGATTGAGCGCGCGCAGTTCCGCGAAACGCGAATCGATCCGGCTTTTCATGGCCTCTGATTTTACCGCGGCCGTATTCACAAGTCGTAACCCAACGCTTTGGCCACGGTGAACACGTCCTTGTCGCCGCGGCCCGACAACCCAACAACGATCAGACGGTCCGGCGGCATGGCGGGAGCCATTTTCATTACCTGTGCGATGGCATGTGCCGATTCGAGTGCGGGAATAATACCTTCCAGACGGCAGGTCAGTTGAAAAGCATCCAATGCTTCACGATCGGTGACGGAAACATAGTCGACCCGGCCGGAGTCTTTCAGCCAGGAATGTTCCGGACCGACGCCGGGATAGTCCAGTCCGGCCGAAATGGAATGTGCCTCGAGCACCTGACCGTCGCTGTCCTGCAAGAGATAGGAGCGGGCGCCGTGCAGCACGCCCGGGCTGCCCTTGGACATGGTCGCAGCGTGTTGTCTGGTTTCAATGCCCTCGCCCGCCGCTTCAACACCGGTGATGCCAACTTCGCGATCATCCAGGAAAGGATGGAACAGACCGATCGCGTTGGAGCCGCCGCCGACGCAGGCAATCAGGAGATCGGGCAATCTGCCTTCGGCTTCCAACATCTGGCTGCGGGTTTCTTCGCCGATTACGGTCTGGAAATCGCGAACCATCGCCGGATAGGGATGGGGTCCGGCCGCCGAACCGATGATGTAGAACGTGTCCTCCACGTTGGCGACCCAATCGCGCAGGGCTTCGTTCATCGCATCCTTGAGCGTTCGGGAGCCCGATGAGACGCCGCGGACTTCGGCGCCCAACAGATTCATGCGAAACACATTGGGCCTCTGCCGGTCCATATCGACCTCGCCCATATAGACGACGCAGGGCAAGCCAAATCGCGCCGCCACGGTCGCCGTCGCAACACCGTGCTGGCCGGCGCCGGTTTCGGCGATAATCCGCGTTTTCCCCATTCGCCGCGCCAGCAGCACCTGGCCGAGGCAATTGTTGATCTTATGCGCGCCGGTGTGATTCAGGTCTTCGCGCTTGAAGTAGATTCTTGCGCCGCCGAGACGGTGCGTGAGCCGTTCGGCAAAGTAGAGCGGGCTTGGCCGGCCCGCATAATTTTGCAGCAGCGCCGACAATTCGCTCTGAAAACTCCGATCGTCCTTCGCCGCATGCCAGGCCTGTTCGAGCTGAAGCAGCAATGGCATCAGTGTTTCGGCAACGTAGCGTCCGCCGAATGAGCCGAAATGGCCGGATTCGTCCGGACCGGAACGAAAGCTGTTCGGGGCGAGATTCACGCGCGCTGGTCCACGGTTTGAGGTGCCGCCGCTGCTCCGCGCGCGGCACTGATAAACGCGGCGATCTTTTCGCGGTTCTTTTGCCCCGGTGCATCTTCAACTCCGGAAGACGCATCAACAAATCCCGGGTTCGCAATCGCGATCGCACGCGCGACATTCTCCCCGTTCAAACCGCCCGCGATGCCCCATGGGCGCTCGAGCCTGAGTCCCGACAGCATGCGCCAATCGAATGCGAGGCCGACGCCGCCCGGTCTTTCGGCCGCAGGCCCGGGACGGGAATCGAACAGGATGTAATCCGCGACCCCGCGATAGTCATGCGCGCGCCGGACATCTTCTGGAGACGAGACGGCAAGAACTTTCATGACGGGCGTGCCGGAGAGATTTGCGATCGCTGCTGCGCGCGGCGGCGATTCATCGCCATGCAACTGGATCACATCGGGTCGTATGCGGGCAGTGAGTTCGGCGATCAGCGCATCATCCGGATTGACCACTACAGAAACGATCTGCACCTTGCCGCGCAATATCTCTGCCAGGCGAGCCGCGCGGTCGAAGCCGGTATGACGGGGGCTTGGAGGGAAGAACATCAGTCCGCCAAAATCCGCGCCGCACGCGACGGCGGCCATGGCCGCCTCCATGCTGCTAATGCCGCAAATCTTTACCCGCAGCTCCATGCGCGGCTTATGGACGAAATGGGCGGGCTCCGAAAGCCCCCGGGCGGGCTGGACGCCGCTCGGCTCCATCTTTGATCGGCCACCGGGAACCGAAGCCAGCGACGGGCGTAAAAATGCAATTAGGGCAGGTCATAAGCGTGACATCGGCATACGAGGATTTCACCCACAAAGCAGATTATTGCCGGCAGATGGCAGAGTGCTCGGGCAATCGCGAGCTGAAGACTGTGTGGCTTCGTCTCGCCCGGCAATGGCTGTCTCTGATCCCTCCGGAACCGGATCCGAACCGCCCAGCCAGTCCCAACTCAATGACGACAAGGCCGAACCGGGCAGAGGATGTGCGACGGTCCTTTGAAAGCCATGAATGATCGCGAGAATTCGGCGAGCCAATACCGCGCTCGCGCGCAACAGCTGCGCATGCTGGCCGAACAAGTGGACGACCCCGAAAGCCGGAAACTGCTGCTAACCGTTGCCGGCGAGTATGAGGAATTGGCCGAACAGGCCGGGCGCGGTTGATTTACTCGGCCGGTCTCAAGGCTTCCGTGGATGGCTGGGTCGCCTCCTCTTCCGTTGAGGCAAGCAGCGGAATGTGACGCACCGCTGCGGCCGCCAGCAGAATGGGGATTGCCAATACCGCGTAATAGGTGAAGCGCTGCCACCCGGCGGCGATCAACACGCCGCCCAGCCAGGGACCCGCCACCGCGCCAAGGCGGCCAAATCCGATCGCCAATCCCGTGCCGGTATTGCGCACGCGGGCCGGATAGATACGCGGCACGATCGCATAGAGACTCGCCATCGAGCCAATCATAAAGAATCCCATGACGGTGGCGCCGGTCATCACCGGCACAATGCCTTGCTTGAGCGCGCCAAAGGCCACCACCGAAGCAAATAGCGCCACCAGCAGCCAGACGGAAATCACGCGTGCTCCGGTCTTGCGCGCAATGAAGCCAAACATCAGCCCGCCAACAATTCCGCCTGCATTCAGCAGTACCGAGGCATAAATTCCTTCGCTGACGCTGAAGCCGAGATCGACCAGGTTTTTGGGCGTCCACGACATCACAAAGTAAAAGCTCAGCATCAGCATGAAATAGCTGATGCAGATCCGCATGGTGCCGCCGAGAAAGCGCCGGTCAAAGACACCGAACACCGCCTTTGTCCCCGCCTCTTCGCGGTCAATTTTGGGCACTTGGGTAACAGGAGGATGGCCGAGGCGGCCCATGACGGAGTTGACCTGCGCAAGCACATTCCTGCCATTGCGCGCAATGACGAAATCCAGCGATTCCGGGAGCCGGATAACTGCCGGGATGAGCAGGGTCGAGCAGATTCCGCCGAAGACGAAAGCGGATCGCCAGCCGAACAACGTAATCAGGGCGGCGGAAATCGAACCGCCAACGATGGCGCCGCCCGAATATCCGACAACCATGAAAGAAATCGACAGATCGCGCCAACGCTGCGGCGCATATTCCGACAACAGAGTGTTGCCGCTGGAGAGAACCCCGCCAATGCCGATGCCGGTGATCAGCCGGAAAAGGGCGAGCGTCGCCACTGATCCGGTCACTGCCGAGCCCAGCATGCCGAAGCTGACCACGACGGTGCACAGCAACAGGACAGCGCGGCGGCCGATAAGATCGGCGAGCGGCGACAGAAATAACGATCCTGTCGCCATGCCCGCAAGGCCGGCAGACAGAAGAATGCCGAGTGAAACCGGATCGACGTTCCAGTCTTTGGCGATCAGTGGCGCGGTGAATGAAATCGCCAGCACGTCGAAGCCGTCGATCATGTTCAACAGGGTGCAGATCGTGACGACGCCGATCTGAAGCATGGTCACCGGGCCGTCACGCAACGCCGTCCTGATATCGCTTGCCATGCCTTGCTCCGCGGGTGCTGTCGGATGCTAGAGCAGCCACGTCGCAAAAACAAAGGAGGCAGGTGGGAATACCCGGTTCAGATCAGTGGACGACGCCGAGGTCCTGTTTGGTCAGCCCTGCCGGGAGATCAAAAGCGTTAGCGGGAATCGGCGCGCGTACGACTTTGGTGACCGTTTCCTCGATATCCGGCCTGCCGCGGTCGTAAGCGACAACGTCTAAAGGGATTCCGGCAAAGCCGAGCGCCCGGTGCATGCCACCCCAATCCAGATCGTCGATGTGGGGAATCAGATGGGAGGACATCATGGGCGCCGCGAAATCGGAGAAGCGGTCAAACACGCGGAAATCAGTGGCATCGAACCCGGCGGATGATGCGGGCGAGATACAAAAATCCGCCTGCTGCTGGCCATTCAGGGTCTTGCGGTAAAGATCGCAGCTGTATCCGGCCACCGTCTTGCTTCCGCCCAGCTTGATAAAGACCGGCTTCGCTGGCGGCGCATCCGGTGCAGAGGGATTCGCACCAATGCTGCCGAGCAGGCTTTCGATCTGCGCCTGCTGGTCTGGAGGAAGCTGCGAGATCGTGTCCTTAAGCTGCGCCTGAGCGGCGTTGAGCTCGGCCGTAATACCGCCGAACTGGCGCATGGTTTCCGGCGTGAGCTCGTAATAAACCTGCCGGGACAAATCCGCCGCCCACAGCCGGTTCAAATCGGCACGGTAAATGATGGTCATTTGGGGCATCGTCAGCTTGAACCGGTCCCCTTCAATATAGGCCGTTACCGGCACGGTCTGGCGGCCCGGAAGCTGCGTCTGGGTGGAAGAGACAATGATGCCGGCCGTGGCGCTGCCCGTTGTAAGGCCAAGTACCAAAAGCGAAATGGCAGCAACGCGGGACATCGAACTGCTCTTTGCAACGCCGTGACAGCCCGGTGAGAATGCGCCCGAAGCTCGTAGGGCGGCAAGGGTGAAGCGCCGAACCGGCGTGCACGGATGCGCGAGTTGTGATAATTCTCATTACCGGCGCCGTAATGAAAGCAGGCGCCCCGGAACCTCAAGGACAAACCCGATGCGATCCAGAACTCTTCTGCTTGGAAGTTTTATCGCGCTCCTCGCCGTTCCGGCGATGGCGCAAGGCAATAATGCCATCGATTTGCGCGGCACCGTCGACAAGTTCGACGGCACCACAATCCAGGTTAAGGATGACAAAGGCGGGGAAGCCCAAACCTTCAAAATTGCGCCGAAAGTCCTGTACATTCGGCAGGAGAAGGCAAGGCTGTCGGACATCAAGACCAATGATTTCGTAGCGTCCGCCGCAGTCCGCAAAGCTGATGGCAAGCTGCACTCGACCGAACTGCGCATCTTTTCCGAAGGCATGCGCGGACTTGGCGACGGTCAGAGGCCCATGAATGACGAACGCAGTCAGACCATGACGAATGCGACCGTAACCGGCACTGCGATCGTGAATGGCAGCAACGTCATGCGCGTGAAGTTCGGCCCGAGCAAAATCGGCGGGAAGGGCGAGACCTATCCCGGCGGTGAATCCGATCTCGTTCTCGATCCGAACGTCCCGGTGTTCAAGTTCACCGACGCGGAAAGCAATATCGTCAAGGCCGGCGAGCACGTGCGCGTTCAGGGCGTTCGCAATGCCCAGGGCGAAATCGTGAACCGGGTGACGGTGATGCCGTAAATCTCGACGGCAATGTTCATGAAAGCGGCGCCTGCGGGCGCCGCTTTTTTTCAGGAATGGCCCAAATGCCCGGCGAGGACATGGGCGATGGTTTCGCTTACCCGCTTGCCGGTAGGAATGTGGAGGAATTCGTTGGGGCCGTGGGCGTTGGAATGTGGCCCGAGAACTCCGGTAATCACGAACTGCGTCCGGGGGAATTTCTCGCCCAGCATGCCCATGAAGGGGATGCTGCCGCCCTCGCCCATATAGGCGGGTTCGCGCCCGAACGCCGCCAAGCCTGCGTCTTTCATGGTCTTTTCCAGCCACGGTGCGAGTTCCGGTGCGTTCCAACCGGGGCTGATGAAGGGCGAGGCCTTCAAAGTCACTTCCGCGCCATCGGGCGGGCTCTCGGTCAGCACTTGCTTCAACAGTCCCATAGTGTTGCCGGAGAGCGTCGGCGGCAGGCGCAGTGAGATACTCACCGCTGTCGACGGCAGCAGCACGTTCCCCGCATTCTGCGGCGCGGGCAAACCTTCAATCCCGATGATCGCGAGCTGCGGACGCCAGGTGCGGTTGAGGATGAGTTCGGCGGGATCGGTGGCCATCGGGCGCGTGCCGCCGGCAAGGGGAAACTTGTCATAAACGGCGGACTTCAGGATCGCGCCCGCCGCTTTCGCCTGGGCGATGCGCGCCGGCGGAATATCGACGTAGAAGCCGCGCGGGAGAATCTCGCCGGTGCGCTCATCTTCGAGGCGCGACAGCAATTGCCGCAAGATCCGGAAGCTCGACGGCACAATGCCGGATGCGTCACCGGAATGGACGCCTTCCGTCAGCACGCGGACGGTCAGTGCCGCATTGGCCAGGCCGCGCAACGACGTCGTCAGCCACAGCCGCTCGTAATCACCGCAGCCGGAATCGAGGCACACGACCAAGCCCGGCTGACCGATGCGGGCTGCAAGGTGGTCAACATAATGGGGAAGGTCATAGCTGCCGGATTCTTCACAAGCTTCGATCAGGACCACGCAACGGGCATGTGGAATTTTCTGGTCGTGCAGCGCAAGGATGGCCGACAGAGCGCCATACATCGCGTAGCCGTCATCGGCGCCACCGCGCCCATACAGATTTTCGCCGCGGATCACCGGGGTCCAGGGACCCAGTCCTTCCGCCCAACCGGTGAATTCCGGCTGCTTGTCGAGATGGCCATACAGCAACACCGGCTCGTTACCCTCGCCGGGAATTTCGATGAGGATTACAGGCGTGCGGTTTTCCAGCCGCACCACTTCGACCGACGCGCCCGGAATCACCGCCATCCGCTGCCGTGCCCAGTGTTCCATCAGCGCAACCGCGGAATCCATATAGCCATGCGCCACCCAATCGCGGTCGAAGGAGGGCGATTTGTTCGGTATGCGGATATATTCGACGAGCGACGGGACAACGGCATCGTCCCATATCTGCCCGACGAAGCGCTTCAGCCTCTGAGCATCCATGTCAGTCGCCTTCAGTGTCGATCTCCGGCAGCGTGGTGGCGTTGTAGCGCGGGCCGCTGACGGTTTTCGTGTTAATCAGCGCTTCCATGCGCCCGATGGCACCGGGGATGAGCCGCACATCGGCCGCGGCGGCGTTCTCGGCGAGATGATCGAGACGCGTGGTTCCCGGAATAGGGACGATATGGGGCGCCTTTGCCAGCAGCCAGGCCAATGCCAATTGCCCCATGCTGCAATCATTTTCACGCGCCAGCGCCAAAAACCCGTCCAGCAGCCTGAGATTGCGGGTGAAGTTTTCGCCCTGGAAACGCGGCATGGCATGGCGAATGTCCCTGGGCGGCAGGCCCGACATGTCGCGCAGGTCACCGGTGAGAAAGCCGCGCGCCAGCGGGCTGAAGGCGACGAAAGTCGTACCCAGGTCGCGGCAGGCGTCGAGCACGGCGATTTCCGGATTTCGCGTCCACAAGGAATATTCGCTCTGCACCGCAGCAACCGGATGTACCGCATGGGCCTTGCGGAGCGTCACGGCGGACACTTCCGACAGTCCAATCGTGCGGATTTTTCCCTGTTTCACCAGGTCTGCCAGGGCGCCGATGCAGTCCTCGAGGGGAACGCGCTTGTCCCAGCGATGGAGGTAATACAGGTCTATCACATCCGTCTGCAGACGCCGCAGACTGTCGTCGCAGGTTTGCTTCAGCACTTCCGGCCGGCTGTCAGGCTCGCGCGGCCGCAACATCCCGCATTTGCTGGCGAGCACGAATTCGCCGCGGCGGCGCTTGAGGGTATTGCCGAGCAGAGTCTCGTTGGCGCCCAGGCCATAGAGCGAGGCGGTATCAAAAAAATTGTAGCCGTGATCGAGCGCTTTCAGCAGCACATCAGCAGCGGCAGCAGGTTCGGGAGGCGTGCCGTAAGCGTGGCTCAAGCTCATGCAGCCAAGACCAATGGCGGAAACGTCAAACCGGCCGAGTTTTCGCGTTTGCAAGATTTGGACCTTTCGGCGTTACCCCACACGCACTTTGCAAAGCGCAAAGTGCGTGCCTTCCCGCAAGGGGGAGAGGACTCAGACGACGGATTGGCGTTTCGGGTCGATAATGCGTTCGAGGCGGCCGAGGATTTCCATGCAGGGCAGAACCTGCGACAGCGAACTGTTGGGTTCGCGCTTTTCCTGAATCGCCGCGATGAATTCGCGGTCTTCCAGTTCAATTCCGTCCATCGAGACGTCAACCTTGCTCAGGTCAATCGGGTTCTTTTTGCCGTCCGCGAGGTCGTCGTAATAGGCCTGATAGGTGCCGTTGTCGCAGATGTAACGGAAGAAGGACCCGAGCGGTCCGTCATTGTTGAACGAGAGCGACAAAGTGCAGATCGCGCCCGACGGAGTCTTGAGCAGGATTCCCATATCCAAAGCGATGCCGAGCGCAGGATGGCGCGGACCCTGAACGGCATAACAGTCGGAAGTGGTTTCGCCCGTCTGATAGTGGAAGAGATCGACCGTATGGCAGGCATGATGCCATAACAGGTGATCGGTCCAGCTTCGCGCTTTTCCCGCCGCGTTCATGTTGGTGCGGCGGAAGAAATAGGTCTGCACATCCATCTGCTGGATCTTCAGTTCGCCTTTTCCGATCCGGCGATGCACCCATTGGTGGCTGGGATTGAACCGGCGCACATGGCCGGCCATAGCAACAACCCCGGTTTCACGCGCGATTTTCGCTAGAGCCTGCGAATCTTCGACATTGTCGGCGATCGGGATTTCGATCAACACGTGCTTTCCTGCGCGCATCACCTGTTCGCCCTGCGCGCGGTGCATCTGGGTTGGCGTGGCGAGGATCACCGCATCGGAGCGCGCGATACCTTCGGCAAGATCATGACCCCAATGCGAGATGCCATATTTCTTTGCGACTTCCTGCGTACCTGCCGGATTGCCGCCAATCAGCGACACGACTTCGACGCGCTGTATCCGCTTCAAAGCATCCAGATGCTTTTGACCGAATGCACCCTGCCCGGCTACGCATATCTTCATGACCTTGTTCCGTTACTTAAAGGCGGCGCTGTTTTCCAGAATGATGTGCCCAAGCGCAGTGTTGGAGGCCGGCACATGATAGAAGCGATAGGCTTCCCGCACGTCGTCATCGAGTGCCCCGCGCATGATCAGCCACATCACCATTTCTATGCCTTCAGAGCCTGCATCCCGCAAGTATTCGATGTGCGGGATGCGGATGAGCGCTGCGGGATCGCGCGTCAGATTGTCGAGGAACCGCGTGTCGAACTCGCGATTGATCAGCCCTGCGCGTGGCCCCTGCAACTGGTGTGACATTCCGCCGGTGCCAAAAATCACGACCCGCAGGTCGCGGTCGAACGATTCGACGGCTTTGCGGATCGCCTTGCCGAGCATGTAGCACCGATGGCCCGTCGGCACGGGATAGACCACGACATTGACGCAGACCGGAACGATCGGACACGGCCATTCCTGCGGGCGGCCGAACATCAGCGACAGCGGCACGGTCAGGCCGTGATCGACTTCCATTTTGTTGACCATCGTGATGTCGAATTCGTCCAGCACCGTGGACTGCACGATGTGTGAGGCGAGTTCGGGGTGCCCCTTCACGGGCGGCACGGGGCGCGGCCCCCAGCCTTCGTCTGCAATCGGGAACTCGGCCGCACAGCCAATGGCGAATGTGGGCACGATCTCCAGCGAAAATGCGGATGCGTGATCGTTGTACACGACGATGCAGACGTCCGGCTTGACTTCGCTGATCCATTTTTTGGACTGCTCAAAGCCGCCGAATACCGGCCGCCAATAGGGTTCTTCCGCCTTGCCATTGTCCCAGGCCGCGCCGATTGCCGGGATATGCGAACAGGCCACGCCGGCAACAATCCTAGCCACGGGTTTTCCACTCCGACTTGCTGCGGTTGCCTTGCGGCGGCCGGCCGCCATTCAACATCATCCTGGCATATTCCTCCTGGGTCGAACCGGTCATCATGGCGGCAATTTGCTGGAACGATAGCCCATCGGTCGCAGCGAGCTTCGCCGTGAAATAGATGTTTCCTCCGAGCTCGAGCATTCGATTCCAGTCACGTTTGAGGATCGCCTGTTTCTGGGGTTCGCTCATGGGCCAGCGGTCGAGATAGGCGCGTTCGCCGGCTTTGAATGCGGTGCGATTTTCCGCCTTCATCAGCGACATGCAGAACATGTTCAGGTGATAGCCCTCCCGCGCCTGGTCGGCATCGAACACGACCGTACCGGGCAGATCGTCATATTCCTTCGGTAGCGCCACGCGGCTCGCGCCTCCTCGGTTATGGGCAGAGCGATTACGGCGCTTAAACCAGCGGGGATGCGCTGGCAAGGCGGCATGGTTTCCCGGAGCTAAATCGATACGCGAAAGCCGAATCCGGAGCTTGGCGTCGACCGAGTCATCCCAAGCGTCGCGTAAATCCCAACGGAAATTCCGGGAAAGATGGCGAGCCGGGCATAGGGGTCGAAGGCGAAGTAATCGGGCGCGCCCTGCCAGGAGTTTTGGCGGTAATCAAATACCCCGCCGGCGGTCACCGAGAGGAATCTGTACTCTGCGCCGGCGGTCGCCCGCGCGCCGCTGTGCAGCGCAACGGTGTTGATTTCGCCAATCCATTCATAGCCCAGGGACCCGAATGTCGTGAGGCCCGGAAAAAAGGTTTTGAACAGATTCACCTGGGCGCCGTAATCCGTCTTCCCGGTGCCCAATCCGTCCGCGGCCGTCGGAAGTTTCGACACACCTTCGATTTCGACGCGCGGGAGGAAATCGTCTTCACGAATGACGGCAAAAGCCGCACCCACCGTAATATCGCCAATCCCGGAGCGATGAGCCGGCTGATTGTTCGCCGGCGCGATAACGACGGGGACACCAAATACGCCGGCAAACCGGCCGGGACCCTGGATGTCGACCCATGGCACGGTCATCTCCAGCCGCAAACGGTCCACTTGCACCATCCCGGTGACAGGGACAACGAATACGGTCGTGGCTGAAGGCGTGCAGGTGATCGACAGATTTTGCACACCGCAGTTCGCGCCGAGTTTTCCGGTTGCGTAATCAAAACCACCCGACAGTCCCCAGCTGAATTCCTCGCCGGAGGCGATTTGCGGGAAAGTCAGGGATGGCGCCGGGAGCGTCTGAGCGAGAGCCGGCGGCGCAACAAAGAGTCCCGCAACCACGGCGCAGACAGCATGGCGACGATGCATCGCAACCCCCGTCGATTCCTGACGCGAAATGCTCGGCGTTTTCCGCTCTCGCCGCAAGTTTAAAGAAGTTTAGCTCCAGTACAAGCGCATGGGATTGTCGACCAGCAGCTTACGCTGCAAATCGGAACTCGCGGCAATTTTCGGAATGACGTCAACGAGAATGCCGTCATCGGGTGCTTCCACCGGCATGTTCGGATGCGGCCAATCGGTGCCCCATAATACACGATCTGGGAAGCGCTCGACCAGGCTGCGTGCAAACGGCACCACGTCATCGTAGGGTGCGCCGGCCACCGTCAGCCGCTCCGGGCCAGAGACTTTGCTCCAGATGTTTTCGTGTTCATCCAGCAAATGCAGATAACGGCGGAATTCCGGATGGTCCACGCCCTTCTCTACATTCGGCCGGCCCATGTGATCGACCACAACTTTCGCCGGCAGCGACGTGAAGAAGGATTCAAGTTCGGGCAGGTCCGGCATCTCGAAATAGACCACGATATGCCAGCCGAGCGGCGCAATGCGCGCGGCGATGCGTTCGAGCACATCGCGCGGCGTGAAATCGACCAGACGCTTGACAAAATTGAACCTCACCCCGCGGACGCCGATGTCATTCATACGGGCCAATTCCGCGTCCGTAACATCTTCGCCGATAACGGCGACGCCCCTTGCTTTGCCTTTGGAATTCGTCAGCGCATCGAGCAGCGCGGAATTGTCCGTACCGTGACAGCTCGCCTGCACAATGACATTCTTGTCGAAGCCGAGAAAATCGCGCAGCCGGAAGAGTTTTTCTTTCGGTGCGTCGACCGGTGTATATTTCCGTCCCGGCGAGTAAGGAAACCGGCTCGCCGGGCCAAAGACATGGCAATGCGCATCGACGCTGCCGGGAGGCGGCACGAAATGCGGCTTCGACGGATTGGGGTGA